>JBLMZS010000001.1:0-71956 GCA_050258935.1 Bacteroidota bacterium
TTATTTATTACATATGATGCAGCCTGCAGCAATAGGATTCAGGCAGAAAATTTTCCATTCAAACTTAACACAGACTTAACACCGGGTATCAGAAGGAAAGTATATATTTAAACTGTAAAAATTATAAAAGTAAATTACAACAGAGCTGACTAAATATGTATTATACAACAGATCAGGCAGAGATGGAAAGAGAAGAAAAAGAAATTGAGGAAAGTGAAACCGGAGAAATAAATACTTCTGAGACAGACGGAGTGGTTCAGGTCAGTGCCGGCAATGCCCTCCCTGACGCACCGAAACCGAAAGCTGCCAGGACAAAAAAAATACAGGTAAATTCACTGAACCTGTATTACGGCGAAAAACAGGCGCTGAAGGATATAGGTCTGGATATTTATGCCGGCAGGATTACAGCATTTATCGGTCCTTCCGGTTGCGGAAAGTCTACCTTTCTGCGCACTCTGAACAGAATGAACGATCTTATAAGCGGCGTGCGTATCGATGGGAGAGTGCTGATAGACGGTGCCGACATATATGATAAAAGCACGGATATAGTGCAGCTGCGGAAAAGGGTGGGAATGGTATTCCAGAAACCGAACCTGTTCCCAAAATCGATATACGACAATCTTGCATACGGACCCAGGCTCAACGGCATAAAGGATAAATCTGCACTGGATGAAATTGTTGAAACTACACTGCGTCAGTCTGCAATATGGGATGAGGTGAAAGACCGCCTGAAAGACAATGCACTCAGTCTCTCAGGCGGACAGCAGCAGCGCCTTTGCATCGCCAGGGCTCTGGCTGTAAAACCTGAAGTGCTTCTCATGGATGAACCGGCCAGCGCGCTGGATCCCATCTCAACATTCAAGATAGAGGAACTGATGTTTGAACTGAAACATACCTATACTATCGCAATAGTTACGCATAACATGCAGCAGGCCGCCAGGGTAAGCGACTATACGGCGTTCTTCTATATGGGTGAACTGATAGAATACGGTAAAACCACTAAGATATTTACCGGCCCTTCTGTCAAACAGACCGAGGATTACATTACCGGCAGATTTGGATGAGATACCGGGGCTACAAGATCCAACAAGAATGATAATACAAAGAGGATAATAAATGGAAAGACATTTTGAACAGCAGATCGACAAATTAAAAACCCGTCTGATAAAAATGTGCAGCCTGGTAGACGAACAGGTGGAATTTGCCATAAGATCCGTGCTGGAGGGCAATACTGAGCTGGCAGGACTGGTAATTGAGCGGGACAATAAGGTCGACAAATATGACATTAAGATAGATAAGATCTGTATGAAGCTGTTTGCGCTGAACCAGCCGGTAGCTATGGACCTGCGCCTGATAATGAGCGCACTTACTATAAACAACAACCTCGAGCGCATGGGCGACCTGGCAGTGAATATAGCGGCCGGAGCTGAAAAATTCAGGGAGAAGCCGGCATTCTTCGACGAAGCCGGGTTTGCTGAAACATCTTCAGCTGCAATGGAAATGGTGCGCGAATCAATTGACTCATTTGTCGACAATAACCCCGCACTGGCAAAAAAAGTGCTCGCTGCCGATGACAGACTGGATGAACTTACGAGGAACAACCAGAAAAAGCTGATTGAAATAATGAAACGCGACAGCTCTTATATAGATACTGCAGTGCAGCTGTACACTATGTACGATGCGTTCGAAAGGCTGGGCGACCATTCCACCAATATAGCCGAGAATGTTTATTTTATAGTTGAAGCCGAAATGATCAAGCACAGGTATGAAGGCTATCTGTCTAAAGTTGAAGGCGGGGAAGAGGAGGATGCATAAATTTTGAATTCTGAATTCTGAATTTTGAATTAAGGCCAGTACATAATTATAGTTATTACAGATATACTCATATGGACACACCCCGTCTCCCCGATATCGGGGCTCCACTCCTTTCGAGAGGGGATTTAATAGTAATACAGCACTGGGATTAGTCCCAATGGTACATCCATTTCGACTACGGGCGGTGTGTTGATCAATTCAAAATTCAGAATTCAAAATTCAGAATTGAAGATTATTGTTCCAGCAGCTGTTCAAAAACACGGTTCAGTATGCCGTCATTTTCGAGCGGCTCCTCGCGGGACGCAAAATCCTCAAACTTGCTCGTCAGTGCCAGTCCCCAGGTCTGATATACCATAAATACAACGAGAGAGCGGTCGGGAAGTTTTCCGCCCGGTTTTTTTTTCAGGAACTGCTGTACTGCATTTTCTTCCTTTTCGAGGAGGCATCTCAGCAGTTCGCCGTCTTTCTCCAGCACGTTATCCCTGAATACCAGCGTCAGCAGCTCGTAGATCAGCACGTATCTTTCTTTTATATTCTCCTTTATAGCAAAATATGAAAGAAACTTATCTGTCCTGCCCGCCTCAGGATCGTCAAATATTTCGGTAATTTCTGCAATGAACTTATCAATCTCTATATTTAATACTTCGTAGAAAATATCTTCCTTGGAGCTGAAGTAATGGTATATTGTAGCCTTTCCTATCCTGAGATCGCGGGCTATTTCCTCGACCGTGGTTTTCAGCAGTCCGTGTCTGGCAAACCTTCTGAAAGCTGCCTTCAGAATCTGCGGTTTTTTCAGATTATCTTTCATTTCGAATATAATATTGATATATAGTTCATTAAAAATACGTAAATTTAGGACATAAAAGTAATTGCATTTGATTATTAGTGTGCCTAAATTTGCATTTCTGAATGTAATTAATTGGATAAATATATTTAAATAATTCAAAATTGCGCATCAGCGTGGTTTGGGAGGCAGGTAAGTATGGCTATGATGGCCAAGATGCGGAGTCTTGCTCCGGCATTCATTATTACGGTTGGCGGAATTTTTGTTCTCTTTATGGTACTTTCTGATTCAAGAGTACTGGAGATATTCGGCCAGAGACAGAATAACGTTGGAAGCATTAACGGCACTGATATTTCATATCAGCAGTATTCTGCACTTTTGGAACAGGCTAAGGAAAGACAAAAAGCTCAGACCGGGCAGGATATTGATGAAGACCAGATGGATGCCTTCAACGATCAGGTCTGGGAGACCATGGTCAATCAGGAGCTGATCAAAGAACAGATCGAAAAATTCGGAATTAAGGTTTCAGATGAGGAAGTAAGAGAAATTATTTTCGGCGCAAATCCGCCCGATTTCCTCAGAAGCCAGTTCACCGATTCAACAGGCCGCTTTAACCGTCAGCTCTATACTCAGACACTGATGCAGCAGAAAAAAGATGTCCTTCTGGCAATTGAAGAGCAGGTCCGCCAGATGCGCCTTAATGAAAAACTCGAAAGCTACCTGTTCGCCTCTATCAACGTAGGCGAAGGTCAGATCAAGAGACGCTACATCGACCAGGCAGTCAATATGAATGCACAGTATGTCTCCGTGGATGTCAATACAATAGCCGACAACCAGGTCAGACTGACAGAAGAAGACATGAAGAAATATTACGAAGCCAACCTGAATGATTTCAAGGTGGATGCACAGAGAAAACTGAAATATGTGGTATTCGCCAAGACTGCTTCAAAGCAGGATTCGGCTGCCGTACAGAATAACCTTGCTGCAATAGTTCAGAAACTCAAAACAGATACTACTTCCTTCAAATCCTACGTCGGAATTTATTCCGAGATGCCGTATTCAAAAGATACACTGAAACAGAATATGCTTACTCCAGCTGCATCGGCTCTGCTGGCATCAGCCGCACCGGGAAGCATCGTAGGACCGGTTGCAAGCTTTGAAGGCTACAGCGTCTACAAACTGATCGCAAAAGCACCATCAAAAGAAACATTTGTCAGGGCAGCACACATACTGATTCCTTTCGGACAGGATGAGAATGCAGCTAAAGCCAAAGCTGAAGCGCTCTACAACAGAGCTAAAGGCGGTGAAGACTTCGCTAAACTGGCAAGAGAAAATTCGACCGATTTTGCCAGCGCAAAGAACGGCGGTGACCTTGGTTACTTTGGTAAAGGCCAGATGGTTAAGGAATTTGAAGATGCTGCTTTCGGCGGTACAGTCGGACAGGTCGTCGCTCCTGTAAAAACCAGCTACGGCTATCATGTAATAAAAGTAACCGGTAAATCAGCAAATGATTTCGTGGTTGAACGCATTGTCAACCGTGTGAAGGCTTCAGGTTCCACAGTCGAAGAAGCATTCTCAAAGGCCGGTGACTTCCAGTACCTCGCTGACAAAAATGACTTTGAAGGCGAAGCAAAAATTATGAACTACAGAGTTATGGAATCACCCGCGTTCAACGAAGACGCTTACGGGATCCCCGGACTCGGCGCCAATAAGGCTCTGGTTCAGTTCGCATTTGACGGCGATCTTAATGATATCAGCGAAGTATACAAGACTCCTGCTGGATATGTAGTTGCCAAGATAACTGAAATCGTAAAACCCGGCGTGAGAAAATTTGAAGAAGTTAAAGCTTCTGTAAGACAGCAGGCGCTCAGAGAAAAGAAAATGGAAAAAGCCCGCGACATAGCAGGAAAGATCCTTTCTCTCATCAATTCAGGCCAGTCGTTCGAGCAGGCTATATCCGGTTATGCTCAGTATGCAAAGACCGACACGACCGGTAACTTTACAGCTCAGTCAGGTGTGCCTTCAATCGGCCGCGACTATGCATTTATAGACAATGCACTCAAACTGCCTGTCAATAAGGTGAGCGCTCCTATCAAAGGTTACAGAGGTTACTATATAGTTAAACTGATTGAAAAGAATCCGTTCTCGAAAGCTGCATATGCAATTCAGAGAAACAGCGTAAGAGATAACCTGATGCAGGAGAAAAAATCCTACTTCTTCTCTCAGTGGCTGCAGCAGCTGAAAAAAGACGCTAAGATCGTTGACAACAGAAGACTTTTCTTCAGATGATATAGCTCTGATCTGATTTTGAAAAAGCCGTCCTATGCAGGGCGGCTTTTTTTTTGATTTGTGCTTACGTTATATTTCGGTTATTTTATTGTTAATGACTGATATCTGTAAGGGACAATGAGGAAAATAATAATTATACTACTTTTATACACTGCCGCCTTAAATGCACAGAATGCGGCCGGAAGGTTTATTATTAGTGTTAACGCAAATTACACTACCTCTTCAAAACTGTACCTCTATCCGAATGCTGATGATATTATTGTCCGTAGCAATTATATCGCGGCAGACAAGATTTTCAGTCCTTCCCTCGACCTGCGCTACCATCTTACGGAAAATATACTTATCGGTCTTAGCAGTGAAAAAATAGAGGAAACCAGAACAGGCCGCAATATCACAGTGCTTACGCCGCGCGGAACGAAGACACTCGCAGTGGAGGATGGGTACAGACTCATACCGTTCGAACTGTCGCTGCATTATGAACTGCCGTTTTCCACTGAAAGATTCAGGGTCTATATGGGCGGCGGTGCAGCGTATTATTACGGCAGCAGAATAAGGAAATTCGGTGATGCATCTGTCAGCACCGCCGAAAGAAAATTTGCGTACGGGATACAGGCAATTATCTCCAGCGATTTTATGATTACAAAGTATCTGTCGGTGAGAACTGAAATGAAATTCAGGGATCCGGAATTTGAACTCAGGAACCGGTATGACAGCAGTACTATCAATTATGAGGGTGAGGAAGTATTGATCTCGCAACCGGAATTTGACAGCAAGATCAATGTTGACGGCGTCACATTTACTCTGGGCCTTGCACTTCACCTTTGATAATTATGGATTAGAGGCTTTTCATTCCGGAAATTGCACAGCTTACACCACATAGAATTAAAACCTTCCGCATCTGCACCGCTATTTTGCACTGTATGTTTTTTACATACCCATGTATTCTTATAAAAAAATCTTTTATATTGCAAAATCTTTAACAACCGTAGAAACAATATGAGTGGTATCTGGCAGATCATCGGTGAACAGATAGTTCACTTCAGCAACTGGATATGGGGAATGCCTCTGTTCCTGCTATTGATCGGAGGCGGTCTGTATTTCCTGGTTTATTCGGAATTCGTACCTTTCCGTTATTATCTGCGTGCACTGCGTTCATTCAAGGCAAAGGATATGGACGCTCCCGGACAAATAAGTTCTTTCGAGGCGCTTGCAAGCGCAATTGCAGCCACAGTGGGTATGGGCAATATTTCCGGTGTTGCCGTAGCACTTACTATGGGCGGACCCGGGGCAATTTTCTGGATGTGGGTGAGTGCCGTAGTAGGCATGGCGACAAAATTTTTCGAGGGCAGCCTGACGATTATGTATAAGGGAAAGGATTCAGCCGGAGTATTCCAGGGGGGACCGATGTGGATGATCACAGAGGGACTGGGAAAGAAATGGAGGCCAATGGCCGTATTTTTCTCGGTGTTCGGGCTTATCGGAACACTCTGCCTGATGCAGGCCAATCAGCTGACCGAGGCAATAATTACGGTATTTACGATACCAATGGGTATTGAAAATTCGTTCGGGCTGCGCTTTGGCATTGGAGTAATCATCTGCGTCATTGTGGCTGCGGTTGTACTGGGCGGAATAGAAAGGATTTCGAAAGTTGCTGCCAAACTGGTTCCTGCCATGGTGGCATTCTACATTGCACTGGTTGCATATATCGTGCTGACAAATCTGGAAGTTATACCTTCTGTATTTGCGTCAATATTTCAGGGAGCATTTGAGTTTAAGTCGGGTATGGGCGGCCTTGCAGGTTCGGCTATAGTGATCGGTGCGCGCAGGGCTGCATTTGTTAATGAAGCCGGAGTCGGTACGGCGTCGATGATGCACGGTGCATCAAAAAACAAGGAGCCGATCAGGGAAGGGCTGGTAGCGATGATAGCTCCCTCCATAGACTCGGGACTCGTATGCACGCTTACTGCGCTCGGCATTCTGATCAACGGGCAGTACAGGGTTACCGAGATACAGGGTATCGAGATGGCGATGAATTCATTCCAGGCATCTATTCCGGGCATGGGGCACTACCTGCTGATGGTAATGGTGTTCTGTTTTGCTTTTTCCACTATGTTTTCATATTCATATTATGGGGTCAAGTGCACCAACTTCCTGTTCGGCGCAAGATATGCAGAATATTACAACTATTTCTTCCTGGCCATGCTGGTATTCGGAGCTGTAATTTCACTTGAAGAAGTAGTCGGCATAATTGACAGCGCATATGCGCTTATGTCGATACCGACCATGATCACACTGCTCGTGCTGTCACCGAAAGTGAAGCGGGAAATGAAGCAGTATCTTGCCCGATTTCAGCAGCCGTGAAGCTAACGGGAGAATAAATTTTTCACAAAGATCGATTAAATTTGTTATATTCGCTATGCAATGAATTGAGAGTATATAAAGAGACCGGGCGAATGAAAATAATTTATCTGAATGGCTTTATGGCTTCCGGAAAAAGTACCATCGGGCCTATACTGGCCAATACACTTGGCTGGGAATTTTTCGATCTGGACAAAGTGATTGAAGAGGAAATTGGGAAAAAAGTTGTTGATATATTCCGCGATGAAGGCGAAGAGTTTTTCCGCCGGAAGGAATCTGAGACACTGCAGCTGCTTTCGAAGTCTGAATTTGCAGTGATATCGCTGGGCGGCGGAACGGCTACATTTGAACAGAATATCGAGATACTTAGGAAGACCGGAAAAGTTATCTATCTGAAAACTTCTGTGGAATCTCTGTACAAACGGCTGAGGAATAAAAAAGACCGGCCGCTTTTCAATGAAGAGATCAGCGGCGTAAAAAAAGAAGAAATAAAGGACCGCATAATCCATTTGCTCGATATGCGCGAACCCTACTACAGGCGCGCAGACTATATAATAAATACCGATGAATATCCGCTCGGGGTAACAGTAGATAAAATTGTTAAATTGCTGAGAAAAAGTTTATGAAAAAAATTGAGATTTCCACACCGTCTAAATCCTATCAGGTGATTACCGGAGAAGGGATCATTAAAACACTGAAAAAGGAAATTGAAAGGCGCAAACTCTACCGCAATATTTTTATAGTGACTGACGATACAGTTAAAAGGCTGCATTCGAAAAAAATACTTTCCTCATTCGAGGGGCATACAGGCCTGCTGAATATGTTTTCGTTTAAGCCCGGTGAGGAATCCAAGAATCACGTAACTCTGAACAAAATTTACCAGGCTCTGCTCAGCCATAGATACGGACGCGACACGCTGATCATCGCCTTCGGCGGGGGAGTGGTTGGCGATATGGCCGGATATGCCGCATCCACTTTTATGCGCGGAGTCCAGTACCTGCAGGTGCCTACTACACTGCTGGCAGCCGTAGATTCATCAGTCGGCGGCAAGACAGGAATAGACTTCGAGGAGCTGAAAAACGTGGTCGGAACATTCTACCAGCCCGATCTGGTGCTGGCAGATATAGAATTCTTCGATACACTCCCGCAGGAAGAGCTACTGTGCGGACTGGGCGAGATACTGAAATACGGCATACTTACCGGCGGCAGCCTCTACAATTTTATTGCGAAAAACCAGGCGCTGATACTTAAGAAAGACAGGAAAGTGCTGAGCAAACTGGTATGTGAATCTGTTACTGTAAAAAGCGCCGTAGTTCAGGAAGATGAAAGAGAAAGCGGCCTCAGAAAAATACTGAATCTGGGACACACATTTGCGCATGCATATGAAACGGTGCTGCATTATCAGGTAAAGCATGGACAGGCAGTAATTGCAGGACTGAAGTGTGCCGTTGATCTGTCGTTCAACCTTGGGATTATTACTGAAAAGATCTACCGCGAATATGGTAAATATTTTTCGGAATTTTTCCCGGCGCTGCCATTCGATAAAATACAACCTGCCGAACTCTATGATGTGATGCTGAAAGACAAAAAGAACAGCAACGGCCAGGTACGTTTTGTGCTGCCTTCAGAACCGGGAAAAATCCTGGTAGACGTAGAAACAGATAAAAAACTCGTGCTCAAAACACTGGCTGAAGTTGCCCGGTAATCATTCAGCATCATTTTCAATAGCATTGGTTTTATTTTCGTTCCAGCTGTTGTAGAAGATAGCGCACATACGTTTTACGCGTTGGGATTTGTCGAACTGAGCAGCTCTCTTCACCGCAAAAACTCCTCTGGCATCGTCTATTTTGATGAGTGAAAGAGCCGAGAGGATTCTGACGGATTCATCATCACTGTTGTGCAGCATTCTCATGAGGTCTATGACGGCTTTTCTGGATTTCAGTTCACCGAGATAATATGCGGTGCTCGTACTGAGTCCTGTGTTTTCCGATCTGAGTCCCACCATCAGATTCTCTTCGATGACTTCTGTTTTGTCGGTTATATCCGTTGCGCTTTCTGACAGCGCCTCAGTACTTGCTGCGGCTGAAGGTTCATTATATTCCGAATAAAGATATCCGGCGTAAAACGGTCTTGCATAGACATTTCCAAATATCATGGCGCACGTGGTAAGTGTAAATAATACAGATTTCATACTGTCCTCCGTAAAAAATAAAATTGTTTTCCTGACCTCAACAATTATTTAGACTTACGTGACAGTAAAAAGTTGTATGATATTAAGAATCGATCACAGAACAGGTGGTGTAAAAATATGGTACCCTCTGAATGATTATTTTATAGGGCATTATTTCTGATAGCGCAGTGAATTGCGTTCCCAGAAAACTCCATCGCTGTAGCCCTGAATTTTTTTGTTGTCATCGGCCATCTCAAGCCTTTTTTCGGTCAGAGCGGCGTAGTGGCGGTCCAGCTCGACACCATAATATCTGCGCCCAAGTTTTTTTGCAGTGACTGATGTGGTGCCCGATCCCAGGAAGGGGTCGAATATTACATCACCCTCGTCTGATCCGGCCAGTATGATTTTGGCCAGCAGTTTTTCTGGCTTCTGTGTCGGGTGTTCGGTGTTTTCGGGCATGGACCAGTACGGTACTGAAAGGTCAGTCCAGATGTTTGAAGGATGGGTAAGTCTGAATCTGCCGTCTTCATCCTGCTGCCAGTCCTTCGGCTTTCCATCGATCCTGTAAGGGGCGAGTACAAATCTTTTTTCTTTTACCCGGTCCACATAGAATTTGTATTCGTCGGAATTTGTGAAGAACCAGATATCCTCGGAAGAATTTTTCCAGTTCTTCATCGCTCCTCTTCCTTTTTCGCGCTGCCAGGTGATTCTGTTCCGGAGCCTCAGATATTTGCCGGCTGTAAGATGAATGGATGTTGAGGACAAATAGTCGCCGCAGATATATACGGAAGCATTCGGCTTAAGCAGCCTGATCAGCCGGCTCAGCCATGAATCGATATATTCAGAATAGGCATCTATGGAAGTCCTGGAGAATTTCGAACTTTTAAATGTTTTTGTCAGGTTATATGGCGGATCGATGAACATCAGGTCGACTGATTCTGCAGGCAGAAATCCGATGACGTCAAAAAGGTCCTGATTTATTGTATGCCCGATAACCTGTTCTTCTGAAGCCGGGGCATTCAAATTTATGCACCTTTCCGCATAATCACCGATTTCCTCGTCCGAAAGCATGATACTTCTGTTCATAGGTGCTTTATTCATGTCAAATATCTCCGAAACTTGGCAGTGTACAAAAAAAAATAACGGAATTATAATAAAATTTTTTTAATTTTCTAAGCGGAATAAAACTCCAGCGCAACTAATGCATATAATTATTTCACCCACTAACCTAAAAGAGTACTATGAAAATAACAAGACTGTTACTGATACTTGCGATCTTTAGTATTTCATCGACGTATCTGTCTGCACAGATCAAGCAGAACAAATATGAAGTCCGGGGTGTCTGGATGGCATCTCTCGGAATCGACTGGCCAAGCTCACAGGGTACGAATGCAGCCACAATAAGTGCGCAGAAAAAGCAGCTTATTGAGATGCTGAATATCCACAAAGCTCAGGGAATCAATACGATATACTTCCATATCAGGCCTGCGTGCGATGCGGTGTATAAAAGTTCATATGAACCCTGGTCAGCGTACCTTACAGGCACACAGGGACAGGCGCCGGAGGATCCGAACTACGATCCGCTGACATTTGCAATTGAAGAATGCCATAAAAGAGGAATGGAGCTGCACGCCTGGGTTAATCCATACCGCGCAATGATGTCCGGTGGCAGTCTTTCTAATATCTCTCAGAACCACGTGATCTTCAAGCATCCGGAATGGATACTGAAGTGTAACGGAACCGAGTACAGATTCCTCGATCCGGGAAATCCGCAGGTAAGGGAGTATGTTACAAAAGTTGTTATGGATGTGGTAAACAGATATAATGTGGACGGCATTCACTTCGATGACTACTTTTATGCCTATGGTGCCTATGGCACATATGATGATTCAAAGTCATTCAAGGCCTATAGCTATGGATTTACAGACAAGGCATTGTGGCGCGTGAACAATGTCAACCTTCTGCTCAAAATGCTCAACGACAGCATAAAGACTGCCAAACCATGGGTGAAATTCGGAATGAGTCCGAGCGCCAGTATAGGCATGAGTGAGGTATACGGCAATCCAACCAGCTGGATGGCTGGCAATTATACTGACACTAATAAGGTCGCTCATACCGGTGAGTATTATATCGATTATATCGTACCGCAGTTATACAGCCAGCGTTACAGCAATGCCGACAGAAACTGGGCCCAGGAATCATTCCTGCACGGAAGACAGCTTTATATTGGTATGCCTGCCTACAAATACAGCTCAGACGGATGGCTGCCGGACGAGTTTACATACGAAACTACTATCAACAGGAACAACCCTCTGATCAGCGGCGGTATATTCTTCAGCGCAAAAAGCATCATTGGAAATATGGGGGCTTCTTCAGATTCCATGAAATACAGCTTCTGCACTCATCCGGCTCTGATACCCCCTATGAAGTGGATAAAGGGTTCGCTTGAAAATAAGCCGCTTCCGCCGAAGAACCTGAAAATGGTGAAAAACTCTGTAAGCAACAGATACGAACTGAACTGGGATAAAGCTGAGGCTTCCTCGACAGGCGACACTGCATTCTTCTATGCAGTCTACAGATTCGAATCACTGCCGGGCAATACAGAGACTTCCGAGAATCTGTTCGGCCTGACGGGTGAAACCTATCTGAACAGCGCCTATGCAAAGTACTCGGTTACCAATGGCAACTATTACTGCGTTGCATCGGTCGACAGGTATGGAAATGAAAGTGAGCTTAGCGAAGCTTTCCTTTTTGATACCACCGGACTTCAGCCGACAAAAGTTGAACTCCTGCTGCCTGCAGATGGTGATGCCACGCAGAAAAATACGACAACACTGAGCTGGAAAGTTGCCCCGTCGCATGAAAGGTTCAACGTTCAGGTTTCCACCGATCCCACATTCAAATCGAATGTACTGGCGAATGTTTCTGAATATACATCCGGATCGCTTGTATTTAAGAAGAACGCCCCTGACGGAAAATACTTCTGGCGTGTTACTGCCTATGGTGTCGGAGGACAGAGTGTCGCCTCTGATGTCCGCAGCTTTGAACCCGGATTTCCGGGAATGGCTACGCTGGTAGAACCTGCGCATGCATCGATTAACATGCCTCTCAATGTTACATTCAAGTGGCTCAAATCGTCTAAGGCAACCAGCTATAAATTTCAGCTTTCAACATCTTCTTCTTTTGCTGGTACACCAATAAAAAATATCTCTCTGACCGACACTACAACGAGTGTATCAGGTCTGCAGACAGGTAAGTTCTATTACTGGAGAATATCATGCGAAAACACACTCGGCACCAGCGGATGGTCAAAAGGATTTGGATTCCGGACAACCACGCAGACTGGTGTTGATGAAGAAACCGCAGTAATGCCGGCTGAATACGCGCTGATGCAGAACTATCCTAATCCATTTAATCCTTCGACTGTCATCAGCTATCAGATGCCCGAAGCCGGAAGGGTAACGCTGAAGATTTACGATATACTCGGAAACGAGGTTGCTTCGCTTATCGATGAGTTCATGCCTGCAGGGAATCACTCTTATAACCTGAATATCGGCAGGTATAATGTTTCAAGCGGTATATACTTCTATTCGCTTACAGCTGGTAGTTTCCATCAGGTAAAGAAAATGACTATACTGAAATAATAATTTTCTTTCAGATAAGCCGGAGAATTGCCCAGATGGGACTCCGGCTTTTTTTTAAACCATGAAACAATGGAGAAACATGAAATATTTTATACTATTCTTCTGTCTGCTGCTGACGGTTGTAACGACCGCCCAAAGCAATCCTCCGAAACGTGAATTCCGCGGCGCATGGATAGCGACTGTGGGAAACATAGACTGGCCTAATTCATCATATACGAAGGATGCAGCCGCGCAGAAAAGAACACTCGTAGAGATGCTCGACAACCTGAAGGCTGCAGGAGTAAATGCAGTAATGTTCCAGATACGTACGGAATGCGATGCTCTGTATAATTCGAAATATGACCCATGGTCATACTGGGTTTCCGGTACCCAGGGTGCTCCGCCGTCACCTTACTATGACCCTCTGCAGTTTGCAATAGAAGAAGCGCATAAAAGAGGCATGGAACTGCATGCATGGCTGAATCCTTACAGGGCAAAGTACTCCGGTTCTTCCTACGAAGTAAGCCCGAAACACATTACAAATACTCATCCCGAATGGATACTTACTTTCGGAAAGACAAAAATTCTGGATCCCGGCCTGCCTATGGTCCGTGAATATGTTACCAACGTCATAATGGACGTTGCCAGAAGGTACGACGTGGACGGTATACACTTCGACGATTATTTCTATGTCTCGGATATTACAAATGAAGATGCCGCTACATACAAGAACTACTCCCGCGGATTTACTAATCTCGCCAACTGGAGGCGCGACAATGTAAACATACTTATATCCCAGATCTCAGACAGCCTCAAGGCCCTGAAACCATATGTGAAATTCGGTATAAGTCCGTCAGGTATGTGGAGGGCAGGCTATCCTGCCGGTATATGCGGAATGTACAGCTACTCCGAACTGTTCGCAGACGGTATTGCCTGGATGCAGAGAAAATCAATAGATTATATTAACCCCCAGATATACTGGTCAATCGGTTCTTCCATCAGCTGCGGTTCGACCGATTATGCGAGGATAATGAAATGGTGGGCAGATTCCGCAGCCGCCAACCACAGGCACCTGTATGTAGGTCATGCAGACTACCGCATCAGTGCCTGGAGCTCATCGAGCGAACTTCCAAACCAGATAAGACTGAACAGGGCAAACATCAAATGCCAGGGCAGCGTACACTACAACAGCGGCAGCCTGCTCGGCAACCCGAAAGGAATAGTAGACACACTTAAAAAGGATCTGTACAGATATATAGCTCTGACGCCGGTTATGGACTGGAAGGAAACTACGCCTCCGGGAGTTCCGCAGAACTTCAGGTTCTCACGCCTCGCCAATTCCGCCAGAACCTCACTTGTCTGGGATGCACCTGTAAAAACAGACGCTAAGGACACGGCGGCGCGTTACGTCATATACCGGTTCAGCAGTTCAGCAGTTTCTGAAGCCGATCTCGCAAACCCGGCAAACATATACGATATAACCGGATCAATGAATTATGTCCCGCTGAAACAGGGTACGGGAAATTATTTCGTAATTACAGCTCTCGACAGAAACTCAAATGAAAGTCTGATGAGCCAGACCGTGGAAGTATCAGCAGCCGCAGCTCCGGTACCCTCATCACCTTCAAACAACGCTGCCGATCAGCGCGATACGGTTACACTGAAATGGAATTATGCTCCGGGCGCAAGTTTTTACAGACTCCAGGTATCTGCAGACGCTTCATTCGGAACATTTGTGGTAAATTCCGGACTGCTAACTGACACGTCGTATGTACTTACCGGACTGACCGGTCAGAAGACATACTACTGGAGAGTGACAGCCGAAAATATTGCCGGCGTAAGTCCCTATTCTGCAGTAAGCAGCTTTAAGACCGGATTTCCTGTAACCCCGGCACTGAGCACTCCTCAGAACAAAACTTCCAATGTGGTTATAAATCCTGACTTCAAATGGAATAAAAATCCGGGAACAGATGCTTACCGGTTTCAGATTTCCTACAGCATGACGATTACACCTTCAACTGTGCTGGTCGATTCTACCGGAATCAAAGATACTGCAATCACACTGCCGCAGTTCCTTACCGTAAATAAAAATCATTTCTGGAGGGTGGCAGCATTAAATCAGTTCGGACAGAGTGCATGGAGTGAACTGTTTGCATTTAAGACGGGTACAGCTACCGGAGTAGATGGTGAACAGCAGGTAATTACAGTGTTTCAGCTGAACCAGAATTATCCGAATCCTTTCAATCCGGCTACTGTAATAAAATACAGTCTTCCTGCAGCGGGAAATGTGACGCTGAAAGTCTATGATATTCTGGGCAAGGAAGTTGCCGTACTGGTAAATGAGGTACAGAATGCGGGCAGTCACAGCGTAAAATTCTCTGCCGGTGATATGAACCTTACGAGCGGTATATACCTTTACCGTCTGAGCTCAGGCAGTTTTTCAGAAACAAGAAAGATGGTACTGCTGAAGTAAACCGGAATCACGGTGTGTGGAGATTTTAATGAAAATCACCCCGCTGAATAAAAATATATTAACAACCTGGCGCCGGCTGCAATGGCCGGCGCACTGGTTAATCAGCCTCAGAACTCCCAACAATCCCTTACTCACTACAATCCTTTTGCTATCTCCACAAATTTCCTGTAGGGAATTGCACTCCAGCTTTCTGCCTTGACTGCACCCTTGGACATGGTAATAAGCGATACCTTCGCGGCTGTTTCTTCATTAGGTGCCTCATAGATATCCATAAAATCGTATTCTCCCAGCAGTGCATAGTGTTCAATCCATTTGGCTTCAGGACATCTGGTCTTTACCTCTTCGAACCATTCGCGTCCTATTGTCTCTCTTTTTCTGGGATCTACCAGTTTGTCGGGTGAGAGTTTCGTCAGGAGAATATAGGTCGACATATGTGCCTCCTTTTTAATGATGGTTATTGTGCGGTGCCAGGGATGTTTAAAATATATAAGCATTTTGGGCCCAAAGGTCAAGCATATCAACCGGCATTGTTTCTTGACTACGCGACCTGATTTGTCTATATTTAAAACTAATTTAAAATATACCCGCTCAGGAAATAATGGTATCTACAGAAATAAAAAAAACAATACTGCCTCAGGGAATTAAAATCGTAACCGAAAGCATTCCATACATAGATTCTTTTTCGCTTGGCTTCTGGTTCAACGTCGGTTCGCGCGACGAGAACAAAAACAGCAACGGTATCACCCACTTCATAGAACATATGCTGTTCAAGGGAACCGATAAACGCTCTCCGGCCAGGATAGCAAGCGATATAGAATCATACGGCGGATATCTGAATGCCTTTACATCGAAGGAACATACCTGCTACTACGGGCGGGGACTTTCACAATATATTGAAAAAACGTTCGATGTGCTGGCTGACATGATACAAAATCCAGCCTTCAAGGACAGCGAAATAAAAAAGGAAGCCGGTGTCATAGTCGATGAATTGTACGATATAGAGGATTCTCCCGAGGAGCTTATATTCGATAAGTTCGAGGAATATCTCTTTTCGGGATACTCACTGGGTCTTCCTGTGATAGGTACAGAAAAGAATATAAGAAAATTCAGCCGCGATGACATGGTCGATTTTATAGAAAAGAAGTACGGCTTTAACCAGCTGACCATAGCTGCCTGCGGTAATGTGGATCATGATCAGATAGTCAGGCTTGCCGGGAAATATATAGTCAAAGACCTCGGTAAGAAATATATCAAAAGAAAATTTGCCCAAAGCGGCGGGCGCGGCGACTACTTCGTCGAAAAGGAAATACAGCAAGTCCACACGATTATCGGCACATCCACATACGGCTATGCCGACAGGAAGCGCGCTATGGTCAATGTGCTGTCCCACATAATAGGTGAGGGCAGTTCTTCCAGACTTTTTCAGACCATAAGGGAGAAAAACGGTATCTGTTATCAGCTTAACTCATTCCTGAATTCATTCTACGATATCTCAGCCTTCGGCGTTTATTTATCCACCAGCGAAAAATTCTTCGAAAAGTCGCGCTCGCTAGTACTGAATGAATACAAAAAGCTCAGGGAAAAGCGGGTTACTGAGCGGGAACTGAAAAAAGCCAAGGAATACCTGAAAGGAAATATGATCATCGCTCTTGAAAGCATGTCTGACAGGATGTTCCGCAATGCCCAGTCCGAAATCTACTACGACCGGGTAATCAGTGTTGAGGAATCTATCAGGGAAATAGATGCCGTAAGCGCCGATGAGGTGCTTCAGATTGCCAACGAAACACTTAGCGAAGAGGTGCTGAGCACTATCGTCCTGAAAAGCGGCAATCCTTTTTAACCGCTTACTAGTTTTATCAGAATTTATTATATTTAACGTTATTTTTTGAAAACAGTAATATCGCGCTCATACAGCCTGACATTCGGCTTTGTATGAACCTGAAATATTGAAGAGAGAGAAAAACAGGTAATATATGCCCAAAATCACGATCAACGGAAAAGAGATTGAATTCAAACAGGGGCAAACTATAATACAGGTTGCATCCGAAAACGGCATTACCATCCCGCACTTCTGCTGGCATCCCAGTCTGTCGGTCTCGGGCAACTGCCGCATGTGTCTGGTGGAAGTTGAGAAAATGCCGAAACTGGTGATTGCCTGCGCTACGCTCGCTGCCGACGGCATGGTGGTCAATATTGACTCTTCCAAGGCAGTACAGGCACGCGATGCTGTAATGGAATTCCTGCTAATCAACCATCCGCTCGACTGTCCGGTCTGCGATGAAGCCGGGGAATGCAAGCTTCAGGATTATGCTTATAAGTATAATAAGGGTGAAAGCCGCTACGACGACGAAAAAACGCACAAGGATAAACGCGTTCCGCTGGGCCCGTTTGTTATGTTCGATGCGGAAAGATGCATCAGCTGCTCGCGCTGCATACGCTTCTGCGATGAGATTGCAGGTGAAAACCAGCTTACGTTCGTTAAAAGGGGTAACCGTGTAACTATAAATACTTTTCCCGGCAAGAGCATGGACAATGCCTATTCGCTGAATACCACCGATATTTGCCCGGTGGGTGCTTTGACAAACAGGGATTTCAGGTTCAAGGCCCGCGTGTGGGACATGTCCAAGACCAACTCAATTTGCACCGGCTGCGCGCGCGGCTGCAACGACGAGATCTGGGTCAGGAACAATATCATACTTCGCCTTACCCCGCGCTTTAATCAGGATGTGAACAGCTACTGGATGTGCGATGCCGGAAGGCTCAATACATTCGGACATATAAACGGCAACAGGATCGAAAGTGTGATAATTAAGGAGAACGGCCCGTCGGTAATGCAGGATATATCGGAAGCACTCATTCCTGTGGCTGACAGGCTGAAATCATTCAAATCATCCGAAATACTGTTCGTCGCATCTCCTTTTGCTACTCTGGAAGACAATTACATGCTGAAAAAGCTGGCTTCGGGAGTGTTTCATTCGAATAAAATAACCTACTTCGATCACATCACTCCCGGAAGCGGAGATGATAGACTTATACGCGACGATAAGGCTCCGAACGCCGAAGGACTCAGACTGCTGGGGATCAGTCCTGTAACTGATATTGATGCCTTTGTACGGCAGATCGCAGACGGAACCATTAAAGCAGTTTACTGCCTCGAAGACGACATTGCAGGCATAGACGAGCGCATCAGGCGGGTGCTGCCTGAACTGCAGCTGCTTGTAACTCACGCGGTCAATCCGAACAATACTACTGAGTTGGCTGCAATAGTACTGCCGGCAAGTTCATATGCCGAGAAAAACGGGACCATGGTCAATTTCCAGAAACGCGTACAGCGTATCAGACCGGCAGTGGCAACCAGACATATGGACAGGAGTCTGGACGGAATGTCAATGAGCCGCCTCGATAAGTTCGGGACGGACTTCGATAAGTGGGCGCGAAAGAACAGAAAAGATGCATACCCCGGCTGGCAGATGATTTCACTGATTGCATCTCACATGGGTGATAAAAACAAATACGATACATCGGAAGACGTATTTCTTGAGATTGCCGGTACCGTGAAAGATTTCAGGGGAATGGATTACGACAGTATCGGCGAATGCGGCCAGGTGGTAAAAAGTTAAAATAAGAAATTCGAACTCAATGATAAAAGAACTTAATAGAGAAAACAATACATGAATATTCTGCAAATTCTCTGGAACGGAATACTCGGTTTCATCAGCGCGGGCAACTACGCGCTTATAAAGGTTGTTGTTGTTGTGTCGGTTATGCTGACTACAGTGGCATACCTGGTATATTTCGAAAGAAAGATCTCTGCCTGGATACAGGACCGTATCGGTCCCAACAGGGTAGGCTGGCTGGGACTCCTTCAGCCGTTTGCTGATGTGCTCAAACTGTTTCTGAAGGAAGATATTGTGCCTGCGGCCGCAAACCGCTTCATTCATGCCCTTGCGCCGTTTATAAGCCTTTTTGTAGCTCTTACAACCTATGCCGTGATACCTTTCGGTCCCGATATAAATATCTTCGGACAGAATATAAAACTGATGGTTGCCGATGTGAATATCGGAGTACTCTACGTACTTGCACTTACTTCGCTTGGAGTCTATGGACTTACGCTTGCCGGCTGGTCTTCCGGCAGCAAGTATTCACTCTTAGGCGGTGTCAGGTCTTCGGCTCAGATGATATCTTATGAGGTATCTATGGGATTTTCCATTGCCGGTGTACTGCTGCTGTCCGGATCGCTGCGCCCTGAAGCAATTGTGCAGTCACAGTACGGATGGATGTGGAATGCGATAATTCAGCCGGTGGGGTTCATTACATTTGTGGTGTCTGCCTTTGCGGAGACAAACAGACTCCCGTTCGACCTTCCCGAGGCGGAACCGGAGCTGGTCGGCGGATATCATACCGAATACAGCAGTACCAAGTTTGCCGGGTTCTTCCTGGCAGAATATGCCAATATGATAGTGGCAAGTGCAATGATTGTAACTCTATATCTGGGCGGATATCAGATCCCCTACCTCGATAAACTTGCACTGGATCAGAACCTGTCGGCACTGCTCAATGTGGCGGCATTTTTACTGAAGACCGGAGCGGTACTGTTCTTTTTCATATGGGTCCGTTGGAGCATACCAAGGTTCAGATATGATCAGCTTATGAATCTGGGCTGGAAAGTGATGTTCCCTCTTTCTCTGCTGAATCTCGTATGGGTTGCAGCTATTATCATGATTTTTAAATTATAACTGAGAACTGAGAACTAAAACTGGGAATTGTAAAAAATCAGAAAGGTTTTTTTATGCCTGTCAGAAAACGTACAGAAGATCTGTCAATACTTGAAAAATTATATATACCGGAGATAGCAAAGGGACTTGCACAGACGTTCAGGCAGATTTTTAAGCCTAAGTTTACCATGCAGTATCCGGAAGTAAAGTTCACTCCGCCGGCAGCATATCGCGGAAGGCCGGTCCTTGTCAAAGAGGAAAACGGAATGGAACGCTGCGTGGCCTGCGGGCTGTGCAGCCGTGTATGTCCGGCGCTTGCAATTGAGGTCCAGGCTAATGAGACTGAGAACGAAAAAGAGCGTTACCCTGAGAAATTTGAGATCAATATGCTCAGATGCATATTCT
The DNA here is from genome assembly GCA_050258935.1 of Bacteroidota bacterium. Taxonomy (GTDB): domain Bacteria; phylum Bacteroidota; class Ignavibacteria; order Ignavibacteriales; family SURF-24; genus JBLMZS01. The sequence goes on from JBLMZS010000001.1 coordinate 20,633, forward strand.
GCGGTTTCTGTGAGGAGGTTTGTCCCGAGGAGGCCATAGTAATGAGCAAAGATTATGAGCTTGTTTTCCGCAACCGCGAGGACGGCCTGTTCGGCAAGGAAAAACTGCTTGTCCCGGTTGAACAGCTGCGAGACAGAATCGAATTCCTGCGCAGGTTCAAATAGCCCTTTCCTTTTAAGACCTTCTTCCGGTAGTGACGGAAGAAGGTCCCCGAATTACGCCCGATATTGAATATTACACAAAAAATTTTAACTTTAGACAGGCTGCGGAACGTTGTTCCGGTGCATGAAAAACACCGGGCATAGTTCAGCCGCACACAGATCATTATTGCAGTGCCGTTTTTAACCTGCCAGCCAGGGCGGAATAATTATAAACGGGGGATATATGTTGTCGAAAGTATATTCGAGTGCGACTTTCGGTATAGAAGCATATATTGTAGAAGTTGAAACCAACTATGAAAAACAGCTGCCTGCATTCATCATAGTCGGCCTGCCGGACAATGCGGTAAAGGAAAGCCGCGAGCGCGTCGTTGCCGCGATAAGAAACAGCGGATTCGAATTCCCGGTAAAAAAGATCACTGTAAACCTGGCTCCTGCCGACATAAGGAAGGAGGGAAGTTCATTCGACCTGCCTATCGCCGTTGGGCTTATAGCGGCTCTCGGAAAGGTTGCCGACGGATGGGCGGAAGATACAATATTTCTGGGCGAATTATCACTTGACGGTACACTCAGACCGGTAAAAGGAGCACTGCCGATATCGGTTGAGGCAAAGAAAAACCGGATGAAGAGAATTGTGCTCACTGCATCTTCTGCCGGTGAAGCTGCCATTGTAGACGGTATAGAGGTATTCGGAGTGTCATCGCTGAAGGAAACCATAGACCTGCTGAATGGAACAATTGCGGCGGTACCGGTGGTGACAGACAGGAATGAGCTGTTCTCGCAGATAAACCGGTATCACGTGGACTTTTCTGACGTCAGGGGACAGAGCAATGTAAAGCGTGCTCTGGAAGTGGCTGCAGCAGGCGGGCACAACATACTGATGATTGGTCCTCCCGGATCGGGCAAGACCATGCTGGCCAAAAGGATACCGACCATACTGCCCCCTATGTCGTTCGAGGAGGCCCTGGAAACCACCAAGATACACAGTGTTGCGGGCATACTGCCCAGAAACAAGCCGCTGCTGACAGAGCGACCGTTCCGCAGTCCTCACCACACTATATCAGATGCTGCGCTTATCGGGGGCGGTTCATTTCCGCGTCCGGGTGAAGTATCATTTGCGCACCATGGAGTGCTGTTCCTCGATGAACTGCCGGAATTCAGAAAAAACGTGCTGGAAGTACTCAGACAGCCGCTCGAGGATTCGTGTGTTACTGTCAGCAGGGCCAGAATGTCCGTGGAATTTCCCGCCAACTTTATGCTTGCAGCTGCAATGAATCCCTGTCCTTGCGGCTACTATTCTGACCCTGACAAGGAATGCACCTGCACTGCACTCCAGATACAGAAATACATGAGCAAGGTCTCAGGGCCTCTTCTGGACCGGATTGACATACATATTGAAGTGCCTGCTGTGAAATATAAGGAACTGACTGCAGCTGTTAAAGCCGAATCATCTTCGGAAATCAGGGAGCGTGTAATGAATACTCGTAAAATCCAGCTCGAACGGTTCAGCACACAGAAATACATATTCACCAATGCAGATATGGGCAGCAATGAGGTAAGGAAATACTGCACGCTTGACCAGTCATCTCAGGAGATACTCAGGATGGCTATGACCAAACTGGGCCTTTCTGCGCGTGCCTATGACCGCATACTGAAAGTAAGCCGCACAATTGCCGATCTTGAGAGTTCAGAATGCATTAAGTCTCAGCACGTTTCCGAAGCAATTCAGTACCGCAGCCTCGACCGTGAGCTCTGGAAGCACTGATGCTGAAGCAGACTATTTCAGCCTGAAAAGCCGCAAAAATGAATATCTCCTCGAATTATTACCCGTCGGAGAAATTAATATTTTGACAATCCATACGATAATATGGAGTGGCGGTGCTGTATTTGTGAAGGGGGTGTTCAGCCGGTATTGGATCTCTGATCAGGATCGCCGTGCAATAGAGTTGCGCCAGAATATTGAAAGGATAATCTGATGATAGGAATGAAGAAACTGATAGAAAATAAAATAATACTGCGCTTTCTGGCGGTAATGCTGGTGCTGGGCGGATTTGCATTTCTGACACTGCTGAAACACGAAAAAGGACACGGTATCGAGACCAGCCTGAATACGCTATACAGTGAAAAGAATAAAGTCGGCACAATGGTCTTTACATTTTCTCAGCTCGAGAGGAGTGAAGCAGCATACTGTGCGACACACAACCCGGAATTTGCGCATCAGTATATTGTACTGCTCAACGAACTTAGAAGCGAAGCAGCATCTCTTAATTCTGCACTGAACGACGTCGTGAAGCTCGACCCCCAAAAGAAGCAGCTGACGGATGAAATAGATGAGCTGTATAAGGAACGTGAAAGCTGGCTGAATACCATCAGCAGCGGCGACAGGGGAAGCCGGGAATATATAACACGATTTAAGAAACATGTTAACGAGAAAAAAAATATAGACAGTCTGCTGCACTTCATCAATTCATTCGAAGACGAGAAGGCAAAAGAAATGCTCAAGAGTGTCGAGGAAAATTCGGATGACACTATCAGAAGTATAGTACATCTGCTGCAGATTAGCTTTGTGGCGATGATTATCTTTTACTTCACGCTCTACAAGGACATGAAAAAGAAGAAGGAGTATGGTGAAAGGCTTCAGGAGCAGATCGATCTGTTTGATACTGCCTACGACCAGGCAGAAATGGCAATATTTCTCGTTCACGAAAATTCCGGAAAAATCAGGCGCCACAACAAAAAGGCACTGCAGCTTTTCGACATAAAGGATATAAATGAGTTCAGCGGTGAAAAAAGCGTATCATTCATCAAAAGGCTGCTGCGCGACAGGCACCCCAGGGAGATGGCTAAATATCTGAATGATGAGCGTGTGTGGGCCAGCGAGATGGTTATTATACTGAACGAAAATAAAAAATTCTGGGGAGTCGTAGCTTTCAAGCAGTTCACTTATATGGGGGCAAAATACGACATTATTTCGGTCGTTGATATTACTCAGAAAAAACTTGCCGAAGAGGAGCTTGAAAAATTCTCTATCGAGACTCAGACAAAGAATGAGCAGCTGGAGGAACTGAACTTTCAGCTGGTGGAACTGAATGAAAAACTCGTCGCATCGGAAAACGAACTGAAGGAGATCAATGCTCAGAAAGATAAATTTTTCTCCATCATTGCTCATGACCTCAAAGGACCATTCATGGGACTGATGGGGCTGAGTGATGCGCTGGCAAATGATATTGATTCGCTAAGCAAGGAGGATATAGTTTCTTTTTCTGAGATGATAAATTCGGCATCGAAAAAACTGTTTGGACTGCTGGTCAATCTGCTGGACTGGGCGCGCATACAGTCGGGGAAAATGGAATTCGATCCTGAACGCCTGTATCTTGGTGAAGCAGCCCGAGAGGCAGTGGCAATATTTGAACATACAGCCGCAGCGAAAGGAATCCGGCTGCTGAACCATGTTGACCCGGTTACTGAAGTAGTAGCCGACAAGAATATGTTCCAGTCAATACTTAGAAACCTCATAGCCAACGCCCTGAAGTATACCGATAATGGCGGTTCAGTAGAAGTCACGAATTCTATTGAAGACGACATGGTTGTGATATCTGTCCATGACAACGGTAAGGGATTATCGGAAGAACAGATAAATAAGATATTCAGCTTCAATAAAAGCATCACAACGCAGGGCACCAAAGGTGAAAGCGGCACCGGACTCGGACTGGCACTGTGCCGGGAGCTGGCAGAGAGGAACGGCGGAGAACTGACGTGCCACAGCGAGCCCAAACAGGGAGCTACATTCAGTTTCACACTCCCAATAGCCGGAAGATGGTAAAATATCATTCGATTTAAGAGCGCACCCACGCTGAAACAGCCGGGTGCCGCTCACTATGGATCATTACCACAGAATATACAGACCTACCAGAAAAAACAAGATAAAATAAATTAACTGTTATTTTTTTCTTGCACCTGAATCAAAAAGCCCTTATATTAGTACTCTAAATTTTGCAATGAAAACTTTTATGGGCGGACGCCGGAGTTGGAGAGCCGGGGCGGACTGTAAATCCGTTGGCATACGCCTTTGGGGGTTCGAATCCCTCGCCGCCCACCGGTTTTTGATTGCTGAATGCTGAAGGTTGAAGATTAGTGATAATCGTTTGACAACTTTCATCTGCAGGCGGTCAAATCTTCTTTTTCTACACATGCTGATTGCGCCGGTCTTTCGAATCAACCCTCCGGTGCATATATTCAGGGTTTTAAGCGGGAGTAACTCAGTTGGTAGAGTCACAGCCTTCCAAGCTGTTGGTCGCGGGTTCGAGTCCCGTCTCCCGCTCCATTTAGTTGTGAGTCTTGAATTATGAGTTCTGAGTTGCTGGTCTGAAACTGACTGCTCTTTTAATTCTGAACTCAGAACTCTAAACTCAGAACTAAAGGATTTAAGGCTGACGTAGCTCAGTTGGTAGAGCACATCCTTGGTAAGGATGAGGTCACCGGTTCAATCCCGGTCGTCAGCTCTGAAATATAAAAAATTACACTGTGAAAATAAATTACAAAAGACTATGAGAGATATAATCACTTTAGAGTGCACAGAGTGCAAAAGAAGAAATTACACCACTACTAAGAACAAAAGACTTCATCCTGGAAGGGTAGAGTACAAGAAGTACTGCCGCTGGGACAAGAAACACACTGTTCATAAGGAAACAAAGTAAATTTTCTAAAAACACGTCAGTGGCTCAATTGGCAGAGCAGCGGTCTCCAAAACCGCAGGTTGGGGGTTCGAGTCCCTCCTGACGTGCCAGGAATTATACTCAGCAGAGCATTATGAAAGAAAAAATCAAAAATTTCGTGAATGACGTCGCCAAGGAAATGAAAAAAGTTACCTGGCCGACAAAGGATGAACTCAAGGAATCTACCACTATTGTGATAGTCGTCTGCGTTATCATTGCGGTATTCACTTACTTCATTGATATGGCGATTACCCAAATATTTAAAGGGATATTCTAGAAATGGAATTGAAGTGGTATGTAGTCAGAACATTTTCCGGGCATGAGAACAAGGTGAAGTCCTTGCTCGAAACGGAACTGAAGGATAGCGATCAGCTGAGAGCTAAAATCCAGGAGATACTCGTGCCTACCGAGAAGGTTTTTGAGGTCAAGGACGGAAAGAAAAAGACCAAGAATAAAAACTTCTTCCCGGGTTACATATTGGTGCAGGCGGATCTGGATAACCAGGTCAAGGATTTTATCATGAACACTCCTTCGGTTATGGGGTTTCTGGGTACCGGAAAAAATCCTAATCCTTTGCAGCCCGAAGAGGTCAAGCGTATTGTGGGACGCATCACGCAGGAGCAGGACAGCGAAAGGATGGAAACTATCTTCCGCGTAGGTGACTTCGTGAAGATCATCGACGGTCCGTTCAACAACTTCTCCGGCTACATACAGGAAGTCAACGAAGAGAAGATGAAGATTAAGGTGATGGTGTCTATATTCGGCCGCAAGACGCCTGTCGAGATAGATTTTGTACAGGCTGAGCTAGAAAAATAATAGATAATTGTAAATTATGAATTCTGAATTTTATTTGGATCTTAATTCAAAATTCAAAATTCGAAATTAAGAATTAAAATAAAATAGATCTGTAGGTTTAATTATGGCAAAAAAAATAACTGGTTATATCAAGCTGCAAATTCCTGCCGGCAAAGCTAATCCTTCACCACCGGTTGGTCCGGCACTCGGACAAAAAGGCGTAAATATCATGGAATTCTGTAAGCAGTTTAACGCCAGAACCCAGGATAAAGCTGGATTGATCATCCCTGTCGTTATCACTGTGTTTTCTGATAAATCCTTTACCTTTATTACTAAAACCCCGCCTGCCGCAGAGCTTCTCAAGAAGGCTGCCAAGGTTGAAAAGGGCTCGGCTGAACCAAATAAGAATAAGGTTGCAAAGGTAACAAAGGCTCAGGTACGGGAAATAGCTGAAATGAAGATGCCCGACCTCAATGCAAACGATATAGACCATGCATTCAGCATGGTGGCCGGTACTGCCCGCAGTATGGGCTTTACAGTCGAAGATTAAAAATTCATTTATGCTTTAGGAACAGAGGATTGGTATATAATGAAAGTATCTAAAAGAGTTAAAACGCTTAAAGAAAAAATGGATCTCGATAAGGAGTATACGATTGCCGAGGCAATCAAAGTCCTTAAGGAGATATCAAACGTGAAATTTACAGAGTCGCTGGACTGTGCTATACGATTAGGCGTAGACCCCAGGCATGCAGATCAGATGGTACGCGGTACGGTAAGCCTTCCTAACGGAACTGGCAAGGAGGTGAAAGTACTTGTGGTAGCAAGAGGCGCAAAGGCTCAGGAAGCTTTGGACGCCGGTGCAGACTTTGCCGGGTTCGAAGAGTACCTTGAAAAAATCAAGGGCGGTTGGGCTGACGTGGATGTGGTGGTTGCTACTCCGGATGTAATGGCTGAGCTTGGTAAGCTGGGAAGAATTCTCGGACCTAAAGGACTTATGCCGAACCCCAAAAGTGGTACAGTGACAATGGATGTTGCTACTGCAGTTAAGGAAGTCAAAGCCGGAAAGATTGAATTCCGCGTTGACAAAACCGGTATCGTACATACATCACTCGGAAAAGTATCCTTCACCGAGGACAAGCTTGTCGAAAACGCCAGAGCCTTCCTGTCGACTATCATCAAACTGAAACCATCGGCAGCAAAAGGTCAGTACGTAAAAAGCCTTTTCTTTTCAACAACAATGGGCCCTGGACTGAAGATTTCCAAGGACGAAGTTGCTCTGATAAAATAAGATTTCTGGCGGGGACGGTTTTACGCAGTAGAACCGTCTTTTTGCATTATAAAGTTTACGCACTCAGGAAAATAAATGCTTCTATTTTTATTTAACGAATAAGTGGTTTGGGAGAGTAATGAATATAACAGAAAAAGAAGAACAAGTCTCTCAGATTAGGACACTTATACAGTCTGCTCACGCCATCTTTGTCGTTGATTACGCAAAGGTCAACGTGGCTGATATAAACGCACTCCGAAAGGAATTTCTGAAAGAGGGCATTAAGTATAAGGTCTTTAAGAATACGCTTTTCAAGAAAGCTGTCTCGGAATTCGACGGCTATGAGAAGCTGAATGATCTGATGGTCGGTATGTCGGGTATTGCTTTCGTCGAAAGCGATAATGCCTCCGCACCGGCAAAGATAATCAAAAAGTACTTCGACGCTACCCAGAAGTTCTCACTGAAGGGCTGCTATATCGAGAAACAGTTCTTTCCGGGTAGTCAGCTGGATATGCTTTCTACATTACCGACTAAGCCCGATATCATTGCGGGTATTATTGGAAGCCTTGCTTCGCCGGCATCAGGTATTGTGGGCGCTATCGGTGCGGTAATGAGAGATATAGTCGGTGTACTCGACGCAATAGAGAAAAAACAGGCCGCATAACGAAAGGCCGTATTTTACGTAAGAAATATTGAAAAATAATATATCAGGAGAACATACAATGTCAGAGAAAATTGCAGAATTAGTAGAGAAAATCAAAGGTTTAACTCTCTTAGAGGCTTCTGAACTGAAAAAAGCTTTAGAAGATGAATTTGGTGTAACCGCAGCAGCTCCCGTTATGATGGGCGCAGCTCCTGCTGCCGCTGCAGCTGCTCCTGCTGAAGAAAAAACTGAGTTCGACGTAGTTCTTGTTGCAGCTGGTGAGAAGAAGATCAACGTTATCAAGGTTGTACGCGCTCACACAGGCCTCGGTCTGAAAGAAGCTAAAGACCTCGTAGACGGCGCTCCTAAGACTGTCAAAGAAGCAGTTTCCAAGGATGAAGCTGACAAGCTGAAGAAGGAATTCGAAGAAGCCGGCGCAACTGTAGAATTAAAATAATTGTATTGCTTAACTAATGACAAGGTGAAAAAATCTTTAAGCCTGCACTTAGCAATATAATACTCCGAATATGTATCGCAAAAAGATAAGGCGGTGAAATCCGCCTTGTCTTTTTTGCGCTATTTTTGTATAATTAGCTTTTTTAGTGATAGTATAGAAAGGAAAATCTAATGGAGGAAAGATTGGATAATAAAAGAATTTCTTTCGCGCGTATCCCTTCTAAAATCGAAATCCCGGACCTGTTAAACATTCAGTTAGAATCATTTGAAGAATTTCTGCAATTAAGAACATTACCTTCCAAGAGGGAAAATAAAGGGTTGCAGGCTGTATTTATGCAGAACTTCCCTATCCTCGATAACAAAGAATTTTACAGGCTTGATTACCTGGAATATAATATAGAAAAGTCAAGGTATTCCATTACCGAATGCGAGGAAAGGGGTCTGACTTATTCCGCTCCCCTGAAAGCAAAACTGAGATTGTCGACAAAAGATCCTGAGACAGAAGAATTCGTAAACAGCGTTGAACAGGAAGTATACCTCGGTAACCTTCCGTTTATGACGAGGAAAGGTACATTCATCATCAACGGCGCCGAACGAGTAGTAGTTACTCAGCTGCACCGTTCGCCAGGTGTGGCATTCTCGCAGACCGTTCATCCTAACGGTACACCAATATACTCCGCCCGTATCATACCCTTCAGGGGATCGTGGGTGGAATTTGCTACTGATATAAACAATATTCTCTACGTATATATAGATCGAAGGAAAAAATTCCCCGCAACCACTCTGCTGCGTGCTCTGGACTATACTACTGACGAGCAGATAATGCAGCTGTTCAACCTCATTGAAGAAGTTGAAGTTAAGAATGTTGAAATTGAATCATTTACCGGACGCATGGTGGCAGACGACGTGTTTGACATGACTACCGGTGAAATCTTCCTCAGCAAGGACCAGGTGCTCACAGAGGAGGATATAGAAAGACTGAAGAATTCTGAGATAGAGACTATCAAACTGATCAGCGCTGAAACATCTGCAGATCAGGACCTGATATTGAATACACTGAAAAAGGATACTTCACACACAAAGGATGAAGCTCTTTTTGCCATATACCGCCAGCTGAGAAGCGGTGAGGCTCCTGATGTTGAAACTGCTCAGGGCCTGATCGAAAAATTGTTCTTCAATGACAAGCGCTATGACCTCGGTGAGGTCGGCCGTTTCAGAATGAACGACAAGCTGGGCCTGAATATACCCAGCAATATCACTATACTCACAATTGAAGATATTATTGCCATTATGAGGCACATAATAAAGCTGAAGACGGGAAACTTCTCGATAGACGATATCGATCACCTCGGCAACCGCCGCGTAAGAACTGTAGGTGAACAGCTTGCCGCTCAGTACAACGTTGGCCTTGCCAGAATGGCACGTACCATAAAAGAAAGAATGAATATGCGCGACAGCGAATCGTTCCAGCCCCAGGATCTGGTGAATGCCAGAACGATAAGCAGCGTTATAAATGCATTTTTCGGTACCAACCAGCTGTCACAGTTCATGGACCAGACAAATCCTCTGGCTGAACTTACTCACAAGAGAAGAATATCGGCTCTGGGCCCCGGTGGTCTTACCAGAGAAAGAGCCGGCTTCGAGGTTCGTGACGTTCACCACTCTCATTACGGAAGACTCTGTCCTATTGAAACACCTGAAGGTCCGAATATCGGTCTTATTTCTTCGCTGACCATCTATTCACGCGCCAATAAGTACGGATTCCTTGAGACTCCATACAGGACGGTTGTGGACGGAAAGGTTTCGAGAGAAGTTGAATTTCTGAGTGCCGATCAGGAAGATGCATTTACGATTGCACAGGCAAATGCGCCGTTCAATGAAGATACCGGCGAATTTCAGAATGAAAGGGTGAAATGCCGTAATAAAGGCGAGTTCCCCGTTGTTCCGCCTGCGCAGATACAGTATATGGACGTTGCTCCTGCGCAGATTGTATCGGCGGCAGCAGCTCTGATCCCGTTCCTCGAACATGACGATGCCAACCGTGCACTCATGGGCTCGAACATGCAGCGCCAGGCAGTACCACTGCTGCGCCCGGAAGCTCCTATAGTCGGTACCGGTCTGGAAGGCAAGATTGCCGTGGACAGCCGCGGTGTGGTTGCAGCCGAGGAAGACGGCGTTATTGAATATGTTGATGCAAAGAGGGTCGTCATAAAATATGACGTCGACCCGGATAGTCCTGAAGCCATGCTGGGATTTGACGATGAAAGACGCGTCGAATACCGTTTCAACAAGTTCTCGGGCACTAACCAGGAAACCTGCATTAACCAGAGACCTATAGTCCGCGAAGGACAGCGTGTAAAGAAAGGTGAGGTTGTTGCAGACGGTCCGGCAATCGATAAAGGTGAGCTTGCCCTCGGCCGCAACGTACTTGTAGCATTCATGCCCTGGAGGGGCTACAACTTTGAGGATGCTATCGTTATCAGCGAACGCGTGGTCAGTGAAGACATATTTACATCTATACATATAGAAGAATTCGAGCTTCAGGTCCGCGAAACTAAACGCGGTGAAGAAGAGCTTACACGCGACATACCAAACGTCAGCGAAGAAGCTACCAGAAACCTGAATGACAACGGTATCATCAGGGAAGGCGCTGAAGTCAGGGAAGGCGATATTCTGATAGGTAAGATCACGCCTAAGGGCGAAACCGATCCTACACCGGAAGAAAAACTTCTCAAGGCAATATTCGGCGATAAGGCCGGCGACGTAAAGGATGCATCGCTTAAGGCTACTCCCGGACTGAAGGGTACTGTAATTAAAACCCGACTGTTCAGCCGCAAGAAAAAAGAAGCTGAAGCCAAGAAGGTGGAGAAAAAACAGCTCGAATCACTCGACTCGCTCTTCAAGAAACAGTCACAGTCGCTGTATGAAAAACTCGTGAAGAAACTGACCAGGCTTACTCTCGGACAGACTACCACGGGCATAAAGGATATAGACGGTTCGGTTGTTATCAGAAACAACACTGTAATAAAGGATAATACTTTTGAATCGCATCAGGATATCTCCAGACTCGACTATGCACTGCCATGGTTCGAATCCAAGGATGTCAACGAAATGGTCAAGACATTGTACGAGAACTATTTCCTGACGCTGACAGATATAGAAGAAGAATACAAGAAAGAGAAACTGAAGATTCAGTCAGGCGACGAGCTGCCTCCGGGAATCGTTCAGCTTGCCAAAGTTTACGTCGCAAAGAAGAGAAAACTCTCTGTAGGCGATAAAATGGCGGGCAGACACGGAAACAAGGGTGTGGTTGCCAAGATCGTTCCGGCTGAGGATATGCCGTTCATGGAAGACGGTACACCGGTCGATATAGTGCTCAACCCGCTTGGCGTGCCTTCACGTATGAATCTGGGTCAGCTGTACGAAACAGCACTCGGATGGGTCGGAAAGAAACTCGGTGTTAAATTTGCAACTCCGATATTTGACGGCGCACACGTGGAGGATATGGAAGACTATCTCCAGAAAGCACAGCTCGATCCGGGCAGCAAGGCTACCCTTATAGACGGCCGCAGCGGTGACAAATTCCACCAGAGAGTAACCTGCGGTTATATCTATATGCTTAAACTGGGACACATGGTTGACGATAAGATCCATGCCCGTTCCATAGGACCATACTCGCTGATTACTCAGCAGCCTCTGGGCGGTAAAGCTCAGTTCGGCGGCCAGAGATTCGGTGAAATGGAGGTCTGGGCGCTCGAAGGATACGGTGCGGCTCACATACTGCAGGAAATACTTACAGTAAAGAGCGATGACGTTGCCGGCAGAGCCAAAACTTATGAATCAATTGTAAAAGGTGAAAATCTCATGGAACCAAACGTTCCGGAGTCATTTAACGTTCTTATTAAAGAACTCCAGGGCCTTGGTCTCGATATCAAGATCAATTAACCCGGAGTGAGAAAAGAGAACTGCGGTTAACTTGTGTTGGTGACACTGGTGTTTTCACTTAGAAATTAGGAGATTATAAATGCCTTATAGAATTCAAGAAAATGCAATGAAGCCGATCAATAGTATAACTATTGGTCTGGCTAGTCCTGATGATATATTGTCCAGGTCGCACGGCGAAGTGACGAAACCTGAAACAATAAATTACAGGTCATTCCGTCCTGAAAAGGATGGTTTGTTCTGCGAAAAGATCTTTGGACCTATCAAAGACTGGGAATGCCATTGCGGAAAATATAAGAGGATCAGATATAAAGGTATTGTCTGCGACCGCTGCGGTGTTGAAGTAACTCAGAAGGCAGTGCGCCGCGAAAGAATGGGCCATATATCACTTGCCGTTCCGGTTGTGCATATCTGGTTCTTCAGAGCTCTGCCCTCAAAGATCGGCAACATTATCGGAATGACTACAAAAGAACTCGAAAAGATAATCTATTACGAGTCATACGTGGTTATCAATCCCGGTCCGACAGGACTTAGTCCGAAGGATCTTATCTCTGAAGATCAGTATTTTGAAATTCTTTATTCACTGCCTGCCGGAAACGAAAAACTGGAAGATAACGATCCCAAGAAATTCGTGGCCAAGATAGGCGGCGATGCTATCAGGGAACTGCTGAAACGCACTGATGTAGATAAAGTTTTCCAGGATCTGCGCGAACAGGTCAAAACTGAAACCTCGCAGCAGAAAAAGGCAGACGCCCTTAAAAGACTGCGTGTGCTTGAGGCCTTCAGACTGAAAGAGGAAAAAGTACTCAATAAACCCGAATGGATGGTGCTGAGCGTTATTCCGGTTATTCCGCCGGAACTGCGTCCACTCGTACCTCTCGAGGGCGGAAGATTTGCTACCAGCGATCTCAACGACCTCTACAGAAGGGTAATTATCAGAAATAACCGTCTGAAAAGACTTATAGATATTAAAGCTCCTGAAGTGATCCTGAGAAATGAAAAGAGAATGCTCCAGGAAGCAGTAGATGCCCTGTTTGACAATTCACGCCGCGGCAATGCGGTACGTTCAGACAGCAACCGTCCCCTGAAATCACTCAGCGATATGCTGAAGGGAAAACAGGGCCGCTTCCGTCAGAACCTGCTGGGTAAACGAGTTGACTATTCCGGCCGTTCGGTAATCGTCGTGGGTCCGGAACTGAAACTGCACCAGTGCGGTCTGCCGAAGGACATGGCTGTCGAATTGTTCAAACCGTTCATCATCAGGAAACTCATTGAGCGCGGACACAATAAGACCGTTAAGAGTGCGAGGAAAGTAGTAGACAGGAAAGATCCGCTGATCTGGGGCATACTCGAAAATATTATCGAGGGTCACCCGATCATGCTGAACCGTGCTCCTACGCTGCACCGTCTTGGTATCCAGGCCTTCCAGCCCATACTTATTGACGGCAAGGCACTCCAGCTGCACCCGATGGTTTGTACAGCGTTCAATGCCGACTTTGACGGTGATCAGATGGCTGTTCACGTGCCGCTTTCATACGAGGCACAGCTCGAAGCTGCGCTGCTTATGCTCAGCAGCCATAACATCCTTTCACCGCAGAACGGCAGCCCGATAGTTGTCCCTACACAGGACATAGTGCTCGGCTGTTACTATCTGACAAAAGTGAAAGACGGTGTAAAGGGAGAAGGCATGAAGTTCGGTTCTTCTGAAGAAGTGCTTATAGCATACAACTCCAGAGCTATCGATCTGCACGCCAAGATAAAGGTCAGGATCAACGGAAAGATGATAGACACTACTACAGGCCGTGTTATCTTTAACCGCATTGTTCCTAAAGAAATGGGATATTTCAACGAGCTGCTCGTAAAGAAAATTTTCAGCGGCTTTATATATAAGATGTTTATTAAACTGGGTAACAAGGTTACTGCTAAATTCCTTGATGACCTGAAAGAACTTGGATTCAGATATTCAACGGCTGGCGGTCTGTCGGTAAGCTTTGCGGATATGATCGTGCCGGAAGAAAAAGCCAAGCTGATACAGGATTCTAACCAGAAGGTTTCTGCAATACTCAACGAACACGAGCAGGGTGTTATCACCGATGCCGAACGATATAACAAGATCATTGACGTCTGGACACATACTACAAATAATGTGGCCAAGATGCTCATGGGCAAACTGAAGACAGATCAGAATGGATTCAATTCGCTGCACATGATGGTTGACTCGGGTGCGAGAGGTTCGCAGGAACAGGTTCGTCAGCTCGCAGGTATGCGCGGTCTTATGATGAAACCTCAGAAGAGTCTTACAGGTCAGTCGGGTGAAATCATTGAAAACCCGATCATCGCAAACTTCAAGGAGGGTCTGTCTGTGCTGGAATACTTCATTTCCACACACGGTGCCCGTAAAGGTCTTGCCGATACCGCTCTGAAAACTGCAGATGCCGGTTATCTTACAAGACGTCTCTGCGACGTTGCCCAGGATGTGATAGTTTCTGAAATCGACTGCGGTACCATCCGCGGTGTTGCAGTGACCGCTCTGAAGGATGTAGAACTTGAAAGAGAATCGCTGGCTGAAAGAATCACAGGCCGCGTTGCTCAGGAAGATGTCTACGACCCGAGGACGGATGAAGTTATCGTTGCTGCGGGTGATCTCATTACTGAGGATATCGCCGAAGCCATAGACGATGCAAATATTGAATCGGTATATATCCGCACAGTGCTTACCTGCGAGGCTAAGCGCGGTGTGTGTGCTAAATGCTACGGACGCAACCTGACCAACGGTAAACTCGTTGAAATCGGCGAGGCAGTCGGTATAATAGCTGCACAGTCAATCGGTGAACCTGGTACACAGCTTACGCTCAGAACCTTCCACCTTGGCGGTACATCATCACGTATCGCAAGTCAGTCGAGGGTTGATTCGGGCGCCGATGGTATAGTTCAGTTCGACAAGGTAAACTTCGTCGAGAAGAACGACATATTCGGCGTGAAAGTTAAAGTTGTTATCGGACGCCGCGGTTCAATAAGCATACTTGACAAGGACAACAGGCAGATCAAACGTTATGATATACCTTACGGTGCAGAACTCCTGGTTTCTGACGAACAGGAAATCAAGAAAGGCTCACCGCTGTATAACCATGACCCGTATAACGCGGTAATTCTGACCGATATTACAGGACGTGTCAGCTTTGTTGACCTCGTAGAGGGTGTAACAATGCAGCAGGTTACTGATGAACAGACCGGTCACGTTCAGAAAGTTGTAATCGAATCGAAAGATAAGACTCTTACTCCGAGCATTCTGATCACAGACGATGACGGCAATAAGAAAATATTCAATATACCGACCAGGGCTTATATCTCTGTCGACGAAGGAGAACTGATAACAGCAGGAACAGTACTGGCCAAGATATCGAAATCTGCTTCAAAGAGCAGGGATATCACCGGCGGTCTTCCCAGGGTGACGGAACTCTTCGAGGCACGCAGTCCGCACGATCCTGCCATTGTTGCAGAGATCGAAGGTATGGTCAAGTTCGGTGCCCGCAAAAAAGGATCCAGAGAAATCATTATCGTGGCGCCCGACCAGTCGTATGAAAAAGTCTATTCGGTGCCTTACGGTAAACACATACTTGTTCAGGAGGGCGACGAGATACCGGTAGGTGAGAAGATCACCGATGGTCCTATCGATCCGCACGACATTCTGAAGATCAAGGGTACAAATGCAGTGCAGGAATACCTGGTAAATGAAATTCAGGACGTCTACCGCCTGCAGGGTGTTAAGATCAACGACAAGCACATTGAAGTAATTGTACGCCAGATGCTGCAGAAGCTTAAAGTGGTATCCTCTGGTGATACAAGGTTCATTGAGGAAGATTATGTAGACCGCAACGAGTTCAATGAAGAGAATGAAAAGATCAGGAATATGGTCTTCGTTCAGGAACCCGGTGCCTCGAAATATAAACCCGGCCAGCTGGTTCCGAAAAACAGGTACAGGGAGGTTAATTCCGAACTTACGCGTAAAGGAAAGAAGCAGGTGGAAATAAGGGAAGCAGATGCTGCAACATTTGAACATGTACTGCTCGGAATTACACAGGCAGCGCTTTCAACCGACAGCTTTATATCTGCAGCATCATTCCAGGAAACCACAAAGGTACTGACAAATGCTGCTACAGAGGCCAAGACAGATACTCTTGTTGGTCTGAAAGAAAACGTTGTAATGGGTCACCTTATCCCTGCAGGTACAGGTCTGAAGAAGTACAGAAAAATCATACTGGCTTCGGATGAAAAAGAGAAGGTAAGAGAAACCGAAGAGCCTGTGGAAGAAGATAAAGTAACAGGTTCGGAAGCTTAATACAGTATGCGCAGGTCCGGCAATAAAGCCGGATCTGCAAGTGCTGAAATTAGCGTCAGATAAAAGAAAAAAGTAAAGAAAATTTTAAAATAAACGGGACATTACTTGACAATAAGGCGTGTTCTCTATATATTTACAGTCTGAAATTTTTTGAATTTGAAGTTTAGGAGGAATTTTAGTGCCCACGATTAATCAGCTAGTAAGAAAAGGGCGTGTTGAAATTATTTCGAAGAATAAAGCGCCGGCGCTTGAGGCTTGCCCTCAGAAAAGAGGTGTTTGCACCAGGGTTTATACAACAACTCCAAAGAAACCTAATTCGGCTCTCAGAAAAGTAGCCAGGGTTAGACTTACAAACGGTATGGAAGTAACCGCGTATATTCCGGGAGAGGGACACAATTTGCAGGAGCACTCGATCGTTCTGATCAGAGGCGGCAGGGTAAAGGATCTTCCGGGCGTGCGCTATCACATTATTCGCGGAACGCTGGATACGAGCGGAGTGGAAGACAGAAGGAAGTCCAGAAGTAAATACGGCGCTAAAAAACCTAAATCAAAATAAAAAGTTATGAGAAAAAGAAGAGCTGAAAAGAGATATATCAAACCGGATCCTAAATTTAACGATCTGGTTGTAGCCAAGTTTATAAACGCAATTATGTACGACGGCAAAAAAGCAGTCGCAAGAAAGGTTGTCTATGACAGCTTTGATGTGATTGAAGAACGTACGAAGAAACCTGCAATGGAAGTGTTTGGCCGTGCAATGGGTAACGTTCAGCCGTTCGTCGAGGTGCGCAGCCGCCGTGTCGGTGGTGCTACCTATCAGGTGCCTATGGAAGTGAGGCCTGAAAGAAGGCTTGCTCTGGCATTCAGGTGGATCAAGACTTATGCCCGTGCCAGAAATGAAAAATCGATGGCCGCAAAACTCGCCTCTGAGCTGATCGCGGCTTCAAACGGTGAGGGATCTTCTATAAAGAAGAAAGACGATACTCACAAGATGGCTGAAGCAAACAAGGCGTTTGCTCACTTTAAATGGTAATTTTAGATAATGTAATCATACACAGATTGGTGAATTTTTAATGTCAGAAAGAGTTAATATAGAGAAAGTCAGAAATATTGGTATTATGGCGCATATCGACGCCGGCAAAACTACTACTACTGAAAGGATTTTGTTCTATACCGGTAAGACGCACCGCATTGGCGAAGTGCATGATGGCGCTGCTACAATGGACTGGATGGAGCAGGAAAAAGAACGCGGTATTACTATTACTAGTGCTTCTACTACTGCATTTTGGAGAGAACATCAGGTTAATATAATAGATACTCCCGGACACGTTGACTTCACTGTTGAAGTTGAACGTTCCCTCAGGGTTCTGGATGGTGCTATAGCTCTGTTCTGCGCTGTTGGCGGCGTTGAACCCCAGAGCGAAACTGTATGGCGCCAGGCTGATAAGTATGGCGTTCCAAGAATTGCATTTGTAAATAAAATGGACAGGATCGGCGCGGACTTCTTTAATGCGGTCCAGATGATGCGCGAGCGTCTTGGAGCAAATGCTATTCCGGTTACTCTGCCTATTGGTGAAGGCGATATGTTCGCCGGTATAATTGACCTTATCCGTGATAAGGCGATTATGTATCACGAAGAAAGTTATGGCGCTACCTTCGAGGAGATCGCAATTCCTGCGAGCCTGAAGGAGCTGGCCAGCAAATACAGGACTCAGATGCTCGAAGCGGTGTCTGATGTGGATGATACTCTTCTCGAGAAATATCTCGAAGGAAAAGAGATCACCGAGCAGGAGATCGTGCGCGTGCTGAGGCTCGCGACTATACAGTCCAAGATTATACCTGTTCTCTGCGGCTCTTCATTTAAGAATAAGGGTGTTCAGCAGCTGCTCGATTCGGTTGTTGATTTTCTGCCTTCTCCTGTTGATTCGGGAGCTCTTACGGCACACCATCAGAATACAAGTGACGAAGTTGAAATTAAGATAGACGAAAAGGCATCGTTTGCGGGATTGGCGTTCAAAATTATGACGGATCCCTACGTTGGAAAGCTTACCTATGTCCGTGTTTATTCGGGCGCGGTTAAAGCTGGTTCGTATGTGTACAACTCAATTTCCGGTAAGAAGGAAAGGGTCGGCCGCATACTGCAGATGCATGCCAATCACAGACAGGATATCGAAGAGATCAAAGCCGGAGATATCGCTGCAATAGTTGGTCTGAAGTATACAAAGACGGGCGATACTCTCTGCTCGGAGAATGATCCTATCGTACTCGAGAGAATGGTATTCCCGGAACCTGTTATTGAAATTGCTATTGAACCTAAGACTAAATCGGATCAGGACAGGCTTTCTGATGCACTCGCAAAGCTGTCTGATGAGGATCCTACATTTAAGGTCAAGGTTGATGATGAAACCGGCCAGACGCTGATAAGCGGAATGGGTGAGCTTCACCTCGAGATTCTGGTAGACAGAATGAAACGCGAGTTCAGAGTTGAAGCAAACGTTGGTAAACCTCAGGTTGCTTACCGCGAATCCATTACGCAGACGGTTCAGGCAGAAGGTAAATTCGTTAAGCAGTCCGGCGGCCGTGGTAAATATGGTCACGTCTGGATCGAGCTTGGTCCGAATGAGCCTGGCAAGGGTTACGAGTTTATAAATGGTATAGTTGGCGGTGTTGTGCCGAAAGAATACATTCCTGCGGTATCCAGTGGTATTCAGGAAGCGATGAGAAATGGTGTCGTTGCCGGATTCCCGGTTGTAGATATAAAGGTCAAGATATTTGACGGTTCATATCACGATGTGGATTCAGATGAAATATCCTTCAAGGTGGCCGGTTCAATGGCCTTCAAGGAAGGTGCGCGCAAGGCGAAACCCGTTCTGCTCGAGCCGATGATGTCTGTTGAGGTTATTACTCCTGAAGATTATCTCGGTGATGTTATGGGCGATCTGAATTCAAGACGCGGTAAAATCGAGGGATTTGCCGCCAGAAAAGACGCACAGGTAATAAAATCTATCGTGCCGCTTTCAGAAATGTTCGGTTATGCTACGATACTCAGGTCGATGACCCAGGGACGTGCGATTTATTCGATGCAGTTCTCTCACTATTCTGAGGTTCCGAAATCAATATCTGATGCAATAGCTGAAAAAACACAAACTAAAAAGTCTGTCACAACCATTTAATAAATAAAGAATATTAAATAGAAATAAAATATCAAGGAGAACTCGATGGCCAAAGAAAAATTTGATAGGAGTAAACCTCACGTTAACGTGGGTACAATCGGACACGTTGACCACGGTAAAACTACTTTAACAGCTGCCATTACAATGGCTTTAGGTAAAAAAGGTCTTTCTGCAATTAGATCATTCGATTCAATCGATAATGCTCCTGAAGAAAGAGAAAGAGGTATTACGATTGCGACAGCTCACGTTGAATATTCAACTGCTGCCCGTCACTATGCTCACGTAGACTGCCCTGGTCACGCAGATTATGTTAAGAACATGATCACCGGTGCTGCCCAGATGGACGGTGCTATACTCGTGGTTGCTGCAACTGACGGTCCTATGCCTCAGACAAGGGAACACATACTGCTTGCCCGTCAGGTAGGTGTGCCTAAAATAGTAGTTTTCATGAATAAGGTTGATCTGGTTGATGATCCTGAACTCATTGAACTCGTAGAAGTTGAACTCCGTGACCTTCTGAGCTCATATGAATTCCCTGGCGACGAGATTCCAATCATAAAAGGTTCTGCTCTTAAAGCTCTTGAAGCTGGTTCGAGCGACGCTCCTATAGAAGACGAAAGATATAACTGCATCTGGGAACTCATGGATGCTGTTGACAGCTATATTCCGCTTCCTGAAAGAAGCGTTGACAAACCTTTCCTTATGCCTGTTGAAGACGTATTCTCAATCACCGGCCGTGGTACTGTTGCTACTGGCAGGGTTGAAAGAGGACAGGTTAAGATTCAGGAAGAAGTTGAACTCATCGGTCTTGGTGTACACAAGAAAACTGTCGTTACCGGTATCGAAATGTTCAGAAAAGAACTCGATTCAGCTATGGCTGGCGATAATGCCGGTATTCTGCTGAGAGGCGTTGACAAGAAAGAAATTGAAAGAGGAATGGTTCTTGCAAAGACTGGTTCTATAACTCCTCACACAGTTTTTGAAGGCGAAGTCATTATTCTTTCAAAGGAAGAAGGCGGACGTCATACCCCATTCTTCAACGGATACCGTCCTCAGTTCTATTTCAGAACAACTGACGTAACCGGTGTTGCTACTTTACCTGAAGGCACAGAAATGGTTATGCCTGGCGATAAAGTAAACCTGAAGGTTGAACTTATCAGTGAAATCGCTATGGAAGAAGGTCTGCGCTTCGCTATCCGCGAAGGCGGCAGAACAGTTGGTGCTGGTATCGTAACAAAAATATACAAATAAAATGATTTATATCCGGAGAGCTCCGGCTCTCCGGAAGAATATATAATAGGAGTTGTAAAAGTGCCTGGTCAAAAGATAAGAATAAAGTTAAAATCGTACGATCATATTCTTATTGATAAGTCAACCGAAAAGATCATAAAGACTGTCAAGAGTACTGGAGCAGTAGTATCGGGACCGATTCCATTGCCAACTAAGAAAACAATCTACACGGTTTTAAGATCGCCACACGTTGATAAAAAATCAAGAGAGCAATTTGAAATAAGAGCACATAAAAGAATAATAGACATTCATAACTCAAATAACAAAACCGTCGATTCGTTGAGTAAACTGGAAATTCCGGCGGGCGTTGATATAGAGATAAAGTTATAAGGATTTGAAAAATGCCAGGATTGATTGGTAAAAAACTCGGAATGAGTAACATTTTTACAGAAGACGGACAGTTCGTTCCTGTAACGGTTGTGGAAGCCGGTCCATGCACAGTACTGAATATCAGAACTATTGAAGTAAACGGCTATGAAGCTGTTCAGCTGGGTTTCGGTACTAAAAAGGATAAACACGTCAGCAAACCGGTAGCTGGTCAATATAAGAAATCCGGACTCACTCCAGCGTCCGTTGTAAAAGAATTCAGAAATTTCGCCATTGCAGATTATAAGGTTGGTGACAAAATTGGCGTCGAGATATTTGCAGATGGTGATAAGGTCAAAGTAACCGGAAAATCAAAAGGTAAAGGTTTTCAGGGTGTTATGAGACGTCATGGATTCGGCGGTGTTGGCGGTACTACTCATGGCCAGAGCGACAGACTCAGGGCCCCGGGTTCGATCGGTGCAAGCTCCTATCCCTCAAGGGTGTTCAAGGGCCAGAGAATGGCGGGAAGAACCGGATTTGAGCAGGTTACCGTTGCAAATCTTAAAGTGGTTAAAATTATACCGGAAAAAAATATCATTATGCTGAAAGGCGCAGTTCCGGGTGCAATAAATTCAATTGTCGAAATTAAAAAGTAACATTTGGTTGAAAAATGACATTAGATGTTTATAAAATAGATGGCAGCAAAAGCGGCGAAAACATAGAAATTAAAGACGATATTTTTAATATCGAACCAAATGACCATGCCATATATTTATCGGTAAAGGCTTACCTCGCTAATCAGAGACAGGGAACTCACAAAGCAAAAGAAAGAAGTGAAGTTTCCGGCGGCGGTAAAAAGCCATGGAGACAGAAGGGACGCGGTGGTGCGCGTGCCGGTTCTTCAAGAAGTCCACTCTGGGTTGGCGGCGGTACGATATTCGGACCTAAGCCGCGTGATTACAGACAGTCGTTGAATAAGAAAGTCAACAGACTGGCGCGTAAATCTGCGCTCAGCTATAAAGTAAAGGGTGAACAGATAGTGGTAGTAGAGGATTTCAGCTTCGATGCACCTAAGACTCAGCAGTTCCTCGGTATACTGCGTGCGCTGAAGCTCGAAGGAAAGAAAACTCTTTTCCTCACCGGCGACTATAACACAAACCTGTATAAATCAGGCAGAAACATACAGAAAGTAAAAGTTCTGCAGGCTAGTAATGCTTCGGCCTATGATTTACTGAACAATCAGATACTGTTGTTGCAGAAAAGTGCTGTAGCAGCTATTGAAAAAACATTTAATAATAATATTGAAAAGGTGGCTTAAAAGATGCGTGCCGTATTAATCAGACCGCTTTTGACCGAGAAGATGACATTACTGACCGAACAGTATAACAAATATGGATTTGTTGTTGACTGGAGTTCAAATAAAATTTCGATTGCCAAGGCAGTTGAAGAAAAATTCGGCGTTCAGGTTCAGGATGTAAACACCATTAAGTATTCCGGCAAAGTTAAGACTCAGTTCCGCAAGAGCGGAAGATTTACCGGAAAAACATCCAGGTACAAAAAAGCGATCGTAACACTAAAGTCAGGTCAGAAAATAGACCTTTTTGAAGAAGTTAAGTAAACAGGACCACAGGAATTGGAGTAGTCTTTCATGGCAATTAGAAAATTAAAACCAAATACCCCGGGCACAAGATTTATGTCTATTTCTGCCTTCGATGAAATCACGAAGGAAGTACCGGAAAAATCGTTAACCGTGGCTATTAGAAAGTCGGGCGGACGTAATAATTTAGGCAGAGTTACAGCTAAACATATTGGCGGTGGTCACAGGCAGAGATATCGTATCATCGACTTTAAGAGAGATAAACACAACGTACCAGCTAAGGTGGTTTCCATAGAATATGATCCTAACAGAACCTGCAGAATTGCTCTGCTGAGTTATCTGGACGGTGAAAAACGCTACATACTAGCTCCTCAGGGACTGAAAGTTGGCGATACGGTTACCAGCGGAAGCGGCAGTGAAATTAAAGTTGGTAATGCTCTTAAATTAAAAGAGATGCCACTGGGAAGTTTTCTTCATAACGTAGAACTTAAGCCGGGTAAAGGCGGTCAGCTGGGACGTTCAGCAGGCTGCGCTCTGCAGCTGCTTGCCAAGGAAGGCAAATATGCTCAGATTAAAATGCCGTCGGGTGAAGTAAGATTGATAAGCCTCGAATGCATGGCTACTTACGGTTCTATTGGTAACCAGGATCATGAGAATATCAGCCTGGGTAAAGCCGGCAGATCACGCTGGATGGGTAAAAGACCGCATGTGCGCGGTGTTGCCATGAATCCGGTTGACCATCCGATGGGTGGTGGTGAAGGCAAGACATCGGGCGGCGGACATCCTGTATCCCGTTCGGGTCAGCCTGCCAAGGGTTACAAGACCAGAAAGAAGAAAAATCAGTCAAATAAATTTATCATTAAACGTCGTAGAAGCTAGAGAGTAATCAATGCCAAGATCAGTCAAAAAAGGTCCCTTTATAAGCGTTAAGCTTATGGCGAAAATTAATGAAATGAATAAAGGCGGTCAGAAGAAAATTGTGAAGACCTGGTCGCGCTCAAGCACTATTTCTCCCGAATTTGTCGGACACACTGTTGCTGTACATAACGGTAATAAGATGATTCCCGTATATATTTCGGAGAATATGGTTGGACACAAACTCGGAGAGTTTGCTCCGACCAGAATATTCCGTGGACATCCGGGCACCAAAGCAGACAAATCTTCTAAAGTAAAGTAAAAAAATTAAAGACACTCGAGGTTCGTAATAAATGGAAGCAAGAGCTACACATAAGTATATCGGTTCATCACCCAGGAAAATGCGTTTGGTTATAGACCTCATACGCGGAATGGCGGCAGATAAGGCCATTGAAGTATTACATTTCCATTCGAAACATGCTTCAAAACCTGCAGAAAAAGTGCTTCGTTCGGCTATAGCTAACCTGCTGAACAAAAATGAAGACAGCGGAAGAATAGATCCTTCTGAAATGTATGTAAAAGAAGCATATGTTAACCAGGGTCCTTCTCTGAGAAGAATTTTGCCTGCCCCTATGGGCAGAGCTTACAGAATTAAAAAAAGATCAAACCATTTAACTATTGTAGTTTCTACTAAAGAGTAATTTGTAGGAGGAATTTTTGGGACAGAAAGTAAACCCGGTCGGTTTCCGTTTGGGCATCATTAAAGGGTGGGAGTCTAACTGGTACGAAAATAAAAACTATGCCACAAAATTGCTTGAAGATCAAAAACTTCGTCAGTATGTAAGAAGAAGACTGAAAAAAGCAGGCATAGCGCGTATTATTATCGACAGAACTTCTAAAAACGTGATAGTTGCAATTCACACTTCACGTCCTGGTGTTGTAATCGGTAAGAGCGGTAAGGAAATAGCTCAGCTTGAACAGGAGCTGAAGTCTATTACGGATAAAGATGTAAAAGTACAAATTAACGAAGTAAAAAGACCGGAGTTGGATGCATATCTGGTAGCCGAAAATATCGCTTCTCAGCTCGAAGGAAGAATATCTTTCAGACGCGCCATGAAGAGTTCCATTACATCTGCAATGCGCATGGGTGCCGAAGGCATCAGGATAATGTGCGCAGGTCGCCTTGGCGGTGCAGAAATGGCCAGAACAGAACAGTATAAAGAAGGCAGAATTCCATTGCATACTATCAGAGCAAATATAGATTATGCTACAGCTACCGCTCAGACTATCTACGGCTCCATAGGAGTTAAAGTCTGGATTTGTAATGGTGAAATTCTTGGAAAACGAACAACAGAGTAATCCTTAGGAGTTTAGTGTCATGTTAATGCCAAAAAGAGTCAAGTATAGAAAAACACAGCGTGGTAGAATGTGCGGTAAGGCTTACCGCGGCGGTACAATTTCATTCGGTGATTTTGGACTGAAAGCTATGGAGCCGGCCTGGATAACTTCTAGACAGATAGAAGCATGCAGGGTTGCCATTTCCAGAAAAATGAAACGCGATGGTAAAGTCTGGATTCGCATATTCCCGGATAAACCGGTTACAAAAAAGCCCCTCGAAACCAGAATGGGTAAAGGTAAAGGTGCTCCTGAATTCTGGGTTGCGGTGGTTAAACCTGGAAGGGTTATGTTCGAAGTTTCTGGTGTACCCAGAGAACTTGCTTATGAAGCTCTTGCTATTGCTTCTCATAAGCTCCCTATAAAGACTAAATTAGTAACCAGACCTGATTTTGAACAAGAATAATAATACTCGGGTAAGCCAATCATGAAAATACACGAAATAAAACAGATGAAGTCGGAAGAAATACTGAAACAGATCAGTGAGGAAGAAAAAAATCTTCTGGACTTAAAATTCTCTCATGCACTCAAGCAGCTGACAAACACTGCTAAACTTAGATTGTTGCGTAGGGATATAGCTAAAATGAAGACGGAATTGCGTCTGAGACAATTAGAAGATAAAAAATAATCTACTGAAGATAAAAAGGGAGTTATTGTTGTACCATGGAACAACGTCCATTAAGAAAAACAAGAATCGGTTTAGTTGTTAGTAACAAGATGGAAAAAAGTATTGTAGTTGCTATTGAACGCAGAGTGGCTCATCCGCTGTATAAAAAATACTTTAAGAAAACAACAAAACTTATGGCCCACGACGAAAAAAACGAATGCTCAGTTGGCGATCTGGTAAAGATTATGGAAACACGTCCGCTTAGCTTAAAGAAAAATTGGCGTTTAGTTGAAATTGTAGAAAAAGCTAAGTAAATGTTGAATATTCCGGTTGAATATCCGGGCAAGTTTTAGTAAGGGAGAATACCAAAATGGTTCAAGAAGAAACAAATTTAGTTGTCGCCGACAATTCTGGCGCAAAGAGAGTCAGATGTATACGTGTCCTGGGCGGTAGCAGCAGGCGTTATGCCAGCGTTGGAGACCTGATTGTCGTAAGCGTTAAGACGGCAATACCTGGCGGACAGGTAAAAAAAGGAGAGGTTTCACGTGCTGTTGTGGTAAGGACAAAAAAAGAAGTTCGACGCAATGACGGCTCATATATTCGCTTTGATGAAAATGCTGCGGTCCTGATAAACAACCAGAACGAACCACGCGGTACGCGTATTTTCGGACCGGTTGCCCGTGAACTTCGCGATAAGAAATTTATGAAAATTATATCCTTGGCACCAGAAGTTTTATAAAAGAGAAGGATGATCAGATGAAAATTCATAAGAATGATAATGTAAAAGTGGTTACCGGAAACTCAAAGGGAAAAACCGGAAAGGTACTGAAAGTATTTCCGAAGAATAACCGCGTTATCATCGAGGGTGTTAATTTGAGAAAAAGGCATACTAAGCCCAGCCAGCGCAACCCGCAGGGTGGAATCATAGAAAAGGAAATGCCTATAGATGCGTCAAATGTCATGATACTCGATGCAAAAAACAACAAGGCTTCCAGAATCGGCAGCCAGATAATTCTCGATGAGAAAACCGGAAAGAAAAAAAGCGTAAGAGTCCTTAAAACCAGCGGAGAAATGCTCTCTTAATACTTTACTATAGTTATTAAATCCCGAACTGTCGGGGAGGTTTGATTATAAAAATGGCAGACAAAAAAACAAAAATTGAAGATCCGAAAAAATCGGACAAAAAACAGAAGAAGGGCGCTGAGGTTCAGGATGCAACTGTAAATGCTGCAGAACCACAGGTGAAAGAAGAAAAAATCACACCCAGATTGTTTGAAAAATACAAGAATGATATTATACCCGAACTTCAGAAGAAATTCTCGTATAAAAGCTCCATGCAGGTGCCCAAACTCGAGAAGATCGTAGTCAATATGGGTATCGGCAGCGCTGTTTCAGAGCCGAAAAATTTGGACGAAGCTGTCAAGGATCTCGAAACCATTACAGGCCAGAAGGCCAGTACAAGGACCGCCAGAAAGTCTATCTCTAATTTCAAACTCAGAGAAGGCATGAAGATCGGTGCAATGGTTACGCTGAGACGCGAGAAAATGTACGAATTCCTGGACAGAATGATAACAATTACTCTGCCCCGCGTACGCGACTTCCGCGGAATTTCTGACAAATCATTCGACGGACGCGGAAATTATACTCTCGGCCTGAAAGAACAGATCATATTCCCGGAAATTAACGTCGATAAAGTTACTAAGATACAGGGTATGGACATCACGTTTGTCACAACTGCTAAGACAGACAATGAGGCTTATGAATTGCTTACAGCCTTCGGTGTTCCATTCAGGAAAAAGGAAATTAAACAATCTTAATATAAGGACAGCTATGGCAAGAAAGTGTTTAATGGCTCGCGAGGCTAAAAGAAAAGACCTGGTAGAAAAATATGCTAAATTAAGAAAAGAACTTAAGGAAAAAGGCGACTACGAAGCTCTTCAGGCTCTTCCGAAAAATTCTAATCCTATAAGACTGCATAACCGTTGTCTTGTTACTGGAAGACCGCGCGCCTATTACAGGAAATTCGGTATTTCCAGATTAGTATTCAGAGAGATGGCCTTAAAGGGCGAAATTCCAGGAATTAAAAAGTCAAGTTGGTAAAAGTTTAGGAGAATAATAAATGCCAGTTACAGATCCTATAGCGGATTTTTTAACACGCGTCAGAAACGCCGTTAAAGCTAAAAAGAAAATTGTCGATATCCCGGCTTCTATAATAAAGAAAAACCTCGCTGAGATACTGAAACAGAACAACTTCATAAAGGATTTTGAAGTAATCGAGGATAATAAACAGAACATTATACGCATTCAGCTGAAATATGTTCAGGGAAGTCCTGCAATATCGGGTATGAAAAGGGTAAGCACACCTGGACTCAGGATTTATGCCGGAAAAGAAAAACTGCCCAAAGTGCTTAACGGCCTTGGCATGGCTGTCATGTCTACATCAAAGGGTCTGTTAACCGATAAACAGGCAAAAAAAGAATCTATCGGCGGAGAAGTACTCTGCTATATTTGGTAATCAGACTAGGAGTTGAACTGTGTCACGTATAGGTAAAAAGCCAGTTTCTATCGATGGAGTAACCGCTACTCTTAATGGAAACGTCCTGAAAGTTAAGGGCAAGAATGGTGAGCTTGAAAGAACACTTCACCCGTCCATGAAAATAGAGGTGATTGATAAGGAGATAGTTGTAAGCCGTCCTGATGATAAAAGAGAGAACAAAGCGCTGCACGGCTTAACCCGTTCCCTTATACAGAATATGGTCGTTGGCGTAACCGAAGGTTATTCCAAGACTCTGGATATAATCGGTGTCGGATACCGCGCTGAACAGAAAGGTGCAAACGTTCTGTTTAACCTGGGCTTTTCACACCCCATTTATCTGATGCCTCCTGCAGACGTAAAGGTTGAAGTAGTTACTCCTAACCAGATCAAAGTGTCTGGTATAGACAAAGAGCTCGTAGGCTCTATTGCTGCGAAAATACGCAGCTTCAAGGAACCGGAGCCCTATAAAGGTAAGGGTGTTAAATATTCCGACGAAATAATAATCAGAAAAGCCGGTAAGACAGCTGGCAAATAGTAAATTTGGAGATTCCAAAAAATGAGATCGAAGATAAAAAATTCAAGAGTACGTTCAAAGATCAGAATCAGAAAAAATATATTCGGAACTGCTGAACGCCCGAGAATGACTGTTAAAAGAAGCCTGTCACAGATATATGTCCAGCTTATTGATGATTCCAAAGGCCATACACTCGTATCTGCTTCCAGTCTGAGCAAAGAACTGCAGGAAGAACTGAAGAACAGCAAGGGTAAGCTCAGTCAGAGCAAGGTAGTCGGCGGTCTGGTAGCAAAACTGGCAGCCGAAAAGAATATTCAGAGCGTGGTATTCGACAGAAACGGATACCGCTACCACGGCAGAGTAAAAGCCCTGGCAGACGGGGCAAGAGAAGCCGGCCTGAAGTTCTAAAATACATAGCAGTGGAGTAGTTCTATTATATAATTATATAGTTGCCGGGTCGTCTAATGGTAGGACTACGCCCTTTGGAGGCGTCTGCAGAGGTTCGAATCCTCTCCCGGCAGCAGTCAAATTTTTAAGCTATAAAAATTAAGCAATGAGTAAACGGAGATCAAATTGAGAAACTTAAAAGTTAGCGAAATTGAAGGCCTAAAAGAAAAAGTGGTTTATATAAATCGCGTTGCTAAAGTTGTAAAAGGTGGTAGAAGATTCAGCTTTAATGCTATTGTGGTAGTAGGTGATGGCAACGGTCATGTCGGTGTTGGACTTGGTAAAGCTAATGAAGTAACCGATGCAATTTCTAAAGGCATAGACGATGCTAAAAAGAACGTCTACAAAGTGCCCGTAGTAAAAGGAACTATACCGCACGATATACTCGGTAAATTCGGCGCAGGTAAAGTTCTCCTGAAACCAGCTTCTCCTGGTACCGGACTCATTGCTGGCGGTGGCGTAAGAGCTGTGCTGGAATCTGCCGGCGTGCAGGATATATTGACCAAGTCTCTGGGCTCGAGTAATCCTCACAATCTCGTTAAGGCAACTCTCAATGGACTGCTTAACCTGATAGACGCCAAGGAAATGGCTACTAAAAGAGGTATTACTGTAAAAGAATTGTTTAACGCATAATCGGTGTCGAGGATTACATGGCAAAGAAATTAAAGATTACACAAACAAAAAGCGTTATTGACCGCCCTAAGACTCAGAAACTTACAATTGAGGCTTTGGGACTGGGAAGACCAAACTATACGGTCGTTCATAACGATACACCTCAGATCAGAGGTATGTTAAATAAAGTTTCCCATTTAATTAGTTTTGAAGAAATTGAAGAATAAGGGCAGGGAAAGTAAATGGATATTTTAAGCAATCTCAAGTACGCTACAGGATCTAGAAAAAAATCTAAAAGAGTCGGACGCGGCCAGGGTTCTGGACACGGCGGAACGGCTACCAGAGGTATGAACGGACAGCTTTCCCGCTCGGGAGCCAAGAAAAGACTCTGGTTTGAAGGCGGTCAGATGCCTCTGCAGAGAAGACTTCCAAAGAGAGGCTTCAAAAACATATTTAAGGTCTATTATACAGCAGTTAATGTTGAGAAACTGCAGGAACTGGTTGATAACAGTAAGATTACTGACGGAAACATTACTCCGCTGGCCCTCTTTAAAGCCGGCGTTATCTCTAAAGCTGCTGCTCCTTACAAAATTCTCGGCAATGGAGAAATAAAATCAAAATTAACTGTGGAAGCCTATGCCTTCAGCTCATCTGCTAAAGAAAAGATAGAAGCTGCTGGCGGAACAATTAAAACTATTGAAGCTTAATGGCAACTATTCAAGACACATTCAGAAATATCTTTAAAATCCATGAGCTAAGACAGCGTATTCTGTATACGCTTGCTCTTTTAATAATTGTAAGACTGGGTGCGCACGTTACATTGCCTGGTATTGATGCAGGTGTGCTGGCTGACGCTATGTCGAACAGAACCTCCGACAACTTGTTCGGACTGTATGACCTGTTCGTCGGCGGTGCATTCCACAATGCCGCAATATTTGCGCTTGGTATCATGCCATATATCAGTTCTTCTATCATCATACAGCTCGCCGGAGCGGTCGTGCCTTACTTCCAGAAACTCCAGCAGGAAGGTGAGGATGGAAGGAAGAAAATTACTCAGCTGACACGCTATGGAACGGTGCTCATCTCGGCTATGCAGGCCTGGGGTGTCACTATACATCTGATTAACCTTAACGCCAACGGCGTGCCAATCGTGCCAGCCGGTGTGCAGGGAATTGGTTTTACTATCTCTACTATAGTATTCCTCGTCGCAGGTACTATGTTTATGATGTGGATGGGTGAACAGATTACCGAGAAAGGAATTGGAAACGGTATTTCAATGATCATCTTCATCGGTATAATAGACCGTCTGCCGTATGCACTGCTCGATGAGTTCAGACTCCTCACGCAGGGCGACAGAAATATAATCATTGAAGTGCTTATTCTGGTGTTTATGGTTGCAATCATTGCCGGTGTGGTTCTGGTTACTCAGGGTACAAGAAGAATACCGGTACAGTATGCTAAGAGAGTAGTTGGAAGAAAAGTCTACGGCGGAGTTACACAGTACATACCGCTGAGAGTCAATACGGCTGGTGTTATGCCGATCATTTTTGCTCAGTCAATTATGTTCATCCCTAACACAGTGCTGTCATTCTTCCCGAATAATGAATTTATGCAGAGCCTGGCTGGATATTTCCAGTACAGGTCGGTTACATATTCCATCATATATGCGATAATGATAGTGTTCTTTACATACTTCTATACTGCAATTGCATTCAATCCGAAGGATGTTGCTGACACTATGAAGAAACAGGGCGGATTTATCCCGGGTATCAGACCTGGAAAGCAGACATCTGAGTTTATAGACAATATACTTACAAAGATTACGCTGCCCGGATCATTCTTCCTTGCTATAATAGCTATACTGCCTGCGTTCATATCAGGATTCGGAGTGTCAGGACAGTTTGCCTCATTCTTCGGCGGTACAAGTCTGCTGATCATTGTGGGTGTTGCACTTGATACTCTGCAGCAGATAGAATCGCACCTGCTGATGAGACATTATGATGGATTCATGAAAAGCGGAAAAATAAAAGGAAGACGGTAATTCGCCTGAAAAAACGTGATTTATATAAAAACTAAAAAAGAAATTGATTATATTAGGGAAAGCTGCAGATTGGTTGCTGAAACCCTGCAGCTTTTAAAAAAGAATGTTAGACCCGGCATTACAACTGCAGAACTCGACAAAATAGCTGATGATTATATACTCAGCAACAATGCAAAGAGTGCTTTTAAAGGGTATTCTCAGGGCGGGTCGGTAAGGTTTCCTGGTTCTATTTGTGTTTCAGTAGATGAGGAAGTGGTTCACGGCATTCCTTCCGGCAGAATACTCAAGGAGGGTGAAATTGTTTCACTCGACTGCGGTGTTGTAAAGAACGGATATTTCGGGGATGCGGCCCTGACGGTGGCGGTAGGTCAGATTAGCGATGCAAAGAGCTATCTGATGAGAATTACGGAAGAGTCATTGTATAAGGGTATTGAACAGGCTGTTGAAAATAACCGTATTTCGGATATATCTTTCGCCGTACAGGATTATGTGGAAAGCAACGGTTTGTCGGTAGTCAGAGATCTGACCGGACATGGCGTCGGACGGTATCTGCACGAAGACCCTGCAATACCTAATTTCGGCAGGAAAGGCACTGGTCCCAAAATGAAAAGCGGTATGACACTCGCAATTGAACCTATGGTAAACGCCGGTACATTTGAAGTTGCGATTGCCGAGGATGAATGGACCATATTTACCGAGGACAACTATCCGTCGGCACATTACGAACATACGGTTCTGGTCGAAAAAGGAAAAGCAGAAATATTAACAGTTTGTTAAATACTTTTAGGAAAAATGGCAAAACAAGGACCAATTAAAGTTGATGGTGTGGTAACTGAAACACTGCCGAATGCTCACTTCAGGGTAAAACTTGACAATGGGCACGAAATTCTCGCTCATATTTCCGGGAAAATGCGTATGCATTTTATTAAAATACTGGTCGGTGATAAGGTTGCTATTGAATTATCGCCATATGACCTGAACAAAGGAAGAATTACATACAGATATAAATAGCGGAGCTATATAATGAAGGTAAGAGCATCAGTAAAGAAAATTTGCGATAATTGTAAAATCATAAAACGCAAGGGCACTGTAAGGGTAATCTGCAAAAACCCCAAACACAAACAGCGCCAGGGATAATAAGTTTTATAATAAAGCACTTATAGTGCAAAGAAAAATTAGATTAAATCAGGAGGCTATGGTTTGGCTCGTATTGCAGGTATTGATTTACCAAAGAATAAAAAAGCTTTTATAGGATTAACCTACATATTTGGCATTGGCCAGAAATCAGCTTACGATATACTCGAAAGAGCTAAAGTTGATCCTAACAAGAGGATATCGGATTTAAACGAGGGAGAAATCGCCGAAATCCGTTCAATCATGATGAGCGACTATAAAGTTGAAGGTGCTCTTCGCAGCGAAGTCCAGATGAATATTAAACGCCTTATGGATATAGGCTCCTACAGAGGATTACGCCATAGAAGAAGTTTGCCCGTCAGAGGTCAGCGCACAAGAACAAATTCAAGAACACGTAAAGGTAAACGCAGAACGGTGGCTGGAAAGAAAAAAGCTCCGTCTAAGAAATAATATAATTTAGGAGATACAAGACTTGGCTAAAGTAGCAAAAAAGACTAAAAAAAGAGTTCATGTTGACGCCGTAGGTATTGCACATATAAAGGCAACTTTTAACAACGTAATTGTTACATTAACTGATATCTACGGAAATACAATCTCATGGTCATCTGCCGGCAAGAACGGATTCAAGGGGTCCAGAAAAAATACCCCGTATGCAGCTCAGGTTTCTGCTGAAAATGCAGCTAAGGAAGCTGTGGATCTGGGTCTGAGAAAAATTGATGTACTGGTCAAGGGACCAGGTGCAGGCAGGGAAGCAGCTATTCGCGCACTGAATACAGCAGGTCTTGAGGTTATTTCGATAAAGGACATCACTCCTATACCTCATAACGGTTGCAGACCGCCTAAGAAAAGAAGAGTTTAATATATTTTTTGGAGAAATTGTAGATGGCAAGATATATCGGACCAAGTTGCAAATTATGCAGAAGAGAAAAACAGAAATTATTCCTCAAGGGTGCTAAATGTTTTTCTGAAAAGTGTACAGTCGAAAAGAAGAATTATGCTCCGGGACAACATGGTTTATCAAGAAGAGCTAAATTCTCTGAATACGGCGTACAGCTCAGGGAAAAACAGAAAGTTAAAAGAATTTACGGACTCATTGAAACCCAGTTCCGTACTTACTTCGAAAAAGCAGCCAAACTCAAGGGCGTTACTGGCGACAACCTGGTAAAGGTAATAGAGAGCAGATTTGATAACGTGGTCTACAGACTGGGTTTTGCTCCGTCAAGAAAAGCTGCAAGACAGCTTATACGTCACAGACACTTTTTAATCAACGACAGAATAGTAGATATTCCATCTTATCTTTTGTCTCCTGGTGACATCATAAAACTGAGAGAAAAAAGCAAACAGTTGGATCTGGTACATAGCTCATTGAAGAGAACAAGGGACAGCGTTTATTCCTGGCTTTCAGTCGATAAAGCAGCGCTTACCGGAACATTCCTGCAGATACCTGAAAGAAGCGAAGTTCCGTTGAATGCTAACGAACAGCTGATTGTCGAGTTGTATTCTAAGTAGTAACTTAAGAATATTTGAAGTATAACTTAAAAGAGGATAATAAATGAGTTTTCCGTATTTAAAGATGCCTGATGCTGTCGTGCTGGATGAAACTACATACACTAATACGTATGGAAAGTTCACTATTCAGCCGCTCGAAAGAGGTTTTGGCGTTACACTTGGTAACTCAATCCGCAGAGTATTGCTGTCGTCACTTACCGGTGCTGCCATTACTGCTGTAAAAATTGACGGCGTGCTGCATGAGTTCTCTACTATACAGGGAGTTGTGGAAGATGTTACTGAAGTAATTCTGAACCTTAAACAGGTCAGAATGAAAATACTGAATAAGAAAATGAATAAAATGGAACTGACTCTGTCGGGACCTATGGATTTTACTGCAGCAGAACTGCAGAAGGCATGCCCGGATATCGAAATACTGAACCCGGAACTGCACATTGCAACTCTGAACAAGGAAGCTAAATTCGGTATGGAAGTCAGATTCGGTACCGGAAAAGGTTATGTACCATCCGGTGAACACAGCTTCTCTGATCAGGTGATCGGTCTTATTCCAGTCGATTCAATCTTTACTCCGATAAAGAACGTAAGATATGACGTTGAAAACGTACGTATCGGCGAGAAGAATGACTTTGAAAAACTGACATTCGAAATTACTACAGACGGCTCCATTACTCCTGAGGACGCGCTTACCAATTCTGGTAAAATACTGCGTGACCACGTACAACTCTTCATAAACTTCGACGTGGAACAGGAAGAGGAAAAAGTAGTAAGCGAACAGGATGCTGAAAAAGAAAGAATAAAGAAAATACTGCTTACCAGCGTGGATGATCTTGAACTGAGCGTGCGTTCGCATAACTGCCTGAAAGCAGCTAATATTAAGAATCTGGCAGAACTGGTCAGACGCGATGAAAATGAGATGCTGAAATTCAGAAACTTTGGCAGAAAATCTCTCGCTGAACTCATTGAAATAGTCGATAACTACGGTCTGGAGTTTGGTATGGACGTAGATAAATATCTGAACGATAAACCGGACAGTAATTAAATTGCAAAATGTTAATCCGCAAATAAAGGTTAAGTAATGAGACATAATAATAAAGGAAGAAAATTAGGCAGAACTGCCAGTCATCGCAGCGCGACTCTTAAATCTTTGTCGAAGGAACTCTTCAAGCATAAAAGAATAGTCACTACTTTGGCAAAAGCCAAGGAAACCAGAACTTTTGCCGAATCTCTTATAACAAAAGCTAAAGAGAATACACTCCACGCAAGAAGACACGTCGCAAGATTTATAAACGAAAGAGAAGTGGTCCAGGAACTTTTCAATGAGATAGTACCTAAAGTTGCTGAAAGACCAGGCGGATATACACGCGTAGTTAAAATGGGCAGAAGACTGGGCGACGCTGCTGAAGTTGCAATTCTTGAACTCGTAGATTTCAATGACGTTGCAAACGAAAAAGCTGCTGCAAAGAAGGAAAACAAAGAAGCCCGCAAGGCTGAAAAAAGGGAAAAAGCTGAAGCAGAAGCAAAGGAAGCTGCAGCTGCCCAGAATGCATAAGTATTCCTTCGGTATCAATTTTATAAAAAGAGTAATCTGTAATCGGATTGCTCTTTTTTTATATTTAAACGGGGCATAAAGTGATTAAGAACATTGAATTCATAAAAGCCGCCCACAATCTGGAACAGGTCCTGCCGTGTGATCTGGCTGAGGCCGTAATGCTGGGGCGTTCAAACGTCGGGAAATCCTCATTCATCAACTCCGTATTCAACCGAAAAAATCTTGCAAAAACAGGCGCTACTCCGGGTAAAACCCGTTCGATTAATTATTATATGGTAGAAAAAAAGTTCTATCTCGTTGACCTTCCGGGCTATGGATACGCAAAGATCAGCAAAAGTGAAAGGGAACACTTCAAAAAGCTCATCGGCACATACCTGATGGCTGAAAGAAATATTGCCGTTGCATTCCACCTGATTGATGCCAGACATAAACCTTCAGATCTGGACGTGGAGTTTAATGATATGCTGCGCAGCTATGAGATACCTTACGTTGCCGTGCTGAG
Source organism: Bacteroidota bacterium (assembly GCA_050258935.1). Lineage (GTDB taxonomy): Bacteria > Bacteroidota > Ignavibacteria > Ignavibacteriales > SURF-24 > JBLMZS01. Next base: position 57,012 of record JBLMZS010000001.1, read on the forward strand.
CAAAACAGACAAACTAAATCAGTCTGAACTGGCGCAGTCGGTAAAAGTGGTGAAGAGCGTTTTCCCGGAACTTATACTGCACGAAAACCTGATACCATTTTCCGCATTCAGCAGCCGGGGGCATAAGGAAATACATGCACGCCTGAGTGCACTTTTTGAAAGGTAATTTGAATAACAGCAGTTTCTGCTTTCAGCGTATGATGCCGGTTTTCAATCTGTCCGGCTCTCTGTAAGGAGTTAAGTTCTTAAATACCATATAGTTGCAATAATAGTCTGAAATAATAGTTGATATTTTTGTGCAGTACGGTTATATTTATTAGCCCTGTAACTGTTTCATGAAATAGTGAAGAAACCAGATGTCCGTAGATATACTCAAAAAAATATTTCTATTCGGGACCGCTGCAGCATTGCTGTTAGTAGCGGCCTTATTCGAAGATCCAATCATAAGAATCGCTGCCTTCATTATTGCAGTCATACTCGTGGCAATGACGTTCATGAAAAAGTCTGTGCCAAAGGAACAGTTTGATGACGCTCCGGCAGATGTAGTTGCAAATCCGACTTATTCTCCTGACGCAGGGGAATCTATTACTATAGTATCTCCAAAGAAAAAAGCAGAAGTAATGACGGCTGAAGAGTACGTCCCTGAGTTTCAGAGCATCCACCGGGCATCCCTTAAACCCGATGATCTGAAGGTCAACTACTACAACATTGCCAATGAAAATTATCCCCCCGATTCACAATACGATGAACAGTTCTCATTCGTACTCGATAAGGTGCTGACAGTAATTAAAGAAACTTTCCTTGCTCATACTGCAATGTTTTTCTGGTACGACAGGAAAAAGGAAAAACTGACCGTCGAGAAATTTGTATCCAGCTCTACCGACCTTACTGTAAGGAAATTTGATATTGAAGACGACGTGCTCAGCAAAATTGTGCAGAACGAAGAACCCCAGCTGCTGACCGATATAACTCCTACTGCTGAAGCAGATGTAATAAGATATTATACGTCAGTGCAGGGAATACGCAGCTTCGCAGGCGTCCCGCTTTTCTACGGCAAGAACCTGGCAGGCATACTCATAATAGACAGCAAGGCCGGAGATGCATTCGGCTACGAGACTGTCTATTCGCTCGGCCGCTTCGTAAGGATAATCTCAATAATAATATCACTGTTCGATCAGAGACACAAGGAATCACTGGCAGAAAAGAAACTAAACGCCATGGTGTCTTTCCTGAGCAGCGACAAGTTCTTTGCTTCAGATGAGGAACTCTATAAAACCATAGAGGAATCGTTCAGAGAACTGGTCAGCTGGGACGCGTTTGCATTCATTTCATACGACAGCAACGAAGGCAAATTCAGACCCTCAATAATAGCTAACCACACGAATCTCAAATACATAGACGAAAAACTTGAAGTGGAACTTTCCGGAACCATAGTAGGGAAGAGCATTACTTCGGGTACAGCAATTAAAATAGACGATTCATCTCCCACAAATTTCCTCAGATATTCAAAGCAGGAAAATATTGCATTTGAGGGTTCGTTCATGGCTGTACCGCTTATATACGAAAACCAGAATTTTGGTGTTCTGTGTTTTGAGAACGTCAAAAAAAATGCCTATACAAAGTCTGATGTTCAGTTCCTGAAATCCGCCACTAAATTCCTTTCTTTTATCATTTATTCGTATACCACACAGACACTGCTGCGCAAAATGCTGGCACTTGATGTTGAGACAAGAACGCTGAATAAGCAGACTTTTACAGAGAGACTCAGCAGCGAGATCATCAAATGCAACCAGCTGAACATTCCCGGTGCAGTTGCTCTGATACATATAGATAAGTTTGTCGAACTGGATTCGCTCTTCGAAGGCAATCCTTTCCCCCGAGTGCTCTATGCAGTTACTAAGACCATTGCTGCTGAAATGACTCCGCTTAATATGCTGGGCCGGATGGAAGAGCGCACTTTTGCAGTTCACTTCTTCAACATGCAGCCAAAGGATGTATTTCTGTGGGCTGAAAAACTGCGCATAAAAATTGCAAGAATGCCTATAGAAGTGGTGTCAAGACAAACAACATTTACCGTATCTATCGGTATTGCATCGACTGCCAACAGGGAAAATCCTGCAGAGGTGCTGAACGATGCCGAACTTGCTCTGAAAAAAGCTATCGAGAAGGGCGGCAATGCGGTAAAGAATGTCAATTAGTTCCAGTAGTGAATAATGACCTGTTCTGAATAATCAGCCGGAAAGTATAGAATGAAAAACTTTTTTTTGGTGATTCTGGATGGAATTGGTGCCGGCGAACTGCCGGATGCCGCAGACTATGGTGATGCCGGCTCTAATACACTGGCAAACATGGCCAGTGTGCTCGGTGGAATAAACCTGCCGGAGTTTCAGAAAATGGGACTGGGTAACATTACGGAAATCCAGGGCGTACCCGCCACCGACCTGCCAGTTGCCAGCTATGGCAAAATGAGAGAAATTTCTGCCGGCAAAGATTCAACCACCGGACACTGGGAAATTGCCGGTATAAAAGTGGAATACGACTTTCCGTACTATCCTGACGGATTTCCAGACAGGATAATCAGCAAATTCCTGGACCTTACAGGCATGCAGGGCATACTGGGCAACAAGGCTGCTTCCGGGACGGAGATAATCAAGGAACTGGGAGCCGAGCACGTGAAGACCGGTTATCCGATCGTCTATACGTCTGCTGATTCTGTATTTCAGATTGCCGCACACGAAGAAATAATTCCCCTGAAAAAGCTCTATGAAATCTGCGAGATTACCAGATATCAGGTCATGACCGGCCGCGATTCGGTGGGACGAATTATCGCACGCCCTTTTACAGGGGAAGAAGGAAATTATACGCGCACTGTAAACAGGCACGACTACTCGCTCGATCCTGTTTCCGATACAATTCTTGACGTGCTTTCTGCCTCAGGTATAAATACTGTTGGCATAGGCAAAATAAACGACCTGTTCAATAACCGCGGCATACAAATACCACACAAGACAAAATCAAATGCCGAAGGAATGCAGGCTCTGCTGAAGTATCAGCGCGAAGCCTCCAACAGCCTGGTCTTTGCTAATCTGGTGGATTTTGACGTATATTACGGACACAGAAATGATCCGCCGGGAATGTATAAGGCACTTCAGGAATTTGACTCTTTTCTGCCCGAACTGCTGGCAGGGTTTGACCAGGATGACATTCTGGTTATTACATCTGACCACGGTAACGATACTACCGATATAAGTACCGATCATACCCGCGAATATGTGCCGCTGCTGGTCTACAGAAAAGGCGTGGCAGGAGCGGATCTGGGTACGAGAGAAACATTCTCCGATGTGGCTCAGACTATAGCTGAATTTTTCAGCATTGAAAATAAACTACAGGGCCGGAGCTTTCTGCATAAAAACAATCTGAGGTAAAAAGTTGATACTTGGCAAAGTAATCGGGACAGTATGGTCTACACGTAAAGATGAGAATCTTGTAGGTGCAAAATTTTTGATAGTCAGAGAACTGAATCTGGATTACTCCGAGAAGGACAATTATTTCGTAGCAGTGGACAGTGTGGGCGCCGGAACCGGTGAAGTTGTGCTGGCAGCTCAGGGCAGTTCAGCCCGTCAGACCGAATTTACAAAAAATAAACCAATAGATGCCGTCATAATGGCAATCGTAGATAAACTGGACGTAGTGTAGTTCTGAGTCCTGAGTTTATAGTTCTGAGTTAACCGTACTCATAACTCAAAACTCATAACTCAAAACTCATAACTCAAAACTCATAACTCAAAACTCATAACTCAAAACTCATAACTATTATGTTGTTAGGCAGAGTAACAGGAACTATATGGGCGACACGCAAGGATATCAATCTCGTGGGATTCAGGCTGCTCATTGTCCAGCCGCTCAATAGCGACTTGCAGAATGCCGGCAGCCCCATAATAGCGGCAGATACTATTGGCGCAGGAAATGGAGAACTTATATACTACGCTACTTCCTCTGAAGCGGTTATTCCGATGAAAGTGGATATGGCTCCCGTTGATGCATCCATTGTTGGAATTGTAGATCACCTTAATAATTGATAAAGGAGGCGGGATTTGAAAATAACCAAACAGTACACCAATCGCGAAAGTCAGTCTCTCGATAAGTATCTGCAGGAAATTGGGAAGGTCGACCTGCTGACTCCCGATGAGGAAATTCATCTGGCTGTAAATATTAAGCACAATGATCCTGTTGCCCTCGAAAAGCTGGTCAAAGCCAATCTCAGATTTGTAGTCAGCGTCGCAAAACAGTACCAGAACCAGGGCCTGTCACTAGGTGACCTAATAAATGAAGGTAATCTGGGCCTGATCAAAGCTGCCAAAAGGTTTGATGAAACCAGGGGGTTCAAATTCATATCATATGCGGTCTGGTGGATCCGTCAGTCCATACTCCAGGCACTCGCCGAACAATCACGCATAGTCAGACTCCCGTTAAACCGTGTGGGAGCGCTGAATAAGATAGGGAAAGCCTACAGCAATCTGGAGCAGGAATACGAACGTGAACCCTCTGCCAATGAACTGGCAAACGAGTTGGAAATGGATATTACCGAGGTGTCGGATGCCCTTAAAATTGCCGGTAAACACGTATCGATGGATGCTCCATTTCTGCAGGGAGAGGAAAACCGCCTGCTGGATATAATTGAAAATGAAGGACAACCGTCACCCGATTTTTCACTGATGAGCGAATCACTGAAAAATGAAATTGAACGGGCACTCTCAACACTTACAGAACGTGAAGCCGAAGTGATTAAACTGTACTATGGACTTAACAAGGAGCATTCGCTTACACTGGAAGAAATAGGCGAATTATTCAGCCTGACACGTGAACGCGTCAGACAGATAAAAGAGAAGGCTATTAAGCGCCTGAGACACGCTTCGCGCAGCAAAAATTTAAGGTCTTATCTGGGGTAGCATCTTAATTTTAAATTTGTTATTTTTCGGGCATGATTTTAAAACGCATAAACAAAATAGCAACCTGTGGGATTGCAGCGGGAATACTGTTTCTCGGCTGTGCCCCCACGACTTATACCCATCGGTATAGTGCAGAGGCTCAGAAAGAAAGCGTTACCGGTACTGCGGAAACCAGATTTCCGGCGGAAAACAGTTCTCTCGCGGAGAACAATTTTCCGGTGGAAAAAAAACTAAAATCCGGTAAGAAAATTCTTTCCAGGAACCGCGCCGGCCAGGCCGCTTCAGTATCCTCTCCTGATACCAGATCCAATACGAGCAAAACCACCAGATTTTCAACTGATAACGAAGCAGCCATGGATTCCTATCTGGCGATGCGCCCTGAAGGCAAATCCGGCAGCACCCGTTCCGAAAACTTCAAGGATACTGTGAACTTCAGGATCCCTGATTACCTCGAGGAAGACGATGAGGAGATGGACGAGGACCTTCCAGTGGAAAAGTCAGTGGATATTTCTCACCTTTTAAGAGAGTATTCTGCAGAAAATTCAGCATCGTCGTCTCCCGATTCGGTCAATACGCGTGAGAAAGTACTCATGGAGGTAATCAAGTACCTTAATACCCCGTACCTCTACGGCGGAAATACCAAAGACGGTATTGACTGTTCTGCATTTACAAAGACGGTGTTCAATAACACTCTCTCTTTCGGTCTTCCCAGGTCCGCCCGCGAGCAGTACCAGTTGGGTGACGAAATCGAGGCTCCCGAGGACCTTAAGTTTGGTGACCTGGTGTTTTTCAATACCAGACGCCGCGTGAGGCCCGGTCACGTAGGTATTTATCTGGGACATAACCTGTTTGCGCACGCTAGTTCACACCAGGGCGTGATAGTTTCATCTCTCGATTCAACTTACTACCAGAAACGTTTTATGGGCGGACGCCGTATGGATAACGTCGTCGCCAGCGAAAAATAACAATCCGGAAATTCTGAATTTTGAATTCTGAATTCTGAATTAAAATCGGGATTTGGAATTCAAAATTCATTGCCTGTAATTCAAAATTCAAAATTTATAATTCAAAATTACCATCCCTTGTCAAGATTTAAACTATACATAGAATACGAAGGTACCCGCTACAGCGGCTGGCAGATGCAGAAAAACAGCCGCACAGTTCAGGGCATACTTCTCGACGCAGCAGAAAAGATATTTAAGGATTCGAAACCGGATATTCAGGGCTCGGGAAGGACGGACAGCGGTGTACATGCACTGTGCCAGGTCGCTCACTTGGAGGTGAAAACCATGCTGGCTCCGGAAATCATACGCATGAAACTCAACGACCTGATGCCCGGAGATATAAATGTACTGGAAGTTGAAAAAACATATCCTAAATTCCACGCACGCCATGACGCCGTAAGCCGCATATACCTTTACCAGATATCACGCCGCAGAACCGCCTTCGGCAAACCGTTTGTCTGGTGGATAAAAGATGAGCTGGATTTTGAACGCATGAAAAGAGCTGCCGCTGCATTTAACGGTATGCATGACTTTGCTTCATTTGCTGATGACGACAAAACTGAAAAATCCACTAAAGTGCTCATTGAGAATATCAGTATGCGCGAAGAAGGTGACCTGATACTGGTAAGAATTCAGGGCTCTCATTTCCTATGGAAAATGGTCAGACGCATGATCGGTGTCATAGCCGGAGTCGGGCGCGGAAAACTCGGTGAAAAGGATATAGTACAGTTTTTAAATAAAAAATCGGATATACCAGCCAAACTTACTGCGCCTCCTTCGGGATTGTTTCTCGAACAGGTACTCTATAAAGGAGATAAACCTGGCGAGCTGTTTGAGCCTGTCATAAACATTGATAACCTGAAGTAGCTGTTTTGCGTGGTCTGCAATTTTTATACAATAATTGCACTGCGCCATAGAAAACCGGCTGTTTTCAACAGGCGCAGCGTGCAATGAATAATTCGCCACTGTCTATTTCGTCATTACCAGTTTTTTTACAGAATATTTATTCCCTGCTTTAAGGCGGCAGAAATATACTCCGCTTGTCATATTATCGCTGACTGCAAATTGAACACTGTGAGTCCCTGCCTGTCTTAAACCCTCAGCCAGAGTGGAAATTTCCCGGCCTAGTATATCGTATAATTTTAGTGAAATCAACATGGCTTCATTCAGATGAAACACGATGGTCGTAGCGGAGTTAAATGGATTTGGATAATTCTGCTCCATCAGAGATATTTCTTCGGGCTTACCTGAAAGTGCGACATCAGTGAAACTGGTGTATACTATTTCTACGAGGAACCCGTGATAACAGTAAGATCCGGATCCTGAACACCTGCAGTCCAGATCGCACGCGTAGCGGTTCCACTGACCCTCGCTCCATCTGAACGATTCTGCTTTTGTAGCATTGCCGAATGCATCGTATTCCCAGGTGGATTTATTTTCATAGATCCATTCACTTCCGGCCCAATTTGCCGTGGTCTCACAAGTCAGATTTCCGCTCTGATCGTAGATGTACATTTTCACCGCAGAATTTGCCCAGGCAGAATTCTGCCATGATTCTTTCAGCAGCACTGACAGTAGTCCGTATTCGTTATACGTCCAGGTTTCACGCCGGTTGTTTACCCATTTTTCCAGATCCCATACCCGGCACAGAAAAGACAACTGTCTGCCCTCCGTATCATATGTAAAAGTGCGGTGCCTGAAGTATATCCACTTATTGTTTTCATAATTTTCAAGCAGACACGAGAGCAGTTTTTGCTGGTCGTTGAAAACCTGTGTGCACCGCTGAACCGGGGACCACAGACTGTCTTTCCATTGCTCAAAACTAAAATGCAGTGTGTCATTTGCAGTGCTGTAGGAATAGGAGTATTTGTATGAGTTCATCCATTCTCCATTCTCCCAGATCTTTCCTGTTTCACTGATTACTTTCCCGCTGCTGTTGTACGTGAATACTGCAAGCAGTGAATTGACGAGTCCTCCGTATTCAGAATCCTCGTAGAGGCTGGAAAGCACATTTCCGCGTGCATCGTACGTATATGAATGCCTGAAATAATTTTCCCATACGCCATTGTTCCACTGATCGCACATGTAATTCAGCATGTTGCCCTCAGCATCATAACTATAGGATGCCTGCCAGAGGTTTGTCCACACCCCGCCATCCAGTATCTGGTCTGTCCAGCCGGTACATCTGCCGTAGTTGTCGTAATAATACCTGTACATCTCTGAGCTGTCGATGGTAACCTGTACAGGCTGATAAAACTGACTGCTGCTATGCAGATTGGGTGAGACATCTGGGGGACGGCTGTGGCTGACTGGTTCTCCCGGAATCCGGAAAGAAGGAATACCGGTCTCCGGGGATAGTATTTTCGGGCTGCCGGTCATGTTATACTGTGAGAATAAACTGACGGGGATAATGAGGGCAGCCAAAACGGTGATAATAATTCGGGTGTTCATGATATCTCCATGAAATCTAATTGTTAGCTTTCATTCCGGAAATATACTTGGGGGAGGAGAAGCAGGCTTATTGTATCCGAATTAGAAATATCAGGGTCTTCCCCTTCTCTAAGACGGAATTTACAGCATAAAGTGTCATGCCGGCAGGTTTATACTGTTACCGGATATCTTCTGCACTATACATTAGAAAAATTTTTCTATTAGTCAATGCAAATCGAACTGGATAGTGCACTAAACTAATTTTACAAATACATTTTATTTTATTAAAATCTTTTGCATTTTTACATGATATATATTTCATAAACACGTAGCCGATTTGCGAAATAGATTTTATTTAATAAAGATATTTGCACTCCTTCTTTTTGTTTTGTCCGTCAATTGCAGTAAAAGCGCCGGTGGAAAAGTCATAGGTGTCAAGGACGGAGATACAATAGAAATTCTCATCAATAACACCCCGGTTCGTATCCGGTTATACGGAATAGATTGTCCCGAAAAAACTCAGCCCTATGGTACACGCGCAAAAGAGTTCACTTCACAGCTGGCTTACGGAAAAACAGTTACTCTCAGAGAACATGGTAAAGACCGGTATGGACGGGTTATAGGTGAGGTGATACTTCCCGACGGACGTTCCCTGAATGAGGAGATCCTCAAAGCGGGTTATGCCTGGGTATACAGGTCATATACAAAAGATGCGGCACTGCTGGGCTATGAAGAAAATGCCAGAAAACAGCAGCTTGGACTATGGAAAGATGCTTCACCTATGGCGCCCTGGGAGTTCAGGCGCGGCGGTCGCACAAGAGAAACTGCCGTTCACGCGGAAACCAGAGTGCGGGCTGATGCGAAAAAAGATTTTGGACAGTGCAAGGCTTTGACAAAAAAGGGACTGCGCTGCAAAAGGAAAGCGGTAAGCGACGAGGGATACTGCACTATACATAAAGGTCAGGGCAGGTTTTGAATTGATACTTAGGCCGTAGATGAACAGACGGATGTGAACCAATAATCAAATTAAACTGTTCTGTAAATAAACTGTTCAGTAATTTAATTCTCATTATTTGGAAAAAAAACGTTTTTCGCACTAAAATACGCTGAAATTTCGCTGATAATGCAATTTGTCTCTGGCACAAAAAATGAAATTTAACAAAAAATGAAATTTAGTAGAAAAGAAGAATTTTTATATTAAGAAAAATAGAAACAATATCCTCAAGGAGATAAGTTAGATGAAGAAAAAACTGCTAATCAGGGATGTGACAATGCGCGACGGGCAGCAGTCGTTGTTCGCAACCCGTATGACACAACAGCAGATAGACAGACTGTTACCAATGTATAAGAAAGCCAATTTCTATGCTCTGGAAGTATGGGGTGGTGCTGTTCCGGATTCCGTAATGAGGTATCTGGGAGAAGATCCGTGGGTACGTCTTGAAACTATTAAAGCTGAGATCGGTGAAGTATCGAAATTGACCGCTCTTTCAAGAGGCCGCAACCTTTTCGGATATAATCCGTATCCGGAAAGTGTTATTGAAGGCTTCAATACTGCTGCGGTAAAAAGCGGTATAGGTATAATGAGGATTTTCGATGCTCTGAACGATATAAAGAACATGAAATCAACCATCAAATACGTAAAGGCTGCAGGCGGTATGGCCGATTGCGCAGTATGCTACACGGTTGACCCGAAATTTTCCTTCATGGAAAAAGTAAAAAGAACTCTTCAGGGCAAGAAGACAAATGTCTTTACACAGCAGTATTTTGTAGATCTGGCAAAACAGCTTAAATCTTTCGGCGCCGATATGATCACCATAAAAGATATGTCCGGCCTTATCCCTCCCGATGCAGCTGCCAGACTGGTACGCGATCTTAAAAAAGCAGTTGATCTGCCCATAGATATTCATACACACTGTACTCCGGGATACGGACTTGCAACTGTGCTGATCTCTATGGTAAACGGTGTTGATGTAGTGGATACGGCAATGATGAACTTTGCCGGCGGACCCGCTGCTCCGGCATTTGAACTCATACAGATTTTTGCCGATAAGCTGGGACTCGAAACAGGTGTGAATCTGGATGCAGTTGCAGCCATCAACAAGGAACTGCGCGTTATCAGACAGGAACTCGCCCATATAGATGCCATTAAGATATTCCCGATAGAGTTCGATATTACTAAGGATAAACTGCCTGCAGATGTAGATGCACTGTTTGACAAGGCTATAGAATATGCTAAGGGTGATAAGACAGAGGAACTGCTGGAAGTCTGCCGTCAGATAGACAAGTATTTTAACTTCCCCGAACCGGATGCAATAGTGAAAGAAGCCGAAATACCCGGCGGTATGTATACAAACATGCTTGCACAGCTGAAAGCCGGAAAACAGGAACACCTGCTCAACGAAGTACTCAAGATTGTTCCTGAGGTACGCCTTGCTGCCGGATGCCCGCCGCTCGTTACTCCTACCAGCCAGATAGTAGGCGCTCAGGCTGTAAACTGTGTTATGGACAGGGCAAAGGGTAAACCGTTCTATACCAATAACTCGGTACAGTTCGTCAACCTGGTAAAAGGTATATACGGAAATACTCCGCTTGAAGTCGATCCGGAATTCAGACTGAAGGTAGCCGGTGTAAGGGAAGAAACTCCATACGACACCAGCAAATATAAGGAACAGCCGAACCCTGAACTGCCCGAATACGGCGGCGTCAAGATGGTACAGACCGAAAAAGAAAGGCTGCTTTTAGAACTGTTCCCGGCTGTTGCAGAAGGATTCCTGCGCTCACAGAGACAGAAGGAATATCAGGCTAAACTGGATCTCGAAGAAAGCGAACGCCTTGAGATCGAAAGGCGCAAACAGGAGGAGATCGACAGGATCAAAGCTGAAGAAGCCAAGAGAACTCCTGAAGAAAAACAGGCCCGTCTTATGGAAGGCCTTTACAACGGCTGGTAATAACTCTCTTCTCTCCGGCTGTAAAAACGATTGCTAATGATGCAGCAAATGCAGAAGAAACGGGACCATAACAGGTCCCGTTTTTTATTCCTGTTTTTATTCCCGTACCTCTTTATCCCGCCCGTAAAAATTCGATAATACTTCTAGCAATATATTTCGCAGGAATAAAGAGAATTTGCATCTATGAAAATCCAACAGAAAGTGATACTTATTATTTCGGCAATTGCGGTGCTTTCATTGCTTGCTGTCTGGCTGCTGAGATATAATGAGAACAGCAGAACTCAGACCATCATAAACGAACGGACCCGGGAACAATCCGTTTCACTCAACCGGAATATGATTCTGATGGGCAGAAACCTGGAAGACTTTGTATATGATTATACAGTTTGGGACGAATTTGTAGAATTTACAAAAAACAGATCCCGAAAGTGGGCATACAACAATATATTCGTTTCGCTCAATACATTTAAGTCAGACGTTGCTTTGGTACTGAATCCTGATTTTTCTACTATATATTTCACGAGCATACTTGATGACTTTACGGAGAAAGATTACTGTTTCCCGTACGAGTATTTTAAAAATGTCATTGAGTCTACAAAATCCGCAGGTGCAGGATATTTCGCACACTTCTTTATCAAAACAAAACTGGGAGTATTGGAAGTTCGCGGAGCAGCAATTCATGGTTCGAGCGATCTGAAAAGGGAGATCGCTCCGGCAGGCTATTTCTTTGTCGGAAGATTATGGACAAAGCAGTACTGCAATGAACTGGGTGCGGCAAATGCATCTACAGTGGAGCTGATTCCGCCGACAACAAACGCAGCGAAATATGTTTCGGGGAAACAGGAAGTCGCGATTTTGAATGCAATATTACTGAGAGACTATCAGAACCGGCCGGTCGCACGGCTGATATCTTACAGCTCGATTCCTATTGTCGAGAAAACAGAAAAGGAATTTTTCTACCAGTATCTGACCCAGTTATTTTTCTGGGTAGTAATATTGGCTGTGGTCAGCTGGTTCCTGATGAAAAATGTGCGTGCTCCGCTCAGAATTATCAGCGCAAGTCTCAGAAGCTCTGATCCAGCACTGCTGAAACAATATGAAAATTCCAGGAGCGAAGTAGGCGAGTTTGCCAAAATCGTAAAGCAGTTTTTCCACCAGCAGGAAGAACTGGCGAACGCAAAGACAAAAGCAGAGGAGACCGAAAAATTCAAATCGTCGCTCCTGCTGAACATGAATCATGAATTCAGGACACCAATGACTGGCATACTCGGACTGTCATCCCTGCTTGAACAGGATCTGCAGGGAGATCCCAGACAGATGATCGCGCAGAGCATCTACAGTTCCGGGAAACGCCTTATGGAAACGCTTAATTCAATACTTATACTGACGGATATTGAAGCCAACAGAACAATAGGGGATATGCAGGAAACGGAATTATCGGCGTTTGTCGTGGCAATAGCTAACGAGAAGAAGCCGCAGGTAGAGCAGAGGGGATTAACCTTTAATATTCAGTCGTGCGGCGAATATTACCGTCCTGTCGATAAGGAGCTATTTAAGGTTGCCATCGAGCGTATACTGGACAATGCCATAAAATATACGGAAAAAGGCGGTATAAGCATAGAGATATGTCCTCAGAAAAAGGACGGACGGTATCTGGCCGCCATAAAGATAGCCGATACGGGTATAGGAATAGCGCCTGAAGAATTAGGACGGATATTCCAGGCATTCCATCAGGTCAGCCAGGGTGTAGACAGGCAATATGAGGGATCGGGACTCGGGCTTACCATAGCAAAAAAAATTACCGAAATGATGGGTGGAGAAATAGTTGTGGAAAGCCAGGTCGGCAAAGGTTCGGTATTTACAATTCTGGTATAGATCTCCGGCACATCCTGCCTCAAAAATGCAGGATGTGCGCCGGTAAAAACTATCACCGGCAAAAACTATCACCGGCAAAAACTATCACAGGCAAAAACTATCACCGGCAAAAACTATCACCGGCAAAACCTGTCAGCTGCCGAATTCCCTGATTATCCTGTCAATGTCTTCTTTGGAAAGACTGGCGCCGAAACTGCCGGCAGATGGCTCCGGAATTGCTGACTGCTTTCCGCTTTCCGTTTTGTTCAGTACAGACGGAGGATTGCCTGCTCTTGCTTTCAGCCTTTCTTCGATCTGCTGCATAAAACCGGTAGGCTGATATGTAAGAGAACTAAGTGACGGTGAGTTGTTTATCGGATTGACCTCAAAGGCAAGTGTCTTTACATTCATCAGATGCTTTGCCGTGACGTTCTCAGATATACTCGAACCGCCCCACGTTCCACAGCCCAGTGTAAGCGACGGTGAGAGTGCTGTGGTATAACCAACTGCACCGAGTGAATTGACAGTATTGACCAGAATTCTGAATACGGGTTTTTCCAGTGCAAATTTCATTATTATGTCACTGTCGGAAGAATGAATAACCATAGAATGGCCCAGCCCGCCGAAGTTGAGAAGTTCAATACACTTATGGCATCCTTCCAGCCAGCCGTCAACAGTATAGAACGCCAGTATAGGCGACAGCTTTTCCATGGACAACGGTTCGCGTCTGCCTACTGTCTCCAGTTCAGCGACGAGTACAGTTGTGGATTCAGGTACATTCAGTCCGGCATGACGTGCAATCCAGACGGCAGGTTTGCCGACTATCTCGGGATTTATACCTCCGCCTACCGAAACGACCTTTCTCAGTTTTTCTTTTTCCTCCTGGTCTGCAAAATAGCACCCCAGGTTTTTTGCTTCTTCTATAATCTTTTCTTTCAGCGGCCGGTCTGCAACTATTGCCTGCTCGCTCGAACAGAGTGTTCCATAGTCAAACGTAGTACCCCTTACAATGTCCATAACCGCCTTCTTATAATTAGCGGTTCTTTCTATGAAGGCGGGAACATTTCCCGGGCCCACGCCGTATGCTGGTTTTCCGCTGCTGTAAGCTGCGCGAACCATTTGCGAACTGCCAGTAGCCAGTATAATAGAAACATTTTTATTCTTCATCAGGGCTTCTGTGCCCTCAAGAGTAGGACTTGTCATTCCGAGTACAAGTCCCTCGGGAGCTCCGGCTTTTACGGCTGCCTCAGACAGTATGTTGAGAGTTTCATTAGTGCAGTTGACAGTTCTGGGGTGGGGGCTGCAAACAATGGCGTTTCTGCATTTCAGTGAAATGAGTGACTTGAATATTGCCGTGGAAGTCGGGTTTGTCGACGGTACGAGTGCAGCTACGACGCCCATTGGTTCGGCAATCTTTACTATCTTCCCGTCATTCTCCGTTGCTATGACGCCTACGGTTTTAAGATCCTTTATAGATTCATAAACTTTTCTGGAGGCGAATTCATTCTTGATCTTTTTATCCTGCCACTTGCCGAAACCACTTTCCTCGCAGGCCATTTTGGCGAGTCTTTCCGAATTCTGCATGCCGGCGTCGGACATAGCTTTTATGACTTTGTCCACCTGCTGCTGGTTAAAATGTCTGAATTCCTGCTGTGCTTCTTTGGCCTTTGCAGCCAGATCGCGTGCCTGCTGTATGGACAGAAGATCCTTGTCGAAGTTCATAACGGGTTCTCTTCCTGAATTGTTTACACAAATATAAA
>JBLMZS010000002.1:0-13113 GCA_050258935.1 Bacteroidota bacterium
CAGAAAAGACCTGGACTATAAATACTCAACCGTGTTGGCTCCTCTGGAAGATGTTACTCTTACCTTGAGTGGCACAGCCTCTACAGTCGGATCCGGAAGAATTTGTATAATAATTAAAAGGAGTAAGTAATGAAAAGAATTCTTGTATTATTATTGCTATTATCAGCCTCACTTCAGGCTCAAACCTATATTAACTCAAACGGTACACTGCAGAAGAACTGGCGTGTCGGCCGTGACGGCTTCAGACTGCAGTATATGCCGAACTATTTACCTGCCGGAAACGCTGATCGGTTCATGGTACAGCTGAGAGATCCTGCAGGCATTTCGTTCCGGAACTTCATCGCTCGTGAGCTATATGTTAACCATGGCGACACAAATAAAGTGTTTCCGGTTGTTCCTCTAAAGAATACGATCGTTGCCAGATCCGGAGACGTACCATACTATGATAGCACAAGCCGCTCCTGGGATCTGCTGCCGGCCAGAATGAATAAAGGCGGGTACATACGGTTCGACGAGTCAGGGACAAAGATCCTGAGCGACAGCATATATATCGATGGAGCAAAGATAACCCTGACTCAGCTGGGAGGGTTATTTGATCAGCACTCTGCCGCCATAGCTCTTAATAGCGAGAATATTACTCTCGAGGTGCAGAACAGGCAGGGAGCTGTATCCGGACTGCAGGACCAGGTGAACTTTATGCAGTCCTCAATCGACGTGATGGCTGACAGCATCAGCCAGAAGGTTTCCCGCTACACGCTTGAAGGGACTCTGGTATATTACAAAGGAAAGATTGACACTGTGTGGGATACTCTTGCTGTCTATTCCTCCCGGATCTCTCAGAACGCTGATCAGCTGGATCTCCGGGTTCTGAAGAGCGATTACACCGGAGCGAACCTTGTGTCGATGATAAATCTGACGCCTCAGGCAATCACATTAAGTGCGAGCAAAATAAACTTCAGTGGATTCACTACATTTATGCGTGCTAGTGAATACATGTCCCCAGGGAAAACCACGATAGACGGATCTAAAATAACCACAGGCACACTCACCGCCGATGCTATTTACTCGGGCCGTATTACGGGCAATGCGGGATACATCGATCTGGATGAGGCAGAAGGAGGAAATAATATATTTATATCCTCAGAAGGTTTGACATTACGAAAATCGGGTACTGTCCATCTGGGAGGTACGACAAAGTATATCGAGTGGGATAAAACTACAGATGTTTTAACGTTAACCGGCGAAATCACAAGTACGGGCAAATTCGAGACTAAAAACGGAAGTCTTGTCTCATCCCTAAGCGCTGGGACGCTTAACCTTGGATATGATTATTCTGTAATATCTCTACGTGCAAAAGATACTCACACTATGGAAGTTGACGGCGATATATCTGTCGTTGGTGGCATTATAACCGAAAATGAAATTACGTCTAGCCGCTGGGTGAACGCTGCTCAGGGGTACAAAGTCAATGGTACTAATCTTGGTATATCTCATATCTCAGGGCTTGCCACAGCGCTCAATGGCAAAGCCAACTCATTCACCGGATACACCGGCACGGTAGACACCGGCGGACCGGTTCTTACAATTGTAAACGGAATAATTACAGGAGTCGCACCATGAGGAAGGCATTATTGGTTCTTCTCTTACTATCAACTCCGGTTTTTGCGGCTGACACTCTCGCAACGAAACAGGAAATAGAAAAGTGCGAGGAAAAGATCAAAGCTGCAAAGGAACAGTTGCAGCAGTTAAAAGAGACATCTCTAAGACTCGAGGGATATATCTTTGCGCAGGAAGAGAGGAAAAAGGAGCTGCAAAATATAAAAGCCAAAACCCCATAATACTTGGGCCGAATAAACAAATTTGTTGCGCTCCATTCTTACTCCCCCTTTCTTTTGGGACAAATGTCGAATTTACAATATGTTAAGTGAGGAATATAATCTAAATATTTTGGCGATTTGTGCAAGGCAATTAGCCCGCCATGGATTAGTATATTTCAGCTTAGAAATTGACATTTCTTAATTATTTTATTTATTTGCACTCAAATAAAGACAAGGAGTATAAAATGCCACTTAATGCAGCTGCTATTAAACTGACGGGAACGCCTCGGATAATTTCCCGATTAAAAGAAGTTAAGGAATTTGGAGGATGGAAAAAACTGAATGAGGAATATTTCGGTAAGGTATTTAGTGAATTAAGGAATCCAAATGATATTAAAATAGACTTCCATAACGAGTTAACAAAAGTTTCAAATTTGGAGGACCTATCAATGGATGATATAGAAGTTGTGATCTCTCCAATTGATATTACTATGTCTTGGCCGGAATGTTAAATATAATGCTCATTTCCTGTTGTAACTAATAACAAAGTTTAATATCAATACTGAGAACACTGGATGGAATAGTACATGGTATACTATTCATTAAAAGCTTGTTTATGAATCATTTTGGCGGTTTGCAACTGTCCCAAGCTGAATGTCGCGGGTTCGATCCCCGTTGCTCGCTCAGATAAAAAACCCCGAAAATTGAACGTTTTCGGGGTTTTTTGTTTCTTTACTGCTTTACTAATTCAGGTTGCGAAAGTCTGTGGTACTAGTTATATTATTCCAGCTTGTTAAACGATTAAATTGCTCTGTCCTATAGCAACGCCACACTGACGGCTGAATTTGGCTATAATAGATTATTACTTTTACAGCTGACGCTGCATTATTATTCATGGGGGTATTGATTTGAATGCAGGAAACCACATAAAAATCTTACTGCATCTGCATGATGCTGAAAAAGATCTCACAAAATCTCCGGGGACTCGTTCTGTATATACAAACATCCCACGGATCTGTTTCCTGACCGGATCAATTTAAATGTCTCCGGATCATTTCTTTATTTTAATTCTCGTTTGGAGGGGAAAATGAAAAGCCTGACCTGTTTTGTTGTATTCTTACTTTTACCATTATTTTCCATGTCTGCTCAAACTATTAAGATAGTAAAAATATTAGATGGCGGATTATATCTTACCAGCGACGGACGCCACGTCAGGATGGCCGATTTATTCGTACCCAGCCGGAAAGACACCAGTTCGCAGTTGAAAAAACTGGCCAAAGAAATATCAGAGTGGGAAAATCACTATGTCAAAGATAATGTCTTTGAAATGAAGTCTGTCGATTCGCTGAACGATCAGTCGGTAAGTGCCTTCTTGTATAAAAACTATACCTTCGGAGCAGCTGATCTGGCCGGCAACTACCTCTCAAACGGTTATGCCGCATACATCCCCGCTTCTGAAGAAAGTAATAAAGAAGACCTCTCGAAGCTGCAAAACAAAGCTGTGAAGGACGGGGTTGGTATCTGGAAGATACTGACGCCTGCTTATTTCTCCGGACTGACTAATGCCGAGTGGCAGCGCCTGAAGTACGGTGTTTTTACGCAGCCCGTAAAGAAAGAAGAGGTCCGGATTACTATTGATCCATGCAACAGCAAACTGCTGGCTCAGCTCTCTGCAAAAGACAGCCTGACTCAGGACGAAATGAAAATATATGTAGAACTGCTTAAACTCTGCGAGTCTTCCGGACAGAACTACGCCAATATAAACAGACCTTATAATACGGGCAAAAGAGTTTATTCAATTAAAGAATACAGAAACCTGCCGCTCCTGCCCGTCGGTATTATATCATTTATCGGAGCATATCATTTTTTCAAGAAAGCAAGCGATAAATCAGATCTGATTGATTTTGCCCATACAGCCTTGCCTTCTGCCAATACGTCTGAGCTGGAGGATGATAAATCAGCAGCTACCTGGGCGGGTGTAGGCTGCATTTTAGCCGGAGCCGTTTTGACCGTTATATCACTGCATCCTGTTGAAGTTGAAGTCGGAGCTACTGAAGTGTCTTTCAGGTATAAGTTCTGATACCGGCAGGGCAATATCAGTCTGACTTTCTTAAGACTGTCAGTTCCTGAAATTGTAAAAAAAATTTATTATTATTCGTATATATACAGGAAGGAATATAACCACGAATTTAATTATCCGAGGAATGCCATGATCGGCAAATATAAATATGCCCTGCTCGTTTTTGCGGCCTGTGCCGTTGCCGTAAATTTGTATATTCCTGTCCTGTGGGATAACGCCGGTTTCCGCGATCAGAATATGCAGCAGGGTAAAAAAATGCTCGCCGATGCACTGCCCAAAAGACAGTTAGACTGGATTTGGGGAACTGAGGAAAAAAGCATACATCTCGCAACCGAGTATTCACTTTTCAAAGTCTACGATGGACAGGCAAAACCTTTCGAAGACAAGTATGTAAAACAATACCGCGACAGGGTAGATTCTTCCGGCGGTATTGAACGAAAGTTCCGCGAGTATTATGTTGTCAGGCCAATTATTGTTACCTGCTACCGGAGTGTCAATACAGGACTTCTGCTGCTGAATGATCTGCTGGCCCTGATGATAGCTGCACTGACTTATTTGATCCCCCTTTACATCAGGAACAAGAGGCAGGCCGCGACACAGGAAAAAATCGAAAATGAATAAAAATATTTAAATAATAGTTGCACGAAAGAGAAAAATAGAGTATATTTTAAGACCAAATTTGATTATGTATTTAATTAAAATTTGTTTTTGAGGGGGCATAGCTCAGTCGGTTTAGAGCACCTGCCTTACAAGCAGGGGGTCGTAGGTTCGAATCCTTCTGCCCCCACTCTTAAAAAGAAAGCCCTGCAGTATGACTGCGGGGCTTTTGTGTTTTAAACAAGCGAATACTTCTTCTGTGATTGTTTATTCCGGATGCATATGTGTACGGGGACGTCTCTCCCCTTCAGTTATGGCTGTTCAGATGTGATTATATTCTTCGGGTCGTGTACGCGCGTCAGAATGAGCAGGCCTATTAAAAAGAAAAATGATATGGATAATATTGCAAGTCTCTGGCTTCCTGCTGCATAGCTCACCAGACCAAAAACCAGCGGGCCCAGCACTGCGGAGCTTTTCCCGAAGAATGAATAAAACCCGAAAAATTCCGTTTTCTTGTCCTCCGGCGTCAGTCTGGACATCAGGCTTCTGCTGGTCGACTGCGTGGCTCCCATTACACTGCCGGCAAGCAGCCCGACTACATAGAATGCGTTTTTCTCGGTAACCATATAAGCCGATCCGACGGTAACGAACCACAGCAGGAGTGTTATTACTATCGTCTTTTTCTGTCCTATCGAATCGGCAATGATTCCAAAAACCACAGACCCAAGTATTGCGGTCGTCTGCACTGTCAGGAAAAACCAAAGCAGTTCGGTATCACTGAACCCTATGGTTGTACTGGCATAATTCCCGGAAAAGAATATTACCGTATTGACTCCCTCGATATAGAAGAAATATGCAGCCAGAAACAGTGCCAGATTCCTGTAGTTTTTCAGGTGCTTTATGGTGTTTATCACCCTGCTGATACCTATGCTGATATATGCTTCATTTCTCACTACACTGCGGCGGTTATCCTTCAGAAAAATAAAGATCGGTATAGAAAATATCAGGAAGAACAGAGCTGCAAGGGGAAACGTCTCCTTCAGCATCCCCTTGCTTATGAGCGGAAATGCTACAGCAAGTGTCATCAGTGAACCCAGATACCCCATTGAAAATCCGTAGCCGCTTACACGACCGTAGTTTTTCGGTACCGTAATCTCAGGCAGAAATGCATCATAGAATACCAGTCCGGCTTCAAAGCCTACATTGGCTATGACAAATACAGTAATGGCAAAAAGGATCCCGCCTGGATAGGAAAAATACAGTGCAGTTGTGGAGAATATACACAGAAGTGTGAAGAACAGCAGGAATCGTTTCTTGCCGGCAGAATGGTCGGCAATGGCTCCAAGCACCGGAGAGATCAGTCCGGTAATTATCATGGAAATACTGGTAGCCAGACTCCAGTAAAAATCTCCTACCGGCTGTCCCTGCGCAATTGTTTTTTTGAAGTAAACGGCAAAGATGAAGGTAACAACTACGATTGAAAAGGAAGTATTTGCGAAATCATATAATGTCCAGACAAATATTTTGAATTTATCCTTCATCTAACTCCAGAACAAAAATTGTTGAATCCTAATCAGTCTTCCTGTTTATCCTGTTTGCCGTTCCTCTTAGGCAGCGCCTCGTCCAAAAGTCCCCGGCCGCTTTTACTTAGCGTACCGCTGTCTTTCAGTTCTGACAGAACCGTATCGAGAATTCCATTGATGAATTTACCGCTGTTGGGAGTGCTGAAGTTCTTGGCTATTTCAATTACTTCGTTTATTGAAACTTTGGGAGGTATGTCTGGAAAAAATAGCAGTTCACTGATTCCCATTCTCAAAAGCACCTTATCGATCATGGCTATTCTGTTGAGTTCCCAGTTGTCTACCCTTTCGCCGATCTTTGAATCAAGGATTTTTTTGTTTGCCACAACCTTATTGACCAGCTGACGGCAAAATTCCTTATCATTTTCTTCGCGCAGATCCGCAATGATTCCCTCGGTCAGAGTAGTCAACCCTTCACCATTCATCTCATAAGCATACAATATCTGAAGAACTTTTTCTCTTAAAGTGCGTCTTGTTTGTTTTTTATTCATCCTGATAGAAATTTTCAAATGATCAAAAATATTCCTACAAATTTACTAAATCCACGGACAATATCCCACAATTCTTTGAAGGAATGTGATGATAAGCATCAGAAGTGTTGTTAGAGACAGGAAAGCTGCAGAATTCAGAGCGCAAACAGCCAGAATATCAGTAAAGCCATGCTGTCGCGGAACCTGTAAAATACCGACTTGGCCCAGCTCAGCGGCAGACCGCTTGCTACTCCGTCTGCCTTTACATTATAGAAGCTGCACATCTCCATGACGCGCTTGAGATGAAAGCCGTCTGATACTATTATAATGCTCTTCAGATGTCTTTCCTTTACCAGTTTTTCCTTGATGAACTCGACCTGCTCTGCGGTCGAGGCCGTTCTGCGCTCTATCCATATATCCCCTGCTTCAATGCCAATCTTCCGCAGATAATGATATGCAACATCAGCCTCACTCCTTTCACCAGGTGCGCTGCCGCCGGTGACCTGTATCTTCCTGACAGCACCAGAATTGTAGAGATTACTCGCCTTTGCAATTCTGGAGGCAAAAATAGGACTGGGTTTGCTCTTGGACCACACGGCAGCACCAAGTATTACAGCCACATCCGACTTGGTATTGCTGGAATAATAATAATCAGTCTCATCGTAATAGATGCTGGTATAGAGGAATACACAATTTGCGGCCAGAAACACCACCAGCACGGCATAGAGCACAGATAAAAATATCACGTGCCTGCCTGCATAAAATATATACAGCCACACAGAACTGGTCAGCATAAACAGCAGGCACTGGAATGCCGAAAATAATCCGGCAATAAATATCTTGTCTATCGGGTATCCTAACATATAATCTACCGGTAAATGCAGATTGTAACTGGAACTGATTAGTGAGACGACCAGCGGTATGTTCATCAGTACAGTCAATATCATCAGAGAAGAAAAATTCTTCATCTCGTATTTTCCAGCGCAAACTATCAACCGTAGAAGTCCGGTTGCTGGCATGAGGAAGAAGAGAAAATTCAGTATGTTCCCCATGTAATAGGGATTGAATTCGCTGAGCGAAAGGTTTTTGTGGGAATACTTGCTCATATATACGAACAAAAGGTCGAGGAACAGAGCGAGCAGAATGGTAATGCCGATCTTCCTCTTTATTTTTGTGTCGATATTTGAAGTATTATTTTCAGTCATGCTTATGTCAGGATATCTTTCCCGGATTGATATTGACGCTCGGGCGTCCAGAAGGTGATACTTCCACGCGCGAATCCACACCAAAGACCTGCAGTATATTTTCTTCAGTAAGAACATTGCTGACGCTGTCATCCATATATATGCGTCCGTTTTTCATCAGAATTATCCTGTTCGAATAATAACCGGCCATATTCAGGTCGTGCGAAATTGCAATAACGGTCATTTTCTTGCCGGTGTTCAGTTCCCGGATAAGGTTGAATATTGATATCTGGTGCTTGATATCGAGGTGAGAATTGGCTTCATCGAGAAGTATCAGTCCCGGCTGCTGTGCGATTGCCCTGGCAATGTATGCTCTTTGAGCTTCGCCGCCAGATACTTCATTTATCCCTTTGTGCCTGAGGTGTGATATTTCAACCATTTCCAGAGCATCATTGACTATTTTTTTATCCTCTGAACTTTCATAACCCCACATGTTTAAATACGGAGTTCTTCCCATCATTACGATTTCATAGACAGAAAACGGGAAAATAGTGACCGATGCCTGAGGTACAACGGCAATACTCCTGGCTATAGATTTGCGTGAATAGTGCTTTAATTCGCGCCCGTTCAGCATTGCCTTTCCCTGCTTTGGTATAATGGAACCCCCGATTATCCTGAGCAGCGTAGATTTCCCCGAACCGTTCTGTCCCAGTACAGTAATGAATTCGCCATGCTCAACCTTCAGGTTGATATCATCCAGCGTAAATTCATTCTCCTGCTGCCGGTTCTTAACAGTATAAGAATAACTTATATCTTGCAGATCTATCAGGGACATATAATACTAAATAATTCAGCAACTAAGTTAAAAAAAATTTGACAGGCTTTCAAGGAAAGCTCCCGAATCCTTTAAATTTTCCTCAGCGTTACTTCATCATTATCATTTTATACGTCATATCAAACGGTTTCCTGTCAGAAACTGAAATGCCCTTTAGTCTGTAAAAATAGATACCGCCCGAAACCCTGCGTCCCGACTGATCGCATCCATCCCACTGAACCGCCTGTTTTCCGGCAGACTGATACTGATTTATCAGTGACCTCACCTGCCGGCCGAGTACGTCATATATGGCCAGAGAAACATTCGCATCAGACGGAAGGTAATAACCTATCACAGTAGAAGGGTTGAAAGGGTTTGGATAGTTCTGCTGAAGGGCAAACGCAGCGGGAATAACCGGATGCTCCTCGTTTTCCACATCCGTAGCATCGCCATACGGTTTCATGGAAATATACCAGTCCTCGTTTTCTTTAGTATAGAGAGTGTGTCCGTGATAATCATATTTCGTATTCTGCGCATATTCATTCGAGATACTGTATTCATATGTATACGTTTCACCGGAACGTTTTACCGTCTTATCCTCAAGATTCGTTTCATTGAAATTCATAAAGAAACCGTCAGAGGAGTCATTGATATCGTATGAATCGTTTGACCATCCGGTTTCAGTCGAGTAGTTCCTGGTATTGCTGGAGCCCCTTCTGGATATATCAGCCGACACATAGACCTCCGGTATGCCGTCTGACTTGTATGGGTATGTAACTTCGGCTTTGATACCCGACCTGCTGATCCGGCCTTTTACACTTTCCTTTTCAATATCGATCGTCTCTCCGGTGGTACCACCTGCAGTCACGCGGAAATCCTTGAAGAAATCCCGTTTTGAACTGTATGTTCCCGATGGTGTGACAGACAGTATTTTGTTAAAAATTTTCAGCTGCTGTACGCTGTATTCCCTTTCCAGAAGTATCTTCAGTCTGAATGAAGCATTGGTATTTTCAGCAGTACTGGAATTAAAGGAAATAGTCCCTGTATCAAAAGACTGTGTCCACGAGGTATCTCCCCTTGAAGTAGTACTGAAATTCCATACTGCATCCATCTCACACGTCTCAGGCGGCACATTGAGATAAGCTGTTCCGGTAAAAAGGTCCTTTCTTCCTGTAGGTTTTTTGTGCAGGAAGTTCACAGTAATGACAGCGAGTCCCGGCTTAAACGGTACGAACCGGGCCTTTGCCGTGCCCTGTTCATCTGTAGTAACCTCATCTGCAGTAAACTTGCCATTCTGAGGTCCGGGATATTCTTCCCCGTCTTCCGAAAATCCGTTCAGATGCAATTTTCTCCCCTTCAGCGTCACTCCATCACAATCGGTCAGTTTTATTTCCACATCGACTGTATCACCGGCATTGACTCTGGGACTTGAAGGAGTCACTTTTACCTCCTCCGGCTGACCTCTTTTGAACAGGCTTTTTATTGCAACCGAATTGTCGGTGTCTCTTTTGTAGATCTCAAATTTTCTTATCACATCCAGTATTGACCCGAACTGTGCGGCCAGTTCCTCACCTGCCTTCGAAGGTCCGCCCGTAGTATTTTCGAACTGGACAGAAGCGGATTTTACCAGTTCTCTGGAAGCACCGGTCTCGAGTGTAAGTACAGCTTCATATCTGCTGCCCGATGGTCTGATGTAGCCGGAGAGTATGTAGTCGCAATCGAGTTCACCTGCAGGTGGAAGATTGGTATATGTCTGACCGAACTTAAGTGTCCCGTCCTGCAGCATCGATGCATTTATCATAGCGCCGCTCAGCCAGGTAATGCAGCCGGAGTTAGGTTCGTTTTGCCTGACATGGTATCTGGCCTTGACGCCGGTCCAGAACAGTTCCATCCAGTCGAGGATGAGAGAATCGGCCTGAGGCCTCCCGACCTGCATTTCGAAATCATAGAGTGCAATCCTGGGGTGAGAGCAATCGCTGCATTCCTGCGCACAAGCATTCGAGACAAATGCGGCCAGGAAAAAGCACATGGCAAATATTTTTTTGTTAAGCATTGGTATATAAATATTATTGATGATAATCCTCAAGAGGGAAGAAAATCCCGTAATTCCGTCCGTCAGTACATCTGCAAAAAATAATACTGACGGAAGGTAGGGGTAACTTAAATAATTTAAGTTATAAGCACAAGTGTAACACACGCTATGGTGAGTCACATCACTTATGCGGGCCAGGCGGGAACTCAAATTAGAGGAAATATTATATTATATCCGGCAAAGGTGTCTCTTCAAACTCATCTGCACTCATATTCACTCTTCCTCCCGATATACGCAGATAATCCTGAAATACGGGGCTGTTAATAATGTCACTGATCTTTCGGGCATCATGTTCAGTCAGTTCCCTTTCGGGATGATGGATATAGCTGACATGTTTTTCCACTGCAAGCAATTCGCCGTTCCAATATTTTTTATAGAATGGTACAGCAGTGATCATATTCATATCATCCGGGGATGCGGTTTTCTTTTTCCGGTATGTCGGTATCAGGACATAATTTGAATTGGGGATCAGTACATCCATTGAAGCGGCCTCTGCACGCAGATATCTCTGCAATAAACCGGACCACCTGAAATGACCACCGCTCATATTTCCCCATGCTATCACCGGCGCACAGTCCGGACATTGCTCGGTGTTGTTTGTTTCAGTATAGATACCGTAACGGGATGTGCTGAATAATCCCTGTGAAACCTTTAATCCGGACTTCTTCAGACTGTCGGTCCATTCCGCAGCTTTTTTAATTACTTCAAGGTCCTGTTCAGATCCGGGCATCAGTATTCGGTTTTCGTTCCTGCTGAAAGTAATACTGGTATAAAATGCATCCTTACTCTGCTGCTCCGTACCTGAAGAAATCCTTATTTCGTACTTCTCCGCCGGATAACATATTTCAGCTCTGACCAATACCGGTTCTGCAACTACACTATGGTTTTCAAAAACATTATCCTTCAGTCTGTGGATATTTGTAATCTTCAGTATATCGAGCAGCCGTTTCCGGGCATCTCGGAAACTGCCCGCCGCAGTAAAACTTCCGGGAATAAGAAATAATAACTCGCTATTATTCTTTAGCATTTGTGCGGCAGTTTCCATGAACAGCAGGTATATATTTGGCTGCTCATTTGTACGAGTTTTGCGTTTCAGGCGAGGATCATTTAGTTTCAGCTTGTAAAAAGGAGGATTTGAAATTACAATATCAAATTCAGCTGACATTTTATTAGTACTCATCAGGTAGTCATCTTCAATTAGCCGGGTATTACAGGTCACTCCTATTGACGCGGTCCATTTTTCCAGATATTCAAGTGCAAGCTTTGTATATGGAATTATGGCCTGATCGTTCTCACAGCATGTCAGGCTGACATATTTAACATTATTGTTAGTCAGCAAATATTCAATAAGAGCGCATGAGAGTACTGCAGTGCCTGCTCCGGGATCAAGTATACTTACTGATGCATTTCGGGTTTCCGAAAAGGAAGCCAATAGTCTGGCTGTATTTGGCGGTGTCAGAAACTGTCCCAGCCTCTGCTTCTCCGAATTATGCTTACCTGCAGAAGCCATCTGTCCCAACCGTGCTGCGAATCCGGAGGGTATTTCTCCTATTAGCGGAATTATCTCATTCATTATATCTTTCAAAACCACAGGACATTATGACGAGGGAAGAGTAAAACTGAATTTGCTGCCCTGCCCCTCGGCACTCTCAACACGGATAGTACCACCGTGTTTCTCAATTATTTCACGGCACAGGTTCAGTCCCAGGCCGCTGCCTTCTTCATCTCCTGTACCGATGGTCGAATACCTTAGATCATCCCTGAACAATTTAGTGATATTCTGCGCCGCAATTCCAACTCCATCGTCAATGACGGATATCTCTGCCGTATCGCCCTGAACCCCGGCGCAAATATCGATTGTCCCGTTTACATTGGTAAATTTGATGCTGTTGCTGATCAGATTTCTCATTACCAGCTTCAGCATATTATTATCTGCAAATACTGTTGTTCCTTCCGGTATATCATATTGTATTTTAATCTTTTTTTCTTCGGCGGAAAATGCCAGTGTCTCCAGTACCTCACTGATCAGCTGGTTCAATGTCAGCATTTTCTTCTCAAGTGCAAAATCTTTTGCCTGCAGTTTCGACCAGTTTAATAAGTCTGTTAATAACAGATATTGTTTTTTCAGCGAAGCGTTCAATCCGCTGCTGAGTGTCTTTATTTCTTCAACAGTCAGTGAATCAATATCTCTGGCCAGGATCTCTGAAGCACTAAGAAGTGTCTGAAATGGTGAGCGCAGATCGTGTGCAATAATCGAAAAGAACTTGTCTTTTGTCACTTTTTCTTTCCGCAGCTGTTCAGAATAGTGCTCGAGTTTTATTTCATTCTGCTTCCTCTCGGTAATATCATAAACGCTGGAGAGCAGTACCATATTACCGCGGACATTGACAATGACCGAAGAAAGCAGCCCTATAATTATTTCGCCCGATTTTTTCTGGAACCTGCTTTCCATACTATTGAGTCTGCCTTCTGATGAAAG
>JBLMZS010000003.1:0-5171 GCA_050258935.1 Bacteroidota bacterium
TAAACCGCAGTATACGTTTATAGCTTTACTCTCCGGCCCTGCACGCAATCTGCGCTGCAGGGTTTTTTATTATTTATTTTCCAGTTTGATTATCTCTCATTAAAACCTTATTATTTCTTTACGATAACTGTTCCTGATCAGGGAGCAATCAGATATATATCTTCTGAATTCATGATTTATATAATTGAGGGGTGTGCATAAATATCATGTGAATTAAAGATGGCCTTGTCAGTTCTGGTGGTTAACGCACCCCTCATCCGATAACGGACGTACCCCTCTCAAAGAGGGGACTAATCCTAGTACTGTATTACTATTAAATCCCCTCTCGAGAGGGGTGGTTCTCCGTCCGATTACGGACGGAGAGACGGGGTGTGTTAATATGAGTATATCTGAAATGACTTTACTTATGGACACTCCTCGGTTTGTATTATTTATAATAGGGATAAATATGAACAGGATAATATTTATACTGATTATGGCAGCAGTATTTACTTCTGCCGCATTTCCTCAAAAAAAACAGGGGAATAAAAAAATGACAATAAACATAACCAGCAATGCCTTCAGTGAGGGCGAAATGATCCCTTCAAAATACACTTGCGACGGCGCAGATATCTCTCCGCAGCTGAAGTGGAACGGTGTGCCTGCTGATGCAAAATCAATAGCCCTGCTAGTCGATGATCCCGATGCCCCTGCCGGTGACTGGGTGCACTGGGTATTATATAATATTCCCAATGATGTAAGTGAGCTGGGTGAAAATGTTAAATCACTCCCTGCAGGTACAGCAGCCGGAATAACTGACTTCAGGAAAAATTCATACGGCGGACCTTGTCCGCCTTCAGGTACACACAGGTATTTCTTCAAGATCTATGCACTGGATACTAAACTGTCACTGAAACCGGGCGCCAACAAATCTGCACTTCTTGATGCAATGAAAGGACACATACTTGCGCAGGGACAACTAATGGGCAGATACAAAAGACAGAAATAAAACGGCTTGATATCCGTCTTGGCCATTGTCTGTCTGCTTGAGTGATAATGCCTGTAAAGGCAGTAAGCTTCTACATGAAACTTACTGCCAGCAGCGACATTGAAGAGATCACGATCCACAGCACTGTGCCCATAGCAAAGGCACGCCATCCCACATTCTTTATTGCTGCAGCCGAGAGGTTTGAACCGATCATAAACAAGGTAACTACCAGTGCCTGCCTCGATATGCTGTAGATCATTCCAAAAGCATCGTGGAGCGGTGTCAGGTAAGTGTTCAGCAGCATCGCTGCGAAGAAAGCAAATATGAAAAATGGTATGCTGATCCTTTTCTGTCCCGACTTGAATATTGTCCCTGAAATCAGCGAGACAGGTATGATCCACAGGGCGCGTGTCAGTTTTATAGTTGTTGCTGTTGCCAGTGCGAGTGTTCCGTATTGTGAAGCAGCCCCTACTACAGAGCTGGTATCGTGTATTGCAATTGCTGACCATATTCCGAACTGCTTCTGGCCCAGACCAAGGTGATGGCCTATGACAGGGAACAGCAGAAGCGCTGCACTGTTCAGAAGAAATACTACACCGAGTGCCACAGAAGTATTTTCATTCTTTGCCCTGATTGCAGGCGCAACTGCAGCAATGGCGCTTCCACCGCATATCGCAGTACCGGCGGATATAAGGTAGGATGTAGTTTTGTCCACTTTGAGTATTTTTGAGATCAGATAACCTGATATAAAGGTCAGCGCTATTCCGCTTACTGTATATATAAAACCCTGTCGTCCTGCTTCGAGCGCAGCGGCTGCATTCATACCGAATCCGAGTCCGACAACCGAAAACTGCAGGAGCTTGTGTGTCAGTTTGTGCGTTTTATCGGCTATAGGATTTCCAAGGATTAAGGAGAACAATATGCCAGCCAGAAGGGCTGCCGGTGCCGGTACAACCGGGAGCATACATATCAATGCAAGCAGATAAAAAATCCAGGTCGAATATTTTCTGTCAATCGTCATATAAACTATCCTGTCTGTAAAATGTTATTACAAAACTTACTGAATTACAGCCAGATAGTCCTATGAATAATAGTCATGAGCTATAACCTATGGTTATAGTTGTTTGAAAGGAAAGACATGAAGCGGGTGACAATTTTGTCGGGCCGGCGTTTTGAATGAACAAAATAGAAGTTTCTGTATATGCGGCCTTCCTCGAGTCCGATGAGGCTGAACTCATTGCTGATAAGGCTGTCGGTCATTGCATGAATTGAAATGACACCGAGTGCGTCGGTATGTTTCAGGAACAGTTTAATGCTCTCGGTACTGCCGAGCTGCATCAGTACATTAAACCGGCTGAGGTTATAGCCGTGTTTTTCAAGATAATCCTCAAACACCTCGAGTGTCCCGGAACCTTTTTCGCGCAGTACCAGATCGTACTGTGCGAGATCTTTCAGCGATAGATCAGTTATTTCCGAATATCTGCTGGTACTGTGGGCGAGAAGTACGAGCTCATCCTTCGTAAAGAGAGTATATTTGAGACTGCTGCTGTCGGGCAGTCCCTCAATAATACCCAGATCAATTTTCCCTTCGTCCAGCAGCTTTTCAATGGTTGTACTGTTTTCGTTCAGCAGTGTTATTTTCAGAGACGGGTTAGTTTTCTGAAACTGTGCAAGCACGGGGGGAAGCACATACTGAGCGATGGTTGTACTGGCTCCAATAACAAGTTTTCCGCTCAACTGTTCGCTGAGGAGCGAAAGGTCGTTACGGAGCCGTTTGAACTGTGAGAGAATTGCCGTTGCATGTCTGAGGAATATTCTGCCGCCGGCGGTAAGCTCCACTTTCTTTGTGCCTCTCTCAAACAGGATTATTCCAAGCTCTGTTTCCAGTGATTTTATCTGTTTGGTTACAGCAGGCTGACTGATAAACATCTCTTCTGCAGCCCTGGAAAATGACTTTTCCGTTGCGACCCTGTAAAATATCTGGAGCTTGAATTCGGTCATGATCATTACTTCCCGAAGAATAGTTTCATCGCATACACCAGCAGGAACACGGCAAATATTTTTTTCATCACTGCTTCGGGAATTGTGACTATGTATTTTGAAGAAAGATAACTTCCTATTATAAATGTAGTGCACATGATCAGAGAGGCCTTTATATCCATGTTGCCAGACTTGTAATAATTTATTGCCGCAAATATTCCAATCGGGGGGAGCAGCAGTCCCATTGAAGTGCCCTGGGCTTTCAGCTGTGAAAAAGAGAGCAGCGATACCAGCGCCGGAATAATTATGATTCCTCCGCCGATGCCGAGTACCCCGCTGGCGGCTCCTGCCATCAAACCAATAATCAGCAATATTATAATCTCGTTCATATTTTATATCCTCGTGGAATTTGTACAATGTTTCATCTGTATACCATAAAAATACCACTTAATGCGTATCTTATCAATTGTGAATAATGCGGTGGTATATTACAAATTGCATTATTTTCATAAGTACTGGTTATTTTGTTATATATATTATAAGAATCTGTTATAGATATTTATAAATTATTCAGCAACCATACAGCGAGATACGAATGGAAAAAAAAGCAGTTCAGGATTACTACCCCGAAGAGATGAGTTACTGCTACGGATGCGGCAGGCTAAACGAACACGGACATAAGATAAAGAGTTACTGGGACGGGGAAGTGACCAAGGCTCGCTTTACTCCCGAGCCGTTTCATACCGCGACTCCCGGTTATGTATACGGCGGACTCATAGCCTCACTCATAGACTGTCACGGTACGGGCAGCGCGGCGCTGGCGGCATACAGGAATGAAAACAGACAGCCCGGCAGTGAGCCGGCATTCAGGTATGTCACAGCTTCGCTTCAGGTAGACTACATTGCCCCAACCCCGCTGGGAGTCGAGCTTGTGCTGGAAGGCAGGATAGCGGAACTGAAAGGCAGAAAAGTTGTTACCGAGATTACTCTTTCTGCCGACGGCAAAATAACAGCGCGCGGCAGGGTAATAGCAGTTCAAATCCCTGACAACATGCTGAACAGATCTGACTGAGAAAAATGAGTCTGAATAAAATTGACTCAATTGCCTGATAAAACGAAGAAAACCATTTGAACGAGCGAATATAAATTATCCCCGAAAAATGTCGCAAAATGGATCAGAATCTCATTATGCGGCACAATATCGATATAGTATTGAAAGATTTTATCAATTTTGGGACCAATTTTGCTTATTTTTATGGCGCGAAATTTGCACATATCACCGGAAATATTCACAAATTATTTGAGAGCGCCATATGAGCCTGGGAGTATCCCGCTTCAGACAGATCTTTTTGGTAATAATAACAATTATTTTATCAGGATTTTCAGAACTATATCCATCCGGACCCAATGAGGTATTGAACAGGTGGAACGCCATTGTAGTAAAGGACCTGCTCAACGTTGGTGAGATCGAAGGCCGTGTCTATATAGGGAGGAACTATTCGGTTTCGAACTCACACCAGTTCGGCTTCAAACTGACAAAAAATGTTACTTCCGACATAGTATTTGCATCGGGCGGAACAGTTACCACAAACGGACAGGCGAATATTAAAGTATTTTACGGAAGCGCTGCAGTTGCCAGTGCTGTGGCAAACCGTGCATGGTTCCAGTTCATGCAAAGCGGCGGAGCACTTTCAGCACCCAGCACATGGGCCGCTGATAATTCACCCGTTGCAGCCATAACTTCGGCCGCAGTATACTGGCGCACACTTACCCCGAACAGTACTGCTCAGATTCCTTCGGGACAACCGGGACCTCTAAAGCTTATCTGCTCTGAAACAGAGCCTGTCGCAGTTTTCAACCTGACGGATGTTCAGACTTTCGAAAACCGCAATACTCAGCAGATCGAACTGAAAACCTCAAATGCCACAAAAACAATTATCATAAATATAAAATCAATTGACGGCAATGTTGACTGGTCTTCAAGCAACATGGTTTCTCAGTTCAATCAGGAATACTGGCAGTGCCGTACTATCTGGAATTTCTATACTGATGCCAATAACGGTGATATGGGCACGATCAGTATGAACGGGAATTTCAAGGGTGCTCTTGTGGCTCCCACTGCAACCGTAACTACAAATTCCAATATAGACGGAGCACTCGTATGTGAATATCTGAATATACAAAGTGAAGTACACAATCCGGGCGGCGGATGGAGCGGTGATGC
>JBLMZS010000004.1:0-2933 GCA_050258935.1 Bacteroidota bacterium
TCGCTTTAACGCTTTGGTGACTGCTGATTCATTACGTGTGCGTTTAATTATTCGTCATATTTTCTGTAAACCACTCGTGAAGGGGGAAAAAATCACGGTATACCTTCAGCGAATGCTCTACAATGTCAGCATTATACAGCTTTTTCGTGTCGTTCGATTCGTAAATACTGTATAATGCACTGTAGAGATAATACTCAGCATATTTATAATCCGGATCAAAGCCTTTAGGTATCTTTTTATACGACTTCTCCCCTATCCTCATGCCGTTTTTCTTCTGTATCTTCTTTACTATCGCATCGAGCTGTGCGGCTTTTGCAGGGTTGGATACGACGCTTCTGAACTGTTCCAGCAGTTCCTTAGTGAACATATATATTCCCGAACCCAGCAGAAACTGTCCCGGTTCTATGTGGAAATAAAAGCCCGGGCATTCGATTCTTTTCTTATTCCCTTCCCAGAACAGGATTCCCAGGTTAGTCTTGAACGGCTTTTTATCCTTGCTGAAACGCACATCCTTGTAGAGCCGGAATATCGATTTGTCCACAGCAGGAATTGCCTGTATGTCCGGATAAATATCGGCAAGCCTGCTGCCCATATCCAGCACAAAGTCCTGCGCGGGATAAAGGAGTTTCTCATTGTATTCCTCCCTGTGCGCATTGAACCATTCCTTGTCGTTGTTTTCAGACAGGTTCGACAGGAATTCTTCACAGTTCTTTACAAAATCGGTGTAGATCATGATAGTTCTCAGTTTTTAGTTCTTAGTTCTCAGTTTTTAGTTATGCGTAAATTTTGCTGCTTTTTATTCTACTATAATTTCGAAATCATTTAGTAGGGACAGCACCTCGGGATACGAAAATTTCGCTTTTTTAATTATGTTGTCATTGGGATTTATATTATAACTGATGGCCTCAGAAAAATCCGCAAATGACATGTTTGTTCTCTGGAATCTGCTGTCTTTCAGGTCAGTCCCCTTGAATTCGGCGTGCATAAGGTTTGCGCCGCTGAACAACACATTGCGCGCCTCACAGCCGTTGAATTTCGTATTCCGCAGGTCCATCTCCCAGAATGCCGAATCGTTCATTTTACACTTAA
Source organism: Bacteroidota bacterium (assembly GCA_050258935.1). Classification (GTDB taxonomy): domain Bacteria; phylum Bacteroidota; class Ignavibacteria; order Ignavibacteriales; family SURF-24; genus JBLMZS01. Next base: position 1,090 of record JBLMZS010000004.1, read on the forward strand.
TGTAGCTGGTCTTGAACGGTTTTACCGTGCCGGTCCAGTCGATACCTATGAGCTTGCATTCGGTAAATCCGGTATTCAGAATCATTGTCCTGGCAAGCTTCAGCAGCGTCAGGTCGCACGAAATAAAACTGCAGTCTTCGAATCTGCAGTCCTTTATCACAGATGACGGCATAGTGACATACTTAAATGTACACTTATAGAATTCTATATTCTTCAGTTCGGTCGGTGGCAGTATGATCTTCTCAAAAGTCACGGAATCATAAAATTCCTCGCCGAAAGGGTGATTATTTCCCTCATTGTTAGGAAAAAGTCCTGGTTCGTCCATTTATTAGGCTTTCTTTTTTGTCCTTGGTTTTTTAATGTGAAAAGTTATAAAATATAAAATATATTACAAACGAAATTTTTCCGGTTTTGAACAGTATATACTGAATAAGATACCGGCCGGAATCCATAAAAGCCATATAAAAGGACATGAATATTTCCCCGACAGATACTCCTGCTTCAGTGCTAAAGAAAGTTTTCGGATACGATTCATTCAGACCTCTGCAGGAGGAAGTTATAAAGAATGTTTTGGACAAAAAAGATACACTTGCAATAATGCCCACCGGCGGCGGCAAGTCGATATGCTATCAGCTGCCGGCGCTGCTGTTCGAAGGACTGACGGTAGTAATATCGCCTCTCATTTCCCTTATGAAAGATCAGGTCGATCAGCTGAATCAGACCGGAATAAGTGCCGTTATGCTGAACAGTTCATTGTCATTTAACAATTATGTTGATTACTGCGAAAGCATCAAGCGCGGAGAAGTGAAGCTGCTGTACATAGCGCCCGAGTCACTGTTCAAGGAGGACATCTGCGACCTGCTGGAGCAGGTACAGGTGGACTGCATTACAATCGACGAGGCGCACTGCATCTCGGAATGGGGGCACGATTTCCGTCCCGAATACCGCCAGCTGGGCTCATACAGAAAGAGGTTTCCCGAGGCAGCATGCCTGGCCCTTACAGCCACAGCCACTCCGAGAGTGCAGGATGATATAATCAGGAGCCTTGGTTTCACGCATAAGAACAGGTTTATTTCCAGCTTCGACCGCAGCAATCTGTTTCTCCAGGTGCTTCAGAAAAACAATCCGCTTATCCAGACAGAATCATTTCTGCAGGCACATTCCGGCGAGCCCGGAATAATTTACTGTGCGACAAGGAGTCAGGTAGATGAACTCACCGCGAGGCTGAAGACAAAGGGATATTCGGTACTTCCTTATCATGCGGGACTAAGCGACAGGCAGCGCGAGAAGAACCAGTCGCGGTTTGCAAACGACGATGTTCAGATAATAGTTGCCACCATTGCATTCGGCATGGGCATAAACAAATCCAATGTAAGGTTTGTGGTGCACTACGACCTGCCGAAGAGTCTTGAGTCGTACTATCAGGAGATCGGACGTTCAGGCAGGGACGGGGCGCAGGCTGATTGTCTGCTGCTGTTCGGATACGGGGATATAGCGAAAATAAACTACTTCATCGATCAGAAAATAAATGAGAATGAGCGGCGTGTCGCTAAGCTGCTGATGCACGATATGGTATCGTATGCAGAGGCCAAAGTCTGCCGCCGTATCCCGCTTCTGCATCATTTCGGTGAAGCGCCGCATGAGCAGAACTGTGGTATGTGCGATAACTGCACAAATGAAGAAACCCGCGAAGGGCTGGAAGACATAACCATAGCAGCGCAGAAATTCCTGTCGTGTGTAAAGAGGACCGGCGAGATATTCGGAGCGGGTCATCTAATAGATGTGCTGCGCGGCAGCTACAATGAAAAGACGGATAAGTTCAGGCATCAGAATCTTTCAGTGTT
>JBLMZS010000005.1:0-7756 GCA_050258935.1 Bacteroidota bacterium
GTTGAAAGGGTAGTTGTAGGATTTGCTGTTGTACTCCAGCATACTCCATACTGAGTTGGATTTGGAACTCCCAGATTTGTTACGTTGCCGTTACCAGTAGCCGTTGTTGTTGTTATATTAGTAACTGTTTGTGTTGTTACAGTTGGAGTTTTAAGTGCAGTGAATTCAACGTCCTCGCCGTAACGGGTACCGGCACTATTAGTTACATAAGCTCTCACATGGTATAATGTACCGGGTGTTAAGCTGGTAATTGATGAAGTAAAAGCTCCTGTTGCTGATTTTGCCCCTTGTTCAGTTTTAGTTGAAAGGGTAGTTGTAGGATTTGCTGTTGTACTCCAGCATACTCCATACTGAGTTGGATTTGGAACTCCCAGATTTGTTACGTTGCCGTTACCAGTAGCTGTTGTTGTTGTTATTGCTGTTACTGCCTGGGTTGCAACTGTTGGAGGAACAAATGATGTAGTAAAACCATAATCCCAGGATGCATCATATCTAATTTCAGCACTTTTATAATTGTTATAGTAGGAGTTCAGATCTGATCGTGTACTGCTATTAAGTGCAGTTGTGCCGGTGCCCTCATTCATCCTGTATTCAGCAAGCAACCCATCTTCATTACCGGCAAGTTCAGTGTACATGGCAGATTGTATTTGTGCCTGTGAACGGGCAACATTCCAGAAACGTACTTCATCTATTTTTCCATCAAAGAAACCACTCGCTAATCTTCCTATTAAAAAGCTGCTTTGAATTGTATTAATGTTTCTGGCAACATTTATAACAAGATTTCCATTATGGTAAAGTTTTACATTGGTTCCGTCATATACCAATGCAAAGTGGTTCCAGGTATTTAAAGTGCCCGTAGAATTATAAATTAATGTTTCATCATGCAGCTCCACTTTCCATTCATTTGAATTACCCATTCTCAGTCCAAAATTTATTAAGCCGCTGCCTGATGCACCATGTCCACATTCAAAAACTCCTGCATTTGACTTGAAAGTACGTGGATTTACCCATGCCTCAACTGTACGCGATGCACTGCCGCTAACAAAAAGATTCATACAATATACATACCCGTCTGAACCTTTAAAATCCAAAGCATGGTCTTGGGCAAGCAGTTGATTACTTAAAACAGAAAGAAAGAATATTGTGAGAATGCAGAATGTAGTTTTCATTTTGTGCCTCTAAAAATGTCGTTGCTAAATTCAACTTTAATAATTTTGTTTCTCTAAATAAACTGGACATTGGTAGCGGCAGAAGGAGTCCATTTTACCCAGGCTTCAATTGTAAACGCAGTTAAGCCGTTGTCGTTATCGGGAGTTGCAACATAGTCGTTTGTACCATCAAAATTCAGCGCGTTGCCCGGTTCAGTCATTACTGATGTAATGCTAAACGCAACATCAGCTCAATAACTTGCTCCGGCGTTGTTTGTTGCAAAAGCTCTTAAATGATAAAGCGTGCCGGGAGTTAACCCTGTACAGATGGAAGGGCGCAAAATGTTTCTTCAGATCCGCTCGTAACAGTACCTGCATCCATTGCCTTGAGGGTAATAAATGTAAATCCATCATTGACTCCTCCAGATCCATGCATGTATAGGCCAATAAAGGCAATATCTCCCGCACTGAGCGTAGTTTGTGCATGGAGAACACCAACAGAGCAAATTAGCAAAAGTGTAAAGATAAAGTAAGATCGTAACAATTTCATAAGACACCTCCTGTGGTGTTTTAAATATGAAAGGATCATTACACTCATTTCGGCAGAATCGCTACACAAAACTTATATTGTATGGTCACAGCAGGGGTAAACGAATTCAGGGAATTCTGATTCAGCGTAAATTCGGTTGGTGATGCATGCTGGCTTCCGTTTCCTGGGGATACTTAAAGCGCTGTTATTATCGGGTTGCTTCAAGCGACAATTCTTTATACTTCTTCCAGGTAAAATAATTGTCGTCACATGGTATTCTAAAATATCGCTAATCATTGCGGAATATTATATTATACCCTCTGTCTATTTCAAAAACATAATTCGTAAATTAAAATTTCAAACTGGCATTGTCAATAAGAATATTGAAATTGTTTATAACCCATGCGCTGCCAGCTTTCAAAAAAAATCACTGTAAGCGATTCTCCGCGAAATAAAAAAATATTTTATTTTATAAGCCGCAATTTTTATGCGGCCGCAAACGTACCGGCCTGCAAATGACAGTAATATATGCCTGATGCAAACCCTGAAGCGTCGAACGTTGCAGTGTATCTGCCGGGTTCTTTAACCTCATTTACCAACGTCGCTACCTCACGACCCGCAATGTCGAATACACGCAGTGTCACTAAATACTGTGATCCTTCGGCGATATCGTATTTAATGGTTGTCGTTGGGTTAAACGGATTCGGATAGTTTATCCTTTAAGAGTATAGGACGTAATAGTTTTTAATTGTATATGATCTGCATTGCAGCTTTGCCCTGTAGGGGCAAACAGATATCAGCGCAGGGCTTCAGACCTGCGTGAGGGATCAACCACCCGAAAACGCACGCTGAAAGTGTGCGGAGAAGAGTTTTGCATAAAAAAGTCGATGTGAAAAATTAGTAGTAGATCCAATATAACGGTATCCTTCTTTGCTTCTAATAACATAAACAGTTGCTATCTACAACTCCTTAGGATTATTATTAAAGAAAATCCGGACAGAAAACAAAAAAGCCTAGAATCCGATTACGGATTCCAGGCTCTTTTCTTAGTAGCGGGGTCAGGACTTGAACCTGAAATCCGCCTCGGCGGATTTATCCGCCCGCGGCGGACTATGAGCCCGGACAGAAAACAAAAAAGCCTGGAACAATTTTCGTGTTCCAGGCTCTTTCTTAGTAGCGGGGTCAGGACTTGAACCTGAAACCTTCGGGTTATGAGCCCGACGAGCTACCAATTGCTCCACCCCGCGATGTAAATTTTAGTATACAATTGTACGAAATATTTGATACAATGTCAAATAATAAAGCTCGCCCCCGCTCCGAATATTATTATTTCTCTTTCAACTTCTGCTTTTTTATTTTAAATTTGCATGTATTATTATACTGAAAAACCCGAAATTTGTCTGAATTTTTCCCATTCCACAATAAACATAAAGTAGTATTATGCTTAAAAGTCTTCAGATCAGGGATTATGCGCTCATTGAAAAAGTTTTCGTCGAATTCGGCAAGGGCCTGAATATCATTACCGGCGAAACAGGCGCCGGAAAATCTATCCTCATCGACGCTATGGGACTACTGCTGGGTGAACGCGCTTCGACTGAAGTGGTGCGCAAAGGCGCCCAGAAATCTATCGTTGAAGCAGTGTTCGACGTCGATAAGGACGATAAGGTCCGCCAGATACTCGAATCCGTCGAGGTGGAACACCAGAGCGAACTGATTCTAAGACGCGAAATCTCACTGAAAGGCTCCAACAGATGCTTCATTAACGATACTCCGGTTTCACTGTCTACCGTAAAAGACGTCGGAAACCTGCTCGTTGACCTGCACGGCCAGCACGAACACCAGTCATTGCTCAGAACTGAAACTCATATTGAAATGCTGGACGATTTCGGCAGATTCCAGGATGATCTGAATAACTACCTCGAACATTACAGAAACCTTTCTCACCTGCAGAACGAACTTAAATCACTGCGGGAAAAAGAGGAACTGCTGCGCGAGAAAAAAGAGCTTTATTCCTTCCAGATAAAAGAGATCGACCGCGTCTCTCCCGAAGCTGGCGAGGAGGAGAAACTTTCAGAGGAACTGATAATACTCGAGAATGCCGAGAAGCTCATGGAATCGACCAGCGGCCTGTATACTGAACTGTACGAGTCTGAGAATGCAGTGTATGATATACTGGTTCGCATAAAAAATGAGCTCAGTTCTCTGTCATCTATAGATAAGACGTTCCAGGAGATTGAGGGAGAATGCCATTCGGCTATAACACTCGTAAACGACATAGCTGAGTTTGTGCGCAGCTACCGCACCAGAATCGATGTCGAACCTCAGCGGCTCGAAACTGTACGCGAACGCCTCGGCGCATTCAGCATGATAAAAAAGAAATACGGCGGATCTATCGATAAAGTACTCGAATACAGACAGAAAATCGGCAATGAATATGAGCTTGCCGAAAATTTTACGGACAGCATGGAAAAACTGCAGCAGCGTATAACCGAAGAACAGAAGCTGTGCGGCACACTGGCAAAAACGCTTTCTGAAAAACGCGCCGAAACGGCAAAGCAGATTGAAAAGGATGTGATTGAAGCCCTTAAATATCTCGGAATGCCCGATTCGGTATTTGTCATCAGCATCAGACAGATACTCGCAGAACAGAATTCCACTGCATTCATCATCAGCGAAGGCCAGCGTTATAAATATAACCACTACGGGTTCGATGAGGTCGAGTTCTTCATTTCAACAAATGCGGGCGAGGATCCCAAACCCCTTGTGAAAGTTGCCTCGGGCGGCGAGATCTCACGTATCATGCTTGCGCTTAAGACTATTCTGGCAAAGAACGACCGGCTGCCGCTGCTCATATTCGATGAAATCGATACCGGTGTAAGCGGACGCATAGCACAGAAAGTGGGCCATACACTGAAGAGTCTCGCTGCATTCCACCAGATAATTTCCATTACACACCTGCCTCAGATCGCCGGACTGGCAGATCACCACTTTATGGTGGAGAAAAAGAATGTTGAAGGGCGCGTGGTTAGCTCTATCAGTTATCTCGATACTGAAGAGCGTGTAAGGGAAGTGGCAAAACTGATGAGCGGCGAGGAGATAACTGACGCCAGCCTGAAGGGTGCAAGGGAACTGATGGGGGGGAGGCTTTGAGTTATGTCCCGCCTCTGGCGGGATCCCGCCAGAGGCGGGAAGTTATGAGTTCTGAGTTTTTAGTTCTCAGTTGTCGGGATTACACAATTGGGGCAAGGTTTGAGTTGCGGGATTTAGTTAAAATGAAGATATACTTTGAATTATGAATTGTAACGATGTCGAAATAAATGAACGGGAAGCTGCTTTGTATGTGCATATTCCTTTCTGCGATCATAAATGCATATACTGCGATTTCTATTCGGTTGTCTCTCACGAGAATTCCGCAAACTATCTGAATGCACTTTCTGCAGAAATAATAAACTACTCCGGTATATATTCCCGCGGCAGACATTTTTCATCCATATTCTTCGGCGGCGGCACACCGTCACTCATGCAGCCGGATTATATACACGACATTATTTCACGCCTGAGGGATAACTTTCAGGTCGATGAGTCCGCAGAGATCACACTTGAAACCAATCCTGGAACGGTGGATAAGTCAAAACTAACCGCGTTCAGACAGGCGGGTATAAACCGGCTCAGTATCGGCATACAGTCATTCAATGATGAAGAGCTGAAATTCCTTACGCGCATCCATTCTTCGCGCACCGCTATTGAAACCGTGATGTCTGCCGCAGAAGCCGGTTTCGACAATATTAACATAGACCTCATGTTTAATCTGCCCGGCCAGACGAGGGATGTCTGGATTAACAACATGCGCCAGGCAGCTGCACTTCCTGCTACTCATATATCGGCATACAGTCTTATACTCGAACATGGAACCATACTGAACAGAATGGTGTTGGATGGTAAAGTGGAAATTCCCGATGAGGATCACGACGCCGGGATTTACGCACTTACAATTGATTTTCTCGAAAATAATTCCTTTCTTCAATATGAGGTGTCCAATTTCGCGAAGGACGGATTCCAGTGCAGACACAATAATGCCTACTGGAAATACCGGGACTATATTTCCTTCGGAACTTCCGCCCATTCATTTGCGGACGGAAAAAGATGGTGGAACTATTCCAGCCTCAGACGCTATATAATGGAGATAGAGAAGAAGAGTCATGCTGAGGCCGGATCTGAACAGCTGAATGCAGAACAGATGCTCGACGAATTTGTCATGCTGGCGCTGCGCAGCTCGGGGCTGGATCTTGATGAGCTCAGCCGGAAATTCGGTACTGCCTGGCTGGTGAATAATTCAGCAACTATACAGTCACTCGTAAACAGGGGACTGATCATAAGGGAAAATGAATTGTTAAAACTGACCCGCAAGGGTTATGCACTATGTGATGAAGTTTTAAGACTTCTATAATTTTTTTTATTAACAAATAATTCAGGAGGAAAAATGCCGGTAAGAAAGGCTAATGCACAGTGGAATGGTAACTTGAAAGACGGTAAGGGCAGCGTGTCAACAGAAAGCGGCGTGCTCAATGCCCAGTATTCTTTTACTTCAAGATTTGAGGAAGGTACCGGTACAAATCCGGAAGAACTGATCGGTGCAGCACACGCCGGATGTTTTTCTATGGCTCTGTCGGCAGCCCTGGCGAATGAAGGCTACACGCCGGCATCGGTGAAAACCGAAGACAAGGTTTATGTCGAAAAAGTAGGGGCAGGATTCAGTATAACGAAAATCATTGTTACTACTGAAGCCGAGATACCCAATATTGACAACGAGACTTTCCAGAAATTTGCCGAGGATGCAAAGAAAAACTGCCCTGTCTCGAGAGCACTGGCGGGAACGGAATTCATACTGAATGCCACGCTGAAATAGGATTAAAGTAATATGATCTTGATGCCCTGCTGCACTTGGAATACTGCAGCGGGGCATTTTATTATGTACAGCTGTTTTAATGCTCCGGAACTATTTATACGAAAATAGCGTCTAAATTACAGGCAGTCTGTCCAACTAAAAACAGAGGAATTCTATGAAATTAGTAAAATATTCATTATTGTTAATCATTATTCTACAACTATCAGGCAATATGATCGAAGCAAAGGACAAAAAAGGGAAGAAAGACAATTTCAAGTATCTGAGCGAACAGTTCGCTGATGTAAAAATCATACGCTACCAGATTCCGGGTTTTGAAAATCTTACCCCGAAACAGAAAGAACTGGTCTATTATCTCTACCAGGCAGCTCTCTCCGGCAGGGATATACTGTGGGATCAGAACTACAAACACAATCTGAAGATCCGAAAGACACTCGAAGCCATCGTTGAAAATTACAATGGCGACAGGAAGACTCCTGAGTTTGAAAAATTCATGGTATATACAAAACGCGTCTGGTTCTCCAACGGTATTCATCACCACTACTCCACATACAAGTTTACTCCTGAGTTCTCAAAAGAATATTTCGCATCTCTTGTAAAAAATTCACAGTCTAAAAAGAACTCGAAGTTTGTACTCCCGCTGGGTGAAAATCAGAACGCTGACGGCCTTGTGGCAGAACTGACTCCTATACTTTTCGATCCGGCTGTGGATGCCAGAAGAGTCAATCAGGATTCTAATACAGATCTGGTGAAGGGCTCGGCTGCAAATTATTACGAGGGAGTTTCGCAGAAGGAAGTAGAAGAGTTCTACAACAAAATGACCGACAAGAACGACCCTCAGCCGGTTTCATACGGGCTGAATTCGAAACTGGTAAAAGAGAACGGACAGATCGTAGAGAAGACCTGGAAAGTAGGCGGCATGTACAGCCCTGCCATTGAAAGGATAGTATACTGGCTGGAAAAAGCAGTTACTGTAGCTGAAAACGACCTGCAGAAACAGATATTCTCCAAACTGATAGAGTATTACAAAACAGGCGACCTGAAAAAGTTCAATGAATACAATATACTATGGGTTAAGGATACTGAATCTGTGGTCGATGCGGTAAACGGATTTATAGAGGACTACGGCGATCCGCTCGGTATGAGAGCCGCATACGAATCGGTTGTATCTATAAA
>JBLMZS010000006.1:0-34274 GCA_050258935.1 Bacteroidota bacterium
AAGTAGTATATTGTAGACATGAGGACAAAATGCGAGCCCGGTGTGAACCGGGCTTTTTTATTTTATTTTTCTTATTTTTAGGTCTAAATTTTCCGGAGTTACAGTAATGAAAAAAGTATGCCTCATTATCTTCCTGCTCTCATGCGGGCTGCTTCAGGCACAGGAAGAAGAAACACTGCTGGGCAGCGGCAAAATTCACCACGGCGGCTTTGGCGGACCGGTAGTGAAATTTGCCAGGGTGAAGAATGAGTTCGGCGTACTGGTCGGCGGATACGGCGGCTGGCTGATTAACCACACTTTCATGATCGGCGGCGGCGGATACGGACTGTCAAACCGGATAAAAGCAGACAAACAGATCCAGTCTCTCTCTCCGGGCAAAACACAATATATACAGTTCGGATACGGCGGACTGATGCTGGAATATATATCCAATGGTAATAAGCTCTTTCACCCGATGTTTCAGCTGCTGATTGGCGGCGGAAATGTCAATTACGTCCTCTATGATCAGTTTGATGAGGATACCCCCGGCGGCGATAACTGCTTTACTCTCGAAGGCGGGGCAAGTATGGAAATGAACATTGTTAAATATATGAGAATTTGTCTTGGCGCCAGTTACTTGCTTGTAAATGGCATTGATGTTCAGGGACTCGATGATTCAGACTTCGGCGGCCTCAATTTAGGCCTGACACTGAAATTCGGCAGCTTTTAATTTTTTAACTTTGGGATTACTTGATGATTCAGCAATCGGTTAAGAGATATCTGAAATATTGTCTGTTTCTGCTCATTCTTATTCTTACCGCCAACGATCTCCACTTGTATGCTCAGGAAGAAACCAGCGGGGACCTGGACGAGGAAACTCTTGATGAGGAGATGCTGGAGGAATTCAGAAAGATGAGCCTCGAAGAGATACTGAAGGCTGAAATTTCTGTCGCCTCCTGGAAGCCTCTTTCTGTATATGACTCACCTGGTATCGTTACTCTCATTACACGCGATGATATACGCAACTGCGGCGCCAGGGACCTTATCGATGTGCTTACGCTGCTCGTACCTGGATTTAATTTCCAGCAGTCCAAATACGGTCCTGTAGGTATAAACGTGCGCGGCCTCTGGGCTTTCGAGGGTAAAACACTTATGCTCATTGACGGAGTGGAATGCAACGATGAGGCATTTGCAGGAATAATGTTTGGTAACCACTATCTGCCTGACAACATTGAAAGAATTGAGATCATACGCGGGCCCGGATCAGTTTCATACGGCGAACATGCAGCTCTGGGCGTCATACACATAATCACACGCGATTATAATAAACTGCACGGCGGATACTTAAGCGGTCAGTACTCTCAGATGTACGAATCGTATTCACACAGAAACCTCTCTTTCGGCGCCGGCGGCGTCTACAAAGATCTCGGCATGAGTCTTACCGGTTATATGGGTGAAGGGAGACTCAGCGACAGGACACTGGTGGAATACTACGAACAGGGTGAAACTGACGAACGCATACAGGTAAATCCCCTGTCACTGAACCTCAACCTCAATTACAAGGGGCTGAATTTCCGCGGCATATACGACCGCTACAGTACAGTCTACCACATCAACATAAACTCCGAAACCTACAACTTCCAGCTGAAGTATGACCTGAAGCTGAGCGATAAATTCAGCATCAATGCAAAGGTAACCCAGAAAATACAGTACCCGTGGAAGATTATGGCCGATGATGTTATTGATATCAACGGTCAGTATTATGATACTCTATTCAGCAATCAGAAAAAAGTTTCGAAGCAGAAGGCGCTGGTTTCATTTATATGGGACATCCATCCGAATCTCAGCTTTACCAGCGGTATAGAATATACTCACTCATACGGCAAAGTCGATAAGTATACCGAAGGCTACTGGGAGATACCGTACGGTTTGAATAAATATGAAATCACATTCCGGGGCCTGGGCATCTACAGCCAGCTCATGCTGCAGAACAGACTGTTCAACCTGACGGTGGCAGGCCGCTACGATTACTCTGAAGACTTCGGAGGATCGTTTGTCCCGAGACTTGCGCTGACGAGGAAATTCAATAAGTTTCATCTGAAGGCAATGGTAAGCCAGTCGTTCCGCCTGCCGGGCGGGGCTTATTATGGGAGCGACCTGAAGCCCGAAAAAGCTACAAACTATGAACTGGAAGCGGGTTATAACTTTGCAAAAGGTCACTCTGTCGTGGTCAACTACTTCGACATATTTTATAAGGATATTCTGACTGTCGCACGTGATTCTGTCTTCACACCCGTTGATTACCGGAACATGGAACAGGTAGGTACACATGGCATAGAAGCAGAATACAAGCTTGTCAAACCTGCTTATAATTTGGGACTGAATCTTTCTTACTATAAAATATATAACAATTCGCTGAAGCTGTTTGAAGTGCCGGATAAAGAAAATACTCTTCTTGGAAATCCTTCCATCCGCATCAATGCATTTGCGGGTGTTAAAATGAACAGAAAAATTTCCATCAATCCTTCGGTTTCATTTTTCGGCTACCGTTACGGATATATCAGCATAAAACCTGTCCTGACATCTAACGGATATGAGCTGAGAAATGTAGTGAAAAAGTTTTCTCCGAGATTCATCTTCAATCTGAATATCTGTACGGATGACTTGTTTATTGACAAGCTTCAGCTGGATCTGGGAATAAGGAATCTGCTTAACACAGATTTTGAATATATACAGCCGTTTATGGGGTATTCAGCACCTATACCGGCAGCAACCAGTTCAATTGTGCTCAGAGCTTATTATGAGTTTAGTTTTTAATGACGGTAACATCAAAAAATACGCTACTGCGGAGTAATGGAAGTGCATAAGTATTTCAAGTATATAACAATTCTGTTGCTGTTTTTATGCAAAGCTCATTATGCGCAGCTTACACCGCTGCCTCCGGGCCTGCAGGCAATTATGTTTAAGAAAATATTTTCTTATACAAAGACCGTCGAGAATTCCGAACGCGCAAAAATCGTTGTCGTCTATGATGCTTCTACTGAAAAGCAGAGAGATGCTATTGTGCGGGCTTTTCAGAAAGAGAATCTGCAGGTGCGCACTTCAACACTCGATGCACTTACCGTCAACCTTAAGGGAAATTCCATTGTATATGTAGTGCCCGGAATGAATAACGGCACAGTAAAGCACATCTGCCGGATAAATAAAGTCCTTTCCATATCCGGTAATCCTGCTTTTGCAGAAAAAGGTGACGTGTCTATTTCCGTAGCCCAGGAAAAGGGCAGACCGCGTATTATTATAAACCTTGAACAGCTCAGACTTGAAAACCAGGATGTGTCCTCCGAGCTTATAAATCTTGCAAAGATAGTGCATTGAGGAGGCTGCAGAAATGAAACTTCTAATAGATCAGCTCAGAAACTGGATGCATACACTAAGCTCAAAACTGGTGTTCCTGATAACAGTGCTGTTTGTAATCATATCTCTTCTCCTCTCAATTATTGGACCTAAGAAACTGGAACACGAGCAGCTGAGAATAATAAACAAGAAAGCCCGCAGTGTATCCAACATGGCTGCGTATTCGGTCAGAGCGCTGCTCGATTTCGGATTTACAGAAGGTATTGCAGAATCATTTGCCATCACGCAACAGAACAAGGATATAGAATATATAATGCTCGAGGATTCCTCGGGACATGTGGTCTATGCCTATAACAAATCAGTCGCCGAACAGTCGGATTACCATAACTCGCAGTATGAGGGCAATGTAAGTGACAATGAAATGATACTGAGCCTGGTTACTCCGATAAATAAAGACAACAAGCATCTGGGTGAATTGTACGTCGGAGTTTCGCTGAAGGCGCTGAGGGCAGAGGTTTCCAGTATGAAACGGTCGATTGCTGCAGGCAGCATAATGATCATTCTGCTCGGAATTGCCGGTGCTGTATTTATCAGCAGGATAGTGACTGCGCCTATTAAAAAAATGGCGCAGGCCTTCGATGTAATTGCTCAGGGCGATCTGAAAAAACGAGTTCAGGTTAACAGCAAGGACGAGGTTGGCCGGCTGGCAGAATCATTCAACAAAATGGTTAATTCGCTGGAGGCTGCTTACAGGGCACTCGAAAATACAAACTCAACACTTCAGACAGAGATTTCCGAAAGGATCAGAACTTCTGAGGTGCTGAGGGAAAGCGAAGAACGCTACCGAATACTGGTTAGCGAACTTCCGGATTTTGTAGTTGTGCATATACGCGGCAAAATAATATTCGTCAATAATGTCGTAAAAGAACTACTCGGCTACGAACCTGAAGAAGTGCTCGGCACAAATATCCGCGATTATGTGTGCGAAGAGTACAGAGGAGCAGTTAAGGAGAGTATAAACCGGCGCCTTCAGAATGAAAAAGTGGACGCCTATGAAATGGAACTCCTGAAGTCTTCAGGCGAGAGACTGATCGTCGAGACGCGCGGAACAGTCATAAAATACGGCGATGAAACTGCTGTGCTCAACGTGCTGACAAATATATCAGAACGCAAAGAATTTGAAAAGGCGCTGCAGAAAGCAAATGAAGATCTCGAGCTCAGGGTATCTGAAAGGACATCAGAGCTTATTGAGGCTATCGAGCAGCTTCAGGATCAGGTTCAGGAAAGAAGACTTGCAGAGAAATCACTGCGTGTATCGGAAGAGAAATTCAGGGCACTCTCGGAATGTTCTACCGATGCCATAATGCGTTTTGACAGGGACCTCAGGCATCTTTATGTGAATAAAGCGCTGGAGATGAATACCGGCATACCTGCTTCCTCTTTTATCGGCAAGACTCACAGCGACCTTAACTTTCCGGAAAACCTGTCCAGACTGTTCGCCAGCACTATAAGCAGCGTATTTGAAAGTAAAAAACCGCTCCGCATTGACTTTGAGGACAACAGCGGGCACTGGATCGACTGGTCTATGGCGCCGGAGTTTTCTCCCGATGGTGAAGTGCAGACGGTGCTTGTCTTTGCACGCGATATATCCGAGCGCAAGCGCTTTGAAAATGAGATCATAAAGGCTAAGGAACAGGCACTCGATGCCTCGCAGATGAAATCGGAATTCCTGGCCAACATGAGTCACGAAATACGCACGCCGCTCAACGGTGTGATCGGTATGACAAACCTGCTGCTCTCAACACCTCTGAATGCAGAACAGTGGGAATTTGTGCAGATCATTCAAAACAGCGGCGACGTACTGCTGAATATCATAAACGATATACTGGATTTCTCCAAGATCGAAGCCGGGCGCCTGGAACTCGAAATCATTACATTCAATCTCAGACATATTGTTGAAGAAGCTGTCGAAATATTTGCTCATAAGGCTCACGAAAAGAAGGTCGATCTGCTGTCGATAGTGTACGACGAATGCCCGCAGGAACTCGAGGGCGATCCGGGCAGGCTCAGACAGGTGCTGATTAACCTTATCGGAAATGCCATAAAGTTTACCGATTCTGGTGAAATTGTAGTGCAGGCAAAACTTGAAAGCCGAACTGATGATAGTGTGAAAATCATATTCTCCGTCGATGATACGGGTATCGGAATAAATCCGGAAGTGCGCGAAAAGCTGTTCAGACCTTTTACTCAGGCCGACGGTTCTACTACGCGCAAGTACGGCGGTACAGGACTTGGCCTGTCTATCTCGAAACGCCTGGTTGAAATGATGGACGGTACTATTGATCTGGAAAGTTCACCCGGCAGGGGCAGCAGATTTTTCTTTACCGCTGTCTTTAAGGAAAGTATATCTGATGATAGTACTGCATCTGTCGATTACAATAACCGTTTTACCGGGTCGCGTATACTTGTCGTTGACGACAGTCAGACCAACAGAAAAATAATACAGCACCAGACATCATTGTTCGGAATGCGCTCTGTTTCGGCAGAGGATCATAAGTCTGCCTCAGAGCAGCTCTACCGCTCTGTCGTTGAAAAGGATCCTTTCAGCATAATGATACTCGATATGCAGATACCAGGCGGTGACGGACTGGAGTTTGCGCGCAAGATTAAATCTGACACTGATATTGCAGCCATTGAGATCATTGCTCTTACTACTGTGGCTGAAGTGAATAAGAATCTGTTCAAGGATAACGGCATCTCCGGATATATAAATAAACCCGTAAAACAGTCTGCGCTGTTCGATGCAATTGCTCATACTCTGGGAAAACCTGCAGATACAATAGAAACCGGAATAACAAGCCGCCAGCCTGAAAATCAGGTATATAGTGATATAGCTAATCTCAGAATACTGATTGCCGAAGATAATACTACGAACCAGAAAGTTGCCGTTCATATGCTGAGAAAACTAGGCGCTCAGAAAATCGACGTGGTTGCAAACGGACTCGAAGCTGTCAGTATTACCAGGCAGTTCAGGTATGACATTATTTTCATGGACTGTCAGATGCCGGAGATGGACGGGTTCGAGGCTACTGAGAGCATACGCGAATTTCAGAAGGAGCACAAATCATACATCGTGGCAATGACTGCCAATGCGCTGCAGGGAGACAGAGAGAAGTGTTTTGCTGCAGGCATGAATGATTACATCGCCAAGCCTGTTAATCCGAAGGTGCTTGAAAGCGTTATATTGAAATACCTGAAGTGTGGAAAAACTGAACCAACGGATAAATTGCTCACTGATGACAATGAAGTCAGACAGCTTGTCAATGAAGCTCAGATTGAGCTGCTGAAAACATTAGGCGGGGAAACCGATCCTGCACTGATAAATGAGTTTATAGATACTTTTATATCCGATGCTCCTCAGATACTGAAGAATATTGACCAGGCACTCCGGGAAGGGAATATGCGCGAATTCAAGTCAGCCGTACACAAGCTGAAAGGCGCCAGTGGAAATATAGGTGCCGCATACATGCAGCAGTTATGTATCGGAATAGAATGCTCGATCAGCAGGGATGATACAGATGGTCTGCAGGTACAGGTAGAAAAATTGTGCGAGGCGTTTGGGTTTACAGAGAGGGAACTGAATACTTACAGGGTCTAGTAAATTTCTTCGCCGTCGAGTTCTTTTATTATAGCATCTATGAGAGGCGTGTTTTCTGCCTGCGCCATTCCTGCAGAAGCCGGTTGAACCTGAATGCTCTCATCGATATCAAACCCTGGTATGGACGCTACATCGTTCCGGAATTCAAAGCTTAACGATTTACCGAAGTGCGCTTCGGTTTTTTGCACGAAGTATTCTTTCAGCTGAAGCAGTATCTTTTCGTGATGCTCCTGTGCACACCTCACATACAGTCTGCTGCTGTCTGCAGCCATCAGAACCAGCGATTCCAGTGCCTCTGCAGTAATAAACTTTTCATCCTTTACCGAATTTACAAATTCTTTCCATTTCCCTTGTACTGACTTGAAAAACTCAACATCTGACGGTTTGGGCTCTGGAACGGGACTCCTTTGAGTACGGTTGTTCTGCATCTGCACACGGGCAGCATTGTTTGCCGCAATACCGTGGCTACTGGCTGAAATGCCGTTCACAGGTATAGCGTTTACGGGAATGCCGTTCACAGGAATAGTGTTGGCCGGAATGCCTCCGTTTGTCTGAGGTGTCAGCGGGAGCGGACGGGCTCCGATTGAGTCAGAAGTTTTTTTTTTAATCTCTTCGAGTTTTTCAATTACCTGACTGATAGAAGATGATTTCTCGAGTCCTATCAGGTGACAAAGTGCCACTTCGGTTTTCAGCCTCTGGTTTGATGTGACTTTCAGTTCCTGCTGGAACTTATTTGTGAAGTTCAGTATTCTGAGCAGATCGCTCTGCGAGAATTTTCCTCTGTAGGTTTCATACCGCATTTTAGTGCTTTCAGAAGCCTCGATGAGTTTTGAACCGGAGGTCAGTTCGACTGTCATCATGTTGCGGAAGTGTTCTGTCATTCCGTTTACAAAGTCCATGAAGTTCCAGCCGTTGTCGTAGATTCTCGCGGTAATTTCGAATGCCGCAGCAAATTTCTTCTGCAGTATTGCGTCACTTATCTCAAAGTACAATTCCTCATCGATAAGATTGAGCATGTGTGAAAGTATGCTGTATTCAACTTTGCCGTTGCAGAAAGATACTATCTGATCAAAAATACTTTCAGCATCCCTGAGTGCCCCGTCTGCTTTTTTTGCAATCATTGTAAGCGACTGGTCATCTATCTCAATTTTTTCGTTATCAGCGATATAGCGCAGCTGGGCCTTTATATGATCCAGCTCTATCCGGCGGAAATCAAAGCGCTGACAGCGTGAGATAATAGTAAGCGGCACCTTGTGTACGTCTGTAGTTGCAAATATGAATATGGTATGTCCGGGCGGTTCCTCGAGAGTCTTCAGCAGCGCATTGAAAGACTCATTGGTAAGCATGTGGACTTCATCAATGATGTAGACCTTGTAATTGCCTTTAGTTGGTGCATACTTGACCGATTCGCGCAGAGTGCGTATTTCCTCTATCCTTCTGTTTGAGGCACCGTCAATTTCGATAATATCGAGTGACTGTGAAGTATTGAAGGAGTTACACATTTCGCATTCATTGCAAGGTTCAAAATCCACCGGATGCAGGCAGTTGAGAGTCTTGGCAAGTATTCGGGCGGTAGTGGTCTTGCCAACGCCGCGCGGCCCGGCAAATATATATGCATGCGCGATCCTGTCATTCTTAATGGCATTCTTGAGCGTCTGTGTAATATGCTCCTGGCCGACTACATCGCTGAACTTTACCGGTCTGTATTTTCTTGCTGTTACTATGTAACTCATCTGATGGTATTTTCCTGTTGCTGGACTACAAACTTACCAATTTACCACTGAAAGAATCAAGAACAAATAAAAGAAAGCTCCGGCAGCAGGCTGCAGAGCTGCTGAAGGTACTGTCTGTCCGTTTCATTGAATGAATTCAGTTCTGTGCTGTCGAGGTCTAATACTCCCGTGAGCACACCCTGACTGATTACCGGGACTACTATTTCCGACCTGGATGCTGAATCGCAGGCAATGTGCCCCGGGAACTGATCGACGTCAGGCACAATTACGGTCTTCTTTTCTGCGGCTGCAGTTCCGCACACTCCGCGGCCCAGTTTAATGACGGTGCAGGCAGGTTTACCCTGAAAAGGACCGAGGTACAGACAGTCATCCTTCAGGAAGTAAAATCCTGCCCAGCTTATTTTTTCAAACGTCATTTTAAGTGCAGCGCAGAAGTTGGAATAGGAAGAAAGGGGAAAGCTGTCCCCTTCGATAAGGCTTTTCATCTGTACCACCAGCGCCTTATACTTTTCATGGTCCGTGCTTTCCTGTGCTATACTTATATTTCTCACCGCTTCTTACTCCCTGACTTGCTTTTTTTTGCCGCAGGTGCAGCAGCAGTCTTTTTAGCCGCGGGCTTCTTTGTCTGTGCATTCTTTGCAGAAGCCTTTGCCGCAGAGGCCTTTGCCGCAGGGAGTTTTGCAGCCGTAACTTTTGCAGCCGTAACTTTTGCGGCCGATGATTTTTTAGCAGCTGGTTTCTTAGCCGCTGTCTTTTGGGGCGCGGCTTTCCGTGATGTCTTTTTTGTCTTAATGTCAAAAACATACGGGATGGCATCCGTGATCTTTTCGACGCTGACAATGGAAAGTCCTTCCTTTACCTCGGGCAGAATTTCCAGCAGGTCTTTTTCATTTTCTTTTGGAATAAGCACTGTCTTGATCCCGCTGCGCTGAGCCGCCAGAAGTTTTTCATTCAGTCCGCCTATCGGCAGAATATTACCTCTCAGAGTAACTTCACCGGTCATTGCAACATCGCTTCTGGCAGGATTTCCGCTGAAGGCAGAATACATCGCCATGGTCATTGTAATACCGGCCGAAGGCCCGTCTTTCGGTATTGCTCCTTCAGGCAGGTGAATGTGAATTTCCTTGCCCTTGTAGAAGTCCTGACTCAGTCCCAGTGTTTTTGCATTTGAGCGGATATAACTCAGAGCAGCCATAGCCGATTCTTTCATTACATCACCGAGCTGACCTGTAAGCAGCAGCCGTTCAGCGCCGTTCATCACAGAAGCTTCCACGTTCAGTATTTCGCCGCCCACGCTTGTCCAGGCGAGCCCCGTAACTGTACCCACTATTGGTGCAAGTCCTGCCTTCTGGCGCCTGAATTTCTGTACGCCCAGATATTCGTGAACCTTATCCACGTTAATAATATATTCTTTTTTGTCGTGCTTCTTAGTGCCGTTTTTCGACTGGTTGAGTACTATCTCCTTCGTAGTCTTTCTGCATATAGTTGCCAGTTCCCGCTCCAGATTTCTCACCCCGGCTTCACGTGTATATTCATTGATCACGCTTCTGACAGCCTCATCCTCAAATTCCACTTTCTGGTCAGTCAGGCCGTGCAGCTTTTTCTGCTTCGGGATAATATGCCGCTTGGCAATTTCGACTTTCTCATGCTCCAGATAACCTGGCAGTTCTATAATTTCCATTCTGTCCTGGAGCGGAAGGGGAATATTATATCTGACGTTTGCAGTTGTAATGAACATTACCTGCGAAAGATCGTAGTCGACATCGAGATAATGATCATTGAACGTATGATTCTGCTCCGGATCCAGCACTTCCAGCAGAGCTGATGAAGGATCGCCCCTGAAGTCCATGCTCATCTTATCAATTTCATCCAGGAGTATTACAGGGTTAATTGTACCGGCTTTTTTCATCGACTGAAGTATCTTGCCGGGCATTGAGCCGATGTATGTCCTTCTGTGGCCCCTGATCTCGGCTTCATCGCGCACACCGCCAAGACTGATCCTTACGAAATTTCTTCCTATTGCACGCGCAATGGATTTTCCGAGCGATGTTTTGCCGACTCCCGGAGGTCCCACAAGGCAGAGTATCTGTCCTTTCAGCGATTTCACCAGGTTCAGAACCGCCATATGTTCGACTATCCTCTCCTTGGGCTTTTCCAGGCCGAAGTGATCCTCATCGAGTATCTGTCTAACATATTTAATATCCAGGTTATCCTTTGTGGTTTTTGACCATGGAACGTCAATAAGCCATTCGAGATAATTCCTGATCACTGTCGATTCAGGCGACATAGGCGGAGTCTTCTTCAGCTTACCCAGCTCCTCATTTGCCTTTTCCTCTGCATGCTTTGGCAGTTTGGCTTTCTTTATCAGCGCTTTCATGCGGGTAAATTCGGGTGAAGTGTCCTCTTCCTCGCCCAGTTCATCCTGGAGTATTCTGATCTGTTCCTGGATAATGAACTTGCGCTGTGTGCGGGCAATATTCTCCTGAACCTTATTCTCAATTTCCTTTTCAACCTTGAGTATGTCTATTTCTGAATTAAGTATTCTGATCACTTCATACAGCTGTTCTTTGAGGCTGAATTTCTGCAGTATTTTCTGCTTTACCTCTATAGACTGCGCAATATTTGCAGCCACATAAAACAATTTCCGGTCGGGCTCATCAATGTTGTCATAGGCGGTAATAGCCTCCGACGGAATGCTGCGGTTTATCTTTACATATTCCTTGAAGAGTGTAGTCATCTGCCTGAGCAGTGCATTCATTTCGACCTGTTTCTCTTCGACCGGCAGCACCGCTTCTACTTTTGCTTCAAAAAATTCCTTCTTATCGGTAAACTGAAGTATACGTCCCTGAATAAGTCCGTCGACCAGTATCTTCATCAGACCGTTGGGAAGTTTAAGTATCTGTATAATTTTGGCTATAGTTCCTTCTACGAAGATATCTTCTTTTGCCGGCTCTTCCACGTTAGCTTTTTTCTGCGCAGCCAGAAAAATGAATTTTGAGCTCTCAAGTGCGTAATTTGCCGCCTTGATGGATTGTTCCCGCCCAACTAGTACCGGGAAAATCATATACGGAAAAATTATTGTATCCCGCAGCGGAAGCACCGGAAGAATTTTCGGCACCTCATCGACAAATGAGTTATCAATAAGTTCTTCGTGTTTACTTTTCTCTGTATCTTCCAAATCTTACTCCCGGATTTTTATTATATTATCTGTTAGATCTTTAATAATGTTTTAAATTTATACAAATATACCAAAATTCATTTCTGCTATCAAGGAATGAAAAATACCAAAGCACCGGCAGATCGCGCAGCAAAAGCATGACCACGGTAAAGCAGGCAATAAAAATAAGAATAAATAAAAGTGATTTCAGGAGTTGAAATGAATAACAGTCTGATAGATAATGTTGAACTGATTGCCAGACAGGCAGGGGAAGTAATCAGGGACGGATTCGGCAAGGATTTCATAGTTGAGTTCAAGTCGAGTGAGACAAATTTAGTGACCGAAATAGACAAGAAGTCTGAAAAGCTGATAAAGGAATTTATAAATCAGAATTATCCTGGGCATGGAATACTTGCAGAGGAAAGCGGAGCCGAAAATCAGAATGCCGAATACCTGTGGGTAGTTGATCCAATAGACGGCACGAATAATTTTGCTCACGGCCTTCCCATATTTTCCGTTTCAATTGGTGTGCAGAGGAACGGGGAAACCATATGCGGTATTGTTTATGATGTTATGCGTGATGCTGCATATACGGCTGAGCTGGGCGGCGGTACATACCTGAACGGCAAAAAGATCGGTGTAAACAGCAATTCTAACATCAACCACAGCATGCTGGTAACCGGATTTCCGTATGATGTAGCTGACAATCCTAAAAATGTATACGAAATATTCGGGGGATTTCTGAAAGAGGCGCGTGCCATCAGACGGCTCGGTTCGGCTGCAATTGATTTCTGCTATGTGGCGCAGGGTGTATTTGACGGGTTCTGGGAAGTTCATCTGAACCCGTGGGATATGTGTGCCGGAATACTCATTGTTCAGGAAGCCGGAGGATTGGTGACAGATTTCAGCGGAAATAAGAGCAGCATATTTGCACCGGAGGTACTGGCTACCAACGGCCGGGTGCACGAAACCATGAGAAAGATCATAAATAAATATGTGGTGAAATAGTATCGCCGGTGAAATAGTATCGCCGGTGAAATAGTATCGCCGCGGCTTCGCGCCGCTATTTGAACATGTCTCTCATGATCGGCTTCAGGCCGCTGAAGAAAAATTCTACGGCTATTACCATTACGATCAGCCCCATCAGGCGCATCATTACGTTGTTTCCCGTCTGACCCAGCACCTTGATGATCCTCGACGAACTGTACAATACCAGATACGTCAGCAGCATAACTGCGGTCAGTGCGGCGAAAAGGATGATCTTCATCTCAAGGTTATATGCATCCTGCATAAGCACGATAGAATTAGTAATTGCACCCGGGCCGCATATCATTGGTATTGCAAGCGGAGTAATCGAGATGTCATTGACATAACTTTTTAATTCTGAATCCTTGATCTTTACCTGTCCCAGACGCGCCTGGAGCATGTCCATACCTATGATAAGAAATATAATCCCGCCGGCAATCCTGAAGCTGTTTACAGAAATGCCGAAAAACCTGAACAGCAGCTGGCCTGACAGCGCAAAGGCGGTAATGGTAACAAATGCCGCAATGGAAGCTTTGCGGGCAGTCCTGTGTCTGTCTTTTTCGCTGAGATCGGCGGTCATGGTCATGAAGATCGGCATCGTTCCCAGTGGATTGATAAGTGTAAAGAAGGAAGTAAAGCAAAGAAGTCCAAAATTAATTATGTCTGTCATACCGATTATTCCTTGAGATTCCGTTTTATAGAATTCTTCTAATTATTCGGCCAGCAGTTCTGACAGTCCCGAAGACCGTCTTGTCGGTTTCTTTACCGCGGCCTCAAATGATTTTTTGCTGCCGAATATGTCTACAGTCTTTCTGGCTCTTGTAACGGCGGTGTAAACGAGTTCCCTTGTTAGAACAGGGTTATCGCTGTCATCAGGAATTATCAGTGCGACATTCTGAAATTCTGAACCCTGACTTTTATGGACAGTCATGGCGAAGACCTTCTCATATTCCGGCAGTATAAATCTGCTGAATTTTTTATAACCGCCTTTCCCGTCGGGGAACCAGGCTTTCAGGTCACTGCCATTGCTGAGAATTATTCCGATATCGCCGTTGAATAATCCGAGTGAATAGTCATTTTTAGATATCATTACAGGCAGGTTTTCATACCAGTTTCCGCTGGGGTAGATAAACTTGTGTTTTTTGAATATCGATTCGGCGATTCTGTTGATATTATTCATTCCGAAAGGTCCGCCGCGCAATGCACAGAGAATCCTGAATGACTCCAGAGCTTTGAATTTTTCATCAACATCACCGGCCCTGAAGAACTCCATATAGCCTTCCAGTATTGTATGTGAGAGCTGTTCAGTGCGTGAAATTCCCGCGGCCGACTCGAGCGCTGCAGCAGATGGCAGCGGCTGCAGCTGCACGGCTGAATCTGATGAGTCGGCACTTTTACTGAACAGATCCGCAGATCCGGCAGACAGAATATCCAGAGCATCATCCACACGGCATTCGTTAATAGCGGTACTCAGTTTTTTAATCGGACTGTTCTGACCGAAGCGGTGGCTGACAGTCAGCTTTGCTGCATATTTACCAGAAGCGCATAAATCTGCCAGTACTGATCCGGGTTCAACACTGGCCAGCTGATTGCTGTCGCCCAGCAGTATAAGTTTTATCCCTTCAGGAAGCGCCTCGCACAACCGGGCCATCATTGCAATATCTATCATGGAAGCTTCATCGATTATCAGTACATCGGCAGTGAGCGGATTCCGCCTGTTGTACCTGAAGTGCTTTCCGTTCATACCCGCACCCAGCAGGCGGTGCAGCGTCTGTGCTTCTCTGGGCATGCGGTCTGTCAGTTCACAGGGCAGCTGAAGATCATCTATGCTTTTTGTGACAGACTCCTTCATTCGTGCAGCGGCCTTGCCCGTAGGTGCCGCAAGTTTGATGCAAATGTCTTTATCTGCGGCGGCTTCCAGCATCAGCGCCAGTATTTTGGCTACAGTAGTAGTTTTCCCTGTCCCGGGTCCGCCAGTAATTACAGTAAAACCGGAAGACAATGCTTTTTCAGCTGCGAGGCGCTGTTCCGAAGAAGACGCGTCGGGGAAATATCCGGAGATCATTTTGTGTTCAAGAACTATCTCACCGCTGCAGTTCACCAGATTTCCCTTGCCGTCGGGAGCAAGGGCACTATTGCTGCCAGCAGCAATAGCAGCAATTCTGGATGCAATCGTTTTCTGATAGCTGTAATAGCGTCTGAGATAGAGACGGCTGCCGCTGAGAATAAGCGGTTTGAGTTCTTCTGCGGTTCCAACTGCATCACACTTTTCAATTTCTCTTATCCATTCACCGGCATCCGGTAGCATTAGCTTTTTCCCTCTGAGATCCGGGTCTGCATCGAGTGCAACAGAATAAAAGTCCCTCCCGGCATAATCATGCAGGGGCAGGCAGGTATGCCCGTCACGGCAGAGCCTGCTTGTCAGTGCAGCTGCCAGTTCAACGGGTGCTGCGGTGCATCCGGAAATCCGGTTTATAAAACCTGCAAACTGCAGGTCGATATAATCAAAGTACCTGCTCTTCAGAATTTCAGTGCATCTTTTGTTGATCATGATTGAGAATCCGTAAATAGTTCTTCCTTTCCCGGAACAGTAATGCCGCCAGATACGATATCAGCCTTCACAGACTTATTCATCAGAGTAGGCCTGAACAGTCTGGATTTAATGTAATAGAGATACTCCTTATCCGGATGTTCGAAGTAAATTCCCGTATCGGGACTACCTGATTGTGTAACACCGCGCAGGAAAATATAGATCACTCCTCCGAAGTGAGTCGCAAAGTCATAATTTTCGATCCGACTCGAAAGATAGAGGTCAAGCGCGAGCATGTATATTTTGTACTGCATATCATACTGCTCTTTTTTCATGGCAGCTTCCATGCCTGTCCTGGAGTAGTCTTTAAGTGTATTTCCCAGCTTGTTCGATTTCCAGTCGACAATATAGTACCTGTCATTATGCCTGAATATCATATCTATAAATCCGTTCATGTAACCATCGCTTACAGACGGACTTCTGGCAATCAGACCTTCGCTGTCCGTACCGGAAGAATAGGGGATTGTATGCGGACTGTCAAATATTTCTCTTATCCATGCAGCCGGTTTATTTCTGACCGGATAGTAGAACTCAACCTCGTGCAGCCGGTCAGCAGCAGAAAGAGACGAAAGAGAAAATTTACTGTCGTCAGGCAGCAGCTTTGCATTGAGAACATTGTGTATCATTTCCCGGATGCACCCGAAGTAGTTTTCATCTATGCGGTACTTTCTCAGTATGCTGTCCGTCAGCGCATCGTTGCCCTCTCCGGAGAAATTGATTTTCTCAAATATTTCGTGCAGGCATGATCCGGTTGAAGATCCGCCTTTAAGATCGAATATTGTATATCTGTTTTCTTCTTTAGCAGATAACGCGTCCTGTGTCAGATCATCCCGGTCTGCAGAGCTGCGCAGATTACCCGGAATAATCATATCGTTCCTGGAGGAATGAAGTGAGGAAAATGATTTAACTCTGTCTGACGGCACTATAATCCCGTTAAATTCACGGCGGCTGAGCAGATTATCTCCGGCCACAGGCAGGTATATAACCGGTGGGCCGACGGGAATATCATAAAATGAAATACACTCTGAATCGGATGCAAGTTTTTCGCGCAGATTATCCATATCATACGATGCTATGTCACTCAGTGCCTTCTGGAGTTCTTTCTTTCTGCCGGAATTGTTCTCGCTGATAATCTCATTCAGTTTTTGAGAATATTCCCCGTAATGAAAAAGGTAAAACGGAGCCGACTCCAGGGACTTTCCGATATATCCCCACGACATATAACACCTGCATGTGGCACGAGTAAGTGCAACATACATAAGGCGCAGTTCATCTTCCAGTGCCTCAGTTCTCTGCTTTTCTCTGTTATTTTCAATATCCTCAGAGCCAATGTCCAATACTACGCCGTGTGTATCGGTGTGGAACAGGGGATTAGTTTTTTTACCGGCCGAAACATTCCACAGATACGGGCAGAAAACGATCGGATATTCGAGCCCTTTGCTCTTATGAATCGTCACTATCTGGACAGCCCGTTCGTCGCTTTCCTTGCGCAGTTCAGAATCTCCCGCCTCAGAGTAACTTCCGGCAATCTTGCTGCCGAGATACTTCAGCAGTCCTTCAGGATTCAGAGAAGATTCGGAAGCTGCTTTCTGAAGCAGTTCGGCAATATGCAGTATATTTGTTACGCGGCGTTCACCGTCCTTTAGTTTCAGTAGATTTATAATGGAACAATTGTCCTGCAGGAAACTGCTGAACATGATAAAGAACCCCGACTGCCGCCACTGTGCATAGTATGAGGTAAATTTTTCAATTACACCGGCAAGCGTTTCATCGTCACTGCTCAGAGCGTCTATTTCAGCCGCGGTTTTATTTATCAGATCTGTTGCAAGTGCTGCTTTCAGGAGTCTTGTGTCCTTGGGTTCAGTAAATGCAGTCATAACGGTTTCGATCATCCGGGCATCTTCAGACTCATACACACTCTGTCTGTCGAGAATGACTGCAGGTATGTTGCGCGAGCGCAGTGCTGCATGCATACTTTTCCCCTGCCGGTTCGTTCTTACCAGCACGGCGATATCTCCGGGAGTGAAATTCAATTCCTTTCTGCTGTTATCTGCAGCGGTGTTTTCATAATACTTCAGATTTCCGTCCCGGTGCAGTGCAAGGAGTCTTGCTATTTCATCTGCCACAGCTGTTTCAACCAAGCTGAGTGCTGTATTTTTATCGACAGGCTTGTCATTCTGTTTATCGACAAACCAGAAGTGAAATGGTGCCTGATCAAAATTTTGTCCGTTCTCAATTTCGATATATTTCCGCCGTGGTTTGTCATGCGGATACTGTGCTTCACTGAAAGTAATTTTATCAGTGCGGAAGGGCAGAGGTGAAGATTTGAAAATTGTGTTTACCGCAGAGATCAGTTCTCTTTCTGAACGCCAGTTATTAAGCAGCGTAAACTGCCTGTCTTTGCGGACCGAAGAGGACGCTTCAAAATAGGAATATACATCCGCTCCGCGGAATGAGTATATCGACTGTTTAGGATCTCCAATCAGGAACAGCAGACTAGCATTGCCGGAAAATATTTTCCTGAAAATATTCCACTGCCTCGGATCAGTATCCTGGAACTCATCGATGAGTGCAGCAGAATATTTATCCCTGACCGATTCGATAAGCTTATTGCCGGCCTTTGAATCAATTGCGTCGCTAAAATCCGTAATCAGATCGGCAAATGATCTGATCCTCCGCTTTCTCTTTATTTCGTTCCGGAGTTCTGCAAATTCCCGGGTCAGCTTTCTGCATAAAGCTGCATATGTTCTGAAGAACGGGTCCAGATTCAGAACTTCATCGCACAGCTTAAAAAACGGATGTTCAGGTACAACCGAATCTGTCCTGGCTTTATCCTTAATGACCGGTGTTGTGAATCGCAAAAATCTGTCGCTGGAGATCAGCGAAATATCAGGTGCTGCTGAAGTAAGATTATCCATCAGCTGTTCCATTTCGCCTCTAATATTGGCAGTAAAGGAGCGGCCGCTGAATATACTGGTGTCACTAAAAATATTCATTACATCACTGCGGCACTTCTGCCACTGAACTTTTAACTCATCCAGCTTATCATAAAACTTGCCGAAGAACCATTCAGATATTCTGAAGCTGCCGGACTCAGGCAGACAGTGAGACAAATCCGGAAGCAGGGACAATTCGGGGTGCTCGAGTTTCTTTTTAACAATCTCTCTGAAGTTCTCAATGGTAATATTCTTTTCGAGCAGATACTCTAAAAATCTTTCATCTTCATATGCAATATATCTGCGCCAGAAATCTTCGACTATCTGATCGGTAATAGAAGATTCGTCTGATATGAGTTCAGCATCAAACCTGTTTCCGCTTTCAAAAGCGTTGCCGGAAAGCATTCTGCTGCAGAAGCCGTGTATCGTATAGATGGCCGCTTCATCAAAGTTCAACAGTGCACTTTTCAGCAGTGCCTGAGTGTGCTGGTTCCCTGACAGGGCAAGTTTTTCGAACAGTTCGTCCCTGACCCTGTCAGATCCATTTGTGTCCCCACGGTCCTGATAGTCTGCAGGATTTTTTTTATCCGAAATATATTCGATTGCTTCAGCGATGCGCGTACGGATTTTGGATTTCAGCTCGGCTGTCGCGGCATCGGTGAATGTAACGACCAGAATGTTCTGTACGGGAATTTCTTTTTCAGTCAGGAGCCTGATAAAAATGTTTGTGATGGAATGTGTCTTTCCCGTTCCGGCAGAAGCTTCCACTAGGTTCTGACCCGAAAGATCTGTATTTATGCTATCGAACATATTTTGCATCTTAGTTCTCCGTTTTAGATGCCAGCATCGGTGAATAAATGGCTGCAGCTATATCTGCAAAGAGCTGATCAAACGGGTCTGACTTACCGAAGCAGAAGCTGAAGTAAGCATCTTCGCACTCTGCCTTTCCTGCAAAGGAATCACTCCATTTGTCAAAAGCTGCACTGAGTGCAGACTGCAGGTCCTGTTGTCCGCAGTATTTAAGAAAACACGACAGTGAGCTTTCGGGGAAGAAAGGAAGCGGCATTTTTATTCCCATTAAGAAATACTTCAGCAGGCATTCAATAATTGCTTCCGGATTTTCGCTGATCCTGAATTCTTCAATCTCCGTTTTTTCTTTGTTCTTGCCTATAAGGACCCCGCTTACCTCAGTTCCGGTGCTGCGCAGAGCTGCCAGTTCAATCCACAGCCTCAGTCTGTCCGCGGCTTTTATTTTGGCGGGTCTGTAGCGCAGCAGTACATCATCAAATATGTTGTCGAGACTGCATTCAACCAGGGCCTGCGGGAATGAAAGAGTAAAAGATACAGAATCATTTTGTGTATTTATCTTTTGCTTCACATTTTCGGCAAATACCGAAATATCCTCTGCAGTTTTGTCAAACAGCAATTTCCCGTAATTTCCGTGAGGCAGGCTTCCGGAAGCATTTTTCACACGAAAAGTTTTGCTGAAATCACTTTCGCCGTTTCCGATGATGTGATCCAGCAGTTTATCCCGAAGCTGATAAAGCTCCAGATTATCCATGACGAATATCTCACTGTCAGCGGTTTCTTCAGTGTCTCCATTCAGGTATATACCTAACCGGTTGTTCAGGAAATATTTCGCCGGGTTTTTAAAGAAATATATCAGATCGTCCAGCGTAATTCTGAGTCTGCCGTATTCGTCTGCAGCAAGCCTGTGTTCACCCGGAGGAAGCGGGAGCGGTTCGGTGCAGAACGGTGTATAATCTTTTCTTACAGCACTAAGTGACTCGGCTATTGTATAAGCCGATGATGAATAACTGAAAAGATTTCCGCACCCGCTGTTGAAGTAGTCCCTGCTGAAGGAATGCAGCCGGTGATGAGTCACAAATTGTTTCCTGATAGCTTCCGGTCCGGCACTTCCGGACGAATAGTTGTCGGCAATATAGTCAATCAGTTCGCTGACCACGACCGAAGGCGGTATTGCGCTGTCGTCTTTTATATTCCTTCCCGTATAGCTGATATAAAAGATATCCCGTGCAGACATCAGTGTTTCAAGGAACTGGTAGCGGTCGTCGAAACGGCGTGAGCGGTCACCCGGTTTATAATGTTTCCCCATAATATCGAATCCGGGCTGTACCTGCCGTCTGGGAAAAGCATCGTGATTCATTCCCATCATGCATATCACCCTGAAAGGAATTGTTCTCATTGGAAGCACACTGCAGAAAGTAACGCCGGATTTCATGAAACCGTGCTGTGAAACAGATTCACCGAGTGCGGCAGAAAGGTATTCTTCTATTACATCAATATCGGTTTGGCTGGTATAAATTTTGTCGATTTCCATCAGCGCCAGTTCGTTCATCGCCTGGTGTATGAAGCTGATCTGCTGACTGTTCTCAAGGTTATCCTCGATAAAAAAATTTACTGTCTGTGCAATCCCTTCTTCCCATTGCTGAAGAGTAAGCGTCTGAGAAAATCTCTTTATAGTATCTCTCAGGGTTTTGAGGATTACTGTGATCTTCCCGAGCGTTGTTCCTTCGCCAGCTGCCACACCGGGATATGAAAGAATATCGAAACAGAAATCCTCTTCACTGTGATCAAGCGCATAAGACATCATCAGACGGTCGAGTGCGGACTGCCATGTGTTCTGCGGTTCGGGAGTCAGCCCAAGTTCTCTCTTCTCCTCTGAATCAAAGCCCCAGCGTATTCTGGTGTCCGAGATCCATTCTCTTATCAGGGAAAGTTCATCAGGTGAGAATGAAACCGAACTGTTCAGTGCAGGCGATTCAAGTATATTCAGCACCGCCGCGGCACGGAACCTTTCGTGGCGCAATTTGAGAATATTCAGCAGCAGGTCTGCAGCTGCTGCGTCAGAGCGCATTGATTTGTCCGAAATATTATAGGGAATTCCAAAAATGTCACTGCCAGACACGACGGGCGTCTTAAAAACGGCTTCGATGCACGGCGTATACGTCGCGATATCGGGGATCATAACAAGTATGTCTTCCGGCTTCAGAGACGTAGTATTGAGTCCGGAAAAAATATTCTCCTGTGCGGCTGCGTGTCCGGTATTAAGCAGTTCCAGTATATGATCCCTGAGCACCTCGGTTTCGCGCATTGGACTGTGACAGCTTTGTATCAGTATGGAATTATCCTTAATGTTGATCTGTCTGTCAGTCTGATTATTCTGCGACAGCGTGTGTATGTCAGTCTGTATGGAATGGAGCAGTGTATCACAGGATTCCTCATCACTTTCATCCAGATCATCGAGAACTGCTTCAGATTCAATGAGGAAATTGATCCAGTCCCTGGCTGATTTCCCGAGCGAAGCAAGCAGACGGTTCCCTTCTTCATAGTGACAGTCATCGAGGCTGATTCCGTTTGAAAGCTTCTGCCTGTTCCGGAAATCCACTATATCGGCCCAGTACTCGCGGCACGGGTTCATCTGGTATATTCTGACTTCACA
Organism: Bacteroidota bacterium; assembly: GCA_050258935.1. Lineage (GTDB taxonomy): Bacteria > Bacteroidota > Ignavibacteria > Ignavibacteriales > SURF-24 > JBLMZS01. The sequence continues at coordinate 21,897 of JBLMZS010000006.1, forward strand.
GTATTCTGATATAGCATGCAGAACATTGAAGAATTCAAACGGCATGTAGGAAATACCAAACACTGAGATGCGGCGGGGAAGTGCTTCCTTTTTTAGCGTGCCTCCGGCGAGTGCTTCTGCGAGCTGTTTTTCGAGAGCTGCAAAATTGTCGTCAAATGAAATGTTGTCGTTATATCCGGAAATTTCGCGCCACAATACCGACTGCCACATTTCATCGGTATCGCTGCTGCAGGCATACTCCTTATTTTCCCACTTCAGTATCATTTCAGGGCGAAACGTGCAGTACTGGTCAAACAGGTCTGCAATTCTCGAAGAGAGCTGATAGAGTTTCAGGTCATCGGAAGAACCGTCGGATCCGAGAAAATTCTTTACCGCAATAAACTCCCCGCGTTGCTTTGCCAGAGAGGGAAGTATATTCATTATTGCAAAAGTCATCTGAGCTTTTGTGGCGGCAGGCCTTCTGTCTCTGTTCGGCAGTGCAGTCGCGAAAACTGAATTTATGAAATCTCTCGGAAACCGGAAATCTATGTTGAACGCTACTCCGAGCTGTTCGGCAAGACGGAAAGAAATGTATCGCTGCATGCCCTGGCTCTGCACGAGAATGATCTCTTTTTCGAATATGTCGGAAGATGGATTATTTTTCAGGTTTTCGGCGAGTTTTTCCGAAAGTCTGTCCAGGTGACGGCTGCTGATCCAGGTTAAATTTGAATTTGACGGCATAGAATACCGGTAAAAATGATGACCAATAATATTTTATTGCCCAAATTAACAGTATTCGGGCAAAATGTACATAGTTATCGAATATTTAACCGAAAGGTTTAATTGGGAAATGACGGCTAAGGCCGTAATTCAGTTAATATCAAAATTCTCACGACTGCTTGCTTTTGCCTGCGGCGGGTATTATATTATATGCAACCATAAAATCAGATTATGTTACCGATAAAAGTAAATAATTTTTACTATCAGAAACTCAACCTTATGCTTCTCAGGCACTGCCCTGATTTGTAAACTCATATCCCATTGCTTTTCTATTGTGGAGATTCCTTCTCCCGCGTCTGTTCGTTCGTGCTGAAAATTACTTTCATTTTAATTTTGTCATTGCGAAATCTTTATACCGGCTTTGTTCCGGTGTTGCAGCTTGTGCATGCTATATCTGTAACAGCGTAAACTAAAAATAATTTTAAATGCAATCATCCGTCATCAGGAGATTATTTAAATGGATAACATTAAGATAGTCATTTGGGGCTTTGGAGCAATGGGCAGCGGCATGGCCGGTCTGCTCCTGAAAAAGAAGGGAGTCGAAATCACCGGAGTATGCGACCTCCACCCCGACAGGGTAAACAAAAGTATATTTGACGTTCTGGGTGTGGAAAGAGGCGAACACAGGGATGTCATCATAAAAGCAGACATAAACGAAGTGCTAACTGAGAGATGCTGCGATGTATGCCTGTGTGCTACCGATTCATTTACAAAAAAAGCCTTCCCCCGTCTGAAATTTGCACTCGAAAAAAAGGTAAATGTCATATCAACTGCCGAAGAAATGGCCTATCCGCGCGCGCAGAATCCCGAATTAGCAGATGAACTCGACAGGATAGCCAGGGCAAACGGTGTCACTATACTCGGCACCGGCATCAATCCCGGAATGATAATGGATCTCCTCGTCGTCTGCCTTACGGGCTGCATGACAGATGTGGAACATATTGAAGCCAAAAGGATAAACAGCCTTTCACCGTTCGGTCCGGCAGTAATGGAGGAACAGGGCGTCGGCATTACAGTCGATGAATTTTATGAGGGAGTTAAAAACGGATCACTCGCCGGTCACGTCGGTTTTGCCGAATCGATAAATATGATCGCTGATGCCATCGGTTGGAAACTCGATAAGTATGAAACACAGATGTCACCCATTGTAACTGAAACGGACAGACGTTCTGCACACGGATTCGCACAGGCCGGGAATGTAGCAGGTGTGAATATGACCGGACAGGGATATGTAAACGGCAGGGCGCAGATCGATATGATTCATCCGCAGCAGATAGAACCTGAATCGGTCGGAGTCCATACTGGCGACTATATAACCATCAAAGGCACACCGGAAGTAAACATGTCCATTAAGCCCGAAGTACAGGGCGGACTCGGTACAATTGCAATGTGCGTGAATATGATCCCTCACGTGATAAATGCAGCACCGGGACTTAAAACGATGATTGATCTGCCCGTGCCGAGAGCGGTTATGGGAGACATGAGGGAGCTGATTAGTTCTGCCACCGCCTTCGGCGGGAAGCCATGAGCTGATGGGTGTCAATTAGTGAAACACTCTTCTGAAATTCGTAATTGAATAATAATGATAATGACTAATCTAGTTTGAGAAATCTTGTTCTAAAACGCCGGAGGCGTTTGCTATGATTAACTGCAGGTGAAACCTGCGGTGCAGATATAGAAAAACAGGTTCGACCCTTGCGGGGTCGGCTGTGAATTACCACGGGTGAAACCCGTGGCTTTGTCAATTAAATAATTTTATAGGCGGCAAATAAATGCAATCGGTAAAAAAAGGCAGCCTGGTGCAGATACACCAGATCATACTCAAACCAGAGGAAAGGGCTCCGCAGGTCCCTGAAGATACTAAACAGGTTCCGCTTGAACTGTGGGTAAAAGGTATACTTCAGCAGGACGCAAATATCGGGGATACTGTTCTGATAGAAACAATGACAGGCAGGGATATGACCGGAGAACTGGTGGCGGTGAATCCTCCGTATACTCACGGCTATGGACAATGTATCCCGGAACTGGTGCAGATCGACCGGCAGCTGAGGGAGATTCTCTATGGAGGTCTGAAATGACTGAACGCGACAATACATACCAGGCGGTATTAGCACGTAAAAATGAGATCATGAAAAAAGCTGTCGGCATAGACTACAGCATTTTCGAATCGGGAAGTATTGCCTTTGACTATGAACGCATGATGAAAGAATCAGGCTACACTCTCCGCGAAATTCAGAATATACAGCAGACCTACAGCGTCGGTAATACTCCGCTTATAGAACTGAGAAACCTTACTGAACTTGCACGCAGGCTGGCCCCGGAAGGAAAAGGAGCCAGGATATTTATAAAGGATGAGGCCTGCAATCCCTCGGGCAGCTTCAAGACAAGACGTGCAGCTACTGCAGTATACCACGCGAAGAAACTCGGATATAAAGGCGTTATAGCTGCTACCAGCGGCAACTACGGCGCTGCTGTGGCTTCTCAGGCTGCAATGCAGGGACTTAAGTGCATTATCGTGCAGGAATGCTACGACAGCCGGAAGACAGGTCAGCCGGAAATACTCGAGAAGCAGCGTGCATGTGAAGCCTACGGAGCCGAGGTGATACAGCTTTCCGTTGGCCCTGAACTATTTTACTTCTTTCTGCGCCTGCTGGAGGAAACCGGCTATTTCAATGCTTCACTCTATACGCCATTCGGGATTTCAGGCGTTGAAACACTCGGATACGAACTGGCTGAACAATGCATGACCAGACTCGGCAAATATCCCGATAAGGTTCTCATCACTCACGCAGGTGGCGGAAACATTACCGGTACTGCAAGAGGACTTATAAAAGCAGGTGCGGCATCAACAGAAGTCGTGGCTGCCAGCGTGGATCTCTCGGGTCTTCATATGGCATCTGACCGCTCGTTCAACAGGAAATCATTTACAACGGGGCATACAGGTTTCGGGATTCCGTTTGCTACCTGGCCCGACAGGGCCGATGTACCCCGTAATGCTGCCAGACCGCTCAGATATATGGACCGATACGTGCTTATTAAACAGGGTGAAGTGTTTTATATTACAGAGGCACTTGCAGTGCTGGAAGGACTTGAAAGAGGACCTGCAGGCAATACATCACTTACCGCTGCCTTCAGCATTGCTCAGGAGATGGACCGCGATCAGATAATAGTTGTTCAGGAAACCGAATACACTGGAGCGGGGAAACATCCTCTGGCGCAGCTCAGTTTCGCCAGGGAGAACGGCATTGAAGTCAGATTCGGAAATCCCGATGAGGAGATTGCAGGCGAAACAATAATTCTTCCGGAACATCCGTCTATGATAAAAGCCAGAGATTATGATCTGAAAAAGGCAAGAGAATCATATGTGAAGAATTGCCTGTCAATAAATAAAACTGATAAGATCAGCAGGAGTGACCTTGAATTCATTGCAGCTGATATCAAGTGCGATATTCAGAGTGCTGCGGCAATGCTGAATGAACTGGGCGCAGATATATGCTGACTAATACTGCTGAAGAGAATAAATGAAAATTTATAAGGAACACTATTTATGAAACGTGCTGATGATTTTGAAACCCGCAGGCAGCATCTCGCTGAACTGAGCGACGAACAACTGAAGCAGAGATTCTGGCAGCTTGCGGAAAAAATTGTCGAGCCTATGCTCGAACTGGGTTATAAGAATACCACTCCGGCAATTGAAAGAAGCATACTGCTCCGAATGGGCTTTTCCAGCATTGAAGTAAAACCCATAGTGGAAGGCGTGATTAACCGGGGACTGATGAAATACGGTGCCGGCAATGTGGTGTGGAGATTATCAAAGAAGCTGGACATCTCAGTGCGTGAAGCCGGAGTTGCTCTTGCCGAAGGCAGGTATTGGGAAGAGGCGGAGAAACTATTTTGAGTTCTGAGTTCTGAGTTATGAGTTGTGAGTTAGAGATAAGTAAGACGGCAAATGGAAATCTTTCATTTATACGAAATATTTCGGAGAAAGCAGGATGAAACTAGATGTAAATAAAAAACTCGATATATGCGGGCTGCTGCAGGATCTCGATAAATATGAACCCCGCAGGCGCGGATGGCACTGGAGGGAAGGACGCAATGAGAAGCGTACTGTTGGTGATTTCGAATATCATGAGACCTCAGAATCACTGAAAAATTACATGTCGCTTCCCGGATCGCGCGGATTCGGATATATTGACCCGCAGCCGGACTGTGTGATCACTACCGAGATAGCTTCAGGCAGGTTCGAAGACGATATACGCAGAATGAGAATGGCTGCATGGCACGGAGCTGATCATATCATGGTGATCAGGACTATGGGCCAGTCACACATCGATTCACTGATAGAGGGTACCACACAGGGCATTGGCGGCATTGCTGTTACCAGAAAACAGGTGAGGGCCAGCAGGAAGGCCCTTGATATGATAGAAGATGAAGTCGGCCGCCCCATCAATTTCCATTCATATATATCAGGAGTTGCAGGACCGGATATAGCGGTGATGTTTGCCGAAGAAGGAGTCAACGGTGCGCATCAGGATCCTCAGTATAATGTACTGTACAGGAATGTAAATATGGTGCGCAGTTTTACCGATGCCTGCGAGGCGAAAAAAATAATGGCCTGGGCGGATATGCTGCAGATAGACGGGGCACACAACGCCAATGCCACTGCGGTGAAAGCCTGGAAGGTGCGGCCTGAACTAATGGTGCAGCACGCCATCAACAGCATGTTCTCTAAGAAGGTCGGCATAAAGTCTGAAAACATTGCACTCTCCACGGTTCCTCCTACAGCTCCCCCGGCTCCCTGCATGCGCCTGGATCTGGCGTATGCGGTTGCACTGAGGGAGCTGTTTGATGAATACAAAATGAGAGCTCAGCAGAATACTAAGTATATGGAATCGGATATGCGCGAAGCTACCGTGTCGCATACACTGAACCTTATGATCTCGCGCCTTACGAGCGCAGACATTCAGTCAACAATCACTCCCGATGAAGGCCGCAATGTGCCCTGGCACTACAACAACATCGCTGCGGTCAGTACTGCAAAACAGGCGCTGAACGGAATGGACGGGCTACGTGAATTTGTGAAGCTCGATATGGAAGGCCCGCTTGGAAAGGATGTACGCGAACTGAAGGAAAGAGCGGTGCTGTTTATGGAGGAGATACTGGAAACAGGCGGATATTTTAAGGCGGTACAGGATGGATTTTTTATAGACAGCGGATACTATCCGGAAAGAAACGGCGACGGGATTTCGCGCCAGATAGACGGAGGTATCGGATACGGACACGTCTATGAAAGAGATCAGGAATATTTCGCTCCTGTATCGGTTCACTATGGGTATAACAATATTCCCGAAGGATTTGAAAAAGCAAGCGATGCTGTAGGCGGCGATACTTTCGAGGACCGCTCCAAAATCCGGTACATCGATGAACTCGACGAAACGGATAATGTGAATACCAGGCTGAAAGATGTAGAAAAATATATGGATACCAGACTGCTCAAACCTGAAGTTGAATGGAGAGCCGATGGAATTGTATCCACTACTATATTTCTGCCATGCGACGAAAGAACCGCAGAGTTCGCGGCTATTAAATGCGGCGAAAAGATGGGACTTGAAGATGTTGCAGTGGTGCACAAACAATGCATACACCCGTCTGAGGGTACATTAGTGGAAATTAAGGGGCGGGTGAAATTTGACATCGATACAAGTGAACTAGTTATTCCTGCAAAGGCCGAAGTGCTTTCTGACGAAGAGATAAGAAGTGCAGTAAGCGAAAAACCAATGTTCATAGTTGCCGCCACAGTAGGACAGGATGAGCATTCGGTCGGACTGAAGGAAATAATAGACATCAAACACGGCGGAGTGGAGAAATACGGTATCAAATACCTCTACCTCGGCACATCATGCCCGATAGAGAAACTTGTTGACGCTGCAATTGAAACCAATGCCGATGCAATTCTTGCCAGTACCATTATCACACACGACGACGTGCACATAAGAAATATGAGAAAGCTGCACGAGACATGCGTGGAAAAGGGTATACGCGAAAAGGTCATGCTTGTATGCGGCGGAACACAGGTGACAAATGAAACGGCTGTTGAGGCCGGAATGGACGCCGGGTTCGGCAGGGGCAGCCATGGCAACGACGTGGCAAGCTTCCTGGTGAAAAAAAGGAGGGACCTGAACAGTGCATGTTAGCCTTTTGATCGCTGAAATTGGAAGTACAACTACGGTCGTAAATGCGTTTGATATTGTGGGTAAGTCTGCCGGCAATAACTCGGGCAAAAACGCATACGGACCTGGGGGAGCGTCCGGATATTCCGGACCCCCTTATTCCAGATTTATCGGTCAGGGACAGGCGGCAACAACTGTATTACAGGGCGACGTTACTGCAGGACTGAGAGCTGCTGTTGGTAATCTGAAAACAAAACTGCAGACGACTGAAGTAACATGGGATGAAATGTACGCTACCAGCAGCGCCGCCGGCGGACTCAGAATGTCTGTACACGGACTGGTATATAATATGACAGTGCGCGCTGCACGCGAGGCTGCACTGGGGGCAGGCGCAATTGTTAAACTCGTGACCGCGGGTAAACTGCGGGAAAGTGATTTGAAAAAGATCCGGGAACTGAATCCGAATATCATTCTGATTGCAGGAGGCGTAGACTATGGTGAGAGGATAACAGCACTGCATAACTTCAAAATGATAGCAGATCTGGGAATCAGTGTCCCGGTGATCTATGCGGGAAATATCGAAAATCACGACGAGGTAAATGATATAGCTGCTGAAAAAGGTATCAGGCTGTACATAACAGAAAACGTATATCCCGGTGTGGATACACTGAACGTCGAACCGGCCAGAAAAATAATACAGCAGGTATTTGAAGAACACATTGTGCATGCCCCTGGTATGAGCCGCGTAAGGGAAATGGTGGACGGCCCGATCATTCCTACACCTGGCGCTGTAATGGAAGCGTCTAAACTGCTCCGGGAGAATATTGGCGACCTGCTGGTATTCGACGTAGGCGGTGCTACTACAGATGTACATTCGGTTACAGACGGTTCCGAAGAAATTGCCGGAATAACAGTAAATCCCGAGCCGTCAGCTAAAAGAACTGTGGAAGGTGATCTCGGAGTGTATGTCAACCTCAGGCATATAGTCGACAGGATAGGAAAGGAGAAACTGAAAGAGGAATTCGGAGAGACTGAGATACTCACTGAGAATACAGGCCCTATTCCGGTGAACCGGCGTCAGGAGGAATTTATTCAGAGACTGACGGCAGAGGCCGTGATGACATCTCTGGAACGACACGCAGGAGCAGTGCGCGATATTTTCAGCACTGCCGGTAAAATAAAAGTAGCTGAGGGAAAAGATTTGACGGCAGTAAAGTTTATTATCGGTACCGGCGGTGCTCTGACACGACTGCCCGGCGGAGAGGACATACTGAGGAAAATCGGAAACTGTCCCAGGGGCGGAAAACTTTACCCGGGAAGTGATGCGGAAATACTCCTTGACAATCACTACATAATGGCATCACTCGGAGTTCTGTCGACGAGGCATCCCGAGGCCGCACTTGAATTATTGAAGAACAGTTTGGGGTTATGATATGCGTTATCCTGCTCTGATTGTTGACAAGACTAAAATAATACATAATACAAGACTACTCGTAAATAAATGCGGGGAACTCGGCATTGGTGTTGCGGCTGTTACAAAAGTCTTCTGCGGCAACCCGGAAATTGCACAGGCTATGATTGACGGCGGCGCATATATGCTGGCCGATTCAAGAATTGAAAATCTCAGGAGACTCCGGCACCTTAACATACCCAGGATGCTGCTCCGCATACCGATGAAGTCACAGGTCGACGAGGTTATCGAATATGCAGATATCAGTCTGAACTCAGAGGCGGATACCATCAGAGAAATATCGGAAGCGGCACTGAAGAAAAATACAGTGCATAAGATCATACTAATGACAGACCTGGGTGACCTGCGCGAAGGTGTGTGGAATGAAAACCTACTGGACTTCGTCGGTGAGATTTCTGAACTGAAAGGAGTTCGCCTGGTCGGATTGGGTACGAATCTTACCTGCTACGGCGGAGTAATTCCGGACAGCAATAATCTGGGCAGGCTTGCCGAACTGGCGGGCGAGATTGAGAACCGCTACGGCATTCAGCTGGAATATATTTCAGGCGGCAATTCAAGCAGCCTTCACCTCGTATTCAGCAAGGAAATGCCCGGGCGCATCAACCAGCTCAGACTCGGTGAGTCGATTGTGCTCGGACTCGAAACCGCGTATGGACAGAGAATAGAGGGCACTTACCGGGATGCTTTTACCTTTGCTGCAGAAATAGTGGAGATCAAGGATAAACCATCAGCGCCCGTAGGTAATATCGGGATGGATGCGTTCGGAAAGAAACCGGTATTTGTAGATAAAGGAAAGCGGAAACGCGGAATACTGGCTGCAGGACGCGAGGATATAGATATTTCGTGCGTAATTCCGAGAGACAGCTGCATCGGCCTCATCGGCGCCAGCAGCGATCACCTGCTTGTCGATTTTACAGATTGCAGCAGGACATACAGGGTTGGAGATGTTGTGGAGTTTGATGTTACATACGGCGGTCTGCTCGCCGCTTCCACTTCCGAGTATGTCACCAAAGTGATCAGATAAAATTCCTGCTCCGGTAAAAACTACTGCTCATCACCGGTTATCTACCTCACCTGCATCTGTGCAGTTTATACCTAAAATACAATTTAGGTTATAAGGTATTATTTGCTATATTTATACTTCTGATTGAAAAAGATAAATATGGTGCAATTATGGGACACACGGGGGATGCTCTTATTCCTGGCATCGAATGGGAAATCACTACCAGGTGCAATTACAGATGCAGTTACTGCTCGCAAAAACAATATTCCTCTCTTCTGTGGAAAGACTGTTCAGATGAGGTCGTAGAATCTGTCTATGAGATACTCAGAGGGAGCGGTGAGCCGTGGCTGGTAAAGCTGGCCGGAGGAGAACCATTCATACATCCGCGGTTTTTGGAAATCTGCCGCTGGCTTGTAGAATCTTCTCACCGTGTATGTACAACGACAAATTTTTCCGCACCTGAACGTAAACTGGATGAATTTATCTCTGCTACCGGAGATTCGCTGGAATACGTCGTTGCCAGTCTGCATCCGTCTCAGGTAAAGAATATAGACAGTTATATAGAAAAAGCACGCTATTTCCAGTCGGCTAAAAATCCAGCTACAAAATTCACAGTTACGAGTGTGGCGGTGGAAGAGAATATGGATGTACTGAAATATGCCGCATCCAGACTTACTGAATACGGGATCCGTTTTGAAGTTGCACCATTGAAGGAAAATGGGAATTATGTAGAGCCTGAAAGCAGTGAGTTCAGTGAATTTGCAGGACGGTGGGTGCTGAAATCTGTTAAGGAAATTAAACGCCTCAGATCCATGGGTACTGTCTGCCATACCGGAAGGAAATTCTGCAGGATAACAGCTGAAGGTGATGTGCTGCGCTGCTACAATCTGCAGCCGCTGATGTATATGGGCAATGTAAAGGATGGTACATTCAGCTGGTTCGACAGCGTCAAGCCGTGTCTCGCACTCAAGTGCACGTGTACCGTTCCGGCTAACAGAAATCTCATTGAGTTCGGCAATGTGCTCCCGGTTTATGAGACAGTAAAGCAGTATAACGCAGCCCTTATGCACAATATACCCGGTATACTTCAGCTGAGCGGGAAATGGGCGGGCAGGAGCCTGAAGAACATTCTCACCAGGAAATGAAGCTCAGATTACCGTAGTGTCAATTACGCTAATCCTGACCATGTTTAAATTCCAAATAATCCCTCATTTTTACTATCCAGGCATACGCTGCGTGAGCATACTCTGGTTATACGTCCGGTTTTGGAAAAATTGCGTTTCTTTCGTATATTTATTAGTTATGACAAAAAATATTATTATTACTATAGATGGGCCTGCCGGATCAGGGAAAAGTACGTCGGCAAAACTGGTAGCGGAAAAACTGGGTTATACATATCTCGATACAGGTGCGATGTATCGTGCAATTACATATCTTGCGCTGAAAAATAACGTGTTGAACGATAAGGCGGAGATCATTAAGATTGCCGATAAAGCCCGCATTACATTTGAAAATTCTGACGGAAGTCAGAGGGTTTTTGTCAATGATGAAGAGGTGACCGGACAGATCCGTACATTTGAAGTAAACTCAAACGTCAGCGAAGTCAGTGTAATTCCCGAAGTCAGGGAGTCGCTGGTCCGTATGCAGAGACAGATCGGGCGCGAAATTGATGTGGTTGCCGAAGGCCGGGATACCGGTACAGTGGTATTTCCCGATGCCGATGTGAAATTTTTCCTGGTTGCATCGATACGCGAGCGGGCACAGAGAAGAATGAAGGAATTTGAGGCCAAAGGCCAGCATAAATCACTCGGAGAAATTCAGGACAATATCATGCACCGCGACATGATAGATTCCGGCCGGGAAGTAAGTCCGCTGCGCAAGGCTGAGGATGCGATAGAAATTGATACTTCTGATATTACCATAGAAGAACAGGTGTCGGCTATAATACGCAAAGTTGAAGAGAAACTGAAGGGGAAGTTCTGAGGTCTCAGTTCTAAGTTTTTAGCTGGAACTTGGGTGTTTTTCTTGGGTGTTTTATTTTATTGGATTTATTTTATTTTGATACGGTAAATGAAGGTACGGGTATTATACCCTATAAAATACAGAAAGAAAGAAAATGACAGTAAATATTGACCCGTCGGCAGGATTCTGCTGGGGCGTAGTCAGGGCAGTAGACATTGCCGAAGAGAACCTGAATTCAGGGAAACTTTATTCACTGGGCGATATAATACACAACACGGCCGAGATCAGGCGCCTGAATGAAAAGGGACTCGATACGGTGAGTGTGGATGATTTTGAAAGGCTTCCGGTCGGCAGCCGGGTACTTGTAAGGGCGCACGGGGAACCGCCGTCGACTTACAAGAAAGCCGAACAGTACGGGATACAGATAATTGACGCCACCTGCCCTGTAGTTGCCAAGGTGCAGGAACGCATAAAAAAGTTTTACGATTCTGACTATCAGGTCGTTATATTCGGCAAAAAAGATCATGCCGAGGTTATAGGTCTTAAAGGCGTTACGGATGAAAATGCCGTTGTTATCAAGTCCGTGGAAGAGGCGCTGGAGAAAGTGGATCTGAGCAGACCTACGGTACTGTTTTCGCAGACAACTATGGACCGCGAAACATTCGCACAGATAGCCGCAGTACTGAAGGAGAAAATTGCCAATCTGCAGGTGCAGTCTGCTTCTGAAACAGCAGTGGAGTTCTTGGCGAAGAATACAATATGCGGACAGGTTTCCGGGCGCGAGAAGAAACTGCGCGAATTTGCCAGGGGTAATGATGTAATTATATTTGCTGCCGGTAAAAAAAGCTCTAACGGCAAGGTGCTGTTCAATATTGCAAAAGAAGAAAACAGCCGCATTTATTTTGTGGAAGATGAATCCGAGGTTGATAAATCATGGCTCGAAGGTGCTGAATGCGTAGGCATAACCGGCGCTACTTCCACACCTCAGTGGCTGATGCAGAAAATAAAAGAAA
>JBLMZS010000007.1:0-81138 GCA_050258935.1 Bacteroidota bacterium
TTCTGCATCCACTCCTCATCCAGAAGGGCGGGCGGGACAATAGTGGTTTTACCGGCTCCGGGGGGAGCCGATAAAACGCAGACATTATTTTGTTTCAGAGCCGATCTGATCTGGGGGATCACATCCTGAACGGGAAACTGTGTGTTACTGGTATTCATCCCAGCTTTTTATGCTTAGTTCAGCAGGATCGTACATTGAAATCGACTTTACATATCTCTTGGCGAACTGTATGTTTGTAATAAGAGGAACGTTCATGTCGACTGCTTTTCTTCTGATCACATAGTCACTGTCCAGTTCATCTTTCTCATTATTCTTCGGTATGTTGATTACCAGGTCGATCTTGCCTTCTGTCAGGTATGTCATTATATTCGGCTCGATGTCGTCGAATGGTCTGTTCAGTACCTCGGCGTCCATGCCGTTTCGTTTCAGATAATCGGCAGTTCCCTGCGTTGCGTATAACTTAAGTCCCCGCTCATAGAGCAGGCGCGCGCCGTCGAGGAAATCAGCCTTATCCTTCGGCGTGCCTGTTGAAAGCAGTACTCCCTTCTTCGGCACCCTTGATCCGGTTGATATACAGCTCTTCAGGAATGCTTCGTTGAAATCATCTCCCAGGCATCCGACCTCGCCGGTGGATGACATTTCCACACCCACAACCGGATCGGAGCCTTTCAGACGGGTAAATGAGAACTGCGAAGCCTTTACTCCCACGAAATCCAGGTCGAATGAAGACTTGTCGATGCGGTTTACTTTTTCACCCATCATAAGTTTGGTTGCAATGTCGATGAAGTTTATTTTCAGTACCTTGCTTACGAACGGGAAGCTGCGCGAAGCTCTCAGGTTGCACTCAATTACTTTTACGTCGTTGTCCTTTGCGATGAACTGTATGTTGAAAGGACCCGATATTTCAAGTGCCTCGGCAATCTGTTTTGTAATAATTTTTACGCGGCGCATCGTTTCGAGGTATGTCCTCTGAGGCGGCAGTACTATTGTTGCATCGCCCGAATGAACGCCTGCATTTTCGACGTGTTCAGAAATTGCATAGCAGAATAGTTCGCCTTCGCTTGCAACTGCATCTGCTTCGATCTCTCTGCCGCCGGTAATGAACTTGCTTATAACTACCGGATAATCCTTGCTGATCGTTGAGGCCTTGTTTAAATAAAATTCCAGTTCGTCTTCGTTCAGTACTATGCTCATTGCAGCTCCGGAGAGTACGTAGCTGGGTCTGATAAGCACCGGATAGCCTACACGCGCAGAAAAGTCCATGGCTTCCTGCAGACTGGTAAGTTCGCTCCATTCCGGCTGATCGACGCCAAGATCATCGAGTATCTGCGAGAACTTGTGGCGGTTTTCAGCATTGTCGATCTGAAGAGGGGACGTGCCCAGTATGTTTATGCCTGCATTGTGAAGTTTGAGTGCAAGGTTGTTGGGTGTCTGTCCGCCCATCGATACAATTACGCCCTGCGGAGTTTCCTTTTCGAAAATATCCATAACCCGTTCAAACGTAAGCTCTTCGAAATACAGCTTATCGCAGATGTCATAATCGGTACTTACAGTTTCAGGATTGCAGTTGATCATGATGGTCTTATAGTCGAGCTTGTTCAGTGTGTCGACTGAATTGACGCAGCACCAGTCGAACTCGACAGATGAACCGATGCGGTATGCGCCGCTGCCGATTACGGCGATCTGATCCGGTCCGCCGGCAATTATATCATCCTCGTCACCGTTATATGTCATATAAAGGTAATTGGTTTTTGCCGGGTATTCGGCTGCCAGTGTATCTATCTGTTTGACGCAGGGAACGATATTGAGTCCCTTGCGTATATTTCTTACATAGTGTTCATCTTCGTTTATGAGCATGCCGATCTGTTTGTCCGAGAAGCCTTTCTTCTTTGCTTCCCTCAGGAGTGATTCGGGTATGCTCTGGAGCTGGTACTTGCGCAGTTCATCCTTTATTTCCACAATGTTCTTCAGTTTGTACAGGAACCAGCGGTCTATCTTTGAGAGTTCGTGTATCCTGTCGACCGAGGCGCCGTTTTCCAGAGCCTGTGCAACTGCAAATATCCTTTTATCTGTTGGTTCCTGAATGAGATTCTCCAGATCTTCGAACTCATGGTCATTGCAGACGAGTCCTGTCATTCCTACCTCGAGCATACGTATTGCCTTCTGTATGGCTTCTTCAAAGCTGCGGCCGATGGACATGACCTCTCCGACAGACTTCATTTCCGAACCCAGTAAGGTGCTCACCTGGCTGAATTTCTGCAGATCCCACCTGGGGAATTTGACCGTTATATAATCAAGAGCCGGCTCGAAGCAGGCAGATGTCTCCTGTGTGATTATGTTCTCCACTTCATTCAGCGCGTAGCCCAGGGCAAGTTTTGTAGCAATGAAAGCCAGCGGATACCCCGTAGCTTTGGAAGCAAGTGCCGAACTGCGGCTGAGTCTGGCATTTACTTCAATGATCCTGTAGTCATCCGAATGCGGATCGAGCGCGTACTGTATATTGCATTCGCCTATTATGCCCAGGTGTCTGATCAGTTTTATGCCGATCGAGCGCAGCATGAAATTTTCTTTTGCCGACAGTGTCTGTACCGGTGCTACCACAATACTGTCGCCCGTGTGTATACCCATCGGGTCGAAGTTTTCCATGGAGCAGACGGTTATGCAGTTATTATATTTATCGCGTACTATCTCGTACTCTACTTCCTTCCATCCGTAGAGCGATTCTTCGAGCAGTATCTGGTTTGTAAATGAGAAAGCCCTTGTGGCTTTTTCGACCAGCTCCTCCTCATTTCTCACGATACCTGAACCAAGTCCGCCCAGTGCATAGGCGATACGCACCATCATCGGGAAGCCGATTTCTGAAGCAGCGGTTTTTGCATCTTCCACGCTGTTTACTGTCCTGCTCTTCGCAACTTTCAGTCCGACCTCAGTTACCCTGTTGGCAAACAGCAGCCTGTCTTCTGTATCCTTAATTGTCTCGACAGGAGTTCCGAGCACTCTGACGTTATACTTATTCAGTATGCCTTTTTCGTACAGTTCAACGCCCACATTCAGCGCAGTCTGTCCTCCGAAACCCAGCAGTATTGCGTCGGGTTTTTCCTTGGCTATAAGTTTTTCGACATACTCTACTTTTATAGGCAGGAAGTAGACCTTATCGGCAAACTGCTCTGAAGTCTGGATAGTGGCTATGTTCGGGTTTATGAGTACCGTTGTAATTCCGTCTTCCTTCAGTGCCTTGATTGCCTGGCTGCCGGAATAATCGAATTCTCCGGCCTGGCCTATCTGAAGGGCACCGCTTCCGAGTATAAGTACTTTATTTGCTTTTCTTTTTATAATCATTTTATTGCCCTCACAAACATGTCAAAAATAAATTCAGTATCATCAGGACCAGGTGAAGCCTCCGGGTGGAACTGGGCTCCGAACAGTGGTTTTGCAATGTGTATAAGGCCTTCATTGGTTCCGTCGTTGTCGTTGCTGAACCATTCGCGCCAGTCCTCAGGCAGTGTTTCAGAATTGATGGCGTATCCATGGTTCTGCGAAGTTATAAAGCATCTTTTTGTGCCCGATTCGTTGCACGGCTGGTTATGCCCGCGGTGGCCGTACTTGAGTTTGTATGTATCGGCACCTGCTGCGAGTGCCAGCATCTGACTGCCGAGGCATATGCCCAGAAGCGGGCGTTCACCAGAAAGTGCGGTGCGCACGTGTTCGACTGTAGCCCGGTTCATCTTCGGATCACCAGGTCCGTTTGAAAGCACTATGCCGTCTGCATCTATCTTATTAAAGTCATAGTCGAACGGAACCCTCTGAACACTGATATTTCTGCGCAGGAAGGCAAGTATTATATTGTTCTTGGTGCCGCAGTCTACCAGCACGATTTTTTTGCTGCCGCGCTCATAGGTGACAGGTTCCTTTACGCTTACCTGGCTGACGAAGTTCATCTGTGACTGGTCTTCGAAATCAGGTTCATCAGAGGGGTCAATTACAATTTTGCCCTGCATTGTACCTTCCTCTCTGAGCAGTCGGGTGAGCCTGCGCGTATCAATTCCGTATATGCCCGGTATCTTTTGTTCTGTCATCCAGTCAGAAAGGGATTTTGAAGCCTGCCAGTGAGAATAATTTTCTGAATAGTCGGAAATGATCAGTGCACGCAGGTGAATCTTTTCAGATTCAAATACCGTGCTGATCCCGTCTTCACATTCCTGTGCCGGTACTCCGTAGTTGCCGATAAGCGGATATGTGCAGACGAGTATCTGTCCGCAGTAGGAAGGGTCGGTCATTGTTTCCGGGTAGCCGACCATACCAGTATTAAACACAACTTCGCCGTTAGTGCCGGAGGTATAGCCAAAACTATAGCCCTGGAACTCGGCTCCGTTGTTCAGTATGAGTGTCGCTTTTTGTTTTTTATGCATCATAGTGTATATTTATTTATTATTGAATTCTCTGAAAGTTACTTTTCGGATAAAAAAAAAGCCACTTGAAAAAGTGGCGAACTTTAAAAACTAAACCCCAAAGGCCCCTATATTAAAGAAGCTTATGTATATATCCTGCAAAACCAAAAATTTCTTAAATAATTTGTCCAATTGCCTGAAATAATTTATTATTCAAATACAGTTCTGCAAATTTAAACATTCTGCCGCTTAATATCAATACCGTATTTTTATGAATATTGATGTCAGGTGGATTGCTCCTGAATACGGCAGTATTTTCCATATTATGCATAAATCTGAAGCGTGTAATTGCCACTGCCAGCCAGGGTATTACTGCAAATTTATTATGCTGATGGGCATTATGCTGATGCGCATTATGCTGATGGGCATTTGTGAGCATGAACATGATTCGCGCGGGAGTATGCGTCGGAAGCTGCTTCGCTTTTTTATTGTTGCGCAAAAAATGTTATATTCAGGAAAATGAATTTCATGACGCGTAATCGACCCAAATGACAAATATTGGTATGAAAAAATATTTTTCGCCGTTATGGATCAGAGCAGCAGTCTGCGCATCTGTTTTTATACTGCTGAAGATCTTTTCCGGGACAGCCGGCAGTACCGATGATTCTGTTGTCCGGGGTTTTTATAACGCGGGAATAAAAGGTACACCGGATACAAATATTGTACTGATACACATCTCCTCAGAGGACATCAGCCAGCTTGGCCCCTATCCCCTCAAACGCAGCTATTATGCGCTGCTAATTAACAGACTCAGTGGACTCGATGTGCGGTCCGTTGGACTTGGCATATTTTTATCAGGCAGACTTTCATACCAGAATATATACAACAGTCTGCTGGACAATGAGATCAGGCGCTCTGGCAGGGTTGTACTGGGTTCAGTTATCGGTGAATCAGGAGCGGTCGACTATCCTGAACCCAAAAAGAGCATTCCCGGTCTTCCAACCGGATTCCTGGACTATACCGGCGGTAATTCAGTGTCTGTTCCGCTGCAGATAAAAACCGGTAATGAAACAGAAAGAACTTTTTCAGCAGAACTGCTGCACAGAAGCGGATACAGGTTTTCTGCGGACGCGAGTCCTGTAAAACTCAATTTTTTTAATTCATGGAAGATGTACAGGAATTACTCGCTGCTGGAATTTTTTGAAATGGCAGATTCCGGAAACAATCTGCAATCATTCAGCAATAAAATTGTAATTGTGGGAGTAAGCGATCCTGTAGTTACACCTGGTATTGCGACGTCATTTGATGCGTCCATGCCGGTATTTGCGATCCATGCTTTTGCTGCAGACAATCTCCTCCATTCCAGTTATATCAAAACGGATATTTATGCACTGTCTGCCTGGGTGTTCACCCTGCTAATTGCTCTGACCATCTTTCTGCAGTTAAGGCTGCCGTACAATTCAATTATCCGTATCATTTCGGCACCTGCGGCGGCAGTCCTGCTCTGGATCGTTTCCCTGGCGGTATTTGCCGGTTTGTATCAGCAGCTTGCCTATGCATTTTTTCTTTTCCCTCTGGCATTTTTATTTGTCTGTGACATTGCAGAGTACCTTATAAACAGCAGAAAGCGCTATAAAGAGATCCGCTCCATGGCTGAAAACCTGAGCGCAAGTCTCGATGAGAAAAGGATACAGTTTGCAAGGTTGCAGAAGGAACTCGATGCTGCAGGTGATGACGGGCTGCTCATCGAGAAAATTACACGGCTCAGACAGGAAATTGAAGAACTCAGACTGAAACATTCAGATGAGGTCCCCGGAGATGAACCGGCCGGAGAGGCCGAAAACTTTTTCGGCATAGTATACCGGAGCCGTACAATGGCCCGGATGGTTTCACTGATAAAACGGGTTGCACCGGAAGATGTAACCGTACTTATACTCGGAGAAAGCGGTACCGGAAAGGAACTCGTCGCCAGGGCAATTCACGAACTGAACAGACGTGCTGCCAACAATTTTGTAGCTGTCAACTGTGCCGCCCTCTCAGAGACACTCCTGGAAAGTGAACTGTTCGGACACGTAAAAGGCGCCTTTACAGGTGCATATGCAGACAAGTCCGGCAGGTTTGAAACAGCCGACAACGGTACAATATTCCTGGATGAAATAGGCGAAACCAGTGAAAATTTTCAGGTCAGACTTCTGCGTGTTCTTCAGACCGGGGAGTTTGAAAGAGTAGGTTCGCCTGAGACTATCAGGAAGAACATACGCGTGATAGCTGCAACCAACAAGAATCTCGAGCAGCTGGTAAGGGAGAAAAAATTCCGCGAGGATCTTTATTACCGCCTTAATGTAATTCAGATCAAACTGCCGCCGCTGCGCGAGAGGAAAGAGGATATAGAAATCATAGCTCAGTACTTTCTGAGTCTGGAAAAACACAGAATGAGTTTTTCAAAACCCGTGCTCGGTCTGCTTCAGGAATATCAGTGGAGAGGAAATGTGCGCGAACTGCAGTCTGTAGTTAAACGTGCAGCGATCCTGGCCCATTCAGAGGGCAGGGATATTATAAAAACCGGGGATCTGCCCGCGGAAGTTGCAGACAGGCGAAAAATGGAGATTGAATACATCATTCTGGATTCATTGAGGGAAAAGGGATTTTCACACTCATCGGTCGCTGAAACCGCAAAGGAACTGGGTGAACTGTCCAGAACTATTGTTTCCGAAAACTTCAGGGGCATGGTATTCCGGTATTTTGCGGAAAACGGGTATGATACCGAAAAAACCATTGAAGCTGTTTCGGGCGGCAGTTCTGACCCACGTGTTGCCGAAAAGGTAAAAACAAAAGTAGAAACATTCCTGAATAATATAAAAACTCCGGTCCGTGAGATCGTGTCCGGCACCGGGTCCGTGACATTTGAGGAAGTCAGGTCCAGACTCACGTCAAAATATAAAAACCTGCCGCAGCGGTTCCATACTTATCTCGATGCAATTGTAAAAGAATTTATGGATCAGACATAAAGAAAGCCTGCATTCGATTACTAGCATGTCCCCGATGTACAAGTGCACAAAAAACTGCCCTTGGATCTGCCCAGACCGCTACAACCTTTTCCTTTTATCCGGGTCCAATATTCATACGCTAATCATCCGGAACATAAAAAAGAAATTATATGGAAAGGAGCAGAAAAGATGTATAGCGGAAATTTCAGATTGAGCCGATTGAGTCTTAGAGCGCATTTAAGGTCATCATACTTCAGGGTGGTGAATGTATTCCTCGCTGTAGTTGTATTCCCGTCCTTCCTGCCATTTTCATGCGGAACTTCCGCACAGACGCTGACTGCAGACAGCCCCTTACAGATAAAACGCACTGCAAATGCAGACCATGAAATGCCTGAAATTTACCGCTCCGGGCATTTGACACTTATTTCCAGGTATTTGTATAAATAGCTGAGAAATGATAAGCTTTTGTAAATCAAAGACTTAACATGTGACGCGCCTGCTGGCACGCAATCTGACACTCTGAATAATGTAAATGAAACACACATTATCACTCAACAATCAGAACAGGAGTCAGATTATGACCAGAAGATCGATCAAATTCAGGATGGTGTCGTTATCAGCAATTGCATTGATAACTCTGATATGGTTTGCCGGCTGCAGCAGCGATAATTCGGTTGAACCGCAGGAACTGGCCACAACCGATCAGCAGGCCATGAAAACAATTGCCGAGTCAGACGAATCCATCGCATCTTTCGAACCCAACTATAATGATGGTGATGCAGTTGCTTTTGCACTTGGCAAGATTGCAACTACAGTATATCCGGTCAAAGTTTCACACAGAGTTGTAAGAATTGCCAGCGACCTGCAGACAACCGTGCAGGGAGACACCTCATACGGAGTTCTGACACAGACCTACAGCGGCACACTGAAGATCTATGCTTCCTATACACCTGCCGTGAAGGGAGATACCGCCAGTGTTGATACTGTAATTACTAAAGAATTTACCTCCCAGATAACCCGCAATATAATATTTGTTAAAGTTGCAAAAACAAAAAGGCCGCTGGATAACTGGAAAATTGCAGCAATATCGCTTCCTGAAGGCGGAACAATGACCGCAAATGTCAGGATAAACAATATGATAGTATATATGCCTGGTGATACACTGCTGATAAATTCACCGAATAACTATTATCTCTACAGGAATGTAGCAAGAAAAAGATTTACTCCGCAGTTTTCAAAAGGACAGGAAATGAAGGTCAGAATAGAAGTGCAGAGCGCCTATGCAGATACAGAGCTGGTTAGTGTAACGTACGGAGCAGACAAAAAAGGCTTCAACAGGAGCAAAAGGACGCTTACACTGGTTTCTTCGGTCCCTGGTCCTGCAGGCTTTACAAAAATCTATGAAGCTACATGGAAAGCAAACAACTATATGGGACACTATCATGCAGTCGTGAATGTTGTTCCAAAGCAGGTGCTGAACGATGATGCCGCTCCGGTTGAAGAGAAAACCTGGGGAATTCCGTACTATATCAAATAGTTATCTCCCGCCAAAGGCGGGAAGTTCTCAGTGCTCAGTTCTCAGTTTTCAGTTAACTGAGAACTGAGCACTAAAAACTGAGAACTAAGAACTGAGAACTAAAAACTGAGAACTAAGAACTAAGAACTGAGAACTCCTTTGCTCCTTGAAATATCATAAATTGTGTATTAAATTAGTTCATCTAAAAAAAGAAATGAAAATATTTGTAAACATATTGCTGGCCGGACTGCTGCTCGTTTTATCGTCGTGCGCTGAAGAGTCACCCGTAGAACTTAAGGACGATATTGTATCAGCTGATGACCCGCTTGAAGTCGAAGTGATTACTTCTGATCCGGAGACCTATGTTTATACAAACGGGTATGATTCGACCGGTGTGGTTTCGCCTGTTCTTTCGACCTCCTCATTTGTAGCGGTTTCTTCCATTAAATACACTATTCAGAATAAATTATTCAGAGCCTCCAGGGCACAGGCGATTTTCACTGACAAGTCTCAGCCTGTTAAATTGCCTTCCGGAAAAACTCTCGGCTTCAGAACTCGTGCCCAGGGCACGGTCAGGTTTGATAATATCCCTGCACGTATTCAGCCCTACAGAATAAAATACAGGTATCAGTCGGCGCTCAGAGATACACTGCTGGGTACCTATTATCTGTTGTCGAGAAAAGAAGGCCGCGGAGATGATTTTAATTTCAGACACGATTCTAAGATATCATTCAGTGTGAGGAGCTTTCAGGGAAAGCAGGAACACTATGAGATAAATACACCGGGTGAAATCAGCGGAGAAGTAATTGCATCCGGCAGTTTTTCGCGTGGTAACCGCGCTTTTGTACTCAAGTGGAATTCTGCGGGAGAAGGAACGGTTGAAATAATCATCGGTGCAGCATTCAAATCCGGTGACGATGTAACTCCATACTACAGGCTTACGACCAGGGATGACGGACAGCTGAAGATCCCGGCATACCTGCTGAAGAATTTTCCCTACAGCAGTGATTCAAGACTGGTATTTTCATTTATCAGGAAGAAGGTAAGCGAATTTAATTCCGAGCTGCTGAATGACGTTTCTATTCAGGCTCAGAGTATTCATAATATACAGTATGATATTCCATAGACGTGGTCTGATATTTTTGTTTATATTGTTTGCCGCAGCGGATCTGGCGGCCAGGATGCCTGTTGTATCAGGCGGTCATACTGAGTATGGCGGAAATATTCATATGCCTGTTAATCCATACGGTGACGGTTATACAATGATGCCGGAGATAAAGGATTGGGGTTTTTCTGTATCATATATAAACGAACTGATCAGAAACGGCAGCGGGGCACTGGGCCTGATCTCGGTTACAAAAAAAATTAACGAACATTATATAAATCTGCTATACTCGCCCGGTTTCCGGCAGACATTCAGTCTTGAAGCTGCCTCAGGAATTATTGCTGAAGGCCGTGAATCTGTGAGTCTTTCTTCATCTTATGAGTATAATGAACCGGTTTCATTCGAATATTTACTGGATGCCGGTAAAAATATAAGAACCGATGTAACTGTAAAATACTACAGTGAAAACTTCAGCTCGACCGGTGCAGCAACATACTTCGACACAGTAAGCAGCAGTGTTTCGGTAAGTACTTCAAAAAGCGGATATAAGGGGAAAATATTTACTATCAGTCCTGCGATCTTCTACAGAGCATCAGATCATCTGCAGTTGGGACTGACACTGCTGAATCTGGCAGAGATCCGCACAGATGAGAATGCTCAGGACTATTCGGGTTACCGGCTTAGTATGGACAGGAAAGTATCGGTATATGCCGGATTTGCACCCGCTGACTTACCGGGAGTGCAGGTTTCGGTGGAATCAGACGGATCGTTCCGGGGTGCTGCACATTACCGTATGTCAGCTGCAGGCGGGAATATTACGGCATCATTTTCGGTTTTTCATGATAAGTACCAGCAGCCCTTCATTGCGGGAATAATGCCTGCAATGAGTTACAGTCTTGGCAGCTATTCGGTTTCCTTGTCAGCAGTCAAATATTTATCACCGAGGAGCGGAGCCGGAAGTTTTGATGAATTCAGCCGCAACGGAATACACAGCGTAACGAATAATCCTTACAGTTATGACAAAGCTGTTCTCGGTTTTGCCTTTGCACTGAATACACTGCCTGAAAAGATCATAGAATTCCGTGGTGTAAAGATGCTGGGCGATATTTTCCCGGCTCTGCATGAAAAATATTTTGATGAACCATTTGCTTCGGGAATGGTAATAAATCTGTCCGGAAAACCAGTCAGTGTAAAGCCGTCGGGCAGGATAGCCGGCCTGAATACAGATTTGTTCTATTCTCCGCAGGTTGTAATTGCTCCTTATGATACGGCAGAAGTGGAATTTTTTACAGTTATAGAACCGGACTTCAAGGCCGGGAAGAAAAATAAAATAATGCAGGCCGATTTTTTTGTGACGGCAGGACAGTATACCGAACAGCTTTCGGCACCCGTGCTGGTAAACGGGGACAATAGCTGGGACGGACGAGTATGGAATCTCAGGTATTTTGTCAGACAGGATTATGACAGTATTCAGTCATATACGAGAAGGATTATCAGTGCTCATAAGCCGGTGCTTGATACTGTTTCTTTGCAGTTGAAAAATTTCTATATAGCCCGTATCTTGTATGAAAATTTTTGTGCAATGATGACATATGTTTCTGATCCGCTGGCTTCTGCTGACCAGGTGCAGTATCCGGCTGAAACCCTGAGGATGAAGGGTGGTGACTGCGATGATCTGAGCGTGGCATTTTCTGCAATGCTGGAGAGTGCCGGTATAGAAACCGCTTTTATTGATTACAGGAACGATCCGGGGAAAATGCACGTGAGCCTTATGTTTTCAACTTCGCTCAGGCCTGAGGAAGGAACGCTGATATCAGAAAATGACAGCAGGTATTTTGTCAGGAAAAATTTGCAGGGAACCGATGAGATCTGGATACCGCTTGAGATGACTTCCATGACTGGCTTCGACAAGTCATGGCAGACCGGTTCCGAGCTTTTTAACAGCCAGGCACTGGATAATTTCGGCCTGGCAAAAGGCCTTGTAGAAATAGTAGACGTATATTAGAATTTATTAGACGGTATGCTCCATTCGTAAAATGATCCGGCCTTCTGAAGGCGGGATATGGTGCTTGTATAAAAATTAAGTCAATACATCCGGATTTGAAAAATGAAAAAATTACTGCTTCTGTTTTTGTTCTCCTGTGTTCTCAGAGCACAGTCATTTGATGTTGATAAGATCTCCGGTAAGGTATATTATTTCCGGGGAGCCGGAGATAATATGCAGGAACTGCATACGGGCGATAAGTTGTCAGCGGGAGACATGCTGCTGACGATGGATAATTCATCGGTATTGATCAGCAGAGGCGGTCAGGAATTCCTGCTGAGGAGCAATTCAGTACTGGGAATGAATACACTAAGAAAGATATCGCTGGACGAACTGCTCCTTGCCCTCGCCATGGAAGAGATAAGGAATGTACCGCGTCCTAAAGGCAGAAAGGATATTAAATCCACCGCTGTATACGGGGCAGATGCCGGAGCCTCAAAGGCGACAGCCGTAAGCAGGGGACTGGGTGAAAAACGCATCAACGGGGCCAGACAGCTGGCTGATAATGGATACAGGGAAACTTCAATCATATTTGCCCGAGAGACATTCAGAAAGTATCCTGAAACAAGGAACAATGTGTCAGACCGGATTTACTTTGCTGAAATAATGGAAAAGCTCAATCTGCCCGAGGAGGCATACAATGAGTACAGTTCCATAAGTACTCTGGATATAAGCCAGTCTGAAAGGCAGCAGATAGATCAGAAGATGAAAAAACTTTCGGTGAAACTGCAGAAAAAAAGTCTGAAATGAGAGTGAAGATTTTTGCGGAATTTGAGTAATAAAAATCAGCGCAGGGATTGAGGGAATATAACCGTGAACCTGGTGCCGTTTCCTTTTCTGCTTGCTACGCTTATATCGGCCTTGTTCAGCTGGCAGCATTTCTTTACGAGTGCCAGACCCAGCCCATTGCCTTCGTATTTCCTGGTATATCCGGTATCTTCCTGTGAGAACGGGGTATAAATCTTACCCATGTATTCATCTGACATACCAATTCCCGTATCAGCGACTCCAACGACAAGATTGCCGTCGTGGTCGTCAAAAACTGTAATCTCAACGTTGCCTTCGTTTGTGAATTTGATCGCATTATCGATAAGATTCAGGAATATCTGTGTGACTGTATATGCATCGGCTGTTATCAGCGAAGTGGCGGAGTCATTGCGGAGCGTGAATTTAAGACCCTTTACCTGAGCAGATGAAGAGAATTCGAGCAGCAGGTTTTCCAGAATAT
This sequence comes from Bacteroidota bacterium, assembly GCA_050258935.1. Lineage (GTDB taxonomy): Bacteria > Bacteroidota > Ignavibacteria > Ignavibacteriales > SURF-24 > JBLMZS01. The sequence continues at coordinate 13,269 of JBLMZS010000007.1, forward strand.
CCCTGACCAGGTCAAATTTAGAGATCTGCAGGTCGTAACTGCCTGTGTTTATCTCCGACATGTTCAGTATCAGGTCAATAGTCCTGATCAGGCGTTTGCCGCCGTTGCTGATTATCTTGAACCCGTCCTTCAGATCCTCAGAGAGCAGTTCTTCCAGCTCATAGCGCAGAAGTGATGCGAAGCTGAGTATAGTGTTCAGAGGGGTCCTGATTTCGTGCGAGATCTGGGCGAGAAATTCGGACTTGAGGCGGCTCGAACTCTCTGCCATTTCCTTCGCACGCATCAATTCCTGACGGGTTCTTTCCCGTTCCAGTATATCAACTTTCTGCTCGTATATTTTCATTCCCAGGCTGGAAAGCTGGTCTGCAATGAGTTTGAGTGCTTCTGTAACCTGTGTGAATTTCTTTTGGGTCATACGGGGTACCCTTTCCAGGGCTGCAGCGTAGGTCTGTCTGTTGATGCCAAGTTTGCCGGCATATTGCAGAAGCTGTTCTTCATCGACCGGTTCAATAAGTACCTGTCCGACAAGCCAGCTGGCTATATGATAATTGCCGACAGAAAGGCGCGTGCCTCCGTCCCATAGTCCGCCGCTGAGGCAGGGATGCACAGTCAGTCCGTCTTTTTCTCCAATAACTGAGTCAGATTTCAGGCAGTTTCTAAATCCCTCGGGTGTGCTGCGTATCAGGTCACACAGGGATGTGAAATTACTCGTCTGAGTAATGGGCATGCCGTCGGGAGTGGTGATCAGAGAAGCAACACCAGTGGCATTCGAAAATGCATCCTGTATCTTCTGAATTTCCTGAATGTCAAAAATCTCTTCGAAACTTATAGCGCCATTACGGATAGAATTGTGAAGATGTTCGGCATATTCGGTCCGAAACCGCTCTTTATCTCTGTATTCTTCCAGCTTTTGCTTTAGTTCTTCGTTTTCTCTACGCAGTACTTCTAATTTATCTGGTATTTCCTTTATCTTTTCCATTCCCTGAGATTATTGTAACAGTGCACTGAGTCAGAATAAATACAGATTAACTGAGTTGCCCAAAAAATTTGTTCTAAAAATAAGAAAACATACTCTAAGAATCAAAACAAATAAAAATCCCGGTTCTTGTCCCCATTGAGTGCTGTTCTACCGCTAAAGTAAAACTGATTCCGGTCGAATATATAGGGATCACCTGAGTTCAGGTTAATTAAAGTTTGCAAACAAAAGTGGGAATATGAATGAAGAAGACATTATTATTATGCCTGTTATTTATATGTGCTGCGGTCAAAATACAGCCTCAGGATTCGAAAAGCTCTTTTGGTGTTACGTTTAACGGGTACGTCAATCTGGCAGTATTTTATGATACAAGGGAAACAGTAAGCTCGAGAGAAGGTCACCTGCTGCTCTATCCTGCACCGCGTCTGATGGACCCGAGAGGAAACGATATAAATGCACACAGTACTTTTAATATGCTTGCAGCCCAGACACGTCTGGCCGGAAAGATCACTGCTCCGGATGTGTTGTCTGCAAAGACTTCCGGATGGATTGAAGGAGAATTCATAGGTCATTCAGATCCGGATATAAACGGATTCAGACTGAGGCATGCATATGTAAAATTGAACTGGAAGAGTGCTGAACTGCTGATGGGTCAGTATTGGAATCCTTTCTTTGTAGTGGAGACTTCTCCGGGTCAGATGGGATCCAGCGCAGGCGCACCGTTCAGTGGTTTTGCACGCAACCCGCAGCTCAGATTTACCTATACCCCCGGCAGTATGCAGTTAATGGCGGCAGTCCTTACGCAGCGTGATTTTGCGAGTACCGGTCCGAATGGAAACAGTTCGATTTACCTCAGGAACAGCGGCATGCCGGAAGTACAGTTACAGGCCCAGTACAAGACCAGTTCAGCACTTGCCGGTGCAGGCGTAAGCTATAAAAACCTGGTGCCCAGAACGGCTTCGGCTAAGAACTACAAAACTGACAATAAGGCTGAGAGCCTTGCCTTCACTGCATTTGCAAAAGCCTCTTACGGAATGTTCACTGCAAAAGCTCAGACAATTTACGGCAGCAATATTACCGACCTTACGGCTATAGGCGGATATGCGGTAAAATCAACAGACTCTGTTACGGCGATAGAAGAATATACTCCGGTATTTACTCATTCCGTATGGGCCGAAGTGGAATATGGGAAGGCCGTTAAGGGAGCGGTATTTGCAGGATATACAAAGAATCTGGGTGCAAAAGACAATATTGCCGGTGCCATATTCAGCAGGGGCGGCAATATAGATAAGATACTGAGGATAGCACCCAGAATAACATGGGACATAAACAAGATCAAACTTGCACTCGAGTGCGACTATGTGGCTGCTTATTACGGTACACCTGACGCCAAAGCCAGGGTCAAAAATACCTATAAGAGTGAAAATACCAGACTCCTCGGCTCAGTATTTTATTATTTCTAATTTACGGGCAAAAGCGTATTTTTGAATATGTTGTTATTGCTGTTCAGCAATAAAACTATAAATTTGATCTTCAACATAAATCATAATATGCCGGGCCAAAAAAATTAGGAACGGAAAGTATCGGGAGTCAGGGAAAAGAATGTTTATAAATAAACTCAATAAAGCAGCGCTCATCAATGATGGTGTCGAGATATCATATGCGGAGTTGTTCGATTATATAGACAGGTATTCGTCACTGCTGAATATATCTGCGGGTGAAAAGGTCGCGATATATTCTGAAAACAGGGCTGAATGGATCTATTCTTTCTATGCTGTCTGGAACAGGGGCGGGATATGTATTCCAGTAGATTTCCTGTCGACGCCAGATGAGGTGGCACATATACTGCAGGATTCATCTGCAAGTGTGGTGTTTACATCCCAGAAAAATCTGCCACAGCTGAATGAAGCTGTTGCTCTCTGTCCCGGTCAGCCAAAGATAATAGTGTATGACGATGTAATACTGCCGGATGAGCCTTATAAGGATTCATTCAGCAGGTTTGAGCTTACCGACGAGAACCGCGATAATATTGCGGTTCTCATCTATACATCCGGAACTACCGGAAGCCCCAAAGGCGTTATGCTGTCCTACGACAACCTGCTTTCCAATATAGAGTGTATAGTTGACGATGCTAAAATATATCAGCAGGATGACAAGATCATAGCCATACTGCCTCTGCACCACGCATTCCCGCTCCAGGGAACCATGCTGATGCCGTTCTATGCAGGCGGAACGGTCATACTTCTTACTCAGCTCTCCAGTGATGAAATCATTAAAGCGCTTCAGAAATATAAAGTAACTATGATACTCGGCGTTCCGCGTCTGTATAACCTGTTCCACGGCGGTATCATTTCAAAGATTCAGAAAAATAAGGTCGCCTCACTGCTGCTGAAATTATCGCGTGCACTGAACAGTTATTCTGCCGGCGCGAGGATATTCAGCAAGGTTCAGACTACATTCGGCGGTTCAATCAAATATTTCATATCCGGCGGTGCAAAACTTGACGAAGATGTGGCCAGGGATTTCAAGGCTCTGGGCTTCAAGATACTCGAGGGCTACGGTATGACTGAAGCGGCTCCCCTGATTTCGTTTAATCCGCCTGCGAAAGTCAAGATCGGTACGGTCGGCAAACCCTTCCCGGCAGTGAAGACAAAACTCGTGGACGGCGAAGTCGTAATCTCGGGCAGAAATATAATGCACGGTTATTATAACAAGCCCGAAGAAACCGCTGAAATACTGCGCGACGGCTGGCTTTATACCGGCGATATCGGTGAGTTTGACGATGAGGGATATCTCAGCATCACCGGCAGAATCAAGGAAATCATAATCCTCGACAACGGCAAGAATCTGAATCCGGAGGAAATAGAAAAGAAAGTCCTGTCTCTGAATCCGCTTGTAAAGGAGATCGGTGTGCTGCAGAAAGACGGACAGCTCTTTGCCGTGATCTATCCGGATTTCGCACTTATACAGAAGGAAAATATTGTAAATATAGAAGAGACCATCCGCTGGAATATCATTGACAAATATAACCTTTCGGTTGCTCCGTATAAGAAGATACTGAACTTCACTATAGTACACCACGAACTTCCCAGGACAAGACTCGGCAAGATCAAGCGCTTTACGCTTACAGAACTTATAAAAAAGGAAAACAAGGAACGGATATCTGCCGATATTCCGGACTATCAGGAATACAGGCTGCTGGAAGAATACCTGAAAGAACTCGTAAAGAAGGATATATTTCCCGATGAACACGTAGAGCTCGACCTGGGCCTGGATTCTCTCGACAAGGTTGAGCTGCAGGCTAAAATAGAAAACACTTTCGGCATTTCCATGTCCAACGAGGATCTGTCGGTTTATTCGACTGTAAGGAAACTGGCAGACTACATAAAAGAGAAAAAGACCAGAATCGAAAACGATGTGGTCCAGTGGGGCAAGCTCCTCCGCGAGGAAATTGATTATGAAGTTCCCCGCAGTACATATATGCTGAAGGCTGCAAAACTTATCATGAAACCTTTCCTCAGGTTCTATCTCAGGATCGAGGGCGAAGGACTCGAGAATATTCCGCAGGATAGTCCGGTAATTCTTGCTCCGAATCACCAGAGTTTCCTCGACGGGCTGTTTATTGCGGATGTTCTGAAGAACAGAACCCTTACAAAAACCTATTTCTTTGCCAAGGAAAAAAATATCAGGAGCCGCCTCAGCCGTTTCTTCGCACGCAACAGCAATGTGCTGGTGCTGAATATAAACAAGGACCTTAAACTTACGCTGCAGAGAATCGCTTCGGTCATACGGAAAGGCAACAATATGGTTATTTTCCCCGAGGGCGCCAGAAGCAGGGACGGCAATGTAATGTCGTTCAAGAAAGCCTTTGCAATAATCAGCAAGGAATTGAATGTGCCCGTAGTACCGGTGGTGATTGAAGGCGCATACGAGAAATTCTCAATAGGCAGCAAATTTCCCAAACCCGGTAAGATCCGGCTCCGCTTCCTCAAACCCATATATCCGGGCACTATGGACTACGATTCCATCACCGATATGGCCAGAAACAATATTATGTCCTTCTCCAGAGAGTCTGCCGGAAAAGAACTGGTATGACTGTAAAAGAATTCTATGAACTGAAGGACGCAAAAATTCTTCAGCTGCTCAGCCGGTACAGTGAAACTGATCCGGCTGAGTTTGCACTCAGACATTCCTCAGATAGGACTATCCCGGTACGCGCTGTTGCCGAGCAGCTCAAGTGCAGGAAAAAAGCACTGCATAAACTGCCCGGATTATCGTCTCTTCCGCTTCTCTACGACTCGGTTGCACTCGAACAGTCATCCGGTATTGCCGCAGCCCGCTTCAAGGCTTCGCTCGTCAGCGGCCGGAGGTTTATCGACCTTACCGGTGGACTCGGTATAGACTTTAGCTATATTTCAGCCGGCTTTGATGAATCTGTGTACTGTGAGCAGCAGGAGATACTTGCGCTGCTGGCAGAATATAATATGCCGCTGCTGAACACCTCCGGAATAACAATGAAAAACGGCGACGGGATCAGTATACTCGCTGAATATCCCGACGGGTATTTCGATCTGATATATGCCGATCCTGCACGGCGTGACTCAGTGCGCAGGTATACCGCACTGCAGGATTATTCACCCAATGTGATTCAGCACATGGGACTGCTGAAGAGAAAAGCCCAACATATAATGATCAAGGTCTCACCTGCGGCAGAAATCGAAGAGATAAGAAAAGCACTCCCAAGTATTCAAACTGTATATATCGTTTCTGTGGACGGCGAATGCAAGGAGATATTGCTGATGGCAGGCAAATTGTCCGCCGATATGCAGGACCGGGGTGGTCTGCTGATCAGGTCAGTATGCATACGGTCTTCTGATTTCAGCTGCTTTATCCTTGAGAGCCAGACCGGAATAAAGGGTGAAAGACCGGTCAGTCCCCTAATGCGGAAATATTTTCTGGAACCTGACCCCGCGATAATCAAAGCCCGGAATTCGCATCTGCTGTGCGGTCAGTTTGACCTGGAATATATAAATCCCCACGTTGACTATATGACAACAGACATCTTGCCTAAAGGTTTCCCGGGCCGTATATTTGCGGTTACTGATGTGATAGAATACGGCAAAATGAAAGACTATCTGAAACAGAACGGAATTCAGAATGCCAGTATCGCCAGGCGCGGATTTCCTGATACTACAGATACAATACGCAAAAAGCTCAAACTGAAGGATGGAGGGAATATTTATCTGTTCTTTACACAGAGTGCCTCAGGCAGGCTGATTTCTATTGCCGGCAGCAAAATACAATAGATAAAACAGGTTGCTGATTATTCATAAATATTTCAGGAGAATTCATGCTTAACTATACAGAAGACGGTAATATAAATATTAAAACTGCCTCGGCAGAGGATGTACCCCTGATACTGACACTCATCAGGGAACTGTCGGTTTATGAAAAAATGGAAGACCAGGTCGTTGCAACCGAAGAGCTGCTGCACGAAAGCCTGTTCGGCAGTAATGCAACTGCAGAAGCCCTGATCGGCTACTATGCCGAAAAGCCCGTAGCATTTGCACTTTATTTCAGAAATTTCTCAACTTTTCTGGCCCGCCCGGGATTGTATCTCGAGGATATATACGTGAAACCAGAGTACAGGAGCAAAGGCGTCGGAAGGGCAATATTCCATAAACTTGCATCGATTGCTCAGCAGAGAGGCTACGGCAGGTTCGAATGGTCGGTCCTTGACTGGAACGAACCGGCTATCCGTTTCTACGAAAAAATCGGTGCAAGGGAAATGAAGGAATGGAAGATCTACCGGCTTGCAGGCGAAGCACTGAAAAAAGCAGCCGGCGAACAGGACTAATACGGTATGGGATTATAAGAGTCTCAGTTCTCAGATATCAAACTGAGAACTGAGAACTGAGAACTAAAAACTTTTAACTATTTTTCGCAGCTTGCGTCGCAGCCTTTATCGCCGTGCTCGCAGCCCTTTTCACTGCACTCTTTAGGCGCACATTTAGCACCCTTTTTCGTATCTTTTGCTTGTTTCTTCTCGGTCTTCGCAGCTTTTGATGTGCTCTTCTTGTCAGTCTTGACTACGGCTGCAGTTTCTTTTTTTACTGGTTTAGTCTGTGCGTCAACAGTTGAACAATATGCCGAGAACATGAAAGTTCCGGCAACAGCAAGTGTCAGAATACTTCTTTTCATTTTACATCCTTTTATAGTTTAGAGTAAATTTCTGTAGTGTGTACATAATTTATAAAATTCCGGAGATAATACAAAATGTGTATGTTGTGTTTAAGGCAATGATTCATTACATTATCTGTAGAATTATGGCTATACCAAAGGAGGTAATATCATGCCAGTAAAAAAACTGCTGAAATATCTCGATAACCATGACATCAAATATCTGGTTATAAAACACTCTCCCGCATATACTGCTCAGGAAATAGCACAGGCCGCACACATTCCAGGAAAGAATTTTGCCAAAACAGTGATCATAAAAATTGACGGAATACTTGCCATGGCAGTTCTGCCGGCCAGAAATATGGTCGATATAGACGTGTTGCGTGACATCACAGGTGCTGAATATACTGAGCTGGCCGGAGAGAAGGAGTTTGAAGACATATTCCCCGGATGTGAAACCGGTGCCATGCCGCCGTTCGGAAACCTGTATGGACTGAAAGTCTACGTGGCCGAACTGCTGTCTAAGGATAAGGAAATAGTATTCAACGCTGGCAGTCACACCGAGCTGATAAAAATGGACTACAGCGATTTTGAAAAGCTCGTGCGGCCGGTGGTAGTAAAATTTGAACTTACTTAAAGGTTTATTTTACCTGTGTAATATAATGGAAACAAAAAATATATTTTCTGATATACCCGATGCATTCAAGGATGAACTGATCGATATTCTGCAGCAGAATGAAGCATTCAGGCTTGAACGCATTGTGTCCAGCGGACAGGTTACACCTGAAGGATTCTGGTACGATCAGGAATGGAATGAATGGGTGCTGCTGCTTTCCGGATCGGCATCGCTGAAATTTGAGGATGAAGAATCTGAGGTATTTTTGTATCCCGGTGATTATCTTTTCATTCCTGCCCACCGAAAACATCGCGTTACATCTACTGACAGGCACAATAAAACTGTTTGGCTTGCGCTGCACTGCAGGGCATAATTTGCCTGAGCAGTGCGGTCGGGAATCTGCAATTGTCTTCGGGTGACGAGGCTCACAAAAACCGCCTTCGCGGGCTGCTACGGAGTTTTTCCAAAATACATTTAGTTTGGAAAATACATGAATATTTAATATTTTAGGGCAAAAGCTGCATTTCCAGTAAAAAATAAGGCAAATCAGTCTGTTGCGTTAAATATATTTAATTATCATGCATAAAAATACAATCGTTTTCCTCCTTGCAGTATTCATTACTCAGTGTTCGGTTTTTGCTCAGTCTTCCGGAAGTCTCCTCTCAGGTAAAATTACCGATGAAAAAGGAACCCCGCTTATTGGCGCTACTGTGGTCGTCAGAGAGACCCGGAACGGAACAACCACTGACAATTCAGGTGAGTACAAACTTCTTCTTCAGCCGGGAAATTATACTCTCGACATATCATTTATCGGATATGAAAAGCAGAACAGAAAAGTCCAGGTGCGGCCGCGTGAAAACCGGTCTGAGCATTTTGCGCTCGTGAGTACTTCATTCAGGATAGGCGAAATTCTGGTAAGCCCGCCCGGTGATTTCAATCCGGCCGGCTCCGATACCCGAACAAAAGTATCTTCCAGCGAAATTGAACACATACAGGCCGCCAGTCTGAGCGATGTTATGAAACTTATGCCCGGCAGTGAAACCACAAACCCTTCGCTCCAGAGTTCAGAGCGCGCAACTATCAGAGGCGGAGATGCGCTTGGTACACAGATAATGCTCGACGGCGTTCCGGTATCCAATAATGCCAATATGCAGGTCGGCATGACCGGCTCGAGTGCTGGTACGGGAATTGACCTGCGCAGCATTCCGGCTGATAATATAAAGGAAGTGGAAATTATACGCGGCATCCCTTCCGTACAGTACGGTGACCTTACGGATGGTATCGTAATAGTCAAAACCAAGACGGCGGCAGATCCGTACAGACTGAAAATGAAATATAACCCCCAGCTGTATGAGGCCAATGTAAGCGGCGGTATCAAATCGGGTTTTTGGGTTCTGAATGCAAATTTTAATGTGGCTTCTTCCCAGCGCGATATAAGAATCGATAACGATGGATATACCAGGCTGGCAGGCCAGATAACTGCCGCAAGGGAAGCTGAGAATTATTCACTCAGCAATATTTTATATGTGACAAGGGCATTCGACGAGAGAAAAGAACAGCCGGGCTACGCTCTCAAAGAGGCAAGCTATAACCGTGACCTGAATATCAAATATACCGGCAATGCATCGTACAACTACTCACCGTTCGGTATAGTTAAGGGTGTTGCTTCGGTGTCCTATACAAAACAGGATTCATACAACCAGGAACTCCTCTCCCGCGACAATATTGTAGTATCGGACAGGACGAGCGAGGGCACACAGGAAGGCCGGATAATGTTCGGCAGCTATCTCGGTAAAAAATGGGTGAAGGGGGACGTTTGGAACCTGTATGCCGACTTGAACATATCGGATAAATTCTACACCGGTGATTATCTGCATTCGGTAACCGGGGGTCTGAGCTGGAAAGATGATTTTAACAACGGCAGCGGCGTTGTTTTTGATCCGCTGTATCCTCCAACACTGAACATTCCCCTTCCCAGACTCAGAAGCTACAGTGATCTGCCCGATTACCAGCAGGTGAGTTTGTATGCGGAGGATAAAATAACCGGCCGCCTGGTCAGACCTTTTACTCTTACCATAGGACTGCGTTATGAATCGTACCGGCCGGAGGGACTGAGCCTGAAGGGCAGAAACGGCAGCTTCCTGAATCCCAGGGTCACACTCTCATACAGCCTGCTGAACGATACTCAGATACGGCTGGGCTATGGTGTCACGTCTAAATCGGCACCGATGAGCATGATATTTGCCCAGAAGTTTTATTATGATCTTGTCGATACTGTCTCTGTTGTGGATCCTTCCAAACCTGAAAAGAATTTTTCGGTAGTATCTACATACATACGCGAACAGGCAAATCCTGATATTAAAGGGTATACTCAAAAAAAGTATGAAGCCAGTATCGACCAGCAGTTTGAATTCGGCGGAATCAGCATTACAGGTTTCTACAATAAATCCGAAGACATGTTCGAATCTGCCAGTACTCCGGTGGTATTCTACAAGAAATCATATCCAGTCTGGCCTGATGCCTCGGCATATACCATTAAGGATACACTGTATGATTCCTATAACATGTATATAAATGCTGCATGGCAGAAAACCTCCGGTGTGGAATTTATAGTGCATACAAAAAGAATCCCTCTTATCAACACTGTTGTCAGTATTGACGGAGCGTATAACTATACAGAAACCGGATCAAAGCAGAATATTGCTTACGGACTGAAAAAATATTCGTCAACATTAAATGCCACTGTGGTGCCTGTATATACTGATTACAGTACATATACAAAGGAGCTTCTGATAAACTACCGGTTTGAAATTCAGGCGCGCAGCCTGGGTATGTGGCTGACAATTCACGTACAGCAGAAGCCGGTAGATATTGACGGACGCAAGGGATATGGAGATTCTCTGGCTGTAGGATACTATAATTCCGCCGGCAAATATGTGAACATTCCGGAGGATCAGCGCAGCTCGGCAGTTTATTCGCAGCTGAAAAGGACTGTCTATCTATTCAACCTGCGCGAAGAGGACAGGCCGAATAAATGGCTGCTGAATCTGAAGCTGAGCAAGTCTCTGTGGAAAAGCGGTGTTATATCATTTTTTGTAAATAATCTGTTCAACGATCATCCTCTCTACAGGCTGAGAAGAAGAGCTGACAGCAGTCCCTCGTTTGAAAAGAGGAACCCGGATATCTTCTACGGTCTCGAGTTTTCTACTTCAATAGGGAGACAATAATATGAAACGCAGTAATTACTTATACAGGGGTGCTGTGCGTCTGGCCGCATTGATGCTGGCTGCACTTAGTTTTCAGTCGTGCGATATTCTTGACCCGTTCGAGGAAAAACCCGACGCGGTGGAAAATGCATCTGAATTTATTTTTGATCTCCGCGATGCAAGCGGATTCCTTAATAAAATATACGGCCGCGATAATGTGACAAATGCTCAGGTAAAACTGAGGTCCGTAACCGGAGGAAGCGAATATGTGCTGACAAGCGACAGTACGGGTGTGGCAAAGATCAGAGGCATACACAGCGGGAATTATATGATTTCCGTCGAACGAAAGCTGACAGAGGATGAAGTAGAAAAAAATACCGGTTTCAGGTCAGTCGAGTATAAACTGGTGAACAGATCATTCAAGCAGGTATGTCTGGATCCGGCTCAGGGCTGCAGCTATCAGATCCCTCTTCAGGTGGTATCGGGTGGCGCAACACTGCTGATCAGCGAGATGTATATGTGCGGACCTCTTGATGCCGGACTTTATTATCACGATAAGTATTTTGAGATCTATAATCCGACTGATTCAGTCCAATACCTCGATGGTGTGCTCGTTGCTTTGGTCTACAGCAGCAGCGTGCTTGGTATCAACTATGTGAATGATCCGACCTATATACATACCACATGCCTGTGGAAATTCCCCGGAAGCGGGAAGGACTATCCACTTGCTCCGGGAAAGATGATCATTGTGGCCGAGGATGCAATTGACCACAGAACCAATGCTCCGAAGAGCCAGGACCTGTCAAAAGCAGACTTTGAATTCTTTAAGAGCGATGCGCCCGATATTGATAATCCTGCGGTGACGAATATGGTCAAAATATACCAGAAATCGGGCAATGACTGGATCTCGGGCGGGAAAGCCGATGCACTCGTGCTGGCAAGAGTTGATGATAAGGACCTCATAATATCGGGCGAAGAATATCTGTTTCCGATAGAAAACGTGCTGGACGGTGCAGAATATATGGAAGATGCGACTCGGCTTGAGAAAAAAGAACTTACACGCCTGATAGACGCCGGTGCAACCGGAGGTATTCAGTCTTATGTGGGCAAGTCATACGAAAGAATAGGTACGATTGTAAACGGCAGGCTGCTGCTCAAGGATAATAATAACAGTTCGACCGACTTCAGGATCAATGATATCCCTACACCCGGGTATCACTATGAAACTGGGCGGTAACTACTAATTTTCAGGACCCGGAAAATGAAAAAAGTTTTATATGGTGCCTTCATTTTTGCTGCTGCAAATTCCATGTTATTTTCTCAGCAGAACATTGCGGAAAGAAAAACCGATTATTATTTTAACAGGGAGAATTATACTAATCTGTATTATTCTTCAGGAAATCCTGCTATGCTGCACATGGATGCCCGGGACGAAAGGCTGAGTATCTTTGCACGCAATAATATAGATGCAGGTGAATTCAGAGGTATTTCAACGCCTGAAAGAGACGTATATTATGCTGCCGGCGCTTCTGGCAAAAAGAACATAGATTCCGCACAGACATTCAAGGGCAGCTTTTATTTCGACAAAGAAATCAGAAAAAGCTGGAACTATATATTTACGAAAAACTACAGCTATTCTCCCTTCCTTCTGGGAGATAAAACGACCGGTGACAGCAGATTTAACGGGATTACACTTACTGCTGAATACAATTACCTTGTAACAAAAAAACTGTCGCTCGGAGCTGCGGTAAATTATAAGGTGGATGAAGGATTAAAGCAGATCAGTCCGCGCCCGGTTTCAAATCACAGAACCGCCGGATTATCTGCGGGCGCTTCCTACAATTTCTTTGAATGGCTCACGGCGGCTGCTGCTTTCAGGACAGGCGATTATAGCGAGGAGATCACTTATTCGGAGGATGAGGGAGGAGTAAACAAGGAAACGATCATCCTTAAATACAATGGTTACGGATTGCCCGTCTCTGTTTCCAAGAAAAATGAAAACAGAAAGCTCAGCCAGAACCAGTATGCACTCAACCTGGGCTTTTCAGGAACTGTGGCCGGAAACATCAAATATACAGTTCACTCTGAATATGGATGGATGCAGGAAGTATCAAAGGATGATGCCTCAGATCCTTACAGGAGCGGGTACCTGAAAGGCGAATATCAGGAAGCGGCTGTCAATGTGTTGTGGCAGCCGGTAAGTCCTCTTGATCTGGCCTTTACATATTCTTTCAGAAAAGATAATGACTGGGCAAGGCATGCCCAATACGAGGTATTGATTTATAACTATGAGAACAACGCACACAGTTTTTCGCTGGATACCAAATATCAGGTTATAAAAAATCTCGGACTGCTTGCAGGGATAGATTACGTGGTCGCCTCTCCTGATGAGAAAGACCATTATTCGGGTTTCTATGGGAAAGCCGCCCGAACAACTTCCGGCGTAAAGGCCGGGCTCAGCACATTTTTGTGTGACCGCCTGACACTCGCAGGTATTTATATCTACGGCAATACAGAATTTGATATCAAAGATCTGATCAACCCCAGAAGCGGCAGGATAGCCGATTTTATGTACAGATTTACTGACTACAGTTCGCATTCGTTTGAACTGTCCGCAGATATCGGTATCGGGGATTCCGGTACGATCGGAGTTTTCTTCAGCGGCATGCTTGTTAAACCAACCGGCAGCAACACAATTTTCAGTGATGGGGAGAGGTTCTACAGCGCTACAGGAATTGACCTGAAACTTAAATTATATTAACCTAGGAGTAGTATGAAAAAATTATTCTTTTTTATCGTAGTTCTTACTGCAGCAGCCCAGGCTCAGTGGAAAACATTGCTTGAACCTCAGTTCAAAGAAAAAGTAAATGATATTTGCTTTGTCGGTGCAACTGAAGCTTTTGCCGCAACTGACTCTGCTGAATCATGCCTCTATAAAACACAAGATGGTGGAAAAACCTGGCTGCCCGTGACACTTCCTACCGTATTTAAGGCAGAAAGAGTTGTATTTAACGGTCAGAACGGCTGGGTATTTGGTGTTAAGAATAAAACCAAATCAATACTCAGCATTACAAGCGACGGCGGCAAGACTTGGGTCGATGGCACTATCAATGTATTTGCCAACTATACTCTGCAGAAGAATTTTTCTGTATCATTCCCTACAGCAACTACCGGATATGCAGTAGTGTCCGCAAAATTTCCGCCTGCGTACAAAACGATCTGCTATTATGTGCTCAAGACAGAAGACGGCGGAAAAACATGGGCGAAACAGGATTCAGCTGCCAGCACCGGCGGCGTAATGCTTCCTGCCGTTGCCTTCTATGACCAGAACAAAGGCGTTTTTGTCGGCAACAAGAAAGTTCTGATGAAATATACGGAAGACGGCGGAAAAACATGGAATGCCAGTACAATCGACAATGACCGTACATTTATGTCGGTCAGATGGCTGGATGCCAATACCGCTATAGCTTCCGGTGATGGATTCAGCACAACCAAGATAACCACTCCTGTATATAAGACTACAGACGGCGGAAAAACATGGAACGCCACAGCTGTACCCGGTTATGCAAAGGGCAGATACCTTTACTTTAAAAATAGTACTGAAGGAGTTTGCGCCGGCATCGGTGAAAAGGGCGGCGTGTTCGTAATGAATACAACAGACGGCGGAAATAACTGGGCTATACAGAATTACCAGTTCCCTTCGTCGATCAATGCACTTTCCGGATTCGGAGACGACATTTACGGCCTGGGCTCCGGCAGCCAGATCGTTAAGACCTCAGACCTGGGAAAAAACTGGACTTCTATCGTGGAAGACGGATTTGCCATCATTCAGGATATTATCCCTGTCGACGGTGAAATTCATGCACTCAATGCCAACGGTGAATTTTATTCGTACGACGTCAGGACCCAGAAAATGAAGCTTATCTCCTCGACAGGTATCTTTAAGGCCGGCCGTATCGACTTTGCTGACGCTAAAAAAGGTATTATGATAAAGGAGAACCGCAGCATACTGGGAACAAGCGATGCAGGCAGAACGTGGACTACAGTGCTCGATACTATCCCGTATAATACAAATAATAAGGCTTTCTCCGTTTCTTTCCCGGATAATCAGAAGGGATATGCTCTGTTTTCAAATACTGCCTATAAAAATATAATTCTCATGGAAACAACAGACGGCGGAGCAACATGGAACCAGATACACAGCTCTACCATTGCCAACTCTCCTAATGATATGCAGTTCTTCGATGCACTGAACGGTGTGATTACATGCGACAAGATGAATGTGCTCGTTACACGCGACGGCGGCAAGACCTGGGCCGACGCTGTATTGCCAAGCGAACTGTCTACACTATATGCATCCTCGGCTGTCAATGCAGTTTGCATAGCCGGTGAATCCACCGCGTACTTTGCAGCCGACGGAGTACTGTTCAAGACCAATGATAAAGCTGCAACATTTACTATTGTCGATGTCAAACCTGCCGAAGGTGCTGACAAGAATTACTACGACGTCGATATGGCCGGAAACAAGGGCGTTGCAGTTTCATACAACGGAAGTATATTCCTTACAAACGATGGCGGCAGTACCTGGACAACTGACCTTACCTTTAATGGAAAAGACCTGCTCTATACATGCTCTGTCGATAAAGAAGGCATATTTGTGGGAAGCAGCGAAGGCAGAATATACGGTCTCGATGTTGCTACGGCAGTCGAAGAAAAACCGGCCGTGGTTTCTGACTATAAGCTCTATAACAGCTATCCGAACCCGTTCAACCCTTCGACCGTTATCAGATTCAGTCTGCCTAAAACTGAAAATGTTACAATGAAGATCTATAACGCTATCGGCAAAGAAGTATCAACACTGCTCGACGCTAAAACATTTGCAGCAGGAGAACATTCTGTTACATTCAGCGCCGGAAATCTTCCTACCGGTCTTTATCTGTGCAGGATTCAGGCAGGTACTTTTACTGCAGTTAATAAATTATTGCTCATTAAATAACAGGAATTCGTGAGTTGAAAAAAACATTGATGTCCTTATTGCTGGCATCCTGCGGCCTCGCACAGATGAGCTTTGCCCAGATGAAGGTAGTTGAGCCGGCAATAAAAGCCAAGAGTTCATTTGCAATTATTATTGACAAGTCGACTTATGAGAAGACTGGTACTGAGATTATGTCATACAAGAATTCCATTGAAAAACAGGGACTGCCGGTATATCTGGCAGTCTCTGAATGGAAAAATCCTGATGAAATCAGAAGCTACCTCTCCGGTCTCTATAAAACTGCACAGCTCGAAGGAGCTGTTTTTATTGGTGATATTCCAATCCCGATGCTCAGAGACGCTCAGCACATGACCAGCGCCTTCAAGATTGACCAGAAGTCATTTACCTGGGCCAAAACATCGGTACCGAGCGACAGGTTCTATGAAGATTTTGATCTGAAGTTCAAATACCTCAAGCAGGACAGTCTGAAGAAACTGCTGTATTATTATTCACTCCTTCCCGAGTCTCCCCAGAAGATCAGCAAGGAGATATATACCGCAAGGATCAAGCCCTCGACTGAAACCGGCGATAAATACGAGCTGATTAAAAACTACCTGAAAAAAGTAGTAAAGGCAAAGCAGCTGGAAAACCGGCTCGACAGCATGCTGGTCTTTACAGGTCACGGATACAACTCGGAATCTATACCGGGTTATACCGATGAAATACTGGGACTCAGAGAGCAGTTCCCCGATATGTTCGTCAATGGAAAGGGAAGACTGAAAAAACTGAACCACACAATGTCGAGGGATATGAAGAAAATACTGCTGACAGAACTTCAGAATCCTGCTCTTGACATTGCCATGTTCCACGCCCACGGTGAATATGATACTCAGTACCTGATTGAATATCCGACACCAGCCAATCCTGATGAAAATATTGAAGACGTAAAACTGTATCTCAGAAGCAAAATGCGCGAGGCAAAAAGAAGAAAGAAAAATCCTGACGAGATAAAAGAATACTTTATCAAGTCACTTGATGTGAAACCGGAGTGGTTTGACGGCGCGTTCTCAGATTCAGTCATTGCCAGGGATTCCGCGCTTGCGGCAAGCTTAGATATTTACAGCAGCGATGTGAGAACTATATCACCGCAGGCAAAGCTGATGATATTTGATGAATGCTTCAACGGTTCTCTGCACCGCGATGACTATATCGCTGGCGAATATGTATTCGGAAACGGCGGTGTAATCGCAGCTGTAGCCAACAGCACTAATGCCCTGCAGGATCAGTGGGTTGCCCAGTTTATGGGACTGCTGACAAAAGGTGTCAATCTGGGACAGTGGCATAAATTCAATCCGCTTCTGGAATCGCATCTCTTCGGTGATCCTACTTTCAGATTTTCTTATTCGGGGAAACAGGACATCGCAGCGCTGCTCAGAGGTGACAGCAGAAATGTCAAACAGTGGGAAAAGCTGCTTGGTGATCAGGATCCGAACCTTAGGGCATTGGCTCTGTCAATGCTGCACAAAGTAAAAGGTGCTGAGTTTGCCCCTGAGCTGAAAAAGATATTCCTGTCAGATCCTGCCTTCATAGTCAGGCTCCATGCACTCATGTGCCTGAGTTCTTGCGAAGGAAAGGAGTTTTATGATGTGCTGAATGCCGGTGCAAACGATCAGTATGAGGCCATCAGAAAATATTCTGCTTCACTGATGGGCGAAGTAGGCAGCGAGGAGTTTATTGAACGCCTCGTAAAGCTGATGCTGACCGATGAATCACCCAGGGTGTCATCCAACGCTAAGAATTCCCTGATGAGGATAAACCCTCTGAAAGCTATGGAAGTTACAAACCGTTATATTGACAGTATGCCTGCACAGGCAGGCAGGGAACTGCTTAAGGCCAGACTGTCTGCACAGTTCAAAAATGAAAACAAGACCATTTTTGACGAGCTGCTCGTAAATGTCAAAGCCGACACGCTTGCACTGAAGTACAGGCTCCGCGATATGAAAACATTCAGGGGCTATAACTATAAGCAGGCTGTGAAAGAAATAACCGGCATCGTAGAGTCGGAAAAATATCCGAATGACCTGAGAATACTGGCGGCTGAAGTGCTGGGCTGGTATTCGGTCTATTTTGACAAAGCCAGTATAAGCGCTGCATGTATCAGGACAGCTGAAAATAAAAATAACAGCGAAGCACTGAGAAATGAAGCCCTCAAAACTGCAAACCGTCTCAGGGCCGGACTCAACAGTCCGCTGATTCCATAGACAAATAAATATCTTAAAACAAAAAGCCCCTTATTTTAAGTAAGGGGCTTTTTTTATGCTATTTCAACTTTTTCCTCCACCGCGCTCAGCAGTGAACGGTCCTTGATGAGTTTCAGAACTTCCTGTATGTCCTGGTGAATAATCCTGTCTTTCTCAAGGGGAGGGACCTTCTCCCTGATCTTCTCATATGCTATTGCTGTTCCTGCCCCGCAGTTCAGCGGCTTATGAAACTCAATGGCCTGAGCTGCTGTGAGCAGTTCGATTGCCAGAACATTCCTCACATTCTGCAGTATTCTGTAGCACTTCTGTGCGGCTATGGAACCCATGGAATTGTGATCTTCCTGATTTGCTGAAGTAGGTATGGAATCAACGCTTGCAGGGTGTGCCAACACTTTGTTTTCAGAGACCAGGCTGGCCGCAGTATACTGTGCAATCATCAGTCCGCTGTTCAGTCCTCCGTTCTTTGCGAGAAAACGCGGAAGTCCGCTCAGTGCTCCGTTGACCATTCTCTCCACTCTTCTCTCAGACACGTTTGCAAGTTCCGAAAGGGCAATTGCCATAAAGTCCATTGGCAGTGCTACCGGCTGTCCGTGGAAATTCCCGCCTTCTATGTGTTCGTGCGATTCCGGGAATATCAGCGGATTGTCATTCGCGGAGTTGATCTCAATTTCAATTCTGGAACATACGTAATCGATGGCATCGCGCGAAGCTCCGTGTATCTGTGGAATGCATCTGAGCGAATACGCATCCTGTACTTTTTTATCGCCTACTATATGTGACTTTCTTATGCTGCTGTCCTTAATGAGTGCAAGCATGTTCTTGGCGGTAGTAATCTGACCCGGGTACGGGCGCAGGTTATGAAGCTTGAGGTCGTAGGCCTTGTCTGTCCCTTTCAGCGCCTCGTGCGACATAGCAGCGCTGATATCGGCAGTTTTGATTATATCGCGTGCTTCGATGCAGATACAGGCCGCAAACGAGGTCATCATCTGAGTGCCGTTTATGAGTGCAAGTCCTTCCTTGGCTTCCAGGCTTACCGGCTGGAGTCCGAACTTCTTAAGTGCTTCTACCGGCTCGTAGATCTTCAGACAGGTAGTGTCGTGCAGCGCCATATCACTGGTTACCCAGACTCTGCCACGGCCTATCATGGGCAGCACGAGGTGTGAGAGCTGTACCAGGTCACCGCTTGAGCCGACAGATCCCTGAGAGGGAATGACTGGCAGTATATTATTGTTCATCATGTCAATGAGCAGCTTCAGTGTTGCAGGGCGTATTCCCGAATAGCCTTTTGCCAGCGCGTTTGCACGAAGCAGCATCATTACTTTTACGATGAACGGCGGCAGCGGATCACCGCAGCCGGCAGAATGGCTGAGTATAAGGTTCTCCTGCAGCGTGGCGAGGTCTTCACGTGAAATACTGACATTGGCAAATTCGCCGAAACCGGTAGTGACGCCATAGATAACCTGTTCCTCCTCGATCCATTTTTCCACGAGTTTTCGTGTCTTTTGGATTTCATCCATTGCATGCCGGGCAATCACTACTCTGGGGTTATGCTTCAGGAAGTAGTTGATTTTATCGAGCGTCAGGGAATTTCCGTCGATCTCCAGTATGCCGCTTCCGGTATCCTGAACTGCACCCGGCTGAACTTTCCGCCCCTGTTCCTCAAGAAACTGGTTTTCCGTTGTAGGTTTTTCCATCTGTCATTCTCTGTATTTTGTTTAGAGTTATTTTGTCTGCTCTGAACTTTATTACTATCCGGTCGTCTTCGTACTCTGTGGAAAGGACTTCGGTATTTTCGTGCAGGTATGAAACCAATTTCGATTCGCTGATATTAAGTTCGAGTGTATGACCGGTGAACTCTTTCTCTGTCACTTCGGCGATGAGTTTCTTCAGTCCGAATATATTTATTCCCCGGGCTGCAGAAATCAGTATGGCATTTGAAAAATGACCAATGACATAATTGATCTTCGATTTATCTTCGAGCTGGTCAACCTTATTGAACACCTTGATCTGTACCTTCTTGTCAGCGCCCAGTTCCTTCAGTGTCTGATCGACGACTGCAATGTGATCTTCGAAGAAGGGATGTGACACGTCTATTACGTGCAGTATGATGTCTGCCTCCCGCACTTCGTTCAGTGTACTTTTGAACGAAGCCACCAGGTGGTGGGGCAGCTTCCTGATGAATCCTACAGTATCGCTTATCAGAACCGTCTGGTTATTCTCGAGTGCAAGCGAACGCGTTGTGGAATCCAGAGTTGCAAACAGCTTGTTTTCTGCCAGTACATCGGCATCAGTCAGCAGATTGAGCAGAGTGGACTTACCGGCATTTGTATAACCCACGAGAGATGCCTTAATAAACCCTTTTCTGCGCGCGCTTTTCGTAAGACGCTGTGACTCTATCTTTTCGAGCTTTTCTTTCAGCATGCTGATCCTGGTTCTGATCATACGCCTGTCGGTTTCAATCTGTGTTTCACCGGGGCCTTTGGTACCAATACCTCCGTACTGCTTGGAAAGGTGTGTCCACGCCCTTGTAAGGCGTGTCAGTGTGTACTGCAGCTGTGCAAGCTCTACCTGTGTCTTGGCCTCCTTGGTCTGGGCCCGGGATGCAAATATATCGAGTATGAGTCCGCTGCGGTCGAGTATTTTTTTATTTATAAGCCGTTCAAGGTTACGCACCTGAACAGGAGAGAGGTCGTCGTCAAATATTATAAGATCAATTTCATTTGTATCTGCCAGCTGAGCTATTTCCTCTGCTTTCCCTTTGCCTATATAATAGGCTGAATCGCGACCCCAGCGGTCCTGTATGATCTTCATAAATGTCTCGGCGCCGGCTGTCTGTGCCAGCATTTCGAGTTCGTTAAGGTGTTCCTCAACGACTTCGCGGGGAAATTCGCGTGTATTGAGCGTGACCAGTATAGCTTTTTCTACAGTTTTGTTCGTTATTTCTATCATTCTTTGTTTTGTTTTTTCTAAGTGTTCAGTTCATTTTTGCCAGTACGTGAAATGATCATCTCTGCCAGTGCACATACAAATGCCAGTATAAGAAATATTCTCCAGAGTTCCGAGCCGAATCTTGCCTGCCTGATCTGCTGCATGTAATTCTCATCGGCGTCAAAAGAGAAATGCTTACCCTTAAAAATAATCTTCTTCAGGTAACTGTCAAATTCTTCCGCACTCATGTAGTGCATATCAGATTCCTGCGGATCGGTATTGACTGAAAAATAGTCCACCAGCCGTTCACCCGAATAGACCTTATAGTTCCCCGCGGCAGCTGTGTTCGCGTAGGATACATAGCCCGCGGTATTGTCTTTCAGATTTACCAATTCGCTGCTGTTATCGGGCCTTACAATTTTTATCTGAGGCAGTGACCTGTTATGCAGATTTATACCGGCGCTGCTGCCGGCAGTATAGCTGTTCACCGATCCGGCGCGGAAAGACAGATAAGCTGCGGATCTGAAAACGAGCGGGGCAAACACCGCCTTCAGCGGAAGATTGCTCCATGAAAGAGATGGTGCAGATGCAAACAGCAGCACGCGGCCCTGTCCGACAGAATACTCGCTCAGAAACGATGAGTTATCTATGAGGCTTATGATATTTTTACCCTTGCCCTGCGGGAGTATTTTGTAATAGTAATAGACATCGGGTGATTCGAACTGCTTTTGGGCATTCTTCTCGAATAGCCCTTCAAAGACAGGATGTGCGTAATCCACATTATCGAACATGACCCTGCTGCCGGCCGAATTGAGCACGCCGGATGTAGAGACCGGTAAGGGCAGTGATAAACCCGACAATGCCGCCTGGAATCCGGAAAATGTGGAATTGCCTGAAGGCATAATAATTACTCCGCCGCCTGACTGTATGTATGCCGAAATCTTCTGGGAATACTGGCTTATTTCAGCTCCGCCTATAAGAATGACAGAACTGAAAGTGCTGAGGTCATATGAGTTGATCTGGTTTATATTTCTGCTGGTAACGTTGAAGCCCGTTCCTCCGGCTGCAAGTGCCAGTTCGATATACTGAGCATCAGCGGCGTCAGCAGAAAACACAGCTGTGCTGGTCTTCTCGGGTATCTCAATGCTGAGGTACTTGCGGTTGTCCTGCAGTACATCATCGTCTTCTATCTCTGCAAAGATTTCAGAAAGGCCCGTGGATTTCAGTATCGTTTCAAACACTACATGCCGGCTTTCTCCGGGAGGGATAGCGATACTGTTCTGAGCGCTGCGCGTTCCGTTTATGAACAGAGAGACCACATAGTTGTTCAGACTTCTGTCGGAATAGTTGCGGACTGTACAGGAAAAACTGACCGGCTTTCCCGGCTCGAATATCTGACTGTTTATGCTGAGACTGTCTATACCGACATTGTATACTGATTGTTTTGAAAGACTGAATGTATAGAGTTTGACCTTGTCGTTGAGTACCTGGCTGAAATCAGAATACGTTTCACCGGTGCGGCTGAACCTGCTTTTCTGAAAGTCAGAGAATATATAGATCTCCTTGTTGAAATTTCTGGATGCAGCGAGTATTGCAGAAGCTCTGACAATTGCATCATGCAGTGTACCACTGACGTATGACAGCGAAATATCGCTGATCATTTTCCTTGCCGCAGGAATGCTGCGTACCGGAGCAGCATCGGCTGATGAGGCCTCCGAGAGTTTCAGTATGGCTACTTCATCTCCCTCCTGCAGTTCGTTGAGAACATTTCCGGCCAGCTGTTTTGCACGGTTGAACTGCGAACCTCTTTCGCCAACGGCGGACATGCTGAACGTATCGTCTATTATCATTACTGCAGTGGTTTTTGCGGCTGATGTGGTGCCGCCTATGGAAATGCCCCTGAGTGCAGGGCGCGAAAATGCAGTGACCAGAAATATAATTATCATTATACGCAGTGCAAGCAGTATCCACTGGCGCAGTTTGATTTTCCTGATCTGATTTTTCTGGAGTTCCTTCAGGAATGTCAGAGTACTGAATTCAATGGTTTTCAGCTTCCTGAGGTTCAACAGATGCAGCAGAACCGGTATTGCGGCGGCAATCAGTCCGAATAAAACAGCAGGATTTAGAAAAGTCATTTGAACTCTGTCTTTATTTTGTGTTAATCAGCCTCTTGTAGATCTCCACTACCTGGTCAGTCAGAATTTCCGTATCGAAACAATCGACGGCCCGCTGTCTTGCGGCAGCTCCGAAGGCTGTCCTTTTTTCAGGTGAAGCTATCAGCCAGTCCAGTTTTTCGGCAAAATCGGCTGAATCCTGTTTGCTGAAAAGATAGGAAGTAATTCCGTCAAGGGCAATGTCTAAAATTCCATCCGAGGCCGAACACACTGACGGTTTACCCATTGCCATTGCTTCTATCAGTGCAATGCCGAAGGCTTCGCTGTGTGAAGGAAATGCAAATATATCGAGTGAAGCCAGTACTTCAGGAATATCGCTTCTGAAGCCTGTAAATATTACTCTGTCACTTATTCCCAAACTGACAGCCATCTGTCTGATGCCGGCGGCATACTGATCTTCACCCCTGCTGGCTTCACCTACTATCACAAAACGCAGCCTGCTGTATTTTTTTAATAGCGACTGTGCGGCTGTCAGGAATTCCTCGTGACCCTTGCCGGGACTGAATCTTGCGAGCATCCCGATTGCAATTTCATCATCGGCAATGGAATACTGGCGGCGCAGCAGCGATGCATCTGTCTTTGCCGGATCAAACCTTCGTGTATCCACACTGTTGTGGAGCAGTTCGACTCTTTCCGCACTCAGCGGAGTGGTGTCGAGCAGGTTTGTCCTTATGACATTACTGATAGCCAGTGCGAGTGTAAGTCTGTTATACAGAAACCTGTGCAGCAGGTCTTTTTTTACTATGAAAGATCCGACCTGTTTTGTAAGCACGAGCGGGATCCGGCTGCGGGCAATCTTCAGCGCCGGAACCAGTATCCACAGATCCTTTGAAGCCTGTGTATGGATAAGATCAAATCCGTTCCGTTTTATCAGCAGTGCAGTGCCGAATAAATGTGAAGGCAGGAAATAACCGCCGGATGAAACCAAATGAACTGTAATACCAGCTTTCAATGCTTCGGTATGCAGCCGGCTGTTTTCATAACAAAGAAGTTCTGTATGTATATTTCTTTTCAGGAGCTGGCGGACGGAATCGAGAGTAAACATCTCCATTCCGCCCCAGCTTTTTGACAAACATGAGTAAAGTATTTTCATTTAACCGGTATGCTAGTATATTTTTTTGAGTTTGGCGCCCCTGAAATAGTGCAGCAGTATCTCATCGAAGCTGTATCCTTTTTCTCCCATTACAGCAGCACCTATCTGACAAAGGCCGACACCATGCCCCCAGCCTGCACCTTTTAGTATGATTTTCCCGGGGATACCATCTGCAGAAATATCCTCGCGTTCTACGATGAATGCAGAGCTGTAAAGATGGGATGTGGACAGTATGCGCCTTATCTCCAGTTCCTTGCCGATGGTGAGCGTCTTTTTTGTACCTACTATCTTCAGCTTGATTAGACGGGCAGAAAATCCTCTCTCTACCGGAATAAGATCGATAATTTTTCCGAAATCGATGCCGCTTTTCTGTTGGATCAGTTCTGAGAGTTCGTCCTGTGCGTATTCAACTTTCCAGCGGTAGAAGTCGACTGTCTTCTGATCATAATCCTGAAGTACCTGTGCAAGCACTTTCTGATCGTGAGTGTTGCAGAATGCTGGCGGATCTGAAAGTATCCATTTCTCTGCGTTCTTTTCTTCAGAGAAATCTGTCTGTATATTCTCCGGATCGAATTTATAGTCTACAATAGCCGAGAGGTACGGGTGCTGAACCGGTTCCCAAACATTTTCGAATGATTCGGATATACCGCCGCACGACTTTGAATAACGGGTGTCGCAGATCTTGTCGTTGTAGTGAAGCACAATACCGCGTGTTTCATCAATAGCCTGCTTTACTACATCCGTATATGCTTTTGTAATTCCCTGATACCTCTGGCAATGATCATCGGCACATACATCATACTGTGTATGGTCAACTTTGTCATACCACTTTATCAGCTCTGTTTCCGACTGGAATGTCGAATTGAATTTTTCTTTTTCCTCTTCCATCGATTTGAATTTTTCTATCTGGGCTAACAGCCAGCTGCGGGAGATGATAGAGTGTGCCTTCAGAAGAGAGATGGAACTCTTTGCACTCATTTCCGAGGATATTACACTGGTCAGGTAAGTTTCGACGGGAAGAACGTTGACTGCAGTAATCTTTCCGTCTTCCCTGATCAGTTTTATCGTGCCAACAAACCTCTGATTCTCTTTCTGCTGCCAGTGGAAATTTACACCGATAACAACTTCGCGGATGAGGAATGATTCGGATTTGAAATCGGACGGTTCAAATGCAATTTCATCTGTAACCTTGTATTTCTGTTCGTTGCCTTCAACAATGATAATGTCATCTTCGATATAGGCTGAAAATTTACCGCTGAATGGTTCGTTAAATCCATAGGACTTAAAGTCACCGTACAGGTCAAAATTGATTTTCTCTGCGTTTAATATACCTACACTAACTGTTGGTTCGTTCATGTTATTTTTTTCCGGTTGGTTTTGTTAGGTTAAATTATCCAGTCGTTTAATACATCGCTGTGTTTTACGGGATTGAATTCGGTAAAAGTATATTCTGCAACGTTGTTGGTCCTGTAGGGATCATTTGCAAAATAGTCTTTTATTACCTGTCTGGATTCTGCCCTGGCAATTACGATTCCGCCGGATCTGGGGACCTTGGGACCGGAGGCCAGAAGCAATCCCTTGTCATATCCTGTCTGCAGAAAATTTCTGTGTTCAGGAACAATCGGTTCGATCTGTTCAAAAGGAGCAATAAAAATTATATCTACAATAAAGTGCTTCATCATATCTCCGCTGAAAATTAAAATAAGCTTAAAATTTCGACTATGAAAGTTAAAAAACTTTGTAGTGTTTTTAAAGTTAATTCAGACCATCGGTGATATATAATTTGTCCTGTGAGAATTCAGAACTCAGAATTCAGAACTTGTCCTATGTACTTTTCAACGTCGAACTTTCTTCTGCATCCGTTGTAGTTCATGTACCGCACCTGTCCGAATACCGGGCGTTCTGCCCATGGCCTGTCGTGGAGACCTCCGACCGACCATAATATGCCCGCGTATCCGTTCGGGTCGCGTCCGTCGAGTTCGTACTTGTCATTAAGATATATGGCAGTACTGATGGCCTGCTGCGGTGAATCTGACCATTCCAGTATTTTTTTTGCCCAGTACATTCTCACATACCCGTGCATTTTCCCCTTCAGCAGCATTTCTCTCTGTGCTGCATTCCACAACGGATCGTGCGTACGGGCAGATTCAAATTCCTCAGTAGCATAGATATGTTCGCGTTTATCTTTCAGGTGTTTGGTGAGCGTTTTCTTTCCCCACTCGGGCAGTCCGTCAAAACTGTCGTAGCTGATGTTGTAAAAACAGAAATTCTCTGCAAGTTCGCGCCTGACGACAAGCTCTTCCTGAAACCCTGCAGCTGCCGCCGTAATATCATCGGTTCTGCCGGAGTGTATATGGTTCTCAAGGTTGAGCAGTATTCTCTTAGCCGATATCTGCCCGAAATGAATATACGGCGAGAGGTCAGACTGTGCATCCTTAAGCGGATCATTCCGCAAAGGGTAGCTGACAAGGCGTAATTCAATAAATTTTTCGAGCATCCTGAGGGCTTCCTCCTCGCCCGGCTTGATCCAGTCAACGGGTCTGACAGAAGTATCTGCGGCAATTTTGTCGTATACCTTATTCCAATGGTTATCTATATAGACCGGGACATCTGGCATCTGCTCGGGCCGGGGTATTTCCTGAAGGAATTCAGGCAGCAGCCGGTTAATTTTCGGCCTGATTGTATAAGCTGCAAATTCCTGTTTTGCAGAAACGTAGCGGCACGGTATTACATTGTGTGTATCCACTTCATAGAATGGAATAGTTATACTTTCTGCGATTCTGCTTTTCCACAATTTTTTCGTGCGCACAGGATCGAAATCAGTTACTAGCACAGATGCCCCTGACCTGCTGATATAATCCGGAATAAGGTCTTCCGGATTTCCGATCAGGAGTACAAACGGGATATTGAAAGTTCTCAGCGTGATCTCGGCTTCCTTCAGACCTTCTATCATGAAGTGATACTGTCTTAATGCCGCACCCTGATATGACGGAGACAGACAGAAAACGACCGTAAGCTGCAGGCTTCTGCCGAGTGCCGTCTGCTGCGCATACAGCAGGGCTTCATTATCATATACCCGCTGGTCACGACTCATCCAGTAAATAACAGGCCCGGATTTGTCTTCAATCCCGTCCTTAATTTTGTATATCAGTCTGTTGTCAACCATTCCGGTTCCGCTTTAAACTTTATGGACAAATTTGTATAATCATTATAATAAATATTTCCCGAACAAACGAAAAATAACAGTAAACTAAAACAACAGGAGTATCAAATGGAATATACTTTTCTGGGCAGGAGCGGATTGAAAGTAAGCCGTCTGTGTTTGGGTACGATGAATTTCGGCACATATACACCGGAAGATGAAAGTTTCGTTATAATGGACAAGGCTCTGGATATGGGCATAAACTTCTTTGATACGGCCAATGTTTACGGGGCAGAAAAATACAGAGGGTATACAGAGGAGATCATAGGCCGTTGGCTGTCTCAGGGCGGGGGCAGACGCGAGAAGATTGTGCTGGCTACAAAGGTTTATGGTGCAATGACCGACTGGCCTAATGAGTCCAAACTGTCTGCCTACCATATAAAGCGTGCCTGCGAAGAATCTCTGAGGCGGCTTAAGACAGATCACATAGACCTCTATCAGATGCACCACATCGACAGGGACACCCCGTGGGAAGAGGTATGGCAGGCCATGGAGCAGCTGACGAGAGAAGGCAAGATTATCTATGTGGGGTCCAGTAACTTTGCAGCCTGGAATATTGCGCAGGCAAACTGCATCGCAAGTCAGAGGAATTTTCTGGGACTGGTTTCTGAACAGAGCATATACAGTCTGCGCAATCGTCATATAGAGCTGGAGGTGATACCTGCCTGCCGCAATATGGGTATAGGCATCATTCCCTGGAGTCCGCTGGGCGGGGGCATACTGTGCGGTGTACTGGACAATCCGGAAACGGGCAGGAGGGCCAGACCGCAGCTGAAGAATTCCATAGAAAAGCTGCGTCCCCAGCTCGAAGAATATGAAAAATGCTGCAAGGATACCGAACAGAGTCCGGCGAATATTGCACTGGCGTGGGTACTGAAAAACCCGGCCGTAACCTCTCCTATTATCGGTCCGCGTACTGCCGGACAGCTCGAGGAAAGCTGTGCAGTGCTGTCGGTGGAGCTGTCTGATGAAATAATGCAGAAACTCGACGAGATCTGGCCGGGTCCGGGCAATCAGGCTCCCGAAGCATACGCCTGGTAGACAGGGCAATTGTATCTCATATTGATACAATTTAAATAGTTTGTATCAAAATAGTATAAATTTAAACTAATTCACCCCTGCTTTTGCTGCAATTGGAGCGGCAGGGGACTGAATTTTTGTGGCACCCTTTTTGAACCTGCGTGGATGCAAATAATATCATTTTCAATCACTAAGTCAGGGGGTGTCGGTTTATGCGATCTTTATTCAAATTGTTCTTTTTTTCTTTTTTGATCCTTCCCTGTCTGCATGCAGAGACTAAAAGTACTGCCAGAATCAGCGACATGGGTAAATATACCAATATTACTCTTCCTGCTCCGTTCGGGGGACAGACTTCGGCGGGAACATTCATGGGTAAAGTAAACGGTATAAACGCCCAATTCTACTGCATTGACATCACTCATCCATTGGCCATGAATCAGGACTATCATGATGTCAGTGCAACGGGTTCAAAAGTCACCTATATACTGAATAACTATTATCCGTATAAGGCGCTTCCGTATACCGGTTCAATTGCTGAATCTAAAGAGGCTGCTGCTGTTCAGGTTTCTATCTGGTATTTTACAGATAATCTGAAAGTATCTGACCTGTCAGATCACACTATTCGTGACAGGGCGCTTCAGATTATTGCGGATGCCAATGCTAATGCAGGCACTATTCAGCCTTTCAAAACTCTGCTTATTAGAATGCCTCACCAGAGTTTTAATGTCGGCTCACCAATTGAATTCTATGTCGAAGCTTACAACGAAGTAGGCGCCCCCATCCCGAATGTCGACGTTGCTTTAGGCGTCAATGAGGGTACGCTCTCGGCTGCAACCGTTAGGACAAATGCAACGGGTGTTGCCGGTCCGGTTTACCTCACTGCTGGTCCTAATAACAGCAGTATTATTTCAGCCAGTGCAGCCGTGACAATTCCCCATGGTACCGAATACAGGCACGTCGCAGATCCGAATGGAAGGCAGAAATTGGTTATAGCCACTCCTGTAACTGCAATGAAGGCAATTACCAGTACTGTAAACTGGTACAATTATGTGAACCTTACACTGGAGAAAACCTCAAAGTCAATTGTAATCAACAATGGCGATGAGATTGAGTACAGCATCAAGGTAACCAATACCAGCCAGACTAATGCCTCCGGTGTGAAAGTAACGGATAAGCTTCCGAATATTCTGGAATTTGCCGGAACCGATGGTGAATACAACAATGCTTCCGGTATCTGGAACGTCGGAGAACTTGCTGCAGGTGAATCCAAAACCCTGAAAGTAATCGCAAAAGCAAACTACTCGGGTGCCGGTGCTGAGTCATTTGATCTGGGAGTTGCCTCGGATTACAATCTGTTTGTACTGAATGATCTTAACCAGCCTTCTTCAGATACTGAAGGAAAGGTTGCGGTCGGTCATGATGCAGTTCTGTCCGGCTACAGTGTAGGCGACAAGCTGGCACCTGCTTCAGGAGACGTCCTGGTTGTCGGCAGGAAACTGACATTCAAAAGCGGCCGTGTTTACAACGGAAATGTAGTATTCGGTTCCTTTATTGATACTACACACTGGAATCTTTCAGACGGAACGATCAGGCAGGATAATGTCGTGGATTTCAATGCAGCCTCTGTCTACCTGAATAATCTTTCCAATCAGATATCCACACTCCAGACTACCGGTACCGATACTGTGATATACGGTCATCTGATGCTGAACGGCACAAATCCCGTTATTAACAAATTCTTTATCAGCGCCGAAGATATCCGCAGCTGTAATGACTTTACGATCGATGTTCCTGCCAATTCCATTGCGCTTGTGAACGTATCGGGTGATTCTGTCGTCTGGTCGGGAGGATTCAATGTAACGGGTGCGACGAATGAGAATGTACTGCTGAATTTCTACGAGGCAAAGTATATTAAGATTTCGGGCATAGATATCAGGGCTTCTGTACTTGCTCCGCGTGCAGTGCTGGATTTTCCGCACGGACTTATCAGCGGTCAGGTAGTTGTTTATGATATGATTGGGGCAGGACAGGTCAATAATATCAGATTCAAGGGAAAGATCACTCTCGATATCACTATTACAAACTTTGCGGAGATCGTCAGTTGTGATCAGCCTCTGGAAATTCAGGGCTGTATGCCTTTGAGCAAAAAGCAGATCACAAGAACAATTTCAGGAAGCGCAACCGGAGTTAATATGAAACAGAATGTGCGTCCTGAAAAGTATGAACTTCTGCAGAACTATCCCAATCCATTCAACCCGTCCACAAAAATTGGCTTTATGGTGAAGGATGCCGGTAATTATACATTAAAAGTGTATAACATGCTCGGACAGAATATTTCGACTCTGGTAAACGGCTATCTGAAAGAAGGCAGCTATGAGATGAGCTTCAATGCCTCAAACCTCAGTTCCGGAGTATATATTTATGAACTGGCCGGCGAAAAAATACGGATGGTTCAGAAAATGATACTGAGCAAGTAATACTTATCTCAGGTAAAAAAAAGCGGGTTAAAACCCGCTTTTTTATTTTATACCCTTCTGTTTCATCAGCGGAGAATACTGCTTGTCGGTAACTGTAATGTGATTGAGCAGCCAGTCCTTAAGGAAGTTCAGCAGGTCAATGGATAGCAGAGTACTCCCATTATCAAAGTTCTTCTGAAAATCGTTTAATTTGCTCACAAATCTGGAATGCTCTATCTTATGTGATGGCAGCTGCGGATATGCAGCGCTCGTCATAAGTTTCTCTTCATCAGAAAAATGAGTGTTTGTATATTTTACCAGCCTGTCGAGTGTACTTCCCAGTATTTCCTTTGATTTTCCGGCCTTCATTGCCTCATGAAGATCGTTGATTATCTCTACCAGTACCAGATGCTGGTTATCTATGCTCTGAATTTCCACCGAATATTTTTCATTCCACGAAATAAATGCCATTTTGTATGTCCTGTGATATTTGAAAATTATACACAAACATATTAAAAATTGGACAAATGAGCACAGAATATAGATGTAAAAATTACTATTGTTCGTTTTTCGCAGTCAAAGCTTTATAAAAGGTGCACATGAATGCTCTTTAGTATTACATATTTGTTTTTTATCTTTCATGTCACTATTCACGCATATATTACCGGTTTGCAACACTATGAAAAATATCATTTACGGCATTCTCTGTCTGCTGCTGATCAGTCAGGCGGTTAAACCACAGAGCATACAGCTTAAAATAATAGAGACCAGCGATGTACATGGTGCAATTTTCGATTACGACTTTAAGAATGATACTATTGCGGGCACCTCACTTGCGAAACTGTATAGTTATGTGAAAACGGAAAGGAGCAAACCGGAGCAGAGAGTTATTCTTCTGGACGGGGGAGATATACTGCAGGGGCAGCCGGTAGTATATTATTATAATTTTGAGAAAACGAATAAACCCCACATAGTCGCAGATGTAATGAATTATATGGGATATGACGCAGCCACAGTAGGAAACCACGATATAGAAGCAGGGCATCCGGTATATGACAGGGTAAAACGTGATTTCAGATTCCCCTGGATGGCTGCAAATGCAGTGAATAATAAAACGGGCAAACCATACTTTACTCCGTACAAGATAATAAAGTATAAAGGAATTAAGGTGGCTGTGCTGGGACTTATTACTCCTGCCATACCGAACTGGCTGCCGGAAAAGATCTGGGAAGGGATTGAATTTCAGGATATGATACAGTCTGCTTCGGAATGGGCAGAACGCATACGTGCCGCGGAAAAGCCGGATGTACTGATAGGTCTTTTCCATTCCGGTGTAGAGTATACATATAACAACCAGAAAGCAGATGATGAAAAAAATGAGAACGCTTCACAGCTGGTCGCCGAACGAGTAAACGGATTTGATATTATTTTCACGGGGCACGACCACAAGATCTGGAATAAAAAAGTAAACGCCCCTTCGGGCAGAGAGGTGCTCATTATGGGACCCTCCGGAGAGGCTGGAAGCTGTGCTGTTGCGGATGTAAAACTATCATTCGACAAGAAAACCGGACAATGGGAAAAAGAAATTAAGGGCGCTACAGTATATGCGAAGGATTATAGTGCCGATGCAGGTTTTGTAAAACATTTTTCAAAGCCCGTGCAGGAAGTAAGAGAATATGTTAATAAGCCTATAGGAGAATTCAGCCGCAGTATTTCCACGCGCGAGAGCTTTTTCGGCAATTCACCCTTTATCGATCTCATTCAGAATATTCAGCTGAAAATCACGGGTGCAGATGTATCGTTTTCAGCACCGCTGTCTTTCGACGCTGAAGTGAAAAAGGGAAAAATTTATGTGCGCGATATGTTCAAACTGTACAAGTATGAAAACCTGCTGTATACAATGAACCTTACTGGTAAGGAAATAAAGGATTATCTGGAATATTCTTATTCTTTGTGGTTCAATACGATGAAATCCGGGAATGACCATCTTATGAATTTCAAAAAGGATAATAATGGGGAAATAATTTACTCTGAGGGCGGGAAACATCCTGTGCTGGCAAATCAGTACTACAATTTTTCTTCTGCAGCCGGGATCAATTACACTGTCGATGTTTCAAAGCCTTCGGGCAGCCGCATAAATATTGTATCGATGAGCAGCGGAGCACCTTTTGACACCGGGAAAAAGTACCGTGTGGCGGTAAACTCATACCGCGGCAACGGCGGCGGCGGACATCTGACAGAAGGTGCCGGCATACCGAAGGACAGACTTCCGGAAAGGGTGATTACTTCTACTGAAAAAGATCTGAGATATTTCCTGATGCAGAATATAAAGCAGCAGCATAAAGTCGATCCCGTTGCAACAGGTAACTGGCGCGTCATTCCGGAAGACTGGTGGCAGAAAGGCAGAGAAAGAGACTATGAGCTCATATTTGGCCGGTAGGTGTTCGTATAGTGAGCATAGCAGAAACGCTGCTGGCCGTAGTCCAGTCATTATTATTCTTTTAACTTGTATTTAAAATCTGTATTTTATCAACAAAAATTATTCCAGTTACTAAATATG
Organism: Bacteroidota bacterium; assembly: GCA_050258935.1. GTDB lineage: Bacteria > Bacteroidota > Ignavibacteria > Ignavibacteriales > SURF-24 > JBLMZS01. Next base: position 46,916 of record JBLMZS010000007.1, read on the forward strand.
TATTTTGACAATATGATATCTGTCAGTAAAGTGATGGTCCGGAAAGAAGTCCTTGAGAATTGTTTTACCTGTGACCTGAATAAATGCAAAGGCGCCTGCTGTACAATGGAGAGCGAATATGGTGCGCCGCTCAAAGAAGAAGAAATTAAGATCATAGATAATGTACTGCCCGAAGTGCTGCCTTATCTTCCCGGGCTGCACCGGCAGGAAATAGAAAAAAACGGCTTCTGGGAAGAAAAAGACGGCGAACTGCTGACGCGCAGTGTTGATAATAAGGCCTGTGTGTTTGTATATTATGATGGAGACATAGCCAAATGCGCTATTGAAAAAGCCTGCAAGGATGGTAAAATTAGTTTTATTAAACCGGTTTCCTGTCACCTGTTTCCTATCCGGATTTCTAATTTCGGGGGAGATATTGTTCGTTATGAAAAGATCGACGAATGCCGTGACGCGGTGGTAAACGGAGCGATCACAAAGATCACTATTGCTGAATTCTGCCGCGAAGCCCTCATAAGGCTTTATGGAATTAAATGGTTTGAAAAATTAAAGGAGTATTTCAGGAGTTAATCATTATGCTATCGTTACACCAGAAACTAAGTCAGCTGCAAAAATTATCGCCGCAACAGATACAGTACCAGAAGCTTTTACAGCTCAACACACTATCTCTGGAACAGAGGATCAAAACCGAACTGGAACTGAACCCTGTTCTCGAAGAAACACTCGACGAAGATTATTCGCTCGAACTGGAAGAAGATGAGATAAAAAATGATGATGATCTGCAGGATGACGGCGACAGCATGGATGATGAAACGGAAGCTGAATCCGAAGAAAGCGCCAGCAGTGACGATGAATTCGAAATAGAAGATTTTATGAACGACGTCGAGGAAACCGATATCGACTTCGCAAATACAAAATATAACGATGAGGAAAAAACCCAGCCGGTTGCTCCGCTGAGGGAATCACTGAACGAACACCTCCTTAACCAGCTCTCTATGCTCAATCTGAATGACGACCTGTATGCGCTCGGTGAAGAGATAATCGGCAGCCTGAACGAGGATGGATACCTCAAACGTGACCTGCTGAGCATTACCGAAGAACTCAGGATGTTTGAACACATCGATATATCTCCTGAGAATGCTGAGAAACTGCTGAAGAAAATACAGGTATTCGATCCCATTGGAATTGCGGCAAGAAATCTGCGCGAATGCCTGCTCATACAGATAAGAAATTCTTCATTCGATCCATATTATTCATATCTGGCAGAGAAACTGCTTACCGATTACTTCGATGATTTTACAAATAAGCGCTATGATGCGATACAGCGCAATATGAACCTTACCATGGATACGCTGAAGAGTACTCTCGGCCTGATTCATAGGCTGAATCCCAAACCTGGCGAGGGAAATATAGAAAGCGACCACGCTAATCAGGTCACTCCCGACTTCATCGTCGAGAAGGTCGAGAATAATTATATCATCTCATTGAACGACAGGCATGTCCCTTCGGTTACAATCAGTACTACGTATCTTGAACTGCTGAATACGAATAAGCGCCGCAGAAATATTTCACCGCGCGAAAAGGAGACTCATAAATTTCTGCGCGAAAAATTCGAGTCCGCCAAGTGGTTCATAGCTTCTATACAGCAGAGGCGGGAAACACTCATGAAGATAATGAGGGCAATACTGGAAAAACAGTACCTGTTTTTTGAAAACGGACCGCGCTCTCTGAAACCCATGATCTACAAGGATATTGCCGATGAGATCAGCATGGATATTTCCACTATCAGCCGAGTCGTCAACGGTAAATACGTGCAGAGTCCCCAGGGAATCCACGAACTGAAATATTTCTTCAGCGAAGGACTTTCCACCGACGAGGGCACAGAGGTTTCAAACAAACATATAAAGGAACTGATAAAGGAAATCTGTGACGGTGAATTGAAGAACAATCCCTACAGCGACGATAAGATTGCAGAAATGCTGCAGGAAAAGGGCATCCATATTGCAAGACGTACGGTTGCCAAGTACAGGGAACAACTGAGAATTCCGGTGGCCCGCCTGAGAAAAGAACTGTAGCATCTGAACCTCTCTCTCTGTTCACATATCCAGGAACTTTAAGTGCCTGTTATCTTTATAACAGGCACACATGTTTCGATTTTCCCATAAATTTAAACTAAAGGATTTATTGCTTTGCCGGTACAAGTTAAATATATAAGAAATGGTTATCTTCAGTTATCCCTGCTGCTCGCAATTTCATTGTTATCGTCGTCTGCCGTCAGAGCGGCCGATGACGAAACTCTCGCCAGGGTAGGTAAAATAAATATTACAAAATCTGAATTTCAGGAACGCTACGAACTGACCCCGTGGCCCAGAGGATTGCAGAATCCAAATCTGGAAGCTATGAAAAAAGAATTCCTGCATACTCTCATCGCTGAAAAACTGTGGGCACAGAAGGCACAGGAGCTCAGGTTCGATACTACGGAGATAATGGAATATTCTTTTAAGACCCTCGAGAAAATGTACGTGCGCGATGCGCTGTATAAACTCGAAATAACGGATAAAATTAAAATACCCGAGAAGGAAATACTGAAGGGATACTTCAGGGGAAGCGTCGACCTGGCAGTAGATTTTATATATGCCAGTGATAAAAAAGAAATAGACGGTACTTACGACATGCTCCGCAAAGGTGCAGCTTTCGATTCCATACTTGCCTACCGTGCCGAAAAAATGGACTCTGCGATGAAGATATCCTTCGGACAGGTGGATGAAAATCTGGAGGATACTCTCTATAATCTGAAGCCGGGTGAATTTACCGGTCCTTTCGAGGCACCTAACGGTTATTACATATTCAGGGTAAAAGACAGAATGGACGCGCCAGTCGATAAGAAAAACGGACAGCAGACACTAATGTCCAATGCCAAAAAAGTAGTGGAAAAGAGATACCGCGACAGGGCGCTGCAGAAGTTTATGTCGGGATTCTTTGCGGGTAAGAAGGTTTCGGCGAACGGATATATTATGTGGAGCCTGGCATCAAAACTTTCAGATGTACTGATTGAAAAAAAGAAGAAGGAACAGGAAAATCCCGGCGGAAAAGCTGCAAAGGAAAACATCTATCTCGATGCAAACGATTTCCAGAGGATAGAAAACCAGTTCGGGCCGGACACACTGAAAATGGCGTTTATAGAATTTGAAAAGAACCCGGTAAGTTTCAAACAATTCATGCGCGAGTTTACTTTCGAAGGATTCTATTCCAAAGTACTCGATCCGGCCACCATAAGGGCAAAGCTGAACTCCAGGGTGAAGATGTACATCGAAAATGAGATGCTGGTAAGAGAAGGATATAAACGCGGACTGCAGAACCTGCCGGAGGTGAAAAAATCTGTCAGAATGTGGCACGAATACTATCTTTCACAGCTCTACAGAGGTGCTGTACTCGATTCGAGCAGCGCTACTGAGGCCGAAGCCCGGGATTTCTTTGAAAAGAGAAACAAGGCGGTGACTCTCCCCGCTCAGGTTAATATTGTAGAGGTGCTTACCGACAGCCTGGAGATAGTTGAAAAGGTGCTCGATGAACTGAAAAACAACGCAGATATAAGAGATCTCGCCGTGAAATATACGAAAAGAGAATGGGCGCGCCCGAGTAAGGGTGAATTTGGTTTCTTCCCGGTTTCAATGTACGGTGAGATCGGAAAAGTGGCCGAGGGAATGAAGATCGGCGAAGTGTACGGACCGCTGAAAGTACCAGAGGGATATTCCGTATTCAAGCTGATTGGAAAAAAAGAAGAAAAAGTAGAAACGAAGAAAAATTTCGATGATGTAAAGGATGAGGTGTTCCGGAATGTGAACCAGTTCAAGTACCGGCGTAATATCGTAAACTATACTGCTGCGCTGGCCGATCAGTACGGCGTCAGTATTAATGAGGATGCACTGAAAAATATGCCGGTGAATAATATAACCATGTTTGCATACAGATATATGGGATTCGGAGGACGCATTACAGCAGTTCCCATGATGTCTCCATTCGACGACTGGATAGAAGTCTGGACTGAAAAGAAAAAAGAACTGCCATAAGGAACAGATGGCTCATAAATTTACTGAAATCCTTAAAGGAATTCCCACCGGGAAATTCCTTTAAGGATTACTTTTATTTGGTAAAGTAATTATAATACACTATTTTATTAAGATATATTAAATTTGCGGAGATAAAGTGGCCGGAAAAATAAGGTCAACGACAATAGTGGGAATCGTACACAACGGGGTTGCGGCAATAGGCGGCGATGGACAGGTTACACTCGGTAACACTGTAATTAAACACAACTCGATGAAAATCAGAAAACTGTATAACGGCAAAGTTATTTGCGGATTTGCCGGATCCGCTGCGGATGCATTTACTCTTCTCGAGAGATTTGAAGAAAAACTGGAGCAGTACAGGGGCAACCTGAGCCGTGCGGCTGTCGAACTTGCGAAGGACTGGAGAACAGACAAATACCTGCGCAGGCTCGAGGCAATGCTGGCCGTGCTGTCCGAAAGCGAAGCATTCATCATATCGGGAACAGGAGATGTTATAGAACCAGAGGATAAGATAGTAGCTATAGGCTCGGGCGGAATGTATGCACTCGCTGCTGCAAAAATGCTGAAGAAATACAGCAGCCTTTCTGCAAGCGAAATCGTCAGGGAAGCGCTCCAGACTGCATCGGAAATCTGCATCTATACAAACGACAGGATAAATGTAGAAACAATTGAAACTGCCTGACGGATTAAATTACCTGATGGCTGGCAAATAAAATCTTAATATCGGATAATCTGAGATGAAAAAAAATATAATGAAACAGCTTACTCCTACACAGATCGTCAGAGAGCTGGATAATTTTATAATCGGCCAGAATGAGGCCAAAAGAGCAGTAGCCATTGCACTGCGCAACCGCTGGCGCCGTCAGCAGGTTGAGGAAAAACTAAGAGAGGAAATACTTCCGAATAACATTATACTCATTGGACCTACAGGTGTTGGAAAAACTGAGATAGCACGCAGACTCGCAAAACTTTCAGGTGCACCGTTCTATAAAGTCGAAGCCTCGAAGTTTACTGAAGTAGGCTATGTGGGGCGTGACGTCGAATCAATGATACGCGACCTTACTGAACTTGCCGTCACTATGGTCAGGGCTGAGAAGACAGCGGAAATACAGGAAAAGGCCGAGGATCTGGCAGAAGAAAAAATACTGGACCTGCTAATCCCGCCCGTTAAAAAAGTCAGCCAGGACAAGGAAATATCCGACGAAAATGACGAGGCGCTGCAGAATCAGAAAACACGCGAATGGATGAAGCAGAAACTGAAGAACAGGGAGCTCGACACAAAGATGATCGAGTTTGATGCTGCAGCCGCACCCAATGGTGTGGGCATGCAGGTATACGGCCCGCTCGGCTTCGATGATATGGGTATAAATATTCAGGAGATAATGAGCAACATAATGCCTAAAAAGAAGAAGAAACGCAAGACTTCCATAAAAGAGGCGCGTACTATCATTGCTCAGGAAGAGGCTCAGAAACTCATCGACATGGAAGCCGTGCAGAAGGAAGCCATATTGCGCGTGCAGGAATCGGGTATAGTATTTATTGACGAGATAGATAAAATTGCCGGCGGCAAGGGACAGGGCGGACCTGACGTATCGCGCGAGGGCGTACAGAGAGATCTGCTGCCTATCGTAGAAGGATCAAATGTAAATACCAAATACGGAGTGGTTAAAACAGATCATATACTGTTTATAGCCTCCGGCGCTTTCCACGTATCAAAGCCTTCGGATCTGATTCCTGAACTGCAGGGCCGCTTCCCCATACGCGTTGAACTTAAAAGCCTTACAGAGGATGACTTCATAAAAATTCTCACGCTGCCCCAGAATGCACTGCTGAAACAGTATTCTGCTTTGCTGCAGACCGAGGGAGTCGAAGTGGAGTTTATGGAAGACGGTATCAAGGAAATTGCCAGGATAGCTACTCTTGTGAACGAACAGGTGGAGAATATCGGAGCCCGCAGGCTTCATACAATCCTCACAACACTGCTCGAAGATATACTGTTCGATGTGCCGGATATTATCGTTGAATCCAAAGTTCAGATATCAGGCGAACTGGTGAAGGATAAACTTGAAAAGATAGTCATGAACCGTGACCTGAGTAAATATATACTCTGACCCCTATATCAGAGAATCCATTTTTTTGCGGCTGAAGTGCCGGCTATATAGCCGGTACTCCAGGCCCACTGGAAATTAAATCCGCCTATTTTTCCATCCACATCTAGTATTTCGCCTGCAAGGTACAAACCCTCTCTGAGCTTTGATTCCATAGTCTGAAACCTGACTTCCGAGAGCGGAACTCCGCCTGCAGTCACTTCGGCCTGCCTGAACCCGCGCACTCCGGGGCGGTTGAGCCGGTAGCATGTAAGCGTATTGCACAGTTTATTCAGTTCATCTTTTTTCAGAGAACTGAACCTGATCCCCTGATCCAGAGAGCAATACCTGAACAGCGACTCCAACAGCTGCAAAGGCAGCAGCTCGCGCAGGTAGTTGAGCACGGTTTTGGGATTGCTGCGGGCAATCTGATCTCTCAGCTCTGCTGCAAGGGAATCATAGCTGTAGCGGGGAAGGAAATTTAACGTAAAATTTACAGCCTGTCCGCTGAGCCGTGCAATCTCCCTGCTGATATTGAGAGCGGCAGGACCGCTGAGCCCGAAATGAGTGAAGAGAAGTGATCCTTCAGAATGTATTGTTTTTATCTCTTTGCCTGAAATACTGATCCTGGCCTCCACTGAAATTCCGCTCAGTGAAGTAAGCACGCTGTCTTCTACGGTTACGGGGCTAAGTGCCGGAAGGGGTTTTATTATGCTGTGTCCCAGTGAACAGGCGAGTGCATACCCGCTCCCGTCGCTTCCGGTTGACGGGTAGGATTGTCCGCCGGTGGTCAGTATTACTTTTTCCGACTGATATGTCCTGTCTGATGCGGTGACTTCAAATTTGTCATCCTTGAAGCATATGCCGGTAACCCTGGATGAATATTCGATTTGTATGCCCAGGCTGTGTATTTTCGTCAAAAGTACATTAAGCACATCAGCGGCATCGTCAGAAGCGGGAAATATCTTGCCCGAGGGTTCGGTCTTCATCTTAAGTCCCAGCTGCGAAAAGAAGCCGACGGTTTTTTGGTTGTCGAAAGCGCTGAATATGTTCTTCAGGAAATTCTTATTGCCGCAGTAGAAATCACCGGCCGAAAGCGACTGGTTTGTGACGTTGCAGCGGGTGCCGCCGGACATCAGTATTTTTGTGCCGCATCTTTTATTCGACTCGAGCAGCAGAACATCGCGGCAGCCCGCCATACCCGCTGAAACAGCAGCCATAAGTCCTGCTGCACCTCCACCGGTTATAATAATTTTCATATAGTGTGTTTTGTCTTGTGGATAAACAAAAACGGCGTCCAGAAGGGACGCCGCAAAAATCAGGTCAGTGCAAATAGGTTTACTATCCGAGATAAGCAGTCAGGTTTTTGCTCCTGGATGTATGCCTTAGTCTGCGGACGGCTTTTTCTTTTATCTGACGGACTCTTTCTCTTGTGAGGTTGAGTTTTTCGCCAAGTTCCTCGAGTGTCAGAGAATATTCGGTATCCAGGCCGAAGTAATACCTGATGACGGTAGCTTCTCTTTCTGTAAGTGTGGAAAGTGCGTGTTCAATCTCATTTTTCAGTGATTCCTTCATCAGTTCGGAATCCGGTTCCGGCTGATGGTCATTGGATATAACGTCGAGCAGGTTGTTGTCATTATCTCCGCCGTCCGAAAACGGAGCGTCCATAGATACATGGCGTCCCGAAATCTCGAGTGCATAGGACACTTCATTGACATCCATTTCCAGTTCCTTTGCCAGTTCCTCGACGGTGGGCTGTCTTTCGTACTGCTGCTCGAGCAGGTTATATGCCTTGGCAATCTTGCTGAGTGCACCGACACGGTTCAGGGGCAGACGGACTATTCTTGCGTGTTCACCGATAGCCTGGAGTATGGACTGTCTGATCCACCACACTGCGTAGGAAATGAATTTGAATCCTTTTGTCTCATCGAATTTTTTTGCGGCTTTGATGAGTCCCAGGTTGCCTTCATTTATCAAATCACCGAGTGAAAGGCCCTGATTCTGGTACTGTTTTGCAACACTGACAACAAATCTCAGATTTGCCTTAGTCAGTTTTTCCAAAGCACCCTGATCACCTTTTTTTATTCTGATTGCCAGTTCTATTTCTTCGTCAGGCGTCAACAGCTCAACTTTTCCGATTTCCTGAAAATACCTATCTAATGACTGACTCTCTCTTTGAGTATACTGCTTCGTAATCTTCAATTTACCAAACTCCTGATTATTTCAAATAAAGCTAATGAATTCCCTAAAACACAAAATTTCGCTTGCTAAAAAGCAATTTTAATTGCTCAAAAGCAAGTTATTTCTAAAAATTCCGAATAAAAACTTCAAATATAAATTTTTAAAGATAAAACTGCTATATTATCGAAAAAAAATCTTCGGAATTGACACTTATTTTTGCAATAAATTAAATTATACCGCCACAGCCTCAAACCGTGCTCTATCCATGACCGCAGTGATATCATTCGATAAAACAGGATACAGTTATCCATGTAATTGTACACCCGCAACCAAATATTGTTCCTCCACAGGGTATTATGCTTTCAGATGAATTATCCTTTACCTGTTGAGTTACTAACACACACATGTTGATGAAAATTCCGGTAAGGCAATGGAAAAATTCGCCTCTGTTGTTATTTAATAAAAGCAGGGATAATAAGGAGCAGAAGAAATGTAAGTATTGCCAGTATGAAGAAAAACATGCCTGCTTCGGCATCCATTTCGAGCAGTCCGGTCTGCGAAAGCAGGTATGTCCAGTCATGATAAACCTTGTTACCGCCCAGCAAATGCAGTTTATGTGCGCGCGCATCGGCTGCGTATACAGAGATATTGATGAGATTCTGTCCCAGCCAGAGCAATCCGGCCTGCACACCAATTGTATAACGGTTCTTCAGGAAGTAAAATATGATTAGTGAAGGCAGTAATATCTGCATCAGCGTTCCGCCCAGAGCATGTATGAACTTCCCGAAGAACATGAAGAGAACGTGTCCTGCTTCGTGTATTACCAGATCGGCGTTATCAATGAGGCCGTAGCTGCCGCGGTTGAGCAGCCAGTAGAGAACTAAGGGGAGTATCAGTATCGAGAACCAGTACTCCCTCAGAAATGTTTTTATTCTTTCCAACACAGTCCGGATATTATTTTTTATCCTTGATGCAGTATTCGGTATCGGAGCTGAAGTTATGAACCATGATTTCACCCAGAAGACCCACAGAAAAGAACTGAACACCGACTATTATAAGAAGTATGCCGAGGAATAAAAGGGGACGGTTGCTTATATATGTCTTTTCTATCAGCCATTCATATGTAAGATAACCATTCACCACAAACCCTATCAGGAAAGCCAGGGCGCCCAGAAATCCGAACAGGTGCATCGGGCGTTTTACATAACGGGTGGTGAATATTACGGTAACCAGATCGATAAATCCCTTGAAAAATCTCGAAACGCCGAATTTTGTCTTGCCATAGCGCCGCGGATGGTGCTTTACCGGTATTTCAGAAATGCGGAAACCCTGCCAGTCAGCGAGTACAGGCATGTAGCGGTGAAGTTCCCCGTATACCCTGATATTCGAAACTACATCACTTCTGTATGCCTTGAGTCCGCAGTTGAAGTCATGTATCTTTATTCCGCTCATCAGTCCGGTGACAAAATTAAAGAACTTGGAGGACTGTCGTTTTATGAACGGATCAAATCTGACTTTTTTCCATCCGCTTACCAGGTCATATCCTTCATTGAGCTTTGCAAGAAGGTTGGGTATCTCAGCCGGGTCATCCTGCAGGTCGGCGTCCATTGTAATGACAACATCGCCGGTTACTTCCTTGAATCCCATCTGCAGTGCAGCAGACTTGCCGTAGTTTTTTCTGAAACTCAGATATTTGACCTTATTGTCTATTTTTACCAGCTCCCTGATTATCTGGAGCGATTTATCGGTGCTTCCGTCATCTATAAAAATGATTTCATAGTCGGAAGGCAGGGATTTCAGGACTTTCTTCAGCTCAAGGAACAAGGGTCTTAATGATTCTTCTTCATTGAGCAGCGGTACAACTACGGAAATCTTCCTGAACGATGGTCTGCGCGAAGAAACTGATTCCCCGCTGCCCTGTGCGCCGGATGAAGACGACGGACGTCTGTTGCGGTATCTGTTATAATAGTATTTTTTACCGGGCCTGCCGCCTGACTGCTGTCTGGACTGCTGATCGTCCTGTGAGCCGGCTCTTTTGTCGTTTGAAGAAGAACTTCCGCCGCTTCCGGCGGGTATATCATTATTCTTATTTTCTTCCAAGTTGTGTCCTGATAATATGTTAAATTTTGATAATAAAATTTAACTCAATAAATATCGAAAATCAATTTATTAGGTCAGTAATTTGACGGGCTGACAGCAAGTGTCGCCCCGCTCAGTTCAAAAAGTGGATTGACTATTGCCGCAAGTATTTATAGATTTCAGGTAAGGATAATAAATAAAGTGTATGGGTGCTATAATATTCTGGGCAATAATAAGGACGGTCATCATGATACCGCTGATATGGGTCATGCAGCCGTATATGCCGAATCAGTATTGGTGGATACTGGGGTTTGTACTGCTGTATATTGTGGTACTGCACCCGGCTATACTCCAGCTGAAGAGGTTCGAGGAGGATAATAAGGATATCATTGAATATACCCTTTGCTCTTCGTGCAAAAATTTTGATAAAACAGCAGTTATTTGTCTGAAATATGATCAGCATCCCAGCAGACAAAAGCTTCCATGTGAAGGAATGGATTGGGAACCAATAAGCAGTGACAGATATGAGCAGAAGGAAACTACCTAATAAAACAAAACATCTCGAGTCAGTAAAGTTCTGCTCGGAATGCGATGATCTGGACGATTTTACTCTGAGTGAAAGAGCGGGCGACGGAGTAAGTGCAAAGAAACAGTTCGATAATTGCAAAAAGACCGGCAGATTCAAGGGAGATATGTGTTCCAGAGTATTTATATCGGACTACGATGAGGAACGTTTTCTGGAAATCCCCGATGCCCCGGATGACGTTTTGGATAACGAAGACTGACGACGGAGAAAAACATCCGGCTGAGGGATATTAAATACTTTTGTCAGGTGTAAAGTAAACAGCTACCGCCCGTTTATCTGGCAGTGTTGTCAGCATACAGCTTTCCGTATAACTCCTCGAGTGCATCGATAAATCTCGGCCCGGGTCTCAGAAATCTGTCCTCGTCAACCAGTATGATATTGTTGTTCTTTACGGCGCTGACTGTGCTCCACTCCCTGTAGTTTGCCCTGATCTGCCGGGCGTCGCCGGAAGCGTGTCCTGTCGTTATAATATAATCAGGATTGCGCAGCAGGATTTCCTCGCGGCTGAACAGAGGATAATTTACCGGCTGATCGTTGGCAATGTTGTTTATGCCGGCAGAGGTCAGTATTTCGTTTATAAATGTATTTTTTCCGGCAAGCATCAGCGGATTCAGTCCAACTATGAACATGCCGCTCGGTCTTTTCTGATCCTGAAGTTTTTGTCTGATTAGGGCATACCGCTTATCCCACGAATAAATAGTGCTGTCGGCACTTCTTTTTTTATCGAGCACAGTTCCGAGCTGGGAATATGTTTTTTTTATTCCCTCAAAATTTCTGGGGTTGCTGACCATTACCTTAAAGCCCAGTTCTTTCAGCCGGTTATAGGTATCCTTTACGTTGCCTTCGACAGAAATCAGTATAAGATCCGGTTTAAGACTGAGTATCTTTTCGTAATCAACGGTTATCAGATCGCCAACCTTTTCCTTTAATTTTGCCTCGGGCGGATAGGTGCAGTAGATGGTATTGCCTGCGAGTTTATCACCGGCTCCCAGCGAGAAGATCATTTCCGTAAGACTTGGTGCAAGACTGATCACTTTACGGGGTACACCAGAAAATGTAATCACCGCACCGGTGTCATCAGTTATGGCGAAGGCTTTTTCTGCGGGTCCGTGCGATTTACTGCTGCATCCTGCGTACAGGAAAAATATAATTATGGCCGGTATTATATAAAACTTTAGTATTTTCATTCTGTAAATTTAGGGAAAAATTATCTGAACAAAAACTGTTTATGCGAAAGGGCACAGAAAATATCAGTATGATATTTCTTAAAGGTTAATTATTTTTGTACACAGTTTCGAAAAGGAAGATTTGAAAAACATGACATCCGGGGAATTCGGGGAAAAGGAAGTATCGGCTGAGGACGTGCAGAAGAGCAGCGAAGACACTGCGCCTGAAGATTCCGATGCTGCCGGGACAGACAGAAGTCCCGAACAGCGCCTGCGTCAGATAGGACTCAGGTACTTTGAGCATACTGCCGGCAGTGTGACCTCTTCTTTGATGCATGTCCGGAAGATAATAGAAAAATCCGAGATTTTGAGACTTAAAAAAGCCGACGAGCTGAATGATTATGTGGTGCCGGTGCGTGATTTCCCGCTGCTGCTTTTCTGTGACAAGGAGCTGCTGGAAAGGTACGAAAGCTGGCTGAAAAATGAATCTGAAACCTCTGTATCACTCATCAACATCTACTATAAAGCCAGAGATTATTACCTGTCATGGTGCAATGCACTTACCGTTACAGATAAGAAAAAATACTCATCTATGCTCTCTGAACTGTGTGACGGCGGGATCAGCAGTCGCTTGTTCATGGCTGAAATCTTCCGCGTGCTGATACTGCTGGGACTGAAGGAATTCAGACCATTCGCTCTTGCATCAGGCTATCTGCTCAATATTGTCAGGCACGTCGAATCACTCAGACTCGGGGAAGATTTTCTCGGCAGAATAAATTATCTGCTCAGCAATATATCCGGATATATCAGCCTGCTGCAGGAAGACTACAGCTATGCGGTCTCCAGATTCAGTCAGGCAATGAAAGCTTCACATCGCTCAGTTACCGGCCGCTACTATTGCTGCCTGTCTGCAATGCACCTGGGAGACAAGGAAACGGCGATAAAAAACGTGCGCGACATTTTCTTCTTTGATGTAGATTGCCTCCGCTATGCGATTGAGAATTCTGATATCCGCCTTTTCGGATTGTTCCTGCGTAATCCTGAGGTAATGAATGTGTTTGCAGAAGACGCATTTGCAGCGATGAACATGGAACTGGAAGGATTATTCGCGGGATTCTGGTATAAACACGATAATTATGCCTCTTCTCTGAAAGACGCTGTCGCGAAGCTCAGAACACTCGGACTCGAAGAATTCTATACACCTGAGATTTTAAGAAAGTTTACTTTCCTCGACAAAATATTCACCGAATTTTCAAACTGTGATTCGCTGCTGTTCAGGATGTCATTGAAGATTCTCAGGGACAATTATAATCAGGTCGTAAGTTTCCTGATGAAGTCTGTAAGAAGTGATTTCTCAGATGTTATCAAGAGCAGGCTCGATGATTATGACGAAAAAATCATGCATATCGAGAATTCGATTGAACAGCTGCAGGAATACTATCACGCAGCCGAAGAATCAGCAAAATTTGAGATCGACAATGAGATCCAGGCCGCTGAGATCCGGATTAAAAAAGATATGGCCGGATATTATGAAGATCTGAAAAATATTGATAAGGACCCGCGCTATGACTCCATGCATTCCTTCAAAAACGGAATGCTGTATGACGTTGTTATATCTGCAATAGTAATTATACTGATCAGCTTTTCAAGACTTTCATATCTGTCTGGTCTGAGTTCAACACTCAAATCCTCCGGACAGATAGAAAATCCTTTTTTTACCGGGCTGAAGTGGGGTGGAATATCATTCCTCATCGGTTGGATACTGGCCGTTGGAATAGCTGTATCGGTGGTCCTCAGAAAATCGAACGCTTCCCGCATACTTCGCAATAAACTGACAAACCAGGCCCAGATAAGGGATCAGGAGTTCAGCAGGATAAGAGAAGCCAAGATCAGCCAGCTGAAAATGCTGGAAGAAAGGGTTAAACAGAAAATTACACGTTACAGGGAACGTCAGACAGCACTGGCCGAAGCCAGGAAGAAAGAGGAGGTACGTCTGAATGACGATGCAGAAGAACAGATTGAACACTACCAGGAAGTACTTCAATCCATGATACAATAAAAAATGTCAGCCCGGACAAAGCAGACAGAGTACCGCTCCGGCCGGAGTGACATTTGATTAAATTCCGTAAATAGTTATTCGTTCATCAGTCCCATTTTTTCGAATGCTTCAAAAGCCAGGCTGATGAAGATCGACAGTACCGTTGCAAGCGCCATTCCCTTCATGGTTACCGTACCCACCTGTATCTGGGCTCCGCTGATACCTATTACCAGTACAAACGCTGTAAGTATAAGGTTCTTAGGCTTGCTGTAATCGATATTCTTCTCGACGAGCATTCTTATACCAGAGGCTGCAATTACACCAAACAGCATCAGTGATACACCGCCCATCACAGGAAGCGGGATTGTCTGTATAGCCGCTGCAAATTTACCGATAAAGGAAATCAGTATTGAAATTACTGCCGCGCCTCCGATAACCCATACGCTGTATACCTTGGTAATTGCCAGCACGCCAATATTTTCACCATAAGTAGTGGTAGGAACAGAACCGAACAATCCTGAAATTGTAGTGGAAATACCGTCGCTGATCAGCGAGCGGTGCAGTCCGGGATCTTTCGCAAGGTCACGCCCCACTATATTGCCCGTTACTATAAGGTGACCGATATGTTCGGCAATGACCACCAGTGAAGCAGGGATGATAATGAGTATGGCAGAGATGTTGAAAACAGGAGTATATATTGTCGGGAATGCAAACCACGGAGCATTGTATATGGGATCAAAATTTACCAGTCCCATAAACAGCGACAATACGTAGCCTACGATGACACCAATGAGAATAGGGATTATCTTCAGAAATCCCCTGAACAATACCGATCCAAGAATTATTGTTACAAGAGTCGTTATTGAAACCGTAACACTTTTTGCATCGAGCGGTATACCATTCTTGGGAAGGAGTCCTGCCATGTCACCCGCGGTAGGCGCCAGTTCAAGACCTATTATAGCTACAATTGCACCCATGGCTGCAGGCGGAAACACAACGTGTATCCATTCTGTCCCCAGAAATTTGAATAATAGAGCTACAAAAATAAAGATAAGCCCTGATGCAATAAATCCTCCGAGAGCCGAAGGATATCCATATTTGCCTATTACAAGAAATACGGGTGATAGAAAAGCAAAGCTGGAACCGAGGAATGCAGGAATTTTTCCTTTGCAGATAAACAGATAGATCAGCGTGCCGACGCCATTCATCATGAGAACGGTTGCAGGATTGATCTTGAATAAAATGGGTACCAGTACAGAAGCCCCGAACATCGCAAAAAGGTGCTGGAAACTTAATGGAATGCTCTCTGTTATTGGGGGTCTTTCGTTTACATCAATGATCCGGTGTGTCATTTAACTCCCGTTTAGATTGAAAAATCGGTTAGAATATTTGGGAATACATGAAAATCCCGGTTCCAAAAGTATCCATTAAATAGAAATCTATCAAGCTGTTAAAACTGAAAAATTTTACTTATTTTAGTTCTCTTGTTCCATATCTTTTGATCATTGTAAGTTTTTAAGGCCAGGACATGAACTTTATACCTTCCATTCAAGTCTCCGGACAGGCAGCTTCCGCAATTGAGAAAGAGCCCCCTTACTGGTTTATTTTCAGCGGCGATAAACTGCTGGTAGATGAGAGCGGCCCGGCACCGCTAATACCCCGTTTCAGCGATCCGGCGTCTGCCGGCATAAATATACTGCGCTCACAGTATCTCGGAATGCTGGATGGTATCGGCTGCTTTACAGCTGAAACAGAAATGAAAGCACTGGAGTCTGAAGGACTTTCATTCTTCAATTTGCGCGCACTGCTGCCGCTGTTTGAAGGGGAATGGTTCTGCCTTGCAGGACGCGCATTCCAGATAATGGATTGGGACAGGACTCATCAGTACTGCGGGAGATGCGGCAGCGCTGTTACTCAGAAAGATGGTGAGAGAGCAAAGGAGTGTCCTAAATGCGGACTTGTCACATATCCTCGTATCTGTCCTGCAACAATAACCGCGGTTGTCAGAGACGGCAAACTGCTGCTGGCCCGGCATAGCCGTACGCGGGGCAACTTATATACGGTGCTTGCCGGATTCGTTGAAGCCGGTGAAACTCTTGAAGAGTGTGTACACCGCGAAATCAGGGAAGAAACCGGCATTGAAGTGAAAAATATCAGATACTTCGGCAGCGAATCCTGGCCATTTCCAAACTCTATGATGATCGCCTTTACCGCTGAATACGATTCAGGTGAAATTAAGGTCGACGAAACTGAAATTCTGGAAGCCCGCTGGTTCAGCCCCGATGCACTGCCCGAGGTGCCCGGCCGGTGGAGCATATCGCGCAAACTTATAGACTGGTACGTAGATACTTATAAATAACTGCTAATGAACCAATGCAAAATTCTGAATTTTGAATTCTGTCCCGCCTCTGGCGGGATCCCGCCGGAGGCGGGAAATTATGAAATTAACTGGATTTTCAGCAATAATAATATCAATATTGCTAAGTTAGGTCAGTAAAAATATTCAAGCGGCATTACATCCTGGCCCGGCCTCATTAAACCCTCGTCTTTGCAGCCATTATGCTCCGTGTACTATACTTCGGTGTTTAGGTAAAAATATCTGAGTGTATTGTTTAATAAAACAGAAGGATGAACTGTATCATTATGAACCATTCCGCGGTCTGACCCGGCATGCTTTACCGGGTAATTGCTTCGTTTATGCGGGTGGCATTGTTTTTGTGTAAAACACGTCATCTGAATCAATTATATGGTGGAGCATGTTCAAGGATTCTTTTTATCAGAGTAAAATTTTAAGCGGTTTTGTCTATCCGATACTCGATTCAAGCAAGATCGGTATCAGCATTGTGGACAATGAGGGTACCATACTTGAAACTAACCAGGCTTTCAATGAAATGCTGGGTTGTCTTCAAAGTGATGTATTGAACCACAAGTTCTATGAAGTTATCTTCGAGGATGATATAGATGCCGCTATCAGCAATCATACCCAGTTTATGGCTGAGCGGTACTATGAAAAGCGCGAAGTAATGATAAAGAGAAAAGACGGGAAAAAATTGTTCCTGCAGCTGACAGATATTAAATTCAACAACGATTCCGGCAGCATATTCCGCATCACCACCTATACTGATATTACTGAAAAAAAATATAATGAAATCATTGATTCCATGCTGCGCAAGATTTCGCATATGGATGAATCGGAACAGACGCTTGAATCAATCATACGGAATATATATATGTCCGTCAAGAAATTTATGCCCTCTATAAATTTCTTCGTATCACTGTATGACGATGAGACTGATAAGATCTCATACCCGTATTCAATAGACGAGTTTGGCTACAGCGGTAAAAATCTGCTGGGAGCAAAATATTGCAATCTGATCACCGAATACATACTGAAGAACGGCAAGTCAGTAATGCTGAGGGAAAACAAACTGGAGAATGTCCTGAATAAATGCGTGGAACTGCCGGGTAATAGTAAACCGGCTTCTATTATGGGTTCAATCATCAGGATAAAGGGGCGCCCTGCCGGTGTAGTGGCAATAGTTGATTTCGACAATATTCACGGATTCAATAAATGCCATACAAACGGAATAGATAAGATAGCAGAACAGATCTCCCACGTTCTGGAAAGAAAAAGATTTGAAGAAGAACTGATACAAAGCAGAGAAAAAGTAGAAGCTTCCGACAGGATCAAGGCAGCGTTTCTTACTCAGATGTCACACGAAGTACGTACACCAATCAATACCATAATGTCCTTCGCCTGGCTGCTGAAGGAGAAATTCGGCGATAACCGCGATCCGGAAATCGAGGAGTTCTATTCCATGATAGAATTAGGCGGCAAGAGACTCATGCGCACCATCGACCTGCTGCTTAATATGTCGGTACTCCAGAATGAGACGATAGAGGTCAAAGCATCCAAATTAGATCTGATGCACAGTGTTGTGAATCCTCTTGTGAAGGATGCGGCAAACCGTGCGCATGTGAAAAAAATCGGGCTGATTACGGAAAATAAAGCTCCGGGGTGTGATGTGACCGGAGATCAGTCTACACTTGCACAGCTGTTCGAACAACTGCTGGATAATGCGATCAAATATACTGACAATGGGCATGTGAAGGTAACACAGTATATTGATGATCTGGGAAGGACCTGCGTTTCAGTAAGTGATACTGGCATCGGGATTTCAGAGGAATACCAGCAGAAGCTGTTTACACCCTTCTCGCAGGAGGAGATGGGATATACACGCAAATATGAAGGCAACGGTCTGGGACTTGCCCTGGCAAAACGTCTTGCAAATCTGAACAATGCCGATATTTTTGTCCGGAGCGAAAAGGGCAAAGGTTCAGTATTTACGGTGAAATTTAATAAGCCTATTTCAAAATCAGACACCCGCTTCTGGAGAAACTAAACATTCCTGTACGTTACTTACGACAAATCCCTGCCGCACTCAGGCGCAGGGATTTGTATCATACCTCAGCAATTGTCTTTTAATGCATTCGTGTTTATCTTTTTTATATATGCCCGGAACAATGAACCGGGTGCTTTCATAATAAACACCATCATAAAGGACAAACCATGAAATCATATACAGACAAATTGTATGCAGTGAAACTGTACATATTTTTGTCATTCCTGTTCTGCATCACCGCTGCAGCAGGAATGCAGGCCCAGGAGAAATCCGGATCAAAACAAAAGATGCACAAACTAATCTCACGTGAAGTCAGATACAGCGACGATAAAACTGAAATGAAAGGCTATATGGTATATGATGCCAGCGTGAAAGGCAAACGTCCGGGGGTTATAGTAGTGCATGAGTTCTGGGGTCTGAATGACTACGCAAAAAAACGTGCCGACATGCTGGCAGAACTCGGGTATACCGCTTTTGCAGTTGATATGTATGGAGGAGGCACCACCGCCAATAACCCTCAGGATGCACAGAAACTGGCCGGGGAGGTAAGGGACAATATGAACGGTGCCGTTTCTAGATTCAATAAAGCTGTGGAAGTACTGAAGGCTGAACCCGAAACCGACGCCGGCAATATCGCTGCTATCGGATACTGTTTCGGCGGGGGAGTGGTACTGAATATGGCACGTATCAATCCCGGTCTGCGCGCAGTCGTCAGCTTTCACGGTACACTTGCGCCTGCCGCCGGAAAAACGGCACCGAAAGGAATGAAGCCTGCAGTTCTTGTCTGTCACGGAGGAGCAGATCACTTTATTACTCCGGAAGAATTTGAGGATTTCAGAAAGGAAATGGAACAGGCAAATGCTGACTATACAATTATAGTATATGCAAATTCACAGCATGCATTTACTAATCCCGATGCGGACAGGTTGGGCAAAGAGTTTAAAATGGACATATCCTATAACGAGAAAGCCGACAAGGAATCATGGCTGCATATGCAGCAGTTTCTTACGCGCATCTTTAAGGGCAGTCTGTCGGCTCAGTCTATGAAGGAATATATAAAGTAGGCAAATACTTGATTATTGTTATCCAAAGCGTTACCTTAAACGAAAAAATTCTGACTCAGGATCTGATGATACCTGACAATAATTAAGCGAATGCCAACAACGAGGCTGTTATAGAGACCAATAAGCTTGCCGAACCGGGTATTGTTCAGGCGATCAGCGAAATTTCCGGAATGTTTGTATCTGGTGACTTTGACCGGCTGTATTCAGAAGCCGCTTCAAAGCGGCTTTACGATATATTTGCCGGAATAACCGGATTGTCGGATGTTTCGGGAGATACCGGAAATACATCGCTCGGTACCGGCCGGGCTATTTCACCGAAGGACGCTGCAACTTGTGTACTGGACTTCAACAGGACTGCAAAATTTACTGCCGGCCTGTATGATGCCATAAAAAAGACGCAGAAAAAATTTCCGGGTGACACTGTACATATACTATACGCAGGCTGCGGACCGTTTGCACCGTTTTGTTTTCTGATCAGTTCTCTTTTCCGCCCTGAAGATGTCAGATTCACATTGATTGACATGCATAAAAGATCGCTCGACTGCACCCGGAAAATCGCGCAGTCGCTTAATATGGAGAGTTTCATTTCGCAATTCCGCCAGTGCGATGCGGCCGAATATAAACATGATGCAGCAGATCAGTTCCATATATTGTTTATTGAAGCGATGCAGAAAGCGCTTTCTGTTGAGCCGCAGGTCGCTATAGCATCTAATCTGTATCCTCAGATGATAAAAGGCGGAATTATGGTGCCGGAAAGCGTTACCGTCGAAGCCGCGCTTACTGATCCGAATAAACTATTTAACCTGCAGCAGTCTGCAAAAACTACAACTGAACAGAAGATATCATACGAGATTTCTGAGGGGAAATTCCGCAATGGACTTGCAGAAAAAGTTGCCGTCATATTCGAGCTTTCAGGCCGCACGGCGTGCAGGTTTCAGAAGATATTCAACAGAGCTGCAAATCACGCGATCGCTCTGTCCCCCAGGTGTGTTTTCATTCCTGCACAGGATAATTCAAACATCTATCTTGCAATGTTTACACGCATTCAGATTTCGGGAGAAATATCTCTTGATACGTTTGAATCCGGTCTGACGGTTCCGTTCGTTTTTACAAATCTGGGACCTTTTAAGGAAAATACATTTATATACTTTTCGTACTGGGCCGATGCGAATCCGGGCATCAGGTACAGAATTGCAGAACCGGGAAATCTGCTGCACAGGCTTTGGGCTTTGTTGAGATATATCACGTGACTGTTGTATTGTCCGGATTATACTGGTAATTTACCAGCCGGTTTACTAACTTGAAATTCAAATATTTAAAATTTAACAAATCGGATTATTGTATGGGCCAGCCATATGTCGGTGAAATACGCATGTTTGCGGGTAATTATGCTCCTGCAGGGTGGGAATTCTGCAGCGGTCAGCTTCTGCCGATCAGTGAATATGAAGCTCTGTTTCAGCTGATTGGTACAACGTACGGCGGGGACGGGGAAAATAATTTTGCACTGCCGGATATGATGAGCAGGATCCCGCTGGGAGCAGGTACCAGTTCTGAAGGAATAACCTATACGCTGGGCGAAAAGTCGGGCGTTGAGTCAGTTACACTTTCAGTAAATCAGATCCCTTCGCATAATCATGCCGGAAGCGGGCAGGCAAATAGCTCGATACCTTGCTCCGCCTCACCGGGGTTCAGCGACACTCCCGGTCTTTCGGGTGTAGGGGCAGATCCTTCGGGCAGTAAGATGTTTAGCTCAGCCGAACCCGATTCATCTATGAAATTCGACAACAACACCGGCGGGGGACAGCCCCATAATAATATGCCGCCGTATTTGTGTGTGAATTATATTATTTCTCTGTATGGCGTTTTTCCTACAGCCAGCTGACAGATATTTAATAACAAAATGAAATTTTCAGCAATGACAATTCCTCCGGAGTATTTACTATGAATCTTAAACGCCGCAGCTTTCTGAAGCGGGTTGCCTCTGTCATATCATTATTCTCTTTACTGCCTGCAGCAAAAGGGATTTCAGCAGCGACGAGTATTTCCTCCGGCTGGCAGCAGCCAGCTGAAACACCTGCATCTGCTATGGGCGGTACTGATCCATATATAGCAGAGATATGCATGGTGCCATTTAATTTCGCACCAAGAAACTGGGCCTTCTGCAATGGTCAGCTGCTGCCTATTGCCCAGTACACGGCATTGTTTTCGCTGCTGGGTACGACATACGGAGGGAACGGAAAAACTAATTTTGCACTTCCGGACCTTCAGGGGAGGTTTCCAATGCACCCTGGATATGGTCCCGGATTATCACTCAGGGATCTGGGAGAAATGGGAGGAGCGGAAACTGTAACACTTCTGGAGAGCGAAATTCCTGCTCATATCCATGCCGGTTCTGCCATAGGGTGCTATTCCGGAGTCGGCGATTCGAGTGATCCGTCCGGAAGGGTTTTTGCCAGGGATGCCTCGGGTAATACGGTATACGGACCTGCAGGCAGTGCCAGTGTATTTTATGTCTCGGGCCAGTCTCAGCCGCACAATAACATGCACCCGTATACAGTTTGTAATTATATTATTGCCCTGCAGGGTGTTTTTCCTCCGAGACCTTAATTAAAATTGTATAGCGGTATTCAGAAATTTGAGACACAGAAATGGAAAATAAAGGTATGATACAGAGAAGAGGTTTTCTAAAGAAAATGCTTGGCTTTGCAGCTGCCGGCAGTATAATATCAGGTACCGCTGAAGCTGCCGCCTGGCAGAGTGCAGAATCTGCCAGTCTGCCCGTAGCTGCGGCTAACAGTGCCGGCACAGAACCGTTCCTCGGTGAAATAGCCATGGTCAGTTTTAACTTTGCTCCTAAGGGCTGGGCGCTCTGCAACGGACAGTTATTGCCTATAAACCAGAATCAGGCGTTGTTCGCGCTGCTCGGTACTACTTATGGGGGAGACGGGCGGGTGAATTTCGCGCTTCCAGACTTCCGCGGCAGAACTCCTCTCCATGTCGGGAATGGACATAGTCTGGGAGAAAGAGCCGGTTCTGCATCGCATACATTAAGTACTGTGCAGCTTCCTGCACATGTGCATTCATTCGGCTCTTCAGACTATGGTACGTCAGTAAGTCCCGTAAATAATGTCCCGGCCCGGCATAATATTGCTTCACCAGTTTATGGCGGCGGCAATGCAGCAATGAAAGCCCAGAATATGAGGAATGTAGGAGGCAATCAGCCTCATACTAATATGCCGCCGTACTTCGTACTTAATTTTGTAATTGCACTGCAGGGCATTTTCCCCAGCAGTTCTTGATTCGAACAACTAACAACACTATTTTTCTCATTAGCGGAAGTCGGAATGAAAGTAAAAATATCCGGTAAGCATTGTGCAATTTGTTTTATGTTCTGTGCATTTGTATTCTCATTTACTGAAAGTGCTTTTGCCCAGAAAATTTACTGGACCACATATACCGCAGACTCGCCGGTACTCAACAGAGTTCACCCGGACGGATCAAATTACAAAGCTAAAGCACTGACGGCTAAATCATTCCCTCAGGGCATTGCGTTCAGCACTGCTGCAAATACTGTTTTCTGGGGTGAAGCGGTCTATGAAAATGCCGGCATAATCACTACTGCTTCCGCAATGAACGGAGCAATATCCACTCCTGTAACCGGCCAGTCAGCTGTGCGCGGTGTGGCCTACGATGAATCGACAGCAAAGATCTACTGGATATCTTCAAAAGCAAATGAGAACAAGATCTATTGTTCAAATGCCGACGGCAGCGGCGTCGAAGTTGTGTACAATTTCGGAGCCGGCAGCTGTAACCTCAGGGGCATTGCGGTCGACGGCGTCAACGGAAATCTCTATTATACTGACTACGGTACAGGTCTTATCGGAAAAATCAGCTTAAGCAGCAGAACAGTTACTCAGACCAGAGGTGACGCCGATATTCAGACCGGGGGACCTTCAGGTATTGCAGTCGATCCGGCTTCAGGAAAGGTATACTGGACTGAAATCAATGCTAACAGAATAAAAGTAAGCGACCTGAATTTTGCAACTAATTCTGTTCTGTATTCAACCGGCTGCGACCGGCCGCAGTATATTGCATTCGATGCCCTGAGGAAAAAACTGATCTGGACCGAAGCCGGTAATATTTATCAGAGAGTAAGAATAGCAGATGTCTCGCTTACAGGCGCTCTGGAAAATGTATCGGTAGTTTATACGTCAGCAAATCCTGGCGGTATTGCCGTAGGTACAAATATCGCCCCGGTGGTTTCGGCTATCACAAAATCTGCTCTGGAGGACGCAGCAAAGATTACTGTTACCTCTGCAGACCTGAACGCGGCATATACTGATGCCGACGGTGATAACTATATAAAAATTAAAATAACCGGTCTGCCTTCCGGCGGAACTCTGAAATACAACAGTTCTGCAGTTACGCTCAATCAGATTATTCCTCTGTCAGGTTTTGCAGGTCTGGAGTACTATCCCAATGCAGATTACCACGGATCAACGGGATTTACATATCAGGCCTCCGACGGTTCTGATTATTCTGCCGATGCCGCTGTAAATATTACTGTAACACCAGTTGCAGACAATATAGCTGTAACAGGTTCCGCTACTGATGAAGATGTTCAAACTACATCGGGCCTCGTTGTTACCCGCAATGCGGCCGATGGTGCGGAAGTTTCTCACTTCAAGGTTACCGGTGTGACAAACGGTAAACTCTACCTGAACGATGGCATTACCGAGGTAGTCTCCGGAAGTTTTGTTCCTTTCGGAACAGGAACTGTATCGCTGAAATTTACTCCTGCAAATGATTTTAACGGAACTGCCTCATTTACAGTTCAGGCATCCACATCATCTGCCGATGCAGGCCTGGGCGGCCAGAGCGCAACTGCTGAAATTGTTGTTGCTGCTGATAATGACCTCCCGACACTTGACGCAATATCCAATTCAGATATTATTTATGCCGATTCTCCGGAAAGTATAATTACTCTCTCCGGAATTACAGCCGGCGGCGGAGAGAGTCAGACGCTTACGATAGCTGCAGTATCTGATAACACAGCGCTGATTGCTAATCCGGATATTGTTTATACCAGTCCGGCAAATACCGCTATGCTGAAGTTTACTCCTGCCGCAGGGAAAACCGGTAAGGCAGTGATAACGGTGACCATTTCAGACAACGGCAGCCCTGTTCGCTCAGTACAGAGAAATTTTACCATCGAAGTAAAAAAGATTCCGGGCAATGCGCTCGTATTTGACGGATCTGACGACCGTGTTGAAATCCCTTACTCGGCTGCCCTGAATACTCCCGTTTTTACTGTCGAATTCTGGGCCAAAGTAAGTGGTGCCGATGGAGTCCCGAGAGGAGTAGTAACATCAAGAGTATTTGACGGTTCTGCTTGTAACGGCTACGGTTTTTACGCTGATCAGTCAAATAAATGGCAGTTCTATGTCGGAGATGGTTCTGCCAGCTGGACCTCGGTCAGCAGCGCCAGTACAGTGAGCAATAATACTTGGACGCACATTGCAGGTACCTTTGACGGCACTGCACTGAAACTGTACGTGAACGGAAAACTGAGCGGCAGTACAGATGTCGCCGGTACCTATAAGCCGAATACATCAAATGTACTTAGAATCGGCTCGAGCGGCGATACTTTTGAATCTCCCGCATATTATATGAACGGAGCCGTAGATGAAGTCAGGATCTGGAATAAGGTAAGGACAGCTCAGGAAATCAGCGACAACATGACTGTGCCTCAGCTGCCGGCCTCTGAGGGTCTGTCTGCGTATTACCGGTTCGACCAGTTTACAGGCAGCCAGCTCAAAGATATTTGTCAGGGAGCAAATAACGGGACGCTGCTGAATGCCGGTCCTGAATCATGGGTCAGCAGTTATGCGATGGTCGTTCCGTCTGCTTCAGCGGCAACCGATCTGGGTGAAACGTCATTTACTGCCCACTGGAGCGCTCCGGCATTTGGAACTGCTCCGGTTTCATATCTTCTGGAGGTCGACGACAATGCCGATTTCTCTTCACCCGTTGCCGGTTACAACAAGCTGAATGTCGGGAATGTCACATCATACAATGTTACCGGACTTGAATCTGGAAAAGTGTATCATTACAGGGTTTCGGCAGCTGGTGATGCTGGACAGGGTGTGGGCGCTTCTTCGAACGAGATAATCCTGGATAAGCTGCTGCCGGTTGAGCTTGCCGTCTTTACTGCCGAGGCTGCAGGAAATGATGCCGATATTAAGTGGCAGACAGCAAGTGAGATCAGCAATTATGGATTCGATATTGAACGCAGATCCTCGGGCTCTGAATGGAAGAGCATTGGATTCGTCAAAGGGAACGGTACAAGCAACTCAACACATGATTACTCTTTCAGAGATAAAAATCCCGGTCAGGGTAAATTCGGCTACAGGCTGAAACAGATAGACAACGACGGGAAAATTACTATCTATCCCGCAGTTGAAGTGGAACTGCAGAATGTGCCGGAGGATTTTGTAGTGTACCAGAACTACCCGAATCCTTTCAATCCGTCTACCAAAATCAGATACGGCCTGCCCTTCAGCGGTTCTGTAAGAATAACACTGTTTAATGTGCTGGGCGAAAAAGTGACAGAACTATTAAATACGGTTAAGGATGCAGGATTTTATGAGGTGGCCTGGAATGCATCGGATATGCCTTCCGGTATATACTTCTATTCTGTAAATGCGGCTTCGTCAGACGGCAAACAGAACTTCAGTACAATACGTAAAATGCAGCTTGTGAAATAAATCTTCAGCCTGCACTATCACTGGTGCTGACAGAGAATTCTAAATCCCGGCAGATAGCTTCTGCCGGGATTTTTTTTATTCTGTGCCCGGCAAATATAGCAAAACACCTTGATTCTTTAACTTCAAAGCGTTACCTTAACCAAAATTTCACAACGAGGTAAAATGTTAGTTGATAAGACAATCGCGATACTTGGCGGCGGGAATATAGGCATCTCTATTGCAAAGGGAATCATGAAATCCGGCCTGATCGAAAACAGAAGACTGATCATTACGCGCAGACATACAGAGCATCTGAAGGAATTCCAGTCTGCCGGTGCAGCTGTTATGAAGAGCAATACCGAAGCAGCGGGAAAGTCAGATATTATTATTATTGCGGTTCAGCCGGGCCAGCTGAAAGGACTTCTCTCAGAAGTTGCAGGCAGAATAAAGCCGGGTGCAATTGTAATATCGGTCGTCTCAGGTGCAAAACTGTCAGATCTGAAAACTCGTCTCGGCAGTGAGGTTCGTATAGTGCGTGCAATGCCGAATACTGCAATTTCACTGCAGCAGTCGATGACCTGCCTGGCATCGGAAGATGAGGATGCGCTTGAAGTTACGGCAAAGATCTTTGACTGTATGGGCAAGACACTTGTAATAGGCGAGGAGCTGATGGTGCCTGCTACAGCGCTGTGTGCATGCGGAATAGCTTTTTTCCTGCGCGCAATACGAGCAGCTTCGCAGGGCGGCATCGAAATTGGTTTCCATTCAGAGGAAGCACTGCTGATGGCTGCCCAGACTGCAAAGGGTGCAGCTGAACTGCTGCTTGCAGGCGAAACACATCCGGAAAGCGAAGTCGATAAGGTTACCACGCCGCGCGGCTGCACCATTTCAGGACTCAATCAGATGGAGCATAGCGGATTCAGTTCTGCAATGATAAAAGGTATAGTCAGTTCAGCAGAAAAAGCAGAACAGCTTTATTCAGGAGATTAGGGAAATGAATATACAGATCATTGGTACCAGAAAGTGCAGCGATACCAGAAAAGCCGAAAGGTTTTTCAGCGACCGCAGCATAAAATATCAGTTCAGGGATCTGGCAGAAAAAAATATCTCAAAGGGTGAACTGGACAATATTACCAGAAAAATTCCTATCGAAGATCTGCTCGACCGTGAAGGCAGGCAGTATAAAAAACGCAATATGCAGTATATGAGGTTTGATACAGAAGAGGAACTTCTGGCAGATTCACTGCTGATGAAAACTCCTGTGGTCAGAAACGGGAACGAGGCTACTCTGGGCTATTGCCCCGAAATCTGGAAGAAATGGCTGGAGTCTGACTAATCGTCGATAAAACAGGCGAATTGCGGGCTCTAAATTATGAATTCTGAATTTTGAATTAAAAAAATACTGTGGTTTATTTATGATGGTCGATTAAAAAAGACGTCCGCACAGGGCACATATGCCCTGTGTGACTGAATTATCATTCCTGGGTTTTTCTCTCATTCAAAATTTCCCCGAATTCGGGGATCCCGTCAAAGGCGGGACAAAATTCATAATTCAGAATTTATCTCGGTCCAGTGTTATTATATCAGTATATTGTCTGCGTGCAGCAGATCGGCAAACAGTTCATTTTTGATCGACTCTGCGTTTCTCTTTGCATTCGAGAGTGCATTGATTACAAAACGGTTTGCGACGAAGATCTTTCTGGTGTCCTTGCACGCCTGGTCGAGCAGCAGGTAGCCGATGTATATGTAGCTGTAGAGTTCAACGAGATCTTTTGCTGCAGCGTCCTGGAACACGGGATCTTTTTTATCCAGTACATATTTCAGCGAGTCCTTGAATATCTCGTATATCTCCTTCAGGCATTCGGCAAGTCTTGACAATCCGCCCTTATAATCCTTCGCCTGTTTTTCGAGGAATAACTTGTCCAGCACGTCGTTCAGCACTCCGCCCAGAGCAGCGACTATCTGCAGCTGTGAAGTACCTTCGTATATATTTGTAATTCGTGCATCGCGCACCAGTCGTTCAACCTTGAACTCTCTCATATATCCGGTGCCGCCGTGCACCTGCAGTGCATCGTAGGCAATCTTATTGGCAGATTCTGTCACTACGTACTTTGTCATCGGCGTGAGCAGATTTGCAATTTTCGTCACGTTCTTCAGGCGGTTGTTCTCTTCCGTCCATGCCTTGCCTTCAGATTTGAGCTGTTCAATTTTCTCTTCGAGTTTTTCTTTCAGATCAACATAATATGCGGCGCTGTAGAGCAGGGCTCTCGAACTTTCAAGGCTGACTCTCATATCCAGCAGCATATTTGTAATAGCCGGGATATTTATGATAGCCTTGCCGAACTGAACCCTTTCCTTTGCATATTTCAGTGCTTCCTCGTAAGCGGCCTGTGCAATACCGATGGCCTGGGCAGATACGCCCATTCTGGCGCGGTACATCAGGTGGAGTACATACTTGATCAGTCCCATTTTTCTCTGACCCACGAGCTGTGCAGGAGTATCATTGAACTGCAGTTCGCATGTGGGTGACCCGTGTATGCCGAGTTTGTGTTCTATTCTTCTGACCTTTACTGTTTCGTCCTTATAGCATACGAACATACTCAGGCCTCTGGCATCTTTTGTACCTTCTTCGGAACGAGCCAGCACAAGATGTACATTTCCGTTACCGTTGGTGATAAAGCGTTTTACGCCTTTAAGGAACCATTTGCCTTCGGCATTCTGGTAAGCTGTCAGCTTCACTGCCTGGAGGTCACTGCCTGCATCGGGTTCGGTAAGCGCCATTGCGCCGGTATATTCGCCGGTGCAGAATTTCGGTATGAATTCCTGCCGCTGCTCTTCGGTGCCGAATTTAACGATGGTGTCGGCAATATCCTGAAGTCCGAACAGGTTCATCAGTGATGCATCTGCCCTTGAGACTATTTCCACGGCCATTATATAAATCGAGAACGGGAAGTTCAGCCCGCCGTATTTATACGGCAGTATCATACCGCTGAGATCAGCCTGTGCAAGTCTTTCGAGGTTTTCGCGTGTGCCCTTTGCATAGCTGACATTCCCGTTGTCATAGTTGGCGCCCTGGTTATCCACATCTGCAGCTCTTTCGGCTATGAAATTTGCCGCTATGTCGCCTGTTATTTCGAGGACATTTCTGTAGTTGTCAACTGCGTCCTGGTAGTTGACGGGAGCAAAATCCACTTCCTTGGGTTTATAGTCTTCTTCGCTGATCGCTACAATTTCCTTCAGGTTGAGGTTCTCAAAGTAAAACTGCAGATCCTGGTTATCTATAAAATAATTTGCCATCTCTTATCCTCTACTTCAGTTTATTTTTATAAGCTTCAATGAATGCGGGAATGATTTCGGCCGCATCGCCAACTATGCCATAATGGGCGATCTCGAAGATTGGAGCGTTTGGATCGCTGTTTATAGCTATTATCTTCTGTGATTCCTGCATACCTGCACGGTGCTGGATTGCTCCTGATATGCCGACTGCCACGTAGAGCTTCGGCCTTACAGTGACGCCCGTCTGCCCGACCTGTCTTTCCACCGGTATGAAACCGGCGTCAACAGCTGCGCGGCTTCCTGCAACCTCGCCTCCGAGAACGTGTGCCAGATCGAACAGGAGTTTGAAATTTTCTTTTGTTCCCAGTCCGTATCCTCCGGCTACAATTATAGGTGCACCTTTGAGGTTTACCTTGCTTTCTTCCCTGTGCTGGTCTATGATCTTTACAAGTTCGTCTACTGCATCAGGGACATAATCTATTCGTGTGATATTAACCGGCCTTGGGTTCTGGCAGGTGGATTTTTCCATCACGCCTTCTCTTACCGTCGCCATCTGTACAGGATTTTCAGGAGTAATGATGGTGGCAATAATGTTTCCGCCGAATGCAGGACGGATCTGCAGCAGTATATCCTTGTATTCTTCTTTCACATATATCACGTCAGATATCTGCAGATCGGTGCAGTCGGCAGTAAGACCGCTTCTCGTAGCCGAGGCAATTCTCGGAGCCATGTCGCGTCCTATGATAGTTGCTCCGAAAAGCACGATGCGCGGCTGTTTCTCGTTTATCATTTCCGAGAGTATGCGGCTGTACGGCATTGTTCTGAAGTGTTTCAGAGCGGGATCGTCTATCAGATAAGCTTCATCTGTACCGTAGAGGAATGTGTCTTCTGCTATTTTCTGTGCGTCCTGACCAATTACTACAGCCTTCAACTGACCGTGCATGCTGTCTGCCAGTTTGCGTCCCTTGGATAAAAGTTCGAGGCTTACGTCAGCCGGTTTATTATCTCTATGTTCTATAAAGACCCAGACTTCTCTGTTTAAGTTATTCATAAAATTTTCCTACCCTATAATGTGATCTTGCATTAGTTTATCTATTAACAGGCTGAGTCCGCCTTTTGTAGGTTCTATTTTCATTACATCACCGCCTGCCAGTATGACAGATTCAACTTTGTGAACCTTTGTGGGTGAGCCTTTCAGTCCGCAGCGTTCAGGATCCAGTTCCAGGTCATCGAATGTCAGTGTCGGTATGAAGAGGTTTTTGCTGCTGTATTCCTCCACGAGTTTATCGACATATAGCAGCGGGTTTTCTTCAGCGATCTTCTCGAGATCGAGTATGGTTTTGGCATTCTTATATGCCATCACTCTTTTAGCCTTGAACGGACGGGTCTCAACCGCATCCTTGAGCACGGTGATCATGACCGGCAGTTTTGCGTCCAGTATCTCATAGCCGCCTTCAATTTTTTTCTTTACTGTAACAACATCATCCTGCAGGCGTATGATCTCTTCGGCATATGTGATCTGAGGTATGCCGAGTTTTTCAGCTGTCTGTGGTCCGACCTGCGCAGTATCTCCGTCAATTGCCTGACGGCCTGCAAATATAAAGTCAAAGTTACCGATCTTTCTGATGGCTTCGCTGAGGACGTAAGAAGTAGCCAGAGTATCTGCACCCGCAAATTTTCTGTCGCTGAGCAGATAAGCCTCATCGGCACCCATGTAGAGACATTCTCTAAGTATGTCGGACGCTCTTGCAGGACCCATTGTAACTACAGTTACTTTACCTCCGAACTGATCCTTTATTCTCAGGGCAAGTTCAAGCGCCGATCTGTCTTCGTAGTTGAATATTGCAGGCAGTTTTGAACGGTTTACTGTTCCGTCTTCTTTCATGACTTTTCCGGATATGTTTGCTGTATCCGGAACCTGTTTTACCATTACAATAGAATTATACATATAATTTCCTTATTGAAAAAACTGCATTTACAGTACGATATTTAAAACAGGGCTTTAATTCGGGACCCTAAGTCACCGGAATCAGCCCGTCCGTAAAAATTCATCAGGTAAAAATACTGGAAGTGCGAATAAAATCAAAAAAATATGGGGGTCCGGAAGAGAATAATTATTTAGGGGAAATGTGATTTAAATTTAAACTAAATAGGCGGATTATTATTAAATTTTAGAGTGGCATTGGAATTATTTCTTATAACAATGCTTAAAAGTTTCCTGTGCCGCGCAGCAAAAAGGCGCGCTGCTGATGAAGGAAAAATTATTAGTTATTTCAATTTTAAGGGGTTGTAATGAAAAAATATTTACTGTTATTTTTATTGGCCGGCTCGGTTACGCTGCTTAATGCACAGTCAGGTTCTCCGAAGGGCCTGAATAACACGCACGGTAAATCCATGGCGTCTCAACAGTTCCGGGGTAATGAAGCGGCCGCTGTTCCGGCAAAGTACGCCCGCCTGATGCCAGATCTGACTAGAGCAAACAGTATCCTGAATGATTCTGTGAAATACCGGCTTAAAACCTTTACCGAGTATACGGACACTTCGGTCATCAGAACTACAAATACTATGGACAGGGAAACAATGAAGCTGACAAAACTTGAAGAACATTATATCAGCGGCAGCTGGGTTCCATTTACCAGGACAACAGAGGAGTTCGACAATAACGGATTTCCTGCTGTGGTATTGGTCGAAGCGTGGACAGGCAGTTCCTGGACCGGTATTTCCAGAACCACTTCATCATATACTCCGGCCGGCAGTCTGTTATCCAGCAACAGTGACCAGTGGATTGGCGGCGCGTGGACTACGGTTCTTAAATTTACCTGCCAGTACGATGCACATGAAAACTGTACATACAGGTGCCTTGAGATGATAGTTGAGGGAACCACAATATACGGATACAGATACAAGTTTACGTATGATTCTCAGAACAGGCAGCTGGAAGCTATATGGGAAACCACAGGAGCAGAGGGATGGGTTAACCACTCAAGGATTGCACATACCTATCTGTCAAATCCTTATACTGATATTATCCTGCAGCAGGAATGGGTGAACGGTGCATGGATGGATTCATACAGACAGACATATATATATGATCAGCAGAATCAGGAAATCTCTCACGAAAGCGAAGTGTGGAGCGGTACGGCATGGGAAAAGGAAGGCCGGGAATCATATACATACAGGAATGACGGAAAAATCTTATCGCACTTGACAGAAAAATGGAACGTTGACAAATGGGTCAGTGAATCACGCGAGAGCTATTCATATGATGCTTCCGGCAACAATACCGAAACACTGTCACAGCTCTGGGGTGACGGAGCATGGTTTAATTATTTCAGATTCTGTCATACCTATGACCAGAAGAGTAATGAACTTCAGCTTCTTTATCAGATGTGGGGAAGTACTGAATGGAATAATTTGGAAAAGAAAGACTATGTATTTGACGGCAGCGGCAACTGCATAAAAGCAGAGCAGTATACTTATATGGATAATGCATGGCAGAACAAATCCAACGATATAACTCTCTACTATAACAATGGGAAAGACAGCTTTGACGCGTATGGTTATAAGGTGGAAGCAGCCTATAATTCAGTTACGGTATCTGTGGAAGAAAACAATGACAATCTGCCCGCTGAATTTTCGCTGCAGCAGAACTATCCTAATCCCTTCAACCCTTCGACTACTATCAGCTACAACCTCCCGGAGGCTTCATTCGTTCAGCTGAGCGTATTTGACGTGCTGGGTCAGGAAGTGGCAGTACTTGTAAATTCACTGCAGGCAGCAGGCCAGCACAATGCAGTGTTCAATGCCGCAGGTCTTCCTGGCGGTGTATATCTCTGCAGAATAAATGCAGGACACAATACTTCAGTGAAAAAAATGCTTCTATTAAAGTAATTTCATTCCGGCCGGAGCTGACAGCAGCTCCGGCTATACTAAAGATCTCCATTCATATCTTCCTGTATGCAAAATACAGCACCAGCTTCAGCTTTATATAGAACGTATTTTTCAGCACTTCATTATCTGCTCCTTCATGTGTCCTGGCTGCCATTATTAAGTACCCCGGAGAAAGTTCCGCGCAGATCTGTGTCTTAGGCGTCTGGCCTACAATAAATCCAACTCCTGCATGTATGTCTGCTGCTGTAACTCCGTCGTCATATATATTCTCTGATATTTCGTCGCCTTCCGGCGTACAGTATACGCTTTCGAGGGGGGTGTTATATCTGAATGAATAGCTGTTGATATCCATTCCGGCCAGGAAATACTGCAGTATGCTGGTATAGAAAGAAGGATAAAGGGATTTGAATTCTATGCCTGCAGATATTACCGAGAGATCATTGCCGATCTGCCCTTTCAGACTGCTTCTGGGGGTAAGTGATCCCCAGCCGTAGCGTGCAATTACCTGTATATAATTTTCCGTACCGATGTAGCGCCCGGAAGTAAGTTCCAGCTGGACGAGGCGGTTAAATTCCGCACTGTTCATAATGCATCCGTTTATGCCGATGCTAAGCCATACGTAATCTGAAGGTGTAAGCA
>JBLMZS010000008.1:0-27104 GCA_050258935.1 Bacteroidota bacterium
TTATAAAAATGATGCCTGCCACCATGGTGATGCCGGAAATGGTGATTAAGTCGCTGAAACCAATGATAGAAGTCCACGCCGACCGCCAGGTACTGAATATTGACCGGCTTCCCGGCAGTTCGGGTTCCCTGACAGATGCATTGAAAAATTCAGGAGTGGTACAGGTTGACCCGCAGTCAAAGAAAATAACCGTCCGGGGACAGGATGTCAAGATACAGATGGATGGCCGCGAATACGACATGCCCCCTGAAATGCTCACACAGCTGCCGGCATCGATAATTGAACAGGCCGAGGTGATAACATCCCCCGGAGCCAAGGAAAGTGCAGAGGGCGGCACATATATTCTTAATCTGGTCTCAAAGAAAAATACTGTAGATAACTATAGCGGCTCTTTTAATATTCATACCTCATCCAGCAAATGGTATTATGGAGGCTACAGCCTCAACTACAAGCTGAATAAAATGAACTTCTTCAGCCAGGCGTCAGCCGGATATTTCGAATATACCAATTCCAGCATTGATGAAAGATATACCTACGACAGCAAATCAAATTATTATCAGTCATCCACGGGGGATTCACGAAACTTCTCCCCAAACGGTTACTTTAAGCTCGGAATGGACTACAATTTCAATGACTTCAATTCCATGACGCTTACCGGTTCATATAATACGTTCAGATACAAGTCAGATTACTTTTCGGATTATATGGTCAGAAACAATCAGCTGCTGCCGGAATATAATTACCACAAAGGATCGGCAAACAGCAACCAGTACAACACAGTTACATTCTCCGGATTCTATAAGAAAAAATTTGAGACGAAAGGCAAAGAACTCACTTCAGATCTTATGTACACTATTATAGACAATCCGGCAGACAGTAAGCTCGACATTCAATACAGCAACCGTCCCGGACAGCCGCAGCAGCAGCAGAGCAAGACCGGCGTAAATGCTCAGACATTTATATACAAGGCCGATTATGTAACGCCGTATGAAGGCGGCAGATTTGAAACCGGCTACAGCTTCACATACAGAAACCGTGAAAACGACTACGACGTGCTTGATTACTCATACATTACATCCGGCTGGCGCGACAGCATGCAGCTCAGCAATACATTCAGCTACAAGGAACGTATTCATGCACTTTATGCAACGGCTTCGTACAAGCTGGGCAGATTCGATATAAAGGGCGGACTCAGGACTGAAAACCTGATCACAGACGGCAACCAGCTGACAACCGGTGTGGCATTTTCGGAAAACTTCCTGAATTTCTTCCCGAATATAAACATAGCTTATAAGTTTACCGATGTTTATCAGCTTTCTTTTAACGCATTCAGACGCGTCAGATACCCGCAGATATACTATCTGAATCCTTTCAGACAATATGCCGGACCCAATACATATTCTGCTGGAAATCCGAAAATCGAGCCCGGATATATCAATTCATATGCACTGAATTTTTCTCAGTACATAAATGCTTTTTATGTCTACTCTACCGGTATGATAACACGTGCAACCTCTACCGAAAATGACAGTGTTATGGTTTCCAGCTACTTCAATCTTGCATCAAACAAAACTTTCGGTGTAGACCTGACGCTTCCTTATTACAATACTCCCGATATGTGGTTCCACCTGCCCGAATTTGTAAGTATGATGAATATACAGTTCCATTATACCCATATAGAACAGACCGGACAATTTATAAATGAAAACCTCGCTATGAAAGATGATTCATGGAGCTTAAATGCTAATGTCAATCTGAAGCTCTGGCTGGGCATAGAAGCTGATGCCTATTTCTATTACAGTCCGCGTACCAGCAACAAACTGCGCAAGCAGAATGATCAAAAATACTTATATCTCAGCCTGAGTAAATCATTTATGAACAACAAACTCCGGTTTGACGTTTCATGTGATGGTGTACTCGACAACAGCAAATATGAAACTGAAAGTTTCGGCAGCAATTATTATACAAAAGGCAAATATGTATTTAGCGGCAGCCGCAGCATTTCAGTCGGCATCAGGTACATGTTCAATGACTTTAAGGAAAGACGCGACAGAAGCATAGATGACGGAAGAGATAACGGCGGCGGCGGCGGCGGACGCGGTTCGATGTAATTCCACTGAGCTGCAGCAGGCATTTCATTTTATAATTTGCTGCAGCCAGCTCATACGGTTCTGACAGGTCTCTGTAAAACGGCTCATTAAAACGGCAGATTATCATGCCTGATTTAATGAGCCGTCTTTAATTATGGCTTTTACCTCACTGCACTATTTACCCTCTGATAAGAACATACTGTTCCAGTAAAATATTCCCCTTATTACCTTGAAATATGCTAATAAGATTATTTCTTGAATTATATGTGGAATAATTACTATGAATATGTCTATGAATGAGGATAAGATTCAGCCGGAAAAGAAATTCCTGTCGGGACAGATGATCGATATAACGGCATATATAAAAAACGGAATGGTGCACTGGCCGGGTGAACCGGAGGTAATAGTAAGAAGATTCAAAAGTATATCATCGGGAGATATGGCGAATGTCACATCCGTTTCTATGAGCGCACACACCGCCACACATGCCGACTCCCCGCTGCATTTTATAAATAATGCACCAGATGCATCACTTCTTGACCTCACCGCATTCTTAGGGCCAGCCAGAGTGATAGAAGTTAAAAATACCACTGTTGTTACATCAGGTGAACTGCAGAACTTTCACATTGACACAGGAGAAAGGATATTGTTCAGGACGCACAATTCTGACAGAAACTGGCCCGAAGAAAACTTTTTACCGGACTATGTTTACCTTTCCACTGAGGCTGCCCGCTACCTGGCAGACAAACATATACAAACAGTGGGCATAGACTATCTGTCGGTTGCAGGAAAAGAAAACGGTGAACAGGTACATAAAATTTTGCTGGAGAGCGGCATAACTATCATCGAAGGATTATACATGCCTTATGTGTCTGCGGGAAAATATGAACTGATTAGCCTTCCCATGAAAATTCACGGCAGCGACGGGGCTCCGGTGCGCGCAATTCTGAAACCACTAAATAAATCAGGAGATTGAAGTGAGCGACAAAAAAAGATCTTTCGGGATAATAGGACTCGGCAAGATGGGCGGCAGCCTGGCCATGCAGGCTATGGAAAAAGGATATACAGTGATCGGCTATGATAAACGTGAGTTTTCTCCCGAACTCAGACAAACTGCTATTGAACATGCACTGAACTTCAAAAGCTTCAGGGACATGCTGGATGCGCCACGCATCATTTTTCTCTATATCCCTGCAGGCAGCGTAGTGGATACTGTCATTGACGAAATCTCAGATGTGCTCGAATCAGGAGACATTATTGCCGACGGAGGCAATTCATACTGGGGCGATTCTATACGCAGGGCTGAAAGAATGAAAATAAAGGGAGTAGACTATATTGACTGCGGCACAAGCGGCGGCGTCAGCGGTGCACGCAACGGAGCATGCTTTATGGTAGGCGGCGACAGAAAAGCTGTCAGCATCATAGAACCCATATTAAGAGACCTTGCCGTACAAGACGGATTTGTCCATGCAGGTGAATCGGGTTCCGGACACTTTGCAAAGCTAGTCCATAACGGCATAGAATTCGGAATGCTGCAGGCAATTGGTGAAGGCATAGACCTTCTCGAACGCTACAGAAGCCATCTCGATATAAATGAAATACTCCACTGCTGGAACCACGGCTCAGTAATCCGCTCCTGGCTTGTTGAACTCATGGAGGAAATGTACAGACAGAAAAACGGACTGTCATCTGTTCCCGCGTACATAGAGGATACAGGAGAAGTAAACTGGCTCGTGGATGATGCTCTCAAAATGGAAGTCCCGATTCCGGTTATCGCACAGTCTGTTATGCAGCTATTCAGCAGCCGCGATGATAAAAAGAACTGGGCCCGTGCAATTGCAATGATGAGGCATGGATTCGGCGGGCATCCGTTCGGCGAGGACGAAGGTATAAAACACGAACGCCGCTTCGGCAGAACGGGCGAATTTTACCGCGATGATAATAAAGAAAAGCTATAGAAGAAAACAGGAGTGTCCTTATGCACAAAATTCCGGAGATGATGAAGGCCCTTGCAATTTATCCCGGCAAAGGTCAACTGCACCTGACCGATATACCGGAACCCCGTATAAACGGCCCCCGGCAGGTAAAGCTCCAGGTGCTGCAGGTTGGTATATGCGGAACTGACAAGGAGGAAATCTCAGGCGGCAGAGCCGATGCACCCGGCGAAAGCGGTGAACTGATCATTGGGCACGAGATGCTGGGACGCGTGGTGGAAACCGGCAATGAAGTAACGAGCGTTGCAAATGGAGGTTATGCCCTGTTTTCAGTAAGGCGCGGATGCGGTCAGTGCAAAGCCTGCACGAATAACAGAAGCGATATGTGCTTTACCGGTTTATACACCGAGCGCGGAATAAAACAGGCACACGGATATCAGACCGCATTCGTTGTAGATGATGAACAGTATATTGTAAGCGTCCCTGATGAAATTTCAGAGATCGGAGTGCTCACTGAACCTATGTCTATTGTTGAAAAAGCAATAGAGG
Source organism: Bacteroidota bacterium (assembly GCA_050258935.1). Classification (GTDB taxonomy): domain Bacteria; phylum Bacteroidota; class Ignavibacteria; order Ignavibacteriales; family SURF-24; genus JBLMZS01. Next base: position 4,574 of record JBLMZS010000008.1, read on the forward strand.
AATCTCTTTCCATGCAGACACTCAGACTGCCATTTGGAAATAATGATCCCTGGCTGAAGGGGAAAAAGGCATTGGTTGCAGGACTCGGTCCCGTCGGACTGCTTGCGTCAGTTGCACTGCTGCTCAGGGGTGCCGATGTAACCGGAATGGATATAGTGGACAAATACTCGGCTAAACCGGTATTGCTGGAAAAACTGGGCGGGAAATACATAGACGGCAGAGAGATTCCCCCACGCAGTGTCGATGAGGTATGCGGCGGAATGGATTTTATTTTTGAAGCAACAGGCATTGCTAAACTTGAATTTCAGCTCATCGATGCTCTTGCAGTAAACGGCATATACGTGCTTACCGGTATCCCTGGCGGAGAACGTCCAGACTGCATTGCAGGCGCTCAGCTGCTCAGACAGATGGTACTGAATAATCAGATTATACTTGGCAGTGTCAATGCCAGCCCTCATCACTTCCAGCTTGCAGTAAATGACCTTGCAAAGGCATACGCGAAATGGAAGGATCTGTTAGCCGGAATAATCACCTCAAGGATACCTTACAATGAATACATTAAAAGTGCAGAAGTACACTCTCCGGACCAGATCAAACAAGTCGTTGTATGGGCGGAATAACTCCTTAGCAGTATAAGAGAAAAGGTCGTTTCTTTTTCATTCTGCACAATGATTAATTTGACTCTTTACGTGCTTATTATATCTTATTTATTACATCTTTGTTTGGCTTCCTGTACTCGATTAGTTTTTATTGGGGATGTCATATATATATAAATATATTATTCCTGCCGACTGTATATTATTTCTGGCCTGTCTTTTGGGGATTTATCAGATATCCCTTAAGGCATACCTGCCTTTTTCCGTTGCCGGCGGAGACAATGGGATTGCGGTTATTGACACTCCGGCAGGTTTATCCATAAAACCCGGAGACAAACTCATTGCAATCGACGGCATTGCCATTTCTTCTAGAGAACAGATTGAAGTCTACCTCGACAGCAAAAACACCGGAGAGAATATTACAGCAAAAATCAGGAATAGTTTCGGCAGCCGCAATATTTCTCTTTCACTCGTTCACTTCTATCCGGTTTACTACAAATTTATGGCACTTGCTGCAGGCATATTGTTTTTCCTGATATCCGTATTCGTGCTCCTGAAATCCGCCAGCCGCAGACAGGCACTGGCATTTCATAACGTTACAGTATCTGCCGCGGTAATCATAATGACCACATGGGGAAACTACAACACTTACCCCGAAGGCAGCGGCTACGCCGTCAGATTCCTGTTTCATACCGCATATGCACTGGCACCGACATTGTTTCTGCATTTCACACTCATCTTTCCGACAGACCGGATGCGGAAACCACTGATAATATCTGCATACATGGTTTCGGCTATGCTGCTTACCGCTTTGAATATTCAGTTCATGAATATGTCGGGCAGTTACTCTGCTGAAACTTCTGCGGAATATATCAGATGGTTCAATTATGCGCGTTATTACATCATTCTGTGTGTACTGCTGTCAATAGTTATTTTTGCAAAGACTTATAACGGACTTTCTTCCGAAGCAGACAGGAAGAAACTGAAATGGATTCTGCTGGGATTTATTCTCGGGCCGGTTTCATTTGTATTGTTGTGGGTTCTGCCGCAGAGTATCACAACTTACGGTCTGATGCCTGAGGAAGCAGTACTCATTTTGATGAGTGCAATTCCTATAACATTCGGCATTGCGATTGTAAAATATCACCTTTATGATATCGATCTCATAATCAACAGGAGTATTGTATATACCATAGCTCTGTCATTACTTACCGTTCTCTATGCCGCAATAGTATTTGCCGCTGCGTATGTTATCAGTTCACGGTATATTTTTATCTCCACACTGGCCGCAGTAATTATGGCGCTGGTCTTTCAGCCGGTAAAAACAAAGACACAGAAATTAGTTGACAAAAAATTTTTCCGCGTGCGGTACAATTTCAGAGAGGCAATCGGAAGTGCGTTCCGGTTATTGCAGTCATCCAACAGTATTCCCGACCTAGCAGAAACACTGCTCACCGAAACCGGCAAGCTCATTCCGGTAAGGAACGCCGCATTCTTCTCATATAACCGGTACGGCAACTATATCTGTCTGATATCTCACAGGAACTTTCCTTTATTTGCTTGTCATAAAATATTTCTCTCAACTCAGTCAGCCGGCTTCCTCGAATCACTGCCAGTTGCAGCCGGCAATTCGACAGAACACGAAGTGCCCGTCCGCGCATTTCACTGTCCTGCACTTGAGAAAAGAAATATTGCCCTGGTATTTCCGGTAACCGCCAGCGGAGAACTTCTGGGGCTGCTCACAACCGGCAGCAAGAAATCCGGAGACAAATATTATGTGGAAGATTATGATCTGCTTATTCAGCTGTGCAGTGAAACTGCGGTATCCTGGGAGCGGATAATGCTTCAGGAAAGTATTATACGCGAGAGGCTTGAAAAGAACAGACTGAAGGAATTGAACCAGATGAAATCATTTTTTGTCTCCAGTGTATCACATGAATTCAAGACTCCCCTCACTTCAATCAGGCTGTTTTCCGAGTTGATAGGAAAGGATCACCACATTGAAAACCGTGACAGATATCTCAGTATCATCAGGGGAGAAAGCGACCGACTTTCACAAATGCTCGATAATGTGCTGGACCTTACCCGGATAGAACGCGGCATAAAACAGTACAGCTTTAAATTCTGCGACCTTAACAACATAGTAAAATCCGCACTGGAAATTATGGAATATCAGCTGATCATGCACGGTTTTCAGGTACACAAAATTTACTCCTTTCAGAATCCAGTAATAATGGCAGACAGCGACGCAGTAACGGAATGCATCGTAAACCTGATATCCAATACCATAAAATATTCTGCCGATGAAAAAGTGCTCTGCGTAGAAACCCGTTCATCTCCCGGTGAACATCTGCTGATAATTGAAGACCACGGAATTGGCATACATGCCGATGAACTGGAGAAAATTTTTGAACCATATTACCGATCCAGCCATGACAAAAATGGCGTTATACCGGGTACAGGACTCGGACTGGCCATTGTGAAACATACAATGGATGCGCACCATGGAAGCATAAGAATTAAAAGCGAGTTGGATAAGGGAACCACAATTACGCTTGTATTTCCTGCCGGAAATATGATCAATCGGGAGCAGAGCAAATGAAGCACATTCTCGTCATCGAAGATGACCCCGCCATACGCGAGGGATTGCTGCTGAGTCTTCAGGAACAGCAGTTTAATGTAACAACCGCCTCAGAGGGCAATAACGGATATAATCTGGCAGCCGGGAACAACTACGACCTGATCATACTGGATCTGATGCTGCCCGGAAAATCCGGTATAGAGATATGCAGAGAGTTGCGTGCTGCAAACATATTCACTCCTGTCATAATGCTAACCGGCAAAAAGGAAGAAACTGACAAGATTGCGGGTCTTGAAACAGGCGCTGATGATTATATGACAAAACCATTCAGCACTCGTGAGCTTAACGCTCGTATAAAAGCAGTATTGCGCCGCTATGAATTCAACAATCCGGATAAGGATACGTTTGACTTCGGGAATATTCATGTCGACCTGAAAATGAAACAGGTGTTCAGAAACCACAACGAAATTAAATTCTCAATGACAGAATTTAATGTGCTCAGATATTTTATCAGGCATGCAAACGAAGTGGTGACAAGGGATATGCTTCTGGATGAAGTATGGGGATATGACTCTTTTCCGACTACCCGCACCGTCGATAATTATATACTTGCCATCAGGAAAAAAATCGAGAAAGATTATTCCGCTCCGGAATTCATTCTTACAGTACCTAAGGCAGGGTACCGTTTTAACATAAGGCTCGGCGAACCGGTATAGACTCCTGTCGCGTTTACAAACCTTTTACAACGTTTTGACAATTTTATGACATTGCAGTATCACCGGCTCCTTAGATTGAGTTATGATTCACGCACGAGTGCGGGAAATTGGTAACTATAAAAATAAGGAGACGGGGGATGAAAAAAACATTAGTTTTACTATTTATGATTTTCTACTGCTGTGCATATGCACAAGACACATTGACCATTGTCCATCTGAATGACACACACAGCTGTCTCTCACCGCGCAATGCAGAACCAAATGGTACTGTCGGAGGCATAGCCAGAGCCGCCACTGTTATCGGGCTGACTAAGATGAACTATAAAAATGTCCTGACACTCCATGCCGGCGACTCATTCATCGGCGATATGTTCTTTAATCAATACTATGGCGCCGCAGAATTTAAACTGCTGCAGATGCTCGGCATTGACGCAATGACTATTGGAAATCATGAATTTGACCTCACACCCAATGTGCTCGATACCGCATGTACGTACGGACTGTCTGAGAGCAGCTTTCCCCTGCTTTCTGCAAACCTTCTGCTTCCGGATACAGCACTGCAGGATCTGAAAAAATACGTAAAGCCTTATATCATCAGGCAGTTCGGAGATATTAAGGTGGGCATATTCGGGCTCACAACACCTATGGCAAACTCTATCTCGCTGCCCTCACCAGCATTTATCGACACAAGTATCGGCATTACTGCCGGAGCTATGGTGCAGGAGCTTGCACAACAAGGGTGTTCTGTAGTTATACTTCTTTCGCACCTCGGGGTAACCTATGATAAAATGATCGCCGCCGCTGTACCCGGAATTAACGTTATTATCGGAGGACACGATCATTATCTTTTTGAGCCCATAGGGATTATTAACCCATCGGGGCAGACCACCTGGATAGTACAGGCGGGAGCAAACTATTCTCACATCGGGCGGACACTGGTCTTTATCAATAACGGAACTGTCACCGGTATATCTTCTGAGAACATCCCGCTGGATATGAATATTCCGGAAGAGAATAATGTAAAGGCCGCCGTAGATAATATGATCACCGAGATCGAAACGGCGTACGGTATTCCATTCTACACAGGGCAGGTAGGACTTGCCACGGATAATTTCGCGCAGAGTACTGATATTTATTCTTCGGGCCCCTATGATACACCGCTGGGGAATCTGATAACAGATGCATTCAGAGACACCACAAAAACCGACATCGCTATGACTGCCGGAGGATCACTTGCACTGGATCTGAATAGGGGAGCCATTACACCATCAGACCTTTTCCGTGCTATCGGATATGGATTCAATGAGGTAAACGGACTGGGCTTCCGACTGGTCACGTTCAGAATAACCGGAGCGGAATTGTGGAAAGCACTGGAGTCTGTACTGGCATTAGTAGAAGAGAATGATGAATTCCTGCCTCAGGTTTCAGGTATGAAGTATTCTGCCGTTCTGCCTGACCCGGCCGGTACGCGGCTCAAATCGGTAGAAGTTGCCGGCACTGCAGTGGACCCCCTGCGGACGTACAGTGTAACGGTGAATGAGTTTCTCATGGTAGCACTTCAGGATTGGTTCAACGTACAGGTCAGCGATATTCATCTTTACACCGATTACACGGAATTTCAGGCACTGTTGGACTATGTGATAAAAATGCAGACAATTTCCCCTTATTACGAGAAAAGAGTAGTCCTTCCGGTAGAACGGACAGGAATGACAGTCGATAAATTCGAATTGTTTCAGAACTATCCCAACCCGTTCAATCCTTCGACTACAATTTCCTACACACTTCCTGAACGGCAGAAGGTAACATTCAAAATATACAACTCACTGGCTCAGGAAGTGGTGACTCTTGCCGAAGGAGAAATGGATGCAGGTAAACACCAGGTGGAATGGAATGCGGCCGGGTTCAGCAGCGGGGTATATTTCTGCAGACTTACGACTGAAAAATATTTCTGTACAATCAAGCTTTCTCTCGTAAAATAATAGCACAGAGCCGGACCATCAGGTCCGGCTCTGTATTCAGTTCTTTCATAGGAATATCATATCTTCGCTCAAAAGCACCGATATTTAATTTTCTATATACCTGCCGTTGCTGCCAAGTCTGAAATGTGACATCAGTTCCTGCAGATTTACAGTAAGATTATTCAGGTCGGTGGTTGCCGAGGATATCTGTTCGAGTCCGGCAGCATTCTGCTGAATAACACCGCTGATTGAATTTATATTCTGGCTGATCTGTTCGGCGCTGGCAGACATTTCCTCGTTTGCCGAAGCTGACTGGATAGCTATCTGAAGTGATTTGTCGGCTTCCTGAATGATTTCCTCCAGTGCCTCTCCGGACTTATGAGCATACTGGCGGCCTGCATCCACCTGATCTACGCCTTCCTTTATTGAACTGACTGCAACCTGAGTTTCATTCTGTATCTGCGTTATCATCTGAGTGATTTCCTTAGTTGCCTTGGTAGTTCTTTCAGCAAGTTTTCTTACTTCGTCAGCAACCACAGCAAAACCCCGGCCCTGTTCTCCCGCGCGTGCAGCCTCAATAGCGGCATTGAGGGCAAGCAGGTTGGTCTGGTCTGCAATGTCGTCTATTACCTGGATTATCTCACCGATCCTTATACTGCTGTCACCAAGTTTTTCCACGATACTACCCGACTTTCCTATTGCTTCAGCTATGCTGTCCATACCTTCGATAGTTCTGTTGACGATACTGCCGCCTTCCCGTGCTTTCTCCCCGGCACGTTTTGTCATCTCAGCTGTCATATTTACATTCTTTGTATTTTCCACAATTGTACTTATCAGCTGTTCAACAGCCGCTGATATTTCCATTGACTGCTGGCTCTGCATCTGTGCTCCCGCAGCCATCTGTTCTGTACTGGCAGATATTTCACCAGCCGATGACGAAACCGCCTTTGAGGCATCGACGACTTTTATGAGTGCAGAACGCAGGCTCTTAATAGTCTTATTCAGATTGGTAATCAGTGCATAGAGATCATCATCTTCCGCGACATCCACTTCATGCTCCAGGTTTCCGGCTGCAACCGATTCCAGTACTGCACTCAGGTTTGTTGTATGTTCCATGAGATACTGCTTCTGCTGTTCGCATATTTCTCTCAGGTCTGTAAACAGTATGAACGCCCCGGACACATTGCCCTGTGAATTTTTTATAGCACCGGTGTTGAGTATAAGCGGAACATCTTCCTTTTTATGGTTTTTGACCGTCACTTTCTTATTGAGGAGGTTGTTTCCCGCCAGTGTACTGCGTGTTGCTGCGTCACTGCCTACCGCTGATTTTATATTCCTTCCGATCAATTCATCCTTCGAATACCCCACCATTGCCGCGCCCGCTTCGTTTATATAAGTAATCTCCGAATTTTTGTCGACCATTACAAACGGATTGGCAATTCCATGGATGAGGCTGTCTGCCAGGGATTTCTGTTCCATATAAGCGTTAAGAAGACTGCTGCATTTTCTTTCAATGATAGCGGCTTCATCCCTGATATCTGCTGTGTCTGTATTGATACCTGACGTAATCAGAATTGCACCGGCCTTTTTTAAGCCTGACGAAACTGAAGAATAAAGAAGAAGAATCAGAAGAATCGATAATGCTATGGAAGCGTATTCGGGCAGAAACAGAATAGATAAAACAATTACAGAAGCAGTGATAAAAAATTTGATTATAAGACTCACCCCATTAAACGCAGACATGCTTCACCCCCATGATTATGTAAAAATTGTCACGAATATACAACAAATAACATTTTTATTCAACTTTAGCCGCCGTGATTTCGCCGTATTTTTTCATAAGTAAATTGATCTGCCGGTTCTGCATGTCAATTTTTCCGGCTGCAAGCCTGAGGTCCTTTCTGTATCTGTCCGCTTCAAATCTTACATTTTTAAATTGGGTATACGATAGGAATGAAAAAACGAGCATAGCCGCCACAATTGCATACAAATAATAAATGGGTACGGATTTTATCTTATCCCCCTTGCTGCCGGTATATTGTCCGGAGTAATGTGATATAAAATTAATCGGCAGTTCTTTCTGCATATCCAGGAAATCCGTTTTTATCCGGTAATATATTTTGAAATCATTGCGGCACTGCCGGCATACGGCAATATGGGCAAACATTGCAGGTTCTTTTTTCCCGGACAGCACTCCGTCCGAGTATTTCTTCATCATAAGAAGATAATCCTTACATTTCATAATATGTCCCTGCTAAAAATAATTAAGTCGATAATTCAGCGGTAAAAGTGTATATTTGTCCGGTCATAAATGCAATCAGAAAATACAAATTACAGAGCAGAGAATATGGACAATCAGCAACCGTTTATATTGAAAGAAATTTTCTGTGATACCGCATTAAATAAGCTCAAGCGGAAAATACCATATGGCTGGGATCTGAACATTTACCGGGGCTGCCAGCACGGATGCAAATACTGTTATGCGATTTATTCACATGATTATCTTGGCGATAACAATTATTTTAATGACATATATATAAAAACCAACATAGTAGAAAAACTTGACAGAGAACTGAGCAGCAGTTCATGGAAGAGAGAGGTCGTTAATATTGGCGGGGTAACAGATTCCTACCAGACCGCCGAGAAGCATTATAAACTGATGCCAGAAATATTAAAGCTACTTATAAAATATAAAACTCCGGCGATCATTTCAACCAAGTCGGACCTGATACTTCGCGATTATGATCTGATTGATGAGCTCTCAAGAATTACTTATATAAATGTTGCCGCCACAATTACCACGACAGACGAGAATGTCAGAAGGCAAATAGAACCGTTCGGATGTGAGACGGCCAGACGGTTTGAGGTACTGCAGACATTCAGGAAAACCAATGCTTCTATTGGTATCCATGTTATGCCCATAATTCCATTTCTGACAGACAGTTTCGCAAACATGGACTCAATATGCCGTAGTGCTGCTGAAGCCGGAGTAGACTACATGCTTCCCGGGACTCTTTATCTGCGCGGAAAGACCAGGGGTATATTTTTTAATTTCATAGAGCGGCAGTATCCTGAGATCCACGGAAAACTGCTGGCAGAGTATAAGACAGGTGCAGCCGGGAAACCATACAAGGATGCACTGTATAAAATGGTCAACGAACTGAGAGATAAATACAGACTGTCGGCCAGTTATACAAAGCCTATGAAAGAAAAAATGCACAGGAACTGACACGTTATCTCGAGAACACTTTCTTAACATTTTCTATATTCTCATTTGACACCAGTGTCAGAAGTATATCACCTGGTTCTATCATGGTTCCTCCGGAGGGTACGATGTAATTTTCATTCCTGTTAATAATCACCACCAGGCTGTCAGGCGGCAGCCCGAGCCCCACAATAGTGCGTCCAGCATTTTCTGACCTTTCATGTATGTAAAAATCGATAAGTTCGGCATTAACTCCTTCTACCGGAGCAAATTCAATGGGCGATACTGTCCGCTTTATGACCGGAGCGCGTACGCCGAACAGACCCGCAGCCATATTCAGTGTCCATCCCTGAAGCAGGGCTGAAGTAAGCACAATAAAAAACACGAGGCTGAAATAAAGCGCCGCATTCGGAACTCCGTATATCAGGGGGAATGTAGCAAGAATAATAGGAACCGCACCGCGCAGTCCGACCCAGGATATGAACATTTTTTCGCGCCAGCTGAATCTGGAAAATGCAAGTGAAATAAAAACACTCACCGGACGCGCAACAAATATCAGTATGAATGATAACAGGAGCCCGTTGCCCGAAACTACTATTACCTCAGACGGGAACACCAATAATCCGAGTATAAGAAATATGCTTATCTGGCTGAGCCAGGCCATTCCGTCGAAAAACCGTCCGAGTGATTTCTTGTGTACAAATTCGTGATTGCCGACTATTATCCCGGCGATGTAAACTGCAAGGAATCCGCTGCCGCCAAGGAGTGCAGTCATTGAATATGTAAGGCATGCGATTGCCAGCATCAATACCGAATAGACTCCCTGGTACTGCATCCTTACACTGTTGACAATGAAAACCGCCGCCTTCCCGAGCAGAAATCCTGCAGCCGCACCGATACCCATCTGGAGTACGAATAATTCTGCCAGCTGGAGGAATGATGTTTCGGGTTTAATTATCAGCTGAATGAACCCGATGGTAAGAAACACCGCCATCGGGTCATTGCTTCCTGATTCCAGTTCGAGCAGCGGTTTAAGCTGATTCTTCAGTGAGACATTCTTAGTCCCGAGTACTGCAAACACTGCCGCAGCGTCAGTGGAAGATATGATAGCACCCACCAGAATTGAAGAAAGCAGGGACAGGCCCAGTATAAAGTAAGTAAAGACACCTACTATCACGGCCGTCAGCAGCACGCCAATTGTAGCCAGGGACAGTGCATCGCGGAGTACCGGTTTCACCGATTTCCAGTTTGTCCCTAGTCCGCCAGCAAACAATATGAACACGAGTGCAAGGATGCCGGCGTTCTGTGCAATGACAGCATTATCAAATTCAATTCCGCCAAGTCCCTCGGAGCCGGCAAGCATACCTATTCCGATGAACAGTATCAGTGTGGGAATGCCGAGGTTATCGAAAACCTTAGCTATTCCGATACTGATAAGTATCAGTATGGAAGCCACCAGAAGGAAATATTCAATAGAAATCATATCTTCGCAATTTATTCATCTGAATGTTTTAGTTATTTAATAAAGCAGATAATACCTACAATTGCAACCCAAAGCTGATTTTAATTATACTTATGATCCCCGTCCTCTCAAGGCGATGCCCGCGGTTCAGTTATTAAATTGATAAACCAAGGTTTATTATTTTATGAAAACCCCTGATCCTTATACCCGAATTCATAACGATTACCCGCTTTACACCCTGGCGTGATATTTGCCCTTTCTGTATATTTAACTACTTTCCTTTCTATTTAGTTACGGCTTAATTATGAAATCATATAAGTTTTTTTTATTCGTTCTCTTACTTCTCCTCTGCTGTCAGGATATACACGCTCAGGGATACAGACTGGTATGGTCCGACGAATTTGAGGGCACACAGGTAAAGTCATCCGAATGGGACTTCCAGATCGGACCTAATCCTTCTAACAATGAACTCCAATACTATACCAGCAGATCGAATAATATCTACGTGAGCAACGGCTTCCTTATCATAAAGGCACTGAAGGAAACCTACGGCGGTATGGCTTACACCTCAGCCAGGATATCGACAAAAAAATCCTGGCAGTATGGTAGAATAGAAGCAAGAATAAAAATGCCGTTCGGACAGGGAATATGGCCGGCATTCTGGATGCTCGGGAAAAATATAGGAACCATCGGATGGCCTAAATGCGGCGAGATCGATATTACCGAAATGGTCGGCGGCGCCAACGATAACCGCACCTACGCAACACTGCACTGGGACCAGAACGGCCACGCCAGCTACGGCACAAGCTATGCTCTGCCTTCAGGAAAACTGGCTGATGACTTTCACGTGTTTTCTGCCGTCTGGACTCCCAGAAAAGTCGACTGCTATATTGACAACATACTGTATTACACGATCGATATTTCACCTTCAGATCTCAGTGAATTCAGAGCTCCGTTTTTCATACTGCTCAACCTGGCAGTCGGTGGTAACTGGCCCGGCAACCCGGATGCATCCACCGTCTTCCCCCAGACTATGTTGGTGGACTATGTGCGCGTCTATGAGGACACGACTCTGGCCCCAAGAGTTACAATCACAGAACCTGCGGATAATTCATCTTATACTGCAGGCTCTGATATCACTTTAAATGCTTCAGTGCAGGGTATAAATGAAATTGACCGAGTGGAGTTTTATCAGGATGATATGAGAATAGGAGAAACCAATATCAGTCCGTACAGCTGGACATGGCGCAATATCGAACCCGGCACGTACAGACTGCGTGCAAAAGCATATACTAATAACGGCATCACCGGATCATCTGATACCGTCACAATAACTGCAGGCAGCGCACCCGTCCAGTCTCCATACACCGGCAGATATTTCACCATTCCCGGATCTGTTGAAGCTGAATACTTCGATCAGGGCGGTGAAGGAATTGCATATCATGATGCAGACGCGGTAAACAGCGGCGCGGCCTGCCGCAGATCCGAAGCTCCTGACATAGAGGAATGCGAGGATACGGGCGGCGGATTCAGCCTGGGCTGGATAAATGCCGGCGAATGGCTGGAGTATTCGGTCAACATTACAGAAACCGGAAGTTATGAAATTGAAACCCGCGCGGCCTCAAACGGAACTGCCGGAACTTATCATATCGAGATTGACGGAGTAAATGTTTCCGGCACTGTAAACATTACAAGTACAGGCGGTTACCAGATCTGGCAGAACTTTATCACACGCGGCGTCAATCTTACAGCCGGCAGAAAAGTCATGCGGCTGATCATAGACAAGGGCGGTTTCAACCTGAACAGGTTCGGTATATACAAACCAGCATCTTCTTCGCAGCTGAAACTGATTTCACCCAATGGCGGTGAGGTATGGGATGCCGGCAGCATTCAGGAAATCAGATGGGAAAGCCTCAAGGTAAGTACCGTTACTATTGGTTATTCATATAATGGTGGCAGCAGCTGGAATCAGCTCGCTGCATCGGTGCCTTCATACTACGGTTCATACCGCTGGCGCGTACCTTCTCAGACGGGCTCCGACTGCAAGGTGATCATAGCAGATAAAGCCAACCTTACACTGCGCGATTTCAGCGACAGCAGCTTTACTGTCACAGCGGGAACATCGGTTGATGATACACGGGAAAGGCTGAAAGACTACTGTCTGAGCCAGAACTATCCGAATCCCTTCAACCCTTCTACAAGAATATTGTTTGATCTGCCGGCAGGTTCTGTCGTAAGTCTGTACGTCTATGATCTGCTGGGACGGCTTGTAGCGCAGCCGCTGAGAGATGTCAGCTACAGTGCCGGATCTCACGAACTGCTGTTTGACGGCAGCGGACTTGCAAGCGGAATGTATATATACAGCATTATAGCGAGAGGAACTGACGGCAGCATTCGCTCAATGTCGAAAAAGATGTCGCTGCTTAAATAGACAATTTGGGCCGTCCGTATCCGGACGGCTTTACTTAATTGTTAACAATTTCCCTGCATGCTTTTCAGTCAGCTCTTATTAAGAAGCTCTTTCAGAGCGGCAGAATCGTTACTGCACAATACCCGCGCATTCTGGCGTATCTTCTCCGGACTCCAGTCCCACCATTTCAGCGTCATAAGTATTTCCACTATCTCATCATTAAACCGCTTCCTTATTGTACGTGCAGGAGCACCTCCTACAATGGTATAAGGCGGCACATCCCTGGTTACCACAGAACGGGAAGCTATAATTGCTCCGTCACCTATAGTAACACCGGGCATTATCAGACATTCGAATCCTATCCAGACATCATTTCCCACAACAATATCACCTTTATTATCCCACGCTTCAGTAACATACTGGCCGGTCATCCACGCATCATAAAAAACCGGAAACGGATATGTAGTAAATGAAGCAAGCTTATGATTGGCGCCATTCATAATGAATCTGGTGCCGCAAGCAATAGAGCAGAATTTACCTATTATCAGCCTGTCTCCGTTTACCGGATAGTGATACAAAACGTTTTTACTTTCAAACTTCAGCGGATCGTCAAAGTCGTGATAAAAACTGTAATCTCCGGCTATTATATTGGGGTTCTTTACTATGTTCTTAAGATAGCAAATTGTGGGATCATCTTTTCGCGGATAGATAACATTCGGATCCGCGAAGTCCTGATGATTTAAAACTGTATTCTCTGGTTCCATAAACAAACAATAATTCCTGTACTATATATGGTTAATTCATGCAACAAATATATATACCTTACTGCTATAAAACAAATTTCTTCTGATCTGTTACTGCTGCTTTTCGGCGGGTACTATTGATATCTGGCCGCTGCGTTCCAGTACCGCGTGCTTTATCTGAGAAATATTTTCAATGCCGTGCATTTCCCGTGCGGCTGCCAGAATGTCCTCCTCATCTACGCGGTTTTTATCCATCCTTTCCCTTATCATTTTTCCGTTCTTTATCAGTATGAGCGGTACACCATCCAGCCATTTTTCCAGCACCCTGAATTTTGCTTTCAGAACAGAAAGAAGTATCGAAGTACCCACCAGCGTCATTATGAGTATAAATCCATTTGTAATCGAATGATCACTGTCCACCATGGCCTGCTGCGTAGTTTCAGAGATAATAAGAAGCAGTACCAGCTCAAAATTTGTAGTCTGTGCCAGAGTTCGTTTTCCTGATATGCGGAAAATGATCAGCAGAAAAAAATATACTATCAGTGCTCTTGTAACTGATTCCATTTTACCCTCTGACAATTATGGAAAAATAAACTGACTCAGCTGGACCCGTTCTTTTCCCGGGACAGAGATGTTGAGCTTCATATTCCCTGCAGATTCAGATTCGTAGAGTATGCTGATGCCGGATCCGGCGGGAGCGTTATGCGCACTGAATTCATAAACATATGCTGAACCCATCAGACTGGCGTGTTCGGGTTCTGGATCAATGCGCTTAATTTCGACGTTGTCCACGAATTCCCTTCCTATCCGGAGTGTCAGTCCTGACGTCTGATACAGAGGCTGAGTATATGATATTTTGATTTTACCCGGTGACTGTCTTCTTTCATACCGGTTGTAACCGATGGTCAGATAATTACCCCTGTATTCTGCCTTGCTCAAAGGACCAGGCCCTGTCAGTCCTGCTACAGATGCTATCAGGAGCAGTATGATGACTGTCCATCCTGTTCTTTCCACTATCCACTCCATTTTTTCAAATGAAATGTCTTCAGAAACCTGCGGCTTATCCGGTTTATGCTGTGTCATTTTACCCTCCGTATATATAAATAGCTGCAGCTGAAACAGTAGTGCTGGTATGCTGATATAATATAATCTAACAGAAAATTTGATTTTTTCAGCAGCGAGAATTATTATATAAATTGTAATCATAAATTCAGGGGCAAGATGCAGACTATACTCGGTACTAACGGAATAATTGGCCGTACACTGGCTGATGAACTTAGGCAGGGCGGTTATACTAATGACATCAGGCTTGTTAGCCGAAATCCGCGCAAAGTCAACGAGGCAGACAGGTTAATGGCTGCGGATATCACAAACCCGGAGCAGACACTCGCCGCAATCGATGGTTCTGAGGTGGTTTATCTTACAGCGGGTTTACGCTACGATATCCGTGTCTGGCAGACAGAATGGCCTAAAATAATGGATAACGTGATAGAGGGGTGTAAAAGATATAATGCTAAACTGGTTTTCTTTGACAATGTTTATTGCTACGGTCACGTTGATGGATGGATGACGGAAGACACGCCCTATAATCCCGAAAGCAGAAAAGGAGAAGTGCGTGCAATTATTGCCACTCAGCTAATAACCGAGTATGAATCCGGTAACATTCAGGCAGCGATAGTACGTTCTGCAGATTTCTACGGCCCCGGGGCATCGACATCTGTATTCAATATGCTGGCAATTGATAAACTGAAAAAAGGACAGAAAGCACAGTGGCTGTACAATGCCGAGACAAGGCATTCCATGACCTACAGCACGGATGCGGCAAAGGCTACCGCAATAATAGGCAATACTCCTGCTGCATTCAACCAGACCTGGCACCTGCCTACAGATCCGCACGCACTCAGCGGAAGAGAATACATCGAACTTGCGGCAACAATCCTCGGCATCCCTCCTTCATTTATGGTACTGAAGATGTGGCAGTTAAAACTGGCCGGATTGTTCAGTACTACTATCCGAGAACTTTCCGAACTGAGCTATCAGAATGAATATGATTACCTGTTCGACAGTTCCAAATTTCAGAAACAATTCGGCATCAAACCAACCGGATACCGTGAAGGGATTGAAAGCTGTATTTGATCGGATCTGTCAAATGAATATATTTACAGTCCTAATTATAACAGAGATTCAGAATGACATTTGCAGAACAGGTTATCCGGTTCAACCGTGAACTGGACTTTTCAGGTATATTGCCCGACGGGATAGGAATCATGAACCCTTTCAGGGATTCACCGCATATATGGCCCGTGATTATACAGTTTTACAATAAGTTCTACAGCGACAACAGGCAGCGCAAAATGATACTCGGCATAAACCCGGGGCGGTTCGGCGCTGGCGTTACCGGTGTACCCTTTACTGATACAAAGCGCATGCTGTCCAGGTGCGGCATAAAGATAGACGGAATGGAAACACATGAACCTTCCTCCGTATTTGTGTACGATGTAATTGATGCATATGGCGGGACAGAAATTTTCTATGCAGATTATTATATCAACTCAATCTGTCCGCTCGGTTTCGTTAAGAATACATCAGGCGGCAAATCGGTAAATTATAACTACTACGACAGCAGGGAACTGACTCACGCGGTATATGGATTCATAGTGGATAGTATACGCAAACAGATAGCATTCGGTATAGATACCAGTATCTGCTACTGCATGGGAACAGGAAAGAACGCTGCATTCCTGAATGAACTGAACAGCAGGGAAAAATTCTTTGATGAGGTAGTGGCACTCGAACATCCCCGCTTCGTCATTCAATACAGACTGAAACAGAAAGACACCTATGTGGAAAAATATATCGCACAGCTGAAGAGGAAGTAAGGAGTTTTGAGTTATGAGTTATGAGTTTTGAGTTATGAGTTTTGAGTTATGAGTTAATTCAGAACTCATAACTCAGAACTTAATTCAGGCTTCTATCCTGCTGCCGAGTACCTGAAGGAACTGACTCATCCACGCAGGATGGGCCGGCCAGGCAGGTGCTGTCACCAGATTACCATCGGTAACGGCATTATCGGCACCGGGACTTACTTCACCGTATTTTGCACCGGCGATCATACATTCCGGACCAACCGCCGGATAGGATATCATATTTTTGCCCTGCAAAACACCTGCCGCTGCGAGTATCTGCGGGCCGTGACAGATAGCTGCGATCGGTTTGTTCTTTTCTGCAAAATGCCTCGTATATTCGAGTACTTTCTGATTCAGCCTCAGATACTCTGGAGCTCTGCCGCCCGGTATCACAAGCGCGTCATACTTATCGACTTCCACTGAATCAAAATCTGCTGTTATAGCAAACATATGACCCGGGAGTTCCACATACGTCTGATCTCCTATGAAATCATGGACAGCCGTTTTCACCTTTTCGCCTGGCTTTTTTCCCGGGCAGACGGTATCGACCTGATGACCTACCATAAGGAGCATCTGATACGGAACCATTGCCTCGTAATCTTCCACAAAATCACCGACTATCATAAGGATTTTTTTCCTAGCCATTTTGCCTCCTGATTATTTTTTTTGTAGCAATGACACTTGAAAAATAAAATATAAATAAATTAAGCTCCTGTCAAGTTTCACTTCCGGATTTAGACGCAGTGTGTTTTTTGTTGCATCAGGCTGGATTATTTCCTAAAATTACACTGATATTTTAACCGGCAATGTCAGACGACAACAAAAACTAATTTTTCGTATTATGAACAAACACCTGAAACGAACCAGAATACTACTGGTGCTGATTTTGCTGCTGCCGGCACTGTTTCTTTCAGTATATGAAATCAGTTCTCTGAATTCCTACGAAGAAACTATTCAGGATATATACAAACGCCAGCTCGATGCAATTCTATATTCTGTAAACCAGTTTTCTGTAGACCTCACCGGCAGCTGGGCAGGAAGAATAGAGAGTGCTGTATCATCCGGTGATCCAGGTGTAATTGCGGATATATTATCAGAAGCGCCTGCCATCAGCTCTGTCTGCATTTCAGACAGCACCGGCAATATTCTCTCACAGTACAGGAATCCCTCTGACAAGTCAGCTGAAATCAGTACTACTGGCATCCAGTCAGTGCTTTCTTCCAACAATGACAAACTCGTCCGTCTGTTTTCATACAGGAAATCCGGATACCGAAAAGTCGAATACCTGGAACAGAACATTATGGGTAATTCGGCTATACTGGCATTCGCTGCACATAACAAAAAACATCAGCCGTTAATATGCGCACTGATAATTGATCCGCTTGTATTTATACACCGTAACCTGTCGCCGAGGATCCAGGAAATAACTCAGCAGAAATTCATCATCTCCATAATCGATAATAATACGAAGAATGTTGTCTACCAGAGTGAACAAAGGAATGGCCGGAATTTTGAACAGCTGAAGGCATTGTGGCTGCTGAAAAATTATTCAATGGAAATCAGGCTTAAGGGAGCTACGCTCGAACAGGTGCTCAAGAACAGGTCGCAGTACAACGTACTGTTCATAGTACTGATAAATATCATACTTGTTCTGGGATTCTGGTTTGTCTTCAGAACAATAAGGAGAGAGCTGGAACTGGCTCAGATCAAATCCGATTTCGTTTCAAATGTCTCACATGAGCTGCGAACTCCGCTGGCTCTTATCAATATGTACGCTGAAACCCTTGAGATGGGCCGGGTCCGCAATGATGAAAAGAAAAACGAATACTATAAAATAATCAGTCAGGAAACCAACCGACTCAGCAGAATAGTAAATAAAATACTGAACTTTTCTAAAATGGAAGCCGGCAAATTCACGTTCAGCTTTTCGGGTGTTGATCTTAATGAACTGGTGGAACAGGTCTATTCCACATACAGTTTTCACATGCAGAACAGCGGCTTTACATGCAGCCTGAATACAGACGAGAGCATACCGTTTATTCATGCCGACAGGGAAGCTGTAGCCGAAGCATTCATAAACCTGCTTGACAATGCGGTGAAATACAGCACCTCAGACAAATATATTCAAGTGTCAACCGGCAGCGAGGACGGTATGGTTTTCCTGGAGGTAAAAGACAGGGGAATAGGAATGGACAAACGCGAGTCGGAAAGGATATTTGATAAGTTTTACCGCGTATCCACCGGACTCGTGCACAATACAAAGGGAACCGGCCTGGGGCTTGCGCTGGTAAAACATATCATGGATGCTCACAAGGGCAGCATCACGGTTACGAGCAAACCAGGAGACGGCAGCTGTTTCAGACTGTACTTCCCCAAAGATTAATATTATTGCTATATTTATTATTGTTTAATAACATCTGTAATCTTTATGACAAAAAAAATACTGATAGTTGAAGACGAACCCAACATGCGCCTCGGCCTGAAGGATAATCTGGAATTCGAGGGATATGAGGTCGATGTGGCCGAAGAAGGAAATCTGGGACTCTCCAAAATACTCGAAAATCCTTATAATCTGGTTCTGCTCGATGTAATGCTGCCCAACCTTTCGGGCTTTGATATCTGCAAAACCGCCAGAAAAAAAGGCGTAACCACCCCTATCATACTTCTTACAGCAAAGGGAGAGGAAATGGACAAGGTGCTGGGACTCGAACTCGGGGCAGATGATTACGTCACGAAGCCTTTCAGCCTGCGCGAACTGCTCGCACGAATAAAAGCAATACTGAGAAGAGGTGAAGATAGAAGTACTGCCGGAAATACGGCTGATACCATCATAAGAATCGGACGACTGGAACTGAACTTCTCGAGCTACAATGCATTTTCCGACTCAAAGTCAGTACAGATGACTCACCGGGAATTTGAAATCATAAAATATCTATGGGAAAACAGAAACCGCACCGTAAGCAGAGAAGACCTGCTGCAGAATATATGGGGGTATGAAGAAGCACCTACTACCAGAACAGTGGATAACTTTATACTGAAGCTGAGACAGAGGATAGAGAATGATTCCAACCACCCGCAGATAATCCTTACGGTACACGGCATAGGTTACAAACTCGTACAGCACTAAGCGCAGACAGTCAGTTGTTAAACAGGAAATCCCAAAGGCTCCGGCCGGATTTCCTCTGCCTGAAATATTGTATATAACGCTGCTGGCTTATGAATCCGACCGGGCCGGAATAGATTCCGCCAACATACCCGCCGTCAAAAACCCGTACTGCTATAACATTCACCTGATCCGGCTTCAGCAGACCTTTAGGTATATAATATCCCCTGAGCTTTTTGTAGTCGTATTCATTGGCCCATCCGTCCATATTGCCTGTATGTCCGATGCGTCTGCCGTTTATGTACACCTCGTCCATATCGTCTATCATACCCATCATCAGTACCAGGTCTTTGTTTGCAATCTCCTGTGACAGATGCACTCTCTTTCTGTACCAGGCATATCCATCCAGATTCGGATATCCCTGTAACTCCCATTGCACCGGCACAATAATTTTCTCCCAGTGCGAGTCATCATAGCTTATATTTTTGCTGTCCTGATCATCATTTGCCGAGAACTTCCATTCACCTTCCAACAGATAATCCGGTTCAAGGTCATATCTGATTATACTCAGCTGCTGCGTTCCGGAAAGTATGCCGCCCGAGAGTTCGGCGTCATATATCCTGACTGCAATAACATTGTCACCATTTAAATTCAAATATTTTTCCGGTATATAATACCGCCTGTGCGCACTATAGGCCGTGGAATAATAAGGAGGAAAAGAACCGGTGCTGCCGGCTAGATGTCCGTTTATATATACCTCATCAACATCATCAAGATATCCCATCTCGAGTATAATAGCCCGGCCTCTGACGGCCGAAGGGCAGTGGAAATGTTTACGGTACCAGGCATAGCCGTCATACCCGTAAAATCCCTGTTCTTCCCATGCAGAAGGTACGCTTACCTCCTCCCAGCTGTTGTCATTAAATGAAGCCTTGGCCCAACCGGCGTTATCGCCGATAGAAAATTTCCAGCGGCCTCCCAGGTATACAATCCTGGTCTCCCTTGACCATTGTTCGCCCGCAAAGGGAAATCCCCGGTCTGAGTTTAAGACCATAAACAAACAGATAAATATGGTCTTCAGTAAAGTGTTATGTGCATTCTTTATATTCATTATTCCGGTTATTGTACATGGTAAAAATACATATTTTAGCGCTTTGAGGTGCAAAAAACTCTCTTCATATGTCCTGAATTTTCATTTGTAATTTAGTCCTGCCTTATCTGGCTTTCATTTTGCACTGCTTTCATTTTGCACTGCTTTCATTTTGCACCCGGCCCGCACAGATTGCCGGGAACTTCATTCACCTGCAAGTCTTGCGTTCCTGTTTATCAGATAGTCATTGTATATTGCCGCGCACATTCTTCTTACCCTGGAGTTATGATCTTTTGTGGAAAATTCCTTTACGAGATACAATCCCCTTGCATCACCTATCTTGTGGAGGCTCAGTGCAATCAGCACGCGTATTTCAGGTTCCCTTTCGTTCCTCAGCTGTTCCATAAGGGGAAAGAGCACTTCTGATACCTGATATTTTCCGGCATAGTAAATACAGTCTTTTCTTATTCCGGAATATTCGGATTTTATCCCGGCCGTCAGGTTTTTCAGTGCATATCTGTTACCCAGAAATTCCGTAGCCGATTTTTCCTCGGTTCTGGATACTGCATATTCATCGGCATTCTGAGCGGAAACCGCAATTGCCGGCAGAAGTACAAATAATAACATCGCAACTAATATAAGCGACATACTTCCAGCTGTGTTTTTGAAATTCTGTTTCATTTTCTTTTTCTCCTCTGATATTTATATGGTTCTGGTCTTTGATTAACTGCAGAAATAATTATTCTCTCTGATATAAACATAAAGGAGCAAATTGTAACAGGTGTCACCGGATGGTAAAAGAATTGTCAAAATTTGTAAAATTGAAGTGCAGTATAAAGCCGGTCCGTATTTTACAGAATAGACGCGCTTACAACATTGTTTCAGCGCTTATTACAAATCCATAGTCTGCCGCAATATTATTTCCGACTTTTCCAGTGAACTTAAAATAAAATTTAAACTTTTCCACACAGAGGATTAAAATGAACTGGTTTAAAAATCTGAAGATTGGCAGAAAGCTCATGATTTCTTTTCTGACAGTTGCCTGCATTACTCTTGCAGTAGGCATTGTGGGTTATGTCAATATGAACAATATTGAAGAAGGCAGCCAGAAAATGGAAAAGTCTGTGACGATACCGATGGGTGATCTCGAATCCCTGACCAGGAATTTTCAGGACCTCAGGGTTGCCTACCGCGATATGGTACTCTACTCTGATTCCGCATATGTTGCCAAAAGAATAAACGACAGACGCGGATATTCTGCAAAGATCACAGAACTGGCCCAAAGGCTCGAGCCATTTTTCCAGAGTGAAGAGGGGAAAAAACGATTCAGCGATTTTTCTGAAAACAGAAAAGTATTTCTGGAGGACCTGCAGACTATTGAACGACTGGCAGTAACAGATAAAAAGGCCGGAGCGGAGTTTATCAGATCAGGAAGACTTAGTGTATCAGGCATAAATGAACTGAATTTCATCAAGGCGATGGTGAATTATAAAATAGATGAAGGCCGCAAACTCTCCGAAGAGAACAGCAGCCTTGCTAAAACCGGAAATATACTGATGATATGCTTCATAATATTCGGGTTTCTTTCGGCTGTTGGAATGGGACTCTTTATTACAAAACTTATAACGGTTCCTGTAGAGAAGGTTTTCGGAGTCGTAAGCGAACTCCGGAAAGGACACGTAAAATTACGCGCTAATGTAGAGGGAAAGGATGAGATCAGCGTCATGGCCCAGATGCTCGATAAGTTTGCGCAGCAGCTTG
>JBLMZS010000009.1:0-14890 GCA_050258935.1 Bacteroidota bacterium
CCTGACTCCAACATCCACGCCTTCATACATGATGATCCCCATGCGACACGGTTATTCGCCAACATTTTCTTTATGACCGTCTGCGATACATTGCCATACGTAGATAAATTCGGGACTGTCCAGCTGGATGGAATCCAGATTACCCGTGATGATTTCGGATTATTAAAACATGAAACATTTCACATTCTATGGGATAGCATAGTCGGAAGACCTGAAAACAGCAATTCATTCTTTTTAGAAGGCATCCAGAAATATTTTGAATATATAAATGATACGCCCAATTTCACTAACTCACTCAAGGTCCAGAGTAAACACCTGGATTACGATATGACCGAACTCGTGAATACCGGGGAATCCTTCTGGCGCACTCCACTAGAGGAAAATCATCCCATCGCATATGAGCTTTCGGGCTTGTTTGTAAAGTATTTAATAGACAGCCATGGACTAAATACCTATAAAAAGTTTTGTATTCAAAAAGATCTTAAGAAAGCTTTCATTGAATATTATAATGCTGAAGATCATCAGGTAATCTCCAGCTATAAAGACTGGGTTAGGAACGCTATTCACAATATGCTTTGATCAGTAGATCTGCCTGAATACTGGAACTGTTATAAACAGTTCCACTTAAAAATAGCATCATAATTGGATTATCTATTCTTTTCACTATCATAGCGGGTAATTTATGGAAACAAATGAAAATTTTTTAGGTCTGACATCAACTGACATCGAGTCCAAACTGATTCCGCCGGCTCCATTTTACTTTAATCCAAGTCGCGTGAAAGCAATTGTCTTAGGAGCCGATCCAAGTAATTTTTCTGATAATGGGAAGACAAAGCAACTGTCAAAAGTCTTTGGCATAGGCGATGGTGATACTAGATATTTCATGGGGATACTAAATAATCTCAGAGAAGTCGGATTGCATTTAGAAGATATTTATGCAGACAACCTGATAAATGACTATCTGTCTTCAGACACTACAACAAACAAGACATGGGAAAAAACGGCAGAACAGTACCTGAAATCCTGCATGGCCCGCTTAGATAAAATTGACAGACATAAAAAACTCCCCGTTTTAGTAACGGCTGAAAGGATCTACAAATTCCTTATAACATCCAGGCCAGTGAAACCTGGCGACATATACTCAAACCCGGAGAACATTCCGATTCTTCCCGGAGACAATAAACTTTTAAGGCCGCTGATTCCCTTTTTCAGGAACAGAGACTATTCTCTGACTTCGCCTAACTGGGCATCTTATAGAGCCAGAATATCATCTTTTTTCAATTGCTAACTGACTATACGAAAAATGATATTGGCAGGTATTGTTGCCGCGGCTACGCGCCGCTAACATTTGGTTTGGGGATTCTGCTTGGCTACAAAGGGGCAGTCCGTAAACGGATTTCAAAATCCGTAAACGGACTCATAGTCTGACATTGGAAACTTTGTTCGTTTCATTCAAGATAACTGTTTGGCAAAGAATCCCCCAAAGACATCAGCGCTGTAGAGGTTGACACACAAGATAACAGGTAGTGTAGTTGTGGTCACGTACAAGATTGTGTGAACGGTTCTGTCTATTCCTGCAAATCCTTCTTAAGATATATCATATCAACAAGCTGTATGTCACCTTCGAACAAAGGATGGTCGTAATTGTCTGTAAAAAAATTCTTTAGGCGGTGCGACTTTTTAAATCCGCAGCTTTCGTAAAACGACAGGATTTCCGGCGTTTCGCCTGTCCCGACTAACATCGTTTTGTAATCTTTTTTGCAGATATCAGAAATGAAATTTATCAGTGCACTGCCATACCCTTTGCCCTGATACTTCTCGTATGTCGCTATGTTTTTCAACTCGCAGGTTTCGCTGTCTATCCGCACTACAACACAAACACTCTTCAGATCATCGTCATACAACGCATACAAATCTCCATCCGGTAAATACTTGTCAATCATATTTTCCTGCTCGTCTGCCAGCAGCAATAGGTCAAGGAACTGTTTCTTGTTTTCTGTTATCTTTTCTATTTTTATCATGTCTCTGCTGCATCCCAGTTTGTGATGTTTTTACTTCCTATTATAACATCCTGCATTACCATTGACAAATTTATTTTGACCTGACCGCCTGAATGCCGCTCAGGCGGTCAGCCTGTATTCTCGTTATTTCATGATGATCATTTTTCTCGTGAGCTTGGTGCCTTTATCTGAAAGCAGCGTGTAGAAGTATATGCCGCTGGAAAGACGCGATGCATCAAAGATCGCTGAATGCACACCCGCTGACTCTATTGCGTCTACTAGTCTTTTAACTTCACGACCGAGTATATCGTAGACTATCAGACTGACACGGCTTTCTTCCGGAAGTGAATATTCTATCCTGGTAACCGGATTGAACGGATTGGGATAGTTCTGCTTCAGACTGTAATCACGCGGGACTTCAGCATTATCCTTACTGCCGTCTTTTACTTCCGTAACATCTGCAATTCTCATGCTCCCGGCATATATGTCATAGCCCTTACCGGGAGTAACCGCTTCAGTCCACGCTAACAGCATGTCGCCTCCGTTCACTGCTAAGGACAAGTCTTTTTCACTGCCGGACATACCGCCTATTTCCATTGGGTTTTTTAAATACACCTCCCCGTCGAGCGTAAACGTCTGGAAATAATATCTGTCTAAGCTCCAGATTACTACAATTGCACGTATGTTGTCCAGCATACTGTACAGTGTTACTCTGACCGGCCGGCTGACGGTAAATGAAGTGCTGAATGGAGAAAGTGACGATCTCAGCTGAAAAATATAGTCTTCGTAAGGAGGCTGCGAAGAATTGCTTCCTGCTATACTCATCCCGTTCTTAAGATATATATAACCTTCATTGATGGTAAAAGAACTTAAGCTGTCGAGAGAGCGGTTAAAAACCTGCATCCTCAAATTCATTTTAACCGCGATAGTATTGTCGCTTTCCCTGTAAAGTCCAAAACTGGTGATGCGCTCCTGAGGGACTCCTGAAATTTCTTTTATCAGATCACCTGACCTGCTGCGGATCTGCACATGATACTTGTTTCCCAGCGAATAGGCAAATGCAAAACTGCTGTCATCAAAAACAACAGATCTTATTGCCGAATCATACGAATCCATCTGCGCAGAAAGGGTAATCAGCCGTTCATGCCGGCTTATATTAAAGCTTTCATCATAGATGTAATACCCCATGGCAGCCGACTTATCCGGGTACACCTGCTTATAAATACATACCGATCCGGAACCGTCGGGCAGGAAGTAAATTTGTTTACTGACAGGATGATATACCGGACCTGAAGCGTTCCCTTCCTTATCCGCATATCTGCCGCACAGCTGACCTTCTTCTTCCCACATTACAAAATATCCCTTATTTCCAGCCGGCACAACTGCTGCCTTAACCTGATTTGCTGCAGGAGCATCATCATTTATTTTCGCAGATCCTGCCTTTCCGGCAGCCGAATACTTATTCAGATAAATATCATCGTTCATGCTTACCGAAGTATATATATATCCCTCCTCGTCCCTGAATATTCCGGTCCCGAACTTAGACGCCTCATCCTGCGTAACCTGAAACTGCACAGGTCCCTCAGCGAAATTGCCGGCCGTATCAAACTTCAGACAGCTGAAATAATACCGCATTGAATCGGCGGGTCCCTTGTATTCTAAAACAGCAACAACCGAGTATCCGGAAGAGGTCATATTGCTGACGTTCATATTCAGTATTTTCGGGGTGCCGGCCGTTCCTGCCGGAGGCTGAGTCTGAAGTGCAACAGACTGCTGCTCTGAAATCTTTTTTCCCGTCCGGTCAAATAAGCTGTACTGGACTGCACATGCGTTTCTGTCCAATGCCAGAAACTGGAACAGACTGTCCTGCACCGGCACTGCAGCTATTGTAGTAATTCTATCACTGCTGTATTCCATTTCAGAAGATACATAATTGTCAAACACGGTAACCCTGTCTGCTACCAGAGCATCATCCGGATTATAAAACCTTGCTATATATCTCTGCGGATAATTTTGCTGATCCCACGTCGATAAATCTGTCAGCTTGAAGAAAACGACATAATTCCCTTTCTTATCAATTGCTGTTGATACGTCCGTAGCAGGCATTTCATAAATAGTTTTACTTTTCAGAAGTGTGCCCTGCGAGCTGTATTTTTTTAGCAGAGCCGAACCTTCCCTTTTGTACAATACAGAATATGCTCCATCGTTATGTGCTATTATGCTGCCTTCGGATCCGATTGCCCCGGTTCCGCACCACGATACTGAATACCAGTCAACAACAAATAATTCTGAAGCGGCACTGTCCGGAGTGACGGTTCTTGCATAAAGGTAGTAGTCATAAGATGACGGAATAACGTCATAAGTATAGTCCTGACCAAACATCGCAAAATATCCGCCATTATTGCCCAACGCCAGCCAGTCATGATAAACCATCGGGAAATTTTTTCCTGTAAGTATCCCATTCCGGTCATAGTCCTGTCCGAAAGATGTTTCAGGACCGTTCCGCATATCTTTCCATGTAACCCGGAACCCGCCCGAAGGGTTGCAGTACAGTTTAGGGTCAAATTGTCTGAATGTGAGAGTAGTTGAGTCAACAGATATTAGCTTTTTACCGTTTCCCAGCTGTGCAAATAATGCCGAAGAAAAAACAACAAAAAAAAGGATGAATAACGTAGAAGATCTTTTCATAATAATGCCCCCATAAAATTATGAATACTAAAATAATATTTTATTTTACAATTTCAATCGGGCCGGACAAACACCTGCCATTGGTCGAAATGGACATGCTCTTTCAGATCGATGTTCTTCTGCGGAAGTTCCTGCTGTTCCTCAGATTTATAACCGATTGGTATCAGCGCGGCTATCTCGAGATTCTCAGGAACTCCCAGCACTTTCTTTACCTCATCAGTCCTCTGAGGTATATAAGTCACGCCGTACAGATCCTCAGCCGCCAGCGCAAGCAGTATATTTTCAATGCAGCACCATGCCGATGACAGACAGTTCAGGTCGTATACACGGCTGCTGTTTTCTACTTTATTCTTCGGCTTAAATACAACTACGAGTAATTCTGGAGATTTCAGGAGCATGCTTTTCTGTTTCGGAATTGCATCGAGATACATGTCCCGCGCTGCAGAGTCGACTCCGGAGAAACTCTTTTCAAGTGCCGGCAGATCGACTGAATCTGGTATGCCTTCGGCTTTTACCAGATTTAATCTGACTTCCGGATCGCTCACAAGCATGAAGTCCCACTGACGCAAATGATTATAAGTAGGGGCTTTTATCCCGGCCTGCAGTGCCTTAAGAATTTTTTCATGCGGCACGCTCTCAGCAGAAAAAGTACGCACCGTTCTTCTTTTCTCAATTACCTCATAAAATTCCATATAAATCCCTTTGGAAGTTTTTCTGCAAAATAAGGAAATTCACATTTAAATGGAGGGAATTTGTTCAAGGTAAGAGATCACCCCGATTGATTCATATATATATATAAATACCCAGGAAGAAAAGACAAAAGATCGTTGCCACATAATTAGTAATCAGTATATTTAGGCCTGAAATATTTCAATATATTTTCGATTATTTGGCAGTACTGTAAAACAAATTATGTTTGTTTTGAGTTCTTACTTTTTAGCGTACTAGGATAAATTTAATTTTACTTAACCGGAATAGTTCTTTCTATTCATTCTAATATTAAGATGCCGGAATTACCAGGAGGCAAAGGGACCGTATGAAAACGAAATATTTACTTTTGTTTTTTCTTATGACACTAGGCTCTATAACTGTTGCGCAGTCAACCCATTTATATGTTGTGGACTGGGGTAACTGTACCATAACAAAGTATAACGAGGATGGCAGCAGCGGAAGCGACTTCGGAGCTATGAGTTCTCACTTTTATTACCCATTCGGTATAGCCTGCGACAATACGAACGGAGATATTTTTGCCGTGGAGAACTACATGACTGCCGGTATATACAAAATACCATTTTCCGGGTCGGGTTATACACTGCTCAGCGATCTTGCAAATTTTTCTGAAATCGCCCTGGATGCAGCCGATAATAAAGTTTTTGTTACCAGGCAGGACCCGACCGAGAACAGCGGGAAAGGCAGCATTTATGCCGGTACTTTATCCGGCTCATTCAGCAAACTCACTGCTCTGGACGGATATGTAAACTCTCCTCGCGGAATTGCAACGGATATCTACAGCAACAGAATATATATTGTAAACAAAACCAATATCCTGGTTGCGAACTACGACGGATCAAATCCTGTCACATATGCAATGGGAGGACTATTGAACGATCCCTGGGGAATTGCGCTGGACATTCTGCATGGCAAGATGTATATAGTCAATCGCGCAACATCAGTAAGTCCATATGGGCCGTATGCAATCCTGAGAGCTAATCTCGATGGAACATCTCCTGAAAATCTTGGTAATCCGAATTCGCTGCTTGATCAGCCTTATGATATTGCTATAAATACTACTCAGGGTAAACTGTATATAACATCATATAACAACGCCAAAGTTGTTCGGACAGATCTGGACGGCAATGGAGGTACCGCTATTATTTCCGGAGGTTTTATTACAAACCCGTCAGGTATTACTATTGACATCGATAATCCCATGCCGGTTGAACTGAGTTCCTTTACAGCATCTGCTGAAGAAGATAACGTAATACTTCGCTGGCAGACACAGACCGAAATAAATAACCACGGGTTTGAAGTGGAAAGAGCAGTTACCGGTTCCTTAACTGGATTGCCAGATTATAAGAAAATCGGATTCATCGCCGGTTCAGGTAACTCTAACTCGGTTAAATCCTATTCATTTACAGACAGATGCATGGAGCCCGGGAAGTATTCATACCGCCTGAAGCAGATAGACAACGACGGAAAATTTGAATATTCAATGACTGCTGAGGCTGCTGTTGCAGTATTGCCCGCTGAATACAGTCTTTCTCAGAATTATCCCAACCCGTTTAATCCTGAGACGGTTATACGCTATCAGATTCCGAAGGCAGCTCATGTCAATCTGGCAGTATATGATATGCTGGGCAAGAAAGTCGTGACATTAGTCGATGAGGTTAAATCTGCAGGAACTTACAGTGCGGAGTTCAGGGCGCAGAATCTGAAACTTGCCAGCGGCATTTATTACTATAAACTTCAGAGTGATAATTTCACTCAGATTAAAAAATGTATACTAATGAAATAACATCCGTTAGTATTTCATATTACCCTTTTTGATACCTGAAAAAATAATCTGAATATCCTTTATGGCCTCGTACTGATTTCCTTTGCTTTTTGAAACTAATACGGCGCATTTGCTTAATGCGCCGTATTTAAGTAATCAATCTTCAGTTAAAGCTATTATTTCACCAGAGTCATTTTAATTCTCTGCGAAAATGCACCTGCCTTTATTTCTGCAATGTAGAGTCCGCTCGAAAGGTCACCTGCATTAAATGATATCTGATAAGTTCCGGCTTCCTGCCATCCATCTGTCAGGGATGCTACTTCACGGCCCAGTAAATCATATACTTTTAGAGTGACATCTGCAGCAGAGGGCAGCATATAGGTTATGAGCGTGGACGGATTGAAGGGATTCGGAAAGTTTTGTGAAAGTTCAAATAACTGCGGCATAGCGCCAATAGTGATTTCCGCAGTTTCTGAATAACTGTACTTGCCATCTGTGTCAATTTGTTTCAGACGATAAGAGTATTTACCGGGCTGCAGTGCTTTATCAGTATACGCATACGATTTCGTAGAATTTGAATTTCCTGCTCCTGCTGCAAATGAAATCTTCTCATAATTAAGTTCTGCCAATTCAGCCTCGTGCAATGCTCTTTCAATTTCAAAACCATGATTATTTATTTCGGTAGCTGTCTGCCAGGTGAGTTTTACATCTGTGCCTTCGGCTTTGCCAGCAAATGCGGTAAGTTCAACAGGGAGCGGTGATGAACCGCTTGAAAGAACAGCATTTGTAATTGTACCCGACAGCAAACCCGAAACAATGTTCAGGTCACTTTTCTGTACAATCTCTCCCCGGACCGTTCCAGTTGGGCTGTCTGATATATCGCCGGTCAGGAGATAATACGTGCCGCCCGTACTGACACCGCTTGAAAAACCGCTGAATGTAACAGTGCCGCCGTCACCAGGATCTGAAGCGATTGTGGAACCCAGCTGACTATCGCTTCCGAATGATGGATCAGCAGAAGACCAGAGCTTCAGATTGCTGAGTCCGGTACGTACATTGTTCAGCTTTACAGAAGCTTCTGTCAGTACAGCTCCGCCTGATGCAGCAGTCAATCTGAAAAGACCCAATACCTGATTAGTACTGTTGGGTGTAATACTTTGTGTAAATCCGTTACCATCCGTGAATGCTATGCTGCGCATAGTTGGTGCAGAAAGTGTGTTGACTTTCTGCGTGAATCCTGTAAACACAGATGTCCTGTTAGCGCCGTCAGGATCGGAGCGGTAAATTACTTTTGAGCCGCCGACATTGTTGTCATAAAAGAAAATTTTGCCGATGGTTGCATCATACGTACATTCATCGACACTGCCAGCGGAAGGTGTATAAATAGCCGTCTTTCCGGCTCCGTTATAATCAGCCCGGTTTAACGTCCATGGAGAATCATAGAATGAATAGTACACATAACCGGCACCGGCCGCCAAAGCACTGATTTTAGGACAGTTGTTATATATTACTGTCATGTTTGTGCCGTCAGCATTGGTTCTGAATACCCGGTTGTTTGCATTATCATATAAAGTTTCGTAATAATAGAGGTAATTACTCGCAGCATCAAATGCCAGACAGCATACATTTCCATATGCCGGATTGACATACAACTGGATATCGTTTGAACCGTCAACATTGCATCTTCTGACAGAATACGGTGAATTTATATATGAATAGAATACATAACCATTGCCCGCAGTCATATCATAAAGCGGACCCGATGCTGTAAGAATAGTTGTTTTTCCGGAGCCGTCCAGTTCTGATCTGAATATAGAATTGGAAGTGCCCTCGTAGAAAACTACTTTGTTATTGGAACCGTCGACCGCGGAATGCTGGATCGAGTAAGATGCCGGAGTATAAATCAGAAGAGGATTTGTACCATCATTATTCCTTCTGTTGAACGTCCAGGGATCATCATTAAATGAATAGAAGAAATAAGAATTCTGCGCCGGAATATACCCGAGAAATGCGAAATACACCACCAGTAATAGTAACCACCCTTTTTTATGGGATCCTGAGTTCATATAACCTTCATAAGTTGTTGACGAAATACTGTTTTATATTTTAAGACTGGAATTATACACCATATTGTACCTGCAGCTACAGGCTGCAATTTGCGACAATACCGTTGCTGATCCTTAGGACAGAACCGTTGAAGGATGGACATCGAATAGACTTCTGAACAGCTTCATTGAAAATAACTAAAGATTTTAGGATTAGCAAAATAAACATTCGCGCAGTGATTCTGATCATAACTGCGGATACTTCAGTGTGTATAATATTCTGAACAGGCTTTGTACAGAATAATGGTCAGATATTCTGCATAAACATACATTCAGGAATGTTTTCCCTTCGGCACAGGATTTGTGTTATATATCACAGAGCCATTCTTTTTGATAATATTTGTATTTGCTGTTCATAAACGAACTATTTTTTGCTGTTTTTCAGTCACAGATAATTTTCTCTAAACTGATTTTTACGGAGCTGATATGAAAGCAATATTTACCATCTGTCAATTAACATCACAGCATTACCTTATCCCGCATTATATCTATTCGGGACCGTATTAAAGCATACACACGCCAGCAAGACTATTTTAAATATATCAGCCATTAATAAAACAGAGACTGAGAGCAGTACATGTAACCCCTGTTCTAATGGGGGAAGAAGGGGTAGCGTATTCTTTCAATTCTCTTTTTGCCGGGAGGCACCCAGGATTTTTCACCTGGTGTCTCACCGGTAGTATCCTTCCGTAGGCCGGGTGCACAGCAAAATATCTCCTGCTTTTGACTTTTCCATATATTTTATAAATTATCAGTAACAAGTGCTTACCGGCACTGTGCTGGATATTCCTGTATTCTGTTCAAATTTTAACCAAAGGAGCTGATTATGAGGAACTTATATCTGCACCTCATTTGCGGTTACTTTATTTGTCAGTCCGCAACTTTCGGACAGAATGACATTTCCGCGCTGAAGGAGGAGCTCATCAGAACCGACAGTGAATTTTCGGAGATGTCCGCGGCAAAGGGCCGCAATGCAGCCTTCATTCATTATGCCGCCGAAGATGCAGTACTGATGAGGCCGAACGGGTATCCGCTCACCGGAAAAGCTGAGATAACAAAGCAGCTGCTCACGAAAAGCGACAGCACTTATACACTAACGTGGAAACCGCTCTTCTCAAGTGTTGCAGAATCGGGTGAACTGGGATATACTTACGGTACATGGGATCTGGTGCTGAAGGATAATTTGTCTGAGCCTAAGCATGAGGAAGGCACATACGCGACTATATGGAAAAAGGATAAGGAAGGCCGGTGGAAATTTGTGCTGGATGTGGGCAACGAAGGGCTGAAGCCTAAATAATTCTAGATTTGCCTCCCCCGCGTCTCCCCGATATCGGGGAGACAGGGTGTGTTTATATCAGCTATTTTGTACTATCATAAATTATGGGCCCAATGCAAACACGGACTAACTTGCGGGAAGATATATACTCCTTCCCGCAGTTATTATTGGCCCTCCAGAAATCTGATAATTCTTTTTACCGTCTACCAAATCCTGACGCGATCTTCGGCCCTGCGGTACATCGGATCACCTTCCTTTACCCCGAATGCCTCATAGAACTCCGGGATATCGCTCAATGGTCCGTTTACCCTCAGAAATGCAGGTGAATGCACATCGGTCATTACCTGCCGGGCAAGCCGCTCTGGTCTTTCATGTCCCAGCCACGAATATGCATATCCCAGCCAGAACCGCTGCAGCGGAGTAAGTCCGTTTATCATCCGGCCTTCCCTGTACTGTGCGGTTTTCTTGAATGCATCCAGCCCTATTACAAGTCCGCCCAGGTCAGCAATATTCTCACCCACCGTCGCGCTGCCGTTTATATGCATGCTGTCGAGCACCACATAATTGTCAAACTGCCTGATCATCATTGCGGCTCTCTCATTGAACTTATCTCCATCCTCTTTTGTCCACCAGTCGGTAAGATTTCCTTTAGCATCGAATTGTCTTCCCTGATCGTCAAAGCCGTGAGTGATCTCATGACCTATAGTCGAAGCACCGGCATATGAATAGATCACCGCGTCATCGAGCAGTGAATCCGGTACACCCGGCACTATAAACATTGCAGCCGGCAGGACAATTTCATTATTTGACGGATTATAGTACGCATTATATGTCTGCGGCGTCATACTCCACTCGACGCGGTTAACCGGCTGGCCCAGCCTGGAGGCTGCTCTCTCAAACCAGAACACATTAGAGTTTATAATATTCCGCACATATGACTTTCTATCAGTATTCAGTTTGGAGAAATCTTTCCATACATCAGGATAACCGACCTTGCGCGTAACTGAACTCAGTTTTGCAATCGCCTTCTGTTTTGTGGCCTCGCTCATCCAATCCAGCCTCTTTATTCTTTCACCGAATGCATCGATGATATCTGCGACGAGCTTTTCGTACCTCTTCTTTGTCTCAGGAGAATAATATTTTCTGACATAGATCTGCCCGAGCAGTTCACCCACCTGTCCTTCTACCATATCCTGCACTCTTTTCCATCTGGGGCGCTGCTGCTGAATTCCGGACATTACGGTTCCTGTAAAATAGAAAGACTCCTTTTCGAAAGGACTGCTCAGAGCATCAGCATAGGAGCGTACCAGCTGAGCCCTGAAATAGGCCTTCCATTGGTCAACTGAGAATTTGTCGACAGCCTTGCTGAGCTGTCTGTAAAATTCCGGCTGACCGACTATAAGTGAATCAATATTTCGTATATCTGCTTTCTTCAGTATCAGCCCCCAGTCAATCGAAGGAGATATTTTGCCCAATCCTTCAACCGTCATTTTGTTGTAGTTGGCATAAGGATCTCTCAGGTCTTCGAGCTTCCTGGATGAATCTGCCAAAAACAATTCAATCTCGTATACAGAAGCCGCATCCTTCTCTGCTATACTGCTTTTTTCTCCGGTCAGTTCGAATATCCTTTTAAGATGTTTTTTATATTCATCCCTGATCCGCGCAGTCCTGGCATCATTCCTGAAATAATATTCGCGGTTCGGCAGACCAAGTCCGCCCTGCCACAACGTCAGCGCATATCGGTCACTGTTCATAGGATCCTGATCGATGTATGGGGCAAACATTACAGATACACCCTCTTTCTGCAGCAACACCGCAGCTGAAAGGAGTGACTGCCGGTCACTGACAGAAGCAATCATGTCCAGCTCGGGCCTGAGAGGAGTGAGTCCCTGTTTCCCGATACTGACAGTATCCATACCGGAGTAATAGAAGTCACCTATCTTCTGTGTGTTCGATCCGGTCTTCGCTGAGGCATCTGAGGCAGCTTCTTCAAGTATTCCTTTTATTCTGGCATATGTTTCCTCCTGCACCAGCTTACCGACATTCCACGAACTTTCTGTAGGAGGAATCGGATTGTTCTTCATCCACCTGCCAGTTGCATAACTGAAGAAATCTGCTCCGGGACTGACGGAACTGTCAATCGCCACGGTCAAAAAATCTTTCCCGGCGGCAGTCTGCGCAGCAATACTCCCACAGGTCATTACAGCTGCAAGAGCTGCAGAAATCAATATTCTTGTAGTCTTCATAGTTTGATTTGTAATTTCCATATTAGTTAAATATAATATTTCAGCCGATAAATGCACACGGCAACAATTGTATTTGACTGACGAATACAGAATATGGTTCCGTTATTTGCTATTTTGCCGGAATACAGTATATTTGGCGCACACTGACTCTAATAGTTTTACTCCAAATTAAGGTAATTTAATTATGACATACAGATCAGCATATATTCTATCATGCCTGCTTGCAGCAATCGTTTTATTTATACACAATGACTGTCCCGCTCAGGACAATACCGGATCACTTTTGACGAAAGAAATTGCAGTTACTTTTGATGATCTTCCGTTTGCATCCGATGAGTATGATCCGCAGACACAGGAAGCATTTTCGAAAAAACTTGCAGGTATTCTGAATAAATATAAAATTCCGGCCATTGGTTTTGTCAATGAAGGGAAACTGTACAACGGAACCGAAATCGATCAGGTTAAATTGGGAATTCTGAGGCTGTGGCTCAGCAGCGGTCTTGAGCTTGGCAATCATACGTTCTCCCATATTGGACTCAATGATACCGGACTGTCTGACTTTGAAGCCGATGTAATAAAGGGAGAGAGTGTTATCAGAAAACTGATGAATGATTACGGCAAGAAGCCTGAATTCTTCAGACACCCATATCTGCAGACGGGAAAGAGCCTGGGCAAACGCGACTCGTTTGAAGTGTTCCTGTCCTCTCACGGCTACAGAACAGCGCCGGTTACAGTGGATAACTCCGACTGGATATTCGCCCGTGCGTACGATAAGGCCAGGTCGGCCGGCGATAAGGAAATGATGCGAAAAGTAGCTGAGGCATATATCCCATATATGGAAAGCAAGATAGAATATTATGAGCAGCAGTCGCAGCAGCTGTTCGGCCGCCAGATAAAACAAATACTGCTGGTCCATGCAAACCCGGTAAACTCCGACCATTTCGGCAAAATTGCAGAAATGCTTTTAAGGCGCGGATATAAATTCATCAGTATCGGAGAATCACTCCAGGACAGTGCATACAAATCACCGGATACATTTATAAAACCCGGCGGAATAAGCTGGATACACCGGTGGGCAATATCAAAAGGCTTCAAGAGAGATTTCTTCAAGGGTGAACCGGTAACACCGGAGTTTGTAATGAAGCAGGCAGGTGTAGATGAAGAATAGGAACAGTTTTATACCTTTTTCTTCAGAAACGGATTTTTAAGTTGAATTATGATACAGGGCCGGAAGTGGCCCATTCTCACCAGCAGATTGTCAGCGGGAAGTAATGCACTCACTTCCCGCTGATTACTGCGAATTTTTCCCGCAAAAATTTCCTGTACCACGTTTCTATTTTTCGCTTCGGTAATTTATATTTGCATAATCAGATTTACAAGGACAGGAATGGACCTCAGCGTATTACGTACAGGAAAGTTGTATACATCGGAAGAAGTGATTGAAGACGGCGCGATTGTTTATGACAGTCGTAAAATCTTAAGCGTAGGCAGATTCACTGATCTTGATCTTCCATCTGATATCAGTATAACAGAATTCAGCAGCTGCTCTGCTGCTCCGGGACTCATAGATCTGCATGTTCACGGCGCTGCCGGTGCAGATTTTATGGATGCAACCGATGAAGCATTTGACTCAATAACCAAATGGCATGCACGCGGCGGTACAACTGCAATGCTTGCAACTACGTGCGCTGCTCCTCTTCTGGAAATATTCCATGCAGTTGAAAAAGCCGGAGACTGGAATGAAAAGCAGAATAATGGTGCGAAGATACTGGGCGTTCACGCCGAAGGTCCGTTTTTCAATGTCGATATGCGCGGCTGTCACCTGCCGGAATATATTATCAGCCCTGATGAAAATGCAGTTACCACATTCCTCGAATACCGTAAAATTATAAAGCACATTACCATTGCACCTGAACTCGCAGGTGCATCTAAGGCAATAGAAAGATTTGCTGCAGACGATATTTCTGTTTCTGCGGCTCACAGCAACGCGGAACAGCAGACTGTGGAACGGGCCATTGAGTCAGGACTCGGACATGTAACACATCTGTTCAATGCAATGAGTTATTACCACAAAAAGGGTC
>JBLMZS010000010.1:0-29558 GCA_050258935.1 Bacteroidota bacterium
GTAAGAAAAAAGCCGTCCAAAGGGGACGGCTTGAATTTTTATCTCTGTAAAATCAACACTTAATATAAGTAATTTGTGGAGCTAAGGAGGATCGAACTCCTGACCTCTTGAATGCCATTCAAGCGCTCTCCCAGCTGAGCTATAGCCCCGTTTAACCATAAAATTAACTGCAAATCAGATAATTTTAAGAGTCTAAATCTAAATAAGTTTTACATATTTGTCAACTGTTTTCTCAGCGTTTTATGTCCGTATTCTGCATTTCACGCTCCAGTATTTTCTTCTCCTTTTCGTTTACCGGCGTGTCATTTACCGTCTGACCTGCCAGTCTGGGCTTGGGCCCGGAAAGGGAAGAGTCGAATCCGTATTCTCTCTTATCTTTCAGTACACCGTTTTCATATATGCATACACGCTTTATTCCGCCATTCTCATAGTACTCGCGCATTATACCGTCTCTTTTCCCGAACTTTACGTACAGTTCCAGTTTCGGGGCTCCGTTTTCATAAAATTCCCTGATCCAGCCGTTCAGTACTCCCAGAACATATATCTTCTCTTCTTTCAGCTGAGTGTTGGGATAGTAAACCCTCGCGGCACCATCTATTACGTCCTTTATATAAAATACTGCCGATTCAATTTTTCCGTTGGAATGATACGTCCTAACCAACCCGTCCTGTGCCCTGACACTGCCGGGCAAAAATATAAAAGCAATTAAACCTGCCAGACCGGCTAACCTGAATACCTGTTTCCCGTATGACCTCATAATACTCCGCAATTCCATTAAACCTAACCTTTATTTATGTCCTGTCTGATTATCGAATATTTTCATAAAAAAATAGAGCTGAAAATTATCTCTTATATTTCATAAAACTTTTCCCCGCACACTTACAGCGTGCGTTTGCGGGTGGACGACATACTGACGCAGGGTTTGCACCCTGCGCTGACATCCATTTGCCCCTCTGGGGCAAAGCTGCAATATTGATTTCAAGCAATCAAGATCTATTACATTCCATATTGGAAATTATAAAGTATAACCACTGTATAATTTCTGAGATTCATATCTTTGTCTCACATTAGGGCTGAGATATGATTTACAGGGCAAAGCTGCAATACAGATATCCACACCATTTAATCGGCTGAAGCTCGATCCGAATACGGATTGTCTGTAAATAGCCGCGGCTACACGCCGCTAGCATTTAGTTAGGAAATGCTCCTGGCTACAAAGATGAAGTCCGTAAACGGACCAAAAACAAATATGTAGCACTATGTATCACATAAAAGTATGGTATCAGTCGTACAATTAAGTAAGAGAAAAAACATCCGGTATTGTCAGACGGCGAGTCCGAATACGGACGCGACCTTTTGTAAATATTGCGTATTCTCTAATCACATTTTAGCGGCGTGTAGCCGCGATACACTATTCATCAATTATGTCATAAATTCTGAAAAGATAAAAACAATCATTACACAATTTCTGATATTCCTGTATTCAGTCCTGTCATAACAGAGTTCACCTGCACCGGACGATACTGAACAGATCTTTCTTTTCAGGCCTTCCTGTACGTATCGTAAAAGCCGGAAGTGTAAAGGACAGTTCCTTGCCCTCCACAAGATTCTCCGGATAATACTCGCTTACGGGAGAAACATACAGATTTACACGGCTCACCTGGTTTTCTGCAAAAAGGATCACTGCTTTCTGAGAACTTGACCTGGTAAGTCCGTTTGCAGAATCACCGTCATATGTATAGTAAATACTGAGGACCTCACCGTTCACCTCGGTGTGTGTTATGCCTGATGTATCGAAATGCAGTTTCACCAGCTCACCCGACATCTGGTCATACCGGTTTGGATAGATCCGGTTTGCAGAGAGTATGAACGCATTATTATAAGATTCCACGAGTCTGAGACTGTTGTTTTCAAGTTTCATACTGACAGAATCACCTGTCAGCTGCGAATTTCCATACCATAATACCGGCTGGGGCTGAGAGGCGTTTTTCTTAAACGTCAATATTACGCCCTTATCCCTGTAGTATTCCGAATACTCGTTTTTAGAAGCGAACGTACCTCTGACCATCTTTACCGAATCAGTTGCAATGAGCTTGCGCGTGGAGTCATTAAATACTTCCATTTTCACCGATGATATCAGAAGAGTGTCGCTGTCAGCCGATTTTACAGAATCGGTCTGGATCAAAAGCGGTTTCTCTGTAATCAGCGTATAGTTCCTGAGCGCATAGTCTTCGAGATGACCGCTGAATACGACCACCCTGTTTTGCTTATTATCCATTCTGACATTGCCGTCGGCAGTGGAGATTCTTGTATCGCGGAAATGAACCACGGTATCTGCAGAAATAGTATTTGCTGCGCTGTTAATAACGACACCTCCGACAGCAACGGCTTTTTGTTCGTCCCTGTAGTAATCGAGCTTATCGCCGGTCATGGTAGTAACCGAATCGCGGAGCCTGACATTTTTGGAGAACAATGCGTGCTGAGTATTGAAATAGTAATTACCGTTAACTGCATTCAGCACTACACGGCCGTCTTCGAGCTGAACTCCCGAGTGGCACTCTGCAATTTTTTCGTCTCCGAAGTAGGAGCCCTTTGGCGCCCTTATGATAAGGTTATTCTGAGTAACCACCACGTTGCCGGTAAGAATCGCATCGTTCCTGGCCAGATACTGAAGCGCATTATTGCAGGTAATGCGTATGTTTCCCTGTGTGAGCACTACGTTTCCAATGATCTCGCGTATAGTTTCCCCGCCCACATTACTTCCGACCAGGCTGTCGCCGGTTATTGTAACCAGTTCACCCCTTCCCTGAGCAATAACGGCAGAGCAAAGAGTCAGCAGCAGGAATATTATTGTTTTCAGATTCATCAGATAAAGGTATAGTTTCTTTGTATTATTTTCTCTGTATTATTTATTTCTCTGCCGGCGGGTTCGACGGTACTCCGGCTCCGGTCACATTCGAAGTAACAAATGTAATATTGTATATTACGTAGTTTTTCAGATTCTGGTCAGCCTCAAATCCATACCCCTGAATTTTCTCTCTTGGAGATACTATAGTCACGAACTTATCCGAAACAATTTTCCGGTCCTTGTTGCGCCACATCAGTTCCTCTGTGGTGAGTGTAACACCACTGTCGCTGACTGCTACTACATTATCAATGGCGTACATATTACGAGTCACATCATCCACTCTTCCCCGTTTGGCGGTAAGAGTAGTGGTCTTAATACCGTTCGGATCGTAGAAATCAATTTTAATATTCTCAAGCAGGGTTTCTTTTCTTTGCGGAAACACGCTCAGGTGACTTGCGGTCAGTATTCCTTTCAGATCACCGTCTTCGGTAAATAACATTCTTGAGTTCCAGCTTTCCTGAGCCGGAAGGTTCTTACTGATTCCGGATACTACGGGCGGTTTGATCTTCTCTTCGCTGCAGCCTGAAAAGCTGAAGGAAGAAATGACGAGCAAAAGCAGCAGATACTTTTTTATCAGCATACTGCCGCGGGAATATTTGCCGGATGAATGAATCATCTTGTCTGAAGTCCGAGCTTAACCAGTTCGTGCAGGTGTATTATGCCGACCGGTCTGTTATCATTGTCAGTAACTATAAGAGAAGTGATCTTGTAGTTTTCCATGTACTGCAGTGCAAAGGAAGCCAGGTAGTCCGGTTTAATGGTTTTGGGGTTCTGAGTCATTATATCTCCCGCCTGCAGGTGACTGATGTCCAGACTCTTTTCCAGACTGCGTCTTAAGTCACCGTCTGTAATAATGCCCACCAGTTTATTATCATCATCCACCACGCTGGTTACACCGAGCCGTTTTGAAGTTATTTCAAATATGACGTCCTTGAGTGCAGTGGTGATCTTTACTACAGGTACGTCTTCGCCGGTAGACATCATTTCTGTGATCTTCAAGGAAAGGCGTTTGCCAAGGCTGCCGCCGGGGTGCAGCAGTGCAAAATCTTCTTTTGTAAATCCCTTGTATTCCAGCAGTGCTATTGACAGTGCATCCCCCATCACCAGCGTAGCTGTGCTTGAAGCGGTGGGTGCAAGGTCGTAAGGGCAGGCTTCCTCTTTTACCGAAGTATCGAGTACCAGTGTGCATTCCTTTGCCAGTTTTGAATTCCGGTTACCCACCATCGCTATCAGTTCAACGTTCAGGCGTTTGAGCATAGGTATAAGATTGCATACTTCTTCGGTATTGCCGCTTTTTGACAAAAGTATCACTACGTCATCACTGCGCACCATCCCCAGGTCGCCGTGGAGTGCGTCGGTAGGATGCAGATAGATTGCAGCCGTACCGGTAGAGTTCATGGTAGCTACTATTTTGCGGGCTATGAGTCCCGATTTACCCATACCGGTAAGGACCACGCGTCCTTTGGATCCGGCAATTACTTTCACTGCTTTTGCAAAATCATCATCGAGCCTGTCTTTCAGATGTTTTATGGCATCGGCTTCAATTTCAATTACTTCTCTGGCTTTTTCAATTATTGTTTCAGACGACAATTCAACCTCGGGTTATTTTTCTGTCACCAGCAGACCGAGCACTTCCCCAAGCGGTGTCAGGCAATCAGAATGACAGACATAATTAACAATTCTTTTAACTTCTCTTCTGGCATTTTTAGGTGCGGCGCTGAAGCCCGCTCGGGAAAGCAGAGGAATGTCCAGAATATCATCCCCAATATAACCTATTTCGCTGAAATCCAGCTGGTACTTTTCAGCCAGTTTTTCAGCGCCTGACAGCTTTTCCATAGTATCCGGCACCATTTCCGAAACGCCTGCAGCGGATATCTGAGAAAGCAGCGACTCATTATTGCACTGTGTAATGACACCGAGCCGTATTCCCAGCTCACCTGCCCGGCGGGCGTCCTTTGATAGAAGATCCAGATCGGCATTGCAGTCTGCCGTTCCGGACAGTATCACCCCGTGCAGATCCAGCAGCATCAGCTTTATGCGCCTGATCTTTTCGATGACATCAGAGTTCACTTTTTACTACCGCATCTAATTTTTTGATCTGTATCAGCAGTTTTTCCAGTTTATCCAGCGGATACTGGCTCTGGGCATCGCTCAGTGCATTGGCAGGATCGGGATGTACTTCGAGAAAAAGAGCATCAATTCCAACTGCCACGGCAGCCTTGGAAAGTGCAGGAATATACACCGGCTGTCCGCCCGATACATTTCCGGCAGAGGGAAGCTGAACCGAATGGGTCGCGTCCATCACCACCGGGTAACCGAATTCGCGCATGATCACAAGTGAGCGCATGTCAACGACCAGATTATGATAACCGAAAGTAGTTCCGCGTTCGGTAAGCAGTATGCTGTTGTTTCCTGTAGATGCAACTTTTTCAGCAGCGTGCTTCATATCTTCAGGCGCCAGGAACTGGCCTTTTTTTATATTTACCGCTTTTCCGGTGCGTCCTGCCGCAATGAGCAGTTCGGTCTGGCGCGACAGGAATGCCGGTATCTGGAGCACATCGGCTACTTCACAGGCCTGTCCCGCTTCCTCTTCAGTATGAATGTCTGTGAGTACCGGCAGATCAAGTTCGCTCTTTACCTTCTGCAGTATTCTGAGCCCGTCTTCATCGCCGGGACCCAGATAGCTTTTGATGCTCGTGCGGTTAGCTTTTTTGTAGCTGGATTTGAAAATATAGGGAATTTCAAGATCACTGCATATTTTCTTTATTGTCTCTGCAGTCCTCATGGTAATTTCTTCATTTTCAATTACGCACGGTCCTGCGATCAAAACCAGAGGTCGCCCTCCGCCGATCTTAATTCCAGCAATTTCAACCATTTTGTCCAACTTAAATTATTTAATTAAATAAACCTGAATTTATTATAGCGCAAAACTCTCAGCGTTCGAACAGATCGTCCTGACTCGAAGACGATATCCTGGTTTTTCCGAACCGGATATAAGCCAGGTCTGTAGCTTCCCTTCCTCTCGGCGTGCGCTGTATAAAGCCCTGCTGAATGAGGAATGGTTCGTAGACCTCTTCTATCGTACCCGGGTCCTCATTGACTGCCACAGCGAGAGTACTCAGACCTACAGGACCGCCGCGGAATTTCTCTATTATTGCGAGTATTATATCCTTGTCCATTTCATCCAGACCGTACTCATCGACATCGAGTGCCCTCAGGGCCTTGCGCACCACCTGCAGATCAACTTCTTTTTTATTCTCGAAATCCGCAAAGTCTCTGGTACGCCTGAGCAGCCGGTTGGCAATTCTTGGAGTTCCGCGTGAACGCTTGGCCAGTTCATACGCAGCATCCTCGTGTATATTCAGGTTCAGTATTCCTGCAGAACGTCTTACAATTTTGCTCAGCAGTTCGGCATCATAATAATCCAGTCTGGATTTAATACCGAACCTGTCGCGCAGCGGCGCAGTAAGTAATCCGGCGCGCGTAGTTGCTCCTATAAGCGTATAGTGAGGCAGTTTGATCTGTACAGATCTGGCACTCGGTCCGCTGTCTATCATTATATCCAGCTTGTAATCCTCCATGGCAGAATACAGATACTCTTCAACTACGGGACTCAGGCGGTGTATCTCATCGATAAACAGCACCGACTTGTCCTCGAGATTAGTGAGAAG
Source organism: Bacteroidota bacterium (assembly GCA_050258935.1). Taxonomy (GTDB): domain Bacteria; phylum Bacteroidota; class Ignavibacteria; order Ignavibacteriales; family SURF-24; genus JBLMZS01. The sequence continues at coordinate 6,580 of JBLMZS010000010.1, forward strand.
TCCGGCCAGGTCGCCCGGTTTTTCCAGCACCGGTCCCGAAGTGATCTTTATTCTGGAGCCCATTTCATTAGCGATAATGTGAGCCAGTGTGGTTTTACCGAGTCCCGGAGGTCCGGTAAGCAGCACATGGTCCAGACCCTCGTCGCGTTTCAGGGCAGCATGAATGAACACTTTCAGGTTTTCAGTGATCTTGCTCTGTCCCATAAAATCCTCAAACCTGGCTGGTCTGAGCGCAGATTCCAGCTGCCGGTCGTCATCGCCCTGCAAGGGCCTTGTATTTTCGGATTTTCGCATTTTTATACTTTATATTAGTTTTACTCAGGCATTCTGAGCGGCCAGAGAACGCTGCTTTATCTTCTTTTTCACCACCTGGAAACTCTGTACCATAGAAACCATCAGCAGCAGCATAATAACAGCACAGGCTATTGTGCTGAGCAGACTGAAGCTGTGTCCGAAGAAGTACGAGAAGCCAAGTGTCCAGGCGCTGCCGTATAATATGACCAGATGCACAACATAGATCGGAAGAGTATTCCTGCCTATGTGTATCAGCAGCTGCGGTATGTTCCTGATGCTGATAGATATGTATGAAACAATGCTGTTGAGCATGAGCACATAACCTATACGGAATATCACCAGGTTAGGACTTGTAGTCCAGAAATTACTTTCATTATAAATTGCCAGTTCAAGCCAGTTGCCCACTGCAGAAATCAGCAGGAACAGCATTCCGAACAGTGCAAGGTCGAGACTGAATTTTTTAGTTCTGAACACATCCGGATTGCGTGCAAGATAGCTGCCGAGTACTGCACCGCTAAGCAGGTAAGCTACCCACGGAAACAGCGGGAACAGCGAGCCTGTACCCTGATAGAAGTAAGCTGCAACCGGAACGGGCAGAAAGTTTGTCCATTCTATTTTTGCAAATACCGGATACAGTATAAAAAACATGAAGGCACCCAGTGAATACACAATTGAGTCGCGCAGCCTGAATTTTTCCGCAACCCATGAAAATAGTATAGTAAATAATAAACCGAATCCGATCAGATGCAATACATCGACGGTGAAAAATGTATTCCACTGCTCCTGGTTGACCTTCCCGAAGTACACGATATACGGTGTCGGGTAACGCAGCAGGTAACCGAGTCCCAGCAGCATTAAAAATCTTTTTAATCCTTTCTTAACCCTAACGTTCTGCGAAAACGGTGTCGGATCGAGTCTGAGCAGATAGGTAAAAACCGTTCCGGCCGAAAAAAGAAATATCGGAGCTGTAAGGCCCCTCATAAAAAACCAGAAGTGATATATAAGCGAATCAAAAGTTCTGTAGTCGTCAGCTAAAAGCGAGTCAACTGTATGCCCCTGAACCATCATTAAAACCGCAAAAGCGCGCATCAAATCGATAAATATAATCCTGTTCTTCTTCTTTTCCTGCATTTCATCTCATATAATTGTTATACAAATCACCGGCAAAAGCCTTATAAAAATATTATCGAGCAAAAAACTTCATATTTAAACTACAAAAATAACGAAACAATCAGAATAATTAAACAGAATTTTCTTGAGAACGGTTTCTTACAGGCTGGCAATAAATAAGGCACTATCTTTTATATTAAAATATTTACGCTTTTGTCGGCAGCGATGTCCTTCAAGTGCTCTCATTACTCTTTTCCGGACCGCGATTTTTTTAATTGGTTCCTAAGTTGTGAAGCCGATAAAACTTCTCCTTTCTCAGAGTCGGATAAACCGCGTAAAACTGATTCAAAAAAGAGTTTCGTTTGTCTCAGCTTCAGTCTGTAATCACGCGCTTAAGGGTACGAAATATGGAGTCCGGGGTCCTGACCAGCACCGCGGACTCGTCAACTGTAGAAACAGAGTTACTACCGGGGCACGTCGAAACGGTCAAGGTTCATAACTTTATTCCAGGCAGCTATGAAATCGTTCACAAATTTCTCCCCGGAATCCTCACACGCGTATACTTCCGCGACAGCCCGAAGCTGTGAGTTCGAACCGAATACAAGATCCGCACGTGTAGCCGTCCATTTCACCTGCCCGCTGAGGCGGTCACGACCCTCAAACACGTTTTCATCTCCAGGTGAAGGCTTCCAAATTGTGCGCATATCGAGCAGTTTCACAAAGAAGTCATTGGTGAGTGTTCCAGGCTGGCTGGTAAAGACACCATGCGGTGACTGTTTAAAGTTTGCGTTCAGGACGCGCATACCTCCGACAAGAACGGTCATTTCCGGAGCAGTCAGTGTCAGCAGCTGGGCCCGGTCTATCAGCAGTTCTTCAGCCGTAACGGAAAACTTCTTCTTCAGGTAGTTACGGAATCCGTCTGCTACAGGTTCAAGCGCAGAAAAAGAGGCCACATCAGTTTGTGACTGAGAGGCATCGGTACGCCCCGGAGTAAAAGGCACAGTCACATGAAAACCTGCGCTTCTGGCTGCCTGTTCTACAGCAGCACAGCCGCCGAGAACGATCAGATCGGCTAGAGAGACTTTCTTTCTGCCGGTTTGGGCGTTATTGAATGTTTCCTGGATTTTCTCCAATATCTGCAGCACGTACATTAGCAGTTCCGGCTGGTTGACCTCCCAATCCTTCTGCGGTGCCAGACGGATGCGGGCACCGTTTGCACCCCCGCGCTTGTCTGAGCCTCGGAATGTGGAGGCCGAAGCCCAGGCAGTAGAGATTAGTTGCGGAATAGTAAGGTCTGAAGTCATAATCGCTGATTTTAGTTCGGTGATATCCTGCTCACTGATCAGTTCATGATCAACTGCCGGTACCGGGTCCTGCCACAGCAATTCCTCTTTAGGGACCTCGGGGCCCAAATAGCGGGAACGGGGTCCCATATCCCGGTGTGTCAGTTTGAACCAAGCCCGTGCGAAGGCATCTGCAAATTCCTCAGGATACTGCAGGTAGCGTCGTGCTATCGGTTCATAGACCGGATCGAATCTTAAAGAAAGGTCGGCAGTAGTCATCATGGGGCGCAGTTTTTGCGAAGGATCGTGCGCGTCAGCCACCATATCCTCGTCGGCCACGTCCTTAGCCAGCCACTGATTTGCACCGGCCGGGCTCTTGACCAGTTCCCACTCATATTTAAACAGGACCTTAAGGTAGCCCATATCCCATTTGGTCGGATTCGGCTTCCAGGCGCCTTCCACTCCGCTGCTGATAGTATCTTTGCCTTTGCCGCTGCCGAAGCTGCTCTTCCAGCCGAGTCCCTGCTCTTCGATAGGTGCTGCTTCAGGCTCAGGGCCCACATGTGACGCGGGACCTGCCCCGTGACACTTGCCAAACGTGTGTCCGCCTGCAATAAGGGCCACGGTTTCTTCGTCGTTCATGGCCATGCGCGCAAATGTCTCCCGAACATCGCGTCCGGAAGCCACTGGATCCGGTTTGCCGTTAGGTCCCTCCGGGTTGACGTAGATCAGCCCCATTTGTACGGCGGCCAGGGGGTTATCCAGATTTCTTTCGCCGCTGTAACGATTATCACCGAGCCACTTATCCTCGGAGCCCCAATAGATATCCTCCTCCGGCTCCCATATATCCTCGCGTCCGCCGGCAAAGCCGAAGGTCTTAAAACCCATTGACTCAAGCGCACAGTTGCCGGCAAGTATCATCAGATCTGCCCAGGAAATGCTTTTGCCGTATTTCTGCTTGACCGGCCACAGCAATCTGCGGGCCTTATCGAGGTTCACGTTGTCTGGCCAGCTGTTGAGAGGTGCAAGGCGCTGCGAACCGGACCCGGCCCCGCCGCGGCCGTCGCCTGTACGGTAGGTACCTGCGCTGTGCCACGCCATCCTTATAAACAATGGTCCGTAATGACCATAGTCGGCAGGCCACCAGTCCTGCGAATCGGTCATCAGAGCATAAAGATCCTTCTTCACTGCGGCAAGATTCAGCTTCCCGAATTCTTCAGCATAGTTAAATTCCCTGCCCATCGGATTGGACTTTATTGAATGCTGGTGCAGAATATGGAGATTCAACTGGTTCGGCCACCAATCGAGGTTTGATGTTCCACCACCTGCTATCTGTTTGCCCGTTCTGCCCGTTACCGGGCACTTGCTTTCATTGTTCATACCCGTTATTCCTTCCTTTGGTTTTGTTGCTCCAATATTTATACCACAAAGACCACTGACAGTTAAGATACTTTTCGAATGACAAAACCGGGAGCGAACAGTGCGTAATTGCATTGACACAGCAATTACCCGCGTCGCAGCAGATATTTTTTGTAAGACGTTGAAAATGTGTATTAGCGGGAAGATACTTAGAATTTATGAAAAGTCAGGATGAATAACAACTGACAATATATGCAGGGAACAGACATTTATTACACCCGACTAATATCTATAATACCTTGACTCCAAAGCATTTCAGATCAATTTTAGACGGAGGTATCCTGAAAGAGCGAAGTGTCCGGCAAGCCGGACAAATTTCTTATATACCCCTGGTTTCCGGCTTGCATGTTACCATATAGTTACATATTTTTGTTACTATCTGGTAACATTTATAATTAGAATATGAAACAAAAATTTAGAACGTCGCATGAGCGCGACAGGAAAGAAACCGAGCAGAAGCTCATCGACGCAGTAGGCAGCATAATTAAAGAGGAAGGCTTCGCCAGGGTAAAAATTAACGGCATTGCGGAAAAGGCAGGGGTATCCAAAATACTTATCTACAGGTATTTCGGCGACCTGAACGGGCTGATAATTGCTTTCATGAAACAAAAAGATTTCTGGAGCTCCTATCCCCTTCCTGACATAAAAAAGGAAGAACTCTCCGGTTTCCTGAAAAAAATGTTCCGCCGTCAGGTGCGGCAGATGCGCGCTGATAAGGAATTCAAAGAATTATACCGATGGGAAATTTCGCAGAAGAACGATTTCACTGGAGTCATTCAGAAACCACGCGAGGAAAACGGCCTGAAAATAATCGCCATGGTTAAGAAGCTTACAAAATCTGCTCATAGCGAGGTTGCCGCTATTGCCACCATACTAAGCGCTGCCATAACTTATCTTGTGCTGTTTGAGGACTTCGGCAATACATATAACGGCATTGATCTAAGGCAGGACAAGGGATGGAATCAAATATTAAAATGCATCGATTCACTGATAGATCTATGGATGCATAGCGGAGACAGAAATGAAAAATAAATTGAGGATAATCCTAATGACCTTAACCGTCCTGTGCGCAATGAACGCACATGCACAGAATCATGATTTCTTAAAGATTGCAGAGTATGGAACCAAAGCACCTTCGGGACATAATACGCAGCCCTGGAAATTCAAATTGCTTGACAGCTGTATCGACATATATCCGAATTTTGACTATTCTCTTCCGGTGGTGGACCCGGAGGACAGGGAACTTTATATAAGCCTTGGCGCTGCAGCTGAAAATATAGCAATTGCCGCAAGACATTTCGGTTACTCGCCGTCAATTGAAACTGAGAAGATCTCCGAAAAGAATTGCAGGATACGTGTCGTACTGCGGAAAGACTCAGCTGTATGCGACAGTCTTTTCTTCCAGATTGATAAGCGGCAGACCAACCGCGGTGTGTACAATGGAAACACAATACCTCAGGATACTGTTGAAATTATAAAGCAAATCAGGAGTGAAGAAGGCGTTAGTCTGCATATCTACAGGCGTGATGAACCTTTTTTCGATACGCTGAAAAATTATGTGATAAAGGGAAATGAAATTCAAATGGAGGACAACTCGTTCAAGGAAGAGCTTAAAAGCTGGATAAGGTATAACGGTTCGCAGGCTGAGGAAACCAGTGACGGTCTTACAAATAAAGTTATGGGCTCCCCGTCGGTGCCGAAAATTCTCGGGAAATTCATAATTGATTTTTTCCTTACTCCGGGAAAGCAGAACAAATCGGATACGGCAAAAATAATGTCATCTTCGCATTTCGTTCTTTTCACCGTAAAAAATAATAATATTGAAGACTGGATATCGCTCGGCCGCTCACTCGAAATATTTCTGCTCAAAACCACAGAGCTCGGGATAGCAAACGCCTACATGAATCAGCCGTGCGAAATAGTAAGTCTCAGCAGGCGGCTTGCAGAGAGTCTTAAAACTGAAGGAGAATATCCGGCTCTCCTGCTAAGGATCGGTTATTGTGCTCCGGCCCCTTATTCCCCGCGCAGGCCGGTTGCAGCGGCAATCATAAAATAATTGCAGGAATTATCTGAACAAATACATAAGCGACCGGAAAATACATTGTATCAGCCGTACTCTGCCATACTCGCAGTGTAAAATTGTAGTATCAATTTATTGCCCTGTTATTTATTTTTGTCAATAATTTTTAACGGAATAATTCAATATTTAAGGACTATGATGAAGAAGAGTCTGCTGATCACCTCAATTATCTTTCTCTCTTTCTCTGCTGCTTTTGCACAGCAGAAACCGGCAAAGAAGAACCCGCCGGCAAAAAACAGTAAAAGCTCTGTTACCGCCGCTAAAAAAGAAACTGTTAAGCCTTCAGCCCGCATCGCCGAATACGATGATATACGCAGCTTCTCCGACGGTGGATACGCGGTTACTGAATCGGGCGGCAAATACGGCATGATCGACTCGAAAGGCAATGAGATACTGCCCTGCAAATATGACAACTACTACAGTCTGGCATTTCAGGATGGAATGACACTGATCAGCGTAAACGGAAAGAAAGGATTTGCTGACAAACAAGGCCGCGAGGTTGTTCCCCCGGTTTATGACGATGCTGATAAATTCCGAGACGGCTATGCAAAGGTATGCCTGAATGGTAAATGGGGAATCATAGATAAAACGGGAAAGCTGACTGTTCCTGCGGTATATAAAAATATACACGATACCGGACAGTGGGACTTTGTCCCCGCACAGGACGGCAGCTGGGGCTATATAAGTCCGAAAGGTGATACGGTAATTCCTTTCGCATATCAGAATGCATACGGGTTTTATCACGGACTCGCCCTAGTACGACTTGAGAACGCGTTTTCCGATCCTCAGGTAATAGATAAAAAAGGAAATGTCATAATACCTGCCGGAAAATATGATGATATCTCCGGATTCTATTATGGATATGCTACTGTAAAAAAGGACGGGAAATACGGCATAATAGATACTGCCGGTTCGCAGATGGTTTCAATAATGTATGATTTTGTGGGATATTTCACGGAGGGTGCGGTTCCGGTTAATATAAAAGACGGCTGGGGATTTCTCGATATGGACGGACGTTTTATCGCACAGTGCTATTACAAGGATGTCCGGAACTTCCGCGAAGGATATGCAGCCGTGCACAGACACAGCGGATCATATTCGTTTATAGACAAAGCCGGCCGCGAAATTACATCGAAACAATACGAATCATGTCTGGATTTCTCTGAGAAATTTGCTGTTGTAAAGTCCAATGGCAAATATGGATTCATAGATACTACCGGCAGCGAAATAATCCCCGTCTTATACGATGAAGCTGAATCCTTCAGTAACGGTCTTGCAAGAGTCAGGCTGGGAGCAGATTACTACTTTATAAACAAAGACGGAAGCAGGAATTTCAGCTTCATAGTCAGGAAAAAGGCTCCGGTGCCCGCCGCTGAGATTGCTTCTGCGCAGACTCAGAATTCATCATATTCACAGAGTAGTGTAAATTCGAATAATGAAGCACCAAGACTTGCAGGTAAATACTTTTATACAAGTCTTGTGACAGACGGCAGATATGCGGCTAAAGAGAATATAGCCGAAAGTTTTGTAATCGTGCGGGCACTGAATGACAACCAGGTCAGAATAACCAATCTGGAAGGTGACGAAGTCGGTGTATTTTCAGTCACAAAGATAGACAACGACAATTATGATCTGTCCGACGGACTGGTCAAAGGAAAGGTAGTATTCAAGGCAGTCAGACACAGCCAGTACATGACATCGATACTGAAGCAGGTAACCATCACCGCCCCCACGCAAAACGGCGGACAGATGATACTTGAAGCTTCCGAGAAATAGTTATCTGCAGTTAAAATAAACAGTCAGGTTTTAGACTAAAGGGAAAAGGCCTTCACTGTGTACAGTGAGGGCCTTTTTGATATGCATCAGCTTTTAGTATGAATAATATGGTTAAGTATTGCTGATTAAAACCGAAAATGGAATTACTTCACCAATTCCATCTTTATAGATTTCGAGTACTTGTCCGTATTCAATCTGGCGATATATATTCCGCTGGGAAGCTGCGAAGCATCGAATCTGACATTGTAGCTGCCTGCATCCTGTTTTTCATTGACCAGATCTGCCACTTCCCTGCCCAAAACATTATATATTTTCAACTGCACATAACATCCGTCCGCGAGCTGATAATTCAGTGTTGTTGCAGGATTGAAAGGATTGGGATAATTGGCTTTCAGTTCAAACTTCTCAGGACGCGAAGCTCCGTATTCGGCTTCAACCGTATTGGAATATCTGAAGGTGCCGTCATTGTCAATCTGTTTCAGTCTGTATGAATACCGGCCTGCGCTCATTACAGCATCAGTAAAGGAATAGTTTTTACGGCTGTTCGAATTACCGTTTCCCAGTACTTCACCTGCTTTAATCCAGTCCTGCCCTGATTTTCTCTCCACTTCAAATTTACTGTTATTAATTTCAGTGGAGGTGGACCAGTTAAGCATAATCCCTCCTGGACCAGATGCAGCTGTAAAAGATATCAGTTCCACGGGCAGGGCTGAATCGTAATTAATCGCGAGTCCCTGGGGATTGGTCAGTCCGCCAACTATGATGGTCTGCTCAGTACCATCCAGCTTTGCCCTGACTATCTGATTCAGTGTATTGGACCAGAACATATAATTCGCTCTCTTATCAATAACAAGACCGCGCTGAGATCCTGTCAGACCTGTCACTACATCTACGGGAGTAACCGGCAGGCTACTGAGTGAACCTTTTCTTATACTGCCCAGCTGAGAGTCGGTCCAATATATTGCCATATCCGGTGCTGACAGAGCGATTCCCCATACCTGACCGAGTCCGGTTACTACAGTTTCGACTTCTGAGGCATCTGAGTTGCACCGCTTAATCTGCTTTGTGCCGGCACCGTTATCTGCCCAATATATCTTACCGCTGAGCGGATCATAGGCTACATAGCCGGGACACTCCAGTCCGTTCACCAGTACAGTCACCGATGAACCATCCAGTGCGGAGCTCATCAGTCTGCCAGTGCCGTTGTCCGTCCAGTACATCTTATTTCCTTCTACGTTCAGCGCCAGGCCTCTGGGGATACTAATACTGCCGGATGCCTGTGTAACAACAGTTGCCACACTTGAACCGTCCACATTCGCGCGTTTAATGGATTTATCCGTATTATCCACCCAGTATATCTTGCTGTTTGTCAGGTCGGCTGCAATGCCGTAGCTGGAGCCAATGCCGCTGACAGGAGTGCTGAGGCTGGCACCTGTCTGTGACGCTGACTGGATTTTTCCTGCCACTCCGTCAGTCCAGTAGATGTTCTGGGCAGATATGTCAGCTGCGTGTATAGTCAGAAATGCCAGAAGCAATTTTATCATAATTTTCATTCTTTATTACCTCAAGTTTATAGTGGACGAGACGGATAAATTCCACTAAAACATATAATGTAGTTAACGGTCACGAAAGGCGGCATAGTGTTATGTTTAGTGCCTGAACCGGCTGAGCTGAGTGCGGGGCCGTAACCGCTGGCAGTTGATGAATACTGTTTGACACCCTCGCTGTTCTTAGCAATATAATTGGAGTTGGTAGGAGTATCCGAAGTTCCTGTTGCAGAACTTATCTGCATACCATGAGTATGTGAAGGCATTTCGGCTGCAGTAAGTGTATGACTTTCCTCACCCCCAGCTGCCCCCATAGTTCTGGGTGTCAGCCCTGTGCCATTTCCATAACCCAAAGGCATCCTGCCCCTGAGGTCTGGCAGTCTGAATGTAGTCGATCCGTTCCCGCCGTACTGCGTGCCTATCAGTGAATACAGGGCCTGGTACTGGTTGACAGGAAGTTCCCTGCCGTCGCAAAGCAGCCAGCCATCGGGGGCATAGTTAAAAACCACCATCTTGATCTCGCCAACCATATAATCTTGGGCTAAAGAATTTATATATGTGGAAAACAACAATATTACGAAGAAAAGTGCTTTTTTCATTTTTACTCCTTGAGGACTTTATTGATTCTAATTAAAAATATTTATAATAAAATATCTGAAGGATCAGAGGTGCAAGACTGCACCGGGCAGGATAAATTGACCTCAAAGTTACTCAGTTAAGGACAGAATAGCAAATGAATAAGAGTCAATCAGGAGGCAGAATAGTGAAAACAAAAAGGCCCTCACAGGGAGGGCCTTTCTGATATACATCTGACGAGCAGAGATAATATTACTTGCGGGGGTGTGATTCACACCATTTAATGATGAAATCTATTACCTGTGAAGTCGGAGTTCCCGGTGTGAACAGTTCGCCTACCCCTAATTTCTTCAGCTCCTGAAGATCGCTCTCAGGAATGATACCGCCGCCGGTAAGCAGTATATCTTCAGCACCCTTTTCCTTCAGCAAGGAAAGGATTTTCGGGAAAACTGTCATGTGAGCGCCGGAAAGAATACTGATACCGATTACATCGACGTCTTCCTGGATTGCAGCGTTAACTATCATTTCGGGTGTCTGCCTCAGACCGGTGTAAATTACTTCCATTCCGCCATCGCGCAGAGCAGCAGCAATTACTTTTGCACCCCTGTCGTGTCCGTCGAGTCCAGCTTTAGCTACGAGAACCCTGATCTTTCTATCCATTTAACTTTCTCCTCTGATTATTTTTTTCCTTTCGAAATTCTTTATGATCGTATTAAACAGTAACCATTTTTATAATTCCGGCAGGTTATAATCCCCGTCCGGCAGCTATTTGAGTTCGTTCTTTATCTTCTCAGCAAATTCCTTTATCTGCTCCCTGTTGTAGTCCTTCAGACTCAGCTTGAACTTGATATCATCGTTGAAATAACGGGGCGTAATGTGCAGGTGAAAATGAAATACCGACTGTCCCGCAGCTTTCCCGTTATTTGCAAAAAAATTGTAGCCGTCTGGCTTAAGGCTCCGGTTGAGAGCACCGGCGACTTTACGTGCTGCAAATATCAGCGGAGCCAGATAGTCTTCCGGAATGGAAAGAAAATCGGTGCAATGTATCTTTGGTATTACAAGTATGTGTCCGTAGTGTATAGGCTTGATATCCAGAAAGGAAATAATTTTGTCGTCCTCATAAATTATTTCGGCGCTGCTCTTCCGTTCTATGATATCACAAAACACACACTTCATTGAACCATTCCGAAAATTTTCACTTACAAAAGTAATAATTTAATACTTTTTTACAAAAAGTTTTCAGCTTTCGCTGCCCGATATTCCGGTAATTGTTTCATAATACAGTCTCGCCTTCTGCAGATCTTCCGGCGTATCTACAGACATACTTTCATACTCCGTAACCACTATCTTGATGTTGAAGCCGTTTTCCAGCATCCTCAGCTGCTCCAGCTTCTCAATTTTTTCAAGATCGGTCTGAGCCAGCTTTGTAAACTTGAAAAGCGATTCCCTGCGGTAGACATAGAGCCCAATATGCTTATAAATATCTGCCATACTGATGCTATCCAGATCGCTGGCGGCATCGCGGACATAGGGAATCGGGGATCTGGAGAAATACAGCGCAAAATTATTATAGTCAAAAACCACCTTCGGTATGGACGGGTCGTTCAGCTCTTCCACCAGAGTGATTTTCTTTGCGAGTGTAGATACGTTTACAGAAGGATCAAAAAACAGCGGCTCGATTGCCTCGTCTATCATCCTGCCCTGTATAAAAGGCTCGTCACCCTGTATATTGACTATGATATCGGCTCCGGGCAATGTTTCAGCCACATATGCGATCCTGTCTGAGCCGGTCATTATATCCTTTGGTGTCATTATCACTTTACCGCCAAAGCGCCTGACCGAATCGAATACCTTGTCATCGTCCGTAGCTACAATTATATCATCCAGAAGTTTTGAAGTCTTTGCACTTTCGTAGGTATGCTGAAGCATCGGCTTGCCGCCTATGTCAGCCAGAGGCTTGCCCATAAGACGAGTTGATGCAAACCGGGCAGGAATTATGCCGATAATGGCAGGTTTATTTTTCTCAATCAACGCTGATCACCTTGGGAACCTTGAAATACTCGTCGGTACTGTCGGGCGCATTCTTCAGCGCTTCTTCCCTGCTGACGGAAGCAACCGGATCATCCTCTCTGAGCACGTTGCCGGATTCATACGGATATGAAAGCGGTTCGACGTTCTGAGTATCGAGCTCATCGAGCTTTTCGACATAATGAAGTATGTCGTTCAGCTTGTGTGTATAATCCTCAAGTTCACTGTCTTCTATCTTCAGGTGAGCCAGTCCGGCTATATATTTCACATTTTCTATTGTTACGGGCATAAAATTTCTTTTTTATTATACAGGAAAAATATGCATAAAGCTCATTTTTCGCAAATGAATAATTCCCCAAAGGTGCAATATTGATCGTATGGGTGCGTAGAGACAGGACAGGGCATGCCATGTCTCTACGTTAAATGCTGTTAACCAAATTTCTACTTAAGCAGAACCATCTTCTGCGATTTCACAAACGAACCTGCTTTGATCGTACAGAAATAAATACCGCTTGAAACACTTCGTCCGTTATCATCCCGTCCGTTCCAGCTGACTTCATACATACCGGCATTCTGATAATTGTTCACGAGCTCTGCCACCCTGCGGCCGTTAATGTCAAATACTTCCAGCGAAACATTTTCACCCTTGGGCAGTGAATACTTTATCAAAGTCGACGGATTGAACGGATTCGGATAATTCTGCTCCAATGAAAACTCAGATGGAACCCTGGAGTCCATTTCGACTACTCCTGTCACAGTTTTTACCGAAGCTCTTATAAACAGCGTAAAATCGTTCGGGGATTCCAGTTTGTACCACGTCCCTGAAACCGGCGAATATTCATACGCGCGACCATTGCCCGGAGGCAGGTCCGCACCGAGCAGCGGCTGGTTTACACCATCATACTGAATGCCGACGAAGAAATTTCCGGAAATTGCTACATTGCTGACCTCGAATACCTGCCATCCATTCCAGGCGGGAGTATACGAATATGGACCCAGAATGGTATTTGCAGGCAGCTGAGTCGACGGATTTTCAGTCATTACCATAATACCCGAGTGCCCGGTTCCATTGACATTGTCACCACCTATAAAAAGACTGATACCAGTAAGCACAACATTTTTCGACGGAGAAGTAAATTTTGCTGCAAGTGCCCACCTGGCTGCTTCCTCATATACACCGGAAGCCGGGCTGTCATCGTCATATACCAGGTCGACGGCATCTCCGCCTGACGGACTGTCGGTTATTCCGACACCGTCAAATCCTGTGACTACGGCATTGTACTCCGCGCTGCCGCTGCCGAACAGGTCAGCAGCCGAGATCATACACGCTGTTCTGAGATCTATAAACTGTGAGTTCATAGTAAGGTACCGGGTAAGGCTTCTGTACCATATCTGCCCTGCTTTCCACCGGCCGATAGCAGTTGCGACGTTATAAAATGCTTTATTTGTTATGCCGCAATTGATGTGAACACCACCGTAATCATTGTCCTCATCGTTCGCCATTTTCACAAACTCGCTCATATGAGCGGGCAGCCAGCCTCCGTTCAGATCACCCGTTGACTTGCCGTTATGTGGATCGGCCATGCTCCTCAGAGCATCACCTGATATACCGGGAGTAAACGAGTTCTCACCGATCAGCCAGTTAGTACTGTCTGCCAGACTTGCAAACACATCGGACATGGATTCGTTCAGAGCTCCTGACTGATTTTCATAGATAAGATCAGCAGTGTAAGAGGTAACGGCGTGCGTAAACTCGTGGGCAATAATATCGAGCGACCGCGTAAAGTCACCAAACCTCACTCCGTCACCATCACCGAACGTTAGACAGTTTCCGTTCCAGAAAGCATTATTATACTTCGACATGTAATGCACTACGTTTATAATACTGCTGCCGTTTCCGCTGAAACTGTTCCTCTTGAAATATTTCTGATAGAATGCGTAAACTTCCCTTGCTGCAATGTGTACATCCACAGCTGCCCTCAGAGATGTATTATCATTAAAATTATTGTTGCGATTAGGATCAGATATTATCGTTGCCGATTCATAGCCTGTACCTGTTGTATCATTCTTGGCATTATAAGTTGCTATTACTCCATTAAAGCTGTCAACAGGAGCCTTGTACATAGGCAGAGCGGCATCAATCAAATAGTAATTTCCCCCCGTAAGATAAGTGTGCAGTGACCTTGAAACGCCGTCACTCCCGGTTCCACTTCCAACCGATGGTCCGTCGTACCTTATGCCCCTGTCAGTTTTTATTATTTCGCCTGTGGCAGCGTCAATATAGCTTCTGAAATTAGGTGTCACACCGAATGAGAGTTTAACCTCGTAAGCCAGAATCATTTTCCCTTTATTCTCGTACACCACAAGTTCAGCCGCTTCCTTATCTGTCTTTGCAATCCTGTATTTCGATTTGACAGTTGATATAGCCGAACTCTGATCCAAAGAAGGAGTAACAGCGATATCCGGAGTGGTATAGTGACGGCCGTTAACCGATTCAACGGCACCATCAGCACCCAGATGCACTATCAGCTCACCTTTATAGACTCTTAAGCCGTTATACAGCTGCTGAAATTTTATATGACTCATTGACAATTCGTCTTTCTCAACCGATACAGTCCTTAGTTCTTCTGCGGGTGACTTCAGTCCGAACAGCTCTTTATTTTCAGTAATAAATTTTATTCCTGCAGACTGTACATCACTGGATAAAGCGTATCCTGCCTGAGTAAGTTTGCCGCCGATAAATACCGGAGTCTGGAAATTTTCATCCCATTTCAGCTGCAGTTTCCTGTTCAGTTTATCCTGGAGTCTCTGGGCGGCCTGTGACGCCTCAGGCCTGATCATTGCTTTATGTTTAATTCCAGTCTGAGCCGCTATCATGCTGCAAAAAGAAAACAATAATATATATAACACCCCAAAACGCTTCATCCATTACTCCTCTGATATTGTTTGACCCTGTTTATAATGCTAAGAAATTTTTTATAAAAGGAATTCAATTCCTCCGATATTTTTTTATCTGGTTCGAAACCCGGCCAGGATATGGTTGTCTGCTCACCGCCGGTTTTTCTGAAAATAAAATATGTGGTAATATTGCCATTTTGTCTGTGACTTATATCAAGCAGATGATTATCTTTTATTGCTGACGTCATCTCAGATATTTCCTTTTCAGTCAGCCTGCCCAGAGTTTTTTTCTCTGACGTTGCAAACGTCCTGCCGCTCCACGAGCTTACTGTCCCGAGGCTGTCTATGTAGTAACCGTCATACAGGCCTGTTACTCCTCCGCCTGACCCATAAGTAATAGTATAACATGGCATAATCTGAGAATTCTTTGCCGCATCCTTATTTGAGCAGCCGGCATAAAGCAAACATAATACTGCCAGTAATAATTCCAGTTTCATTATTTAACCGCTGAATAATTGGTAAGAAATCTTTCACATTAAAGATACAATTTTGCAGCCAATGCTGCAAAATATACGCATTTTGCGGACGATGGAGTATAGGATCTAATGAACCATCTCATGTAAATTTTGAATTATGTCCCGCCTTTGGCGGGATCCCCGAATTCGGGGAAATTCTGAATTGAGGGGTGTACATAATTATAGTGATTACAGATATACTCGTTTAAACACACCCCGTCTCTCCGAAAACGGAGAGCCACCCCTCTCGAGAGGGGATTTAATAGTAATACTGCACTGGGATTAGTCTTCAGTTTGAGAGGAGTACGTCCGGTAATGGACAGAGAATGTGTATAATTATATGATGCGGATATCCTTTTCAGAAATCCAGCCGGATTTCCCGTCAGGCAGTCTGATTTTTTTCCAGTCCTGAACGGAATCATCTATCTCGGCTTTCAGTCCTTCGTGTATGACAAATGCGTCTCTGGACTGATTATCCGGTTCGGTCTTTACGGTACTGACCGCTTCAATGACCACTCCGTAAGTAACCGAGGTTTCAGTGTGCCACCTGACAAAAAGCATAAGCACAGCCATAAACAGGAGCAGACCGGATGAGAGCGCAGAGATTCTGAATATCTGTTTCAGCCTTTTTTCTTTCGATAATACAGTCACGATGAACAGGATAATCATCACCAGGTAAACATATAGACCGATTACTGTCCAGCCGTCTACTGTGAACAGAGCCGGAATATCTTTGAAAAATCTGATTACTTCCAGTTCAGGGAGCACATCAATTTTATCAGCAGTATGGGCATTCACTATCTTCAGGTTGTACTGTATGTCTTCATCACCTGGAGACAGGCGCAGAGCTTTTTCGTAGTAAAGAATGGCAAGTCCGTTGCGTCCCAGTCTGTAATAAGTATTGCCAAGATTATAATACAGTTCCGGACTTTCATATCCATTTGCTATGAGGTTTTTGTATTGTATTGCAGCTGCTTCAAAATTTCTTTCTTTATAAAATTTCTCAGCTTTCGCCATTGGTGTCTGGGCATTCAGCACGATATTCTGCAGCACCAGCAGAGCAAATATCAGAAATATCTTTGTAAACTTTGTTCTTTTAATTTCCATAGTAATATCCGGCTGCAGCCGGTGACAATTTATTTATTGTTGGCAAATACTTTTCTGTCTAGTTCAATTATTATTCTGACTGCTTTTTCATACATTGTCTGCATTGGTTCAGCATCCCCGCTTCCGGGAGCAAACCTGGCATATTCGCACTCTTCAAGTGCGCTGCGGACCATCTGAATAATATCTTCAGGAGCGGCATGATTTATCAGCTGTTCGACCGCCAGATCTATTGTAAATTCGGATTTCGGGATATGCAGCTTGTTTTCCAGGTATCCGAACAGCGCCTGTGAAATACCTGTATAAAAAGCATCCTTGTTCATTTCCCTGAGAGACTTGCGAGCCTCATCGAGGAACTTGCGCGCAATTTTTTCCGCTTTGCGGTATCGCATCAACTGAACGTCTCCCTCCAGCAGTTTATTGCTGCGATGCCAGTACAAAAACCCGCCAAGCCCGGTAACCGGGATCAATACTAGCAGCCAGAACCAGAATTTTTCTATCAGATAGTTCTGTTTTATCCCGAGCGAAATATCCCCGGTCTTTATATATCTGATGTCAATGCCCAGAAGTCTGATATCTTCCTTGCCCATGCCGCTGATGTTGTACTGACCGCCTCCGCTTCCTTTGGCAATGTTGAGAGTAAACTCAGGTGAAGTCAGTGTTACATAAGTTTTCTTTGCAGGATCGAAATATGAAAACTCAACAGGCGGAATTGTTTTCTGGCCTTCATATCTCGGAATGATGAGATATTCAGCCACTTTTGTACCCGACAGACGTGCAGACTTGGTGATCTGCTGAGACGTTTTCGGGTCATATTTTTCAAGGCCTGCCGGCAGTGCAATATCAGGCATATCCAGCAGATTAATATTCCCCGCTCCGGATATAGTCACTTTCAGTGTAACAGGTTCGTTTGTCCTGGTATTCTTCTTATCCACAGACGCGTTGAAAGAAAACGAGCCCACAGCACCCTTGAACGATTTCGGAACGTTGGATGCGGGCAGCGGCCTGACACTGATCTTCAGTGTATTCGACTTTGCATTATACTCCGTCGTCTGTGTGGCAGCCCTGTTGAAGAACGGATCATTGAAGAATTCATCAAATATATCACCGCGCTTGCGTGGTTTCGGTACTACGACCGGGATCTTCAGCTCGAAGGGAGTAACATAGAGTTCACCGGTCTGCGTCGGAAACAATGCAGCTTTTTTCAGTACCGCAACGTGAAAAGTTTTGCCGTCAACAATTTCGGTGGTAAAATTCAGAGTCGTAGGTGATTCAATTTCCTCGGCCCAGAAACCCTGATATCCTGGCAGCTTTGACAACTGAGGTGATGCCATGTCCATTCTGGTATACAGTTTGTATGTAACCGTTACCTGCTCACCCCTGTATACATTGTATTTATCGGCAGAAGCCTTGATGAAAACATTCTGGGAGATATTTTTCAGCGAAGCATTATCCTCCTGCCTGCTGCCTGAAGACGATGATCCTCCCTTGACCACTTTTATATTTACCGGCCTGCTCTTGAGTGTCTTACCCTTGTAGACAATTACCGCTTCGCCGATGGTATAGTTTCCTGGATTCAGTGCCTGAAGATAATAAGAGAAAGAAACAGATGCTGTTACAGCCCCGTTTATTATCTGCATACTTGTAGCCTGATTCGGCCCCGATAATTTTTTAAAATCCCTGAAGTCAGGAGCACGGAAATTGCTTATACCATTTATGTCATTTCCGCTGAAGTCAAATGACACCTGGAATGCCTCACCTGCAGGGACGACACTATTCTGGACCGATGCGCTGAAAGACTGGGCAAAAACGCTTCCTGCCGAAAACAGTAAAATGCACAAAAGAATTTTTATAACGGGGATTTTCATATAGTTGAATCTGATCATTTTTTATCTACGGTTTTACCAGTCCTTGGAAGCAGGCACCCTGCGGCCGGTGTGTTTTCTCAGTTGTTTCTGGAGTTCCTGTTCATTGTTTTTCAGAGCATTTAGTATGCGCTCAGCCTCGTCCTTTGAAATTTTTCCAGGCCCGCCGCTCTGATCCTGCTTATTGTTCTGGTTCTGCTGATCCTGCTTATTCTGCTGATCATTCTGATTCTGTTTATTATTCTGCTGATCTTTATTCTGGTTCTGATCGTTCTTGTTCTGATCTTTATTCTGATTTTGCTTATCGTTCTGATTATTGTTCTGCTGATTATTATTCTGATCGTTTTTATTCTGGCCGTTTTTATTCTGATCTTTTTTCTGATCCTTATTCTGATCGTTCTTGTTCTGATCCTTGTTTTTGTTGTTCTGGTTCTGTTTCAGCTGATTCAGTGCGTATGAAAGATTATACTTTGTATCGCGGTCATAGGGATTGAGTCTGAGCGATTTTTTGTATGCGTCAATTCCCTCTTCAAATTTACCGGCTTTGACGTATGAATTGCCGATGTTATGGAGCACCTTCGATTTTACATTCTGGTCTGCAGTAAGGGGAAGCGATTTTTTAAACGACTTTACCGCTTCTTCGTACTTACCCTGCTTATAGCTGGCGTCACCCAGATTGAAGTTTGCCTTGAAATCCGCCGGCGCCTTATCGATGCTCTTCTTGAAGCTGACTTCGCTTCCGGCATAGTCCTTCTTTTCATACAGATCCACGCCTTCATTCACCAGCTGCCTCAGACTCGCCTTCGTTTTTTCCTGTGCAGAAATCACCCCGCTAAGGCTTAAGATAATCAGCAATATGTATAAGAGTCTGTTTTTCATTTTCAAATTTCAAAAATTATGATATAGTCAGCTCAAGTTATTTTTTCCCGGGCAGAAAGCGTTTCAGCGCTGTAAGACCGCGGAACTTCGAATCACTGAGAAACATTTCAAAAATCAGCATCAACAACCCCGGAATCAGAAAGTAATAATATCTGTCCTCATAATCTATTACTCTTGTCGTACCATATTCAGTCTTATCCAGCTTTGCAATATCCCTGTATACTGCTTCCAGCTGGTTTTCAAAAGCGAGGGTTCCGAAATATTTTGCCTTACCGTATGAAGCCAGTTCCTGCAGCGCCTGTTGATTCAGCCTTGTAATTATCGAATTTCCGGAACCATCTGTCTTAAAGCCAGTCTGATTGCCTCTCGGGTCGTAAATCGGTATCGGTGCGCCTTCAGGTGTGCCTATGCCCGCAGTATATACCTTTATGCCTTTATCTGCCGCATCCTTTACTGCATCGACAATATTGCCTTCATGATCTTCACCGTCCGATACAATTACTATCACCTTCTGCGCATTGACATCCTTCCTGAATGATCCGGCAGCCAGTTCCACTGCCTGTGCTATGGCTGTACCCGGCTGAGGAACAGTGTTGAACCCCACGGAGGCAAGTATCATTTCCGCAGCTGCATAATCTGTGGTCAGAGGAAACTGAACATATGCATCGCCAGAAAAAACAACAAGTCCGATCCGGTCACCGCCGAGTTTTTCTATAAGGTTGGATATCACATGCTTTGCAGCTTCAAGTCTGTTTGGTTTTATATCCTCGGCTCTCATACTTGAAGATACATCGAGCAGAATGTACATATCAATACCAGCCTGTCTAACCTCCTTGTATCCTGTGCCTATCTGCGGATTGGCTAATGCAACGATGAGCAATAGAACAGCAAACACAAGCAATACACCTTTCAGAATATATTTCAGTCTGCTGCTTTCGGCATTCAGCAGTTCCCTGAGTCCCGGTGAGGCAAGTTTATTGAGCGCAGCCCTTTTCTGTCTGTAGACATAAAGCATGAACAGTACCAGTACCGGTATCAGGTAGAGCAGATTCAGATATTCCTTATGTGCGTATCTAAACATATATTTATTGGTTTATTTTTATTCCTTTTGCCGCTTACGGCAGTTTTCTAAATACAGTCCTGGAAAGCACTATCTCAGCAAACAAAAGCACCAGTCCTGCAAGCAGCCAGGGATAGAACAGTTCTTTGGCATTTCTGTATGACGAGACTTCCACCTTTGTTTTTTCCAGCTTATCAATCTCGCGGTAAATACTTTCGAGCTTGCGGTTGTTCACTGCCCTGAAGTATTTTCCATTTGTAATATTGGCAATTTTCGTCAGCACTGCCTCGTCAATTTCCACCGGCATCATCTGGTATCTTATGCCAAAGGGAGTCTGGAACGGATACGGAGCCTGTCCTATCGTACCGACACCTATAGTGTAAATTCTTATTCCGAAAGTCTTTGCGATCTGAGCTGCAGTTACGGGATCCACCTCCCCGCTGTTGTTTACACCATCTGTAAGCAGTATGATCACTTTACTCTTTGACTTGCTGTCCTTGAGCCGGTTGACGCCGTTGGCTATTGCAGTGCCAATAGCTGTTCCGTCCTGGATCATTCCGCTTTTCACATCCTTCAGCAGTCCTCGCAATACGCGGTAATCGATAGTAAGCGGACACTGCGTAAAGCTCTCATACGAAAATATCACCAGTCCAATTTTATCAGAAGTACGGCCCTCTATGAATTCATCTATCACATTCTTTGCCGCACCAATTCTGTTTGGTTTAAAATCCTCGGCGAGCATGCTGCCCGAAATGTCTAGCAGCAGCGCAATGTCAATACCTTCTGTATATACATTTTCTCCGGACGAAAAGCTTTGGGGCCTGGCAAGTGCTACTATCATCAGTCCCATCGCGATCATGCGAAGTATGAAGGGCGTATGCCTGAATTTTTCGCGTATGGATTTTCTGTATCCGCTTAGAATTTTCAGCGAAGAATATTTGAAAGCCGACTGGTTATTTTTTCCGCGCCAGAAATACCACAATGCAGACAGCGGCAGCAGAACAAGCAGGTAGAATACCCACGGATATGCAAATTTTACATCACTAAAAAACATTTTTCACCTGTCATTTCCGCTGTTGCTGGTTTCCTGAATTATGTTTTTATCGATTATGTTTTTATCACCGCCAGTCTGTCCTGCAGCAGCAGATCTGTTGTTCTCTGTGACACTCAGTATTTCAAATGCCCTGTCGATCATGGCAGAATTCATCTGATTGTCCGGAATATATTTGGCAAATTTCACGAGGTCAGCCGTATTCAGAAATCCTGCCAGAGGTACCAGCACGGCATTTCCGAACTGCTTTGATCTAACCTGTTCAATAAATTCATCGCTCGTACTCTCGAGCGCCTGAATTCCATACTGCGATTCAAAATACCTGCGCATAATATCTGTGACTTCCGTATAGTACAGTTTTAATTGTCCTGACTGCCACAAGTGCATAGCTCTCAGCTGTTCAAGCTCTTCAACAGCCTTCTGGTACGGAGTTTTATATACCTCCGGTTCTGTTCTTTCAGTCTTCCTGTGATTCTTCATATAGCGTCTGTATAAATACAGGGCAAGTGTAATGAGGGCAAGTCCCAGCAGCACATACAGAAGAATCATTTTCCAGTCGGGCGCAACTCTGAGCGGAGGTTTAATATCTTTAATTTCAGAATTATCTTCTACCTTAAGCGAAGTAAACCTGATGCTGAAGGGCTGTGTCATTATCTCGTGTTTTGAAGTATCGCCTTTGACTGTATACCTGACAGGAAATGAAGGGATATATACATCCCCTGAATCGTATTTCGAAACAAGGAATACATACTTTACAGATTTAGCCTTGTCCTTATTCGAAACGGCAGGATTATCTTTGCCCAATATTTCACCGCCCTGAAGATATTGTTTCAGTGAAGGCTGTTCAGTGGTGATATTATCCGGAGACACAATGACTACACTAATTCTGGCGATGTCACCCAGTTCATAGTATGATGAATCTGCCTGAATCTTCACCTGCGGCGTCTGAGCAGAAATCCGACTATACTGACCGGATAAAAAACAGATCAGGAGAAACAGTACAACTCTGTATTTCAAATATATTCTGTGCATAATTCTACCAGCGTCTTTCCCTCAATCTGAAAAAATCGATCAGGGGTTTGATATAAGATTCAGCGGTGTTAATACTGACCGAATCGAGTTTATTCTTGCGGAGTATCTTTTTCAATTCTGATTGCGACTCCATGCGCTGAGCATAATAAAGCTTTCTGAAATTCTTATCTGAAGTATCTATAAATCTTTCCTGTCCGGTCTCCGAATCCTTTAGTTTTACCAGGCCCACATCGGGCAGGACATACTCACCCGGATCACTCATTGTAACAGCAACGAAGTCATGTTTCTTCCCGACTATTCCCAGTATCTTTTCGTAACCGCTGTCGAAGAAATCCGAAAGGAGAAATACAATGCCGCGTCTTTTAATGGCATTGTTCATATATTCAAGGGCGCCCTTAATATCAGTTCCCTTTCCTTCCGGTTGAAAGTTCAGCAGTTCACGTATTATGCGCAGTATGTGTT
>JBLMZS010000011.1:0-35617 GCA_050258935.1 Bacteroidota bacterium
ATCGTTGCTATTGCTCTCGAACGCTCTGCTGAGATGATCATTGCTATTTTGGCTGTTCTCAAGGCCGGCGGTGCTTATCTGCCGATTGATACCGACTACCCGTCTGAGCGTCTGGACTTCATGCTCCGCGACTCTCAGGCCGGCATCATCATTTCCCGGCAGTCTCTAATTGACAAGATTCCTGATGCTTGCTCAGTTGTTCTCCTCCTGGATGACGATGCCGCTTCCATTGCTCTGTGCCCTTCGTCTGATACTGCTGTATCTGTCAGACCCTCTGAGCTGGCTTATGTTATCTATACCTCCGGCTCTACCGGCAGGCCTAAGGGTGTGGCTGTTGAACATGGAGGACTCAGCAATCTTGCACAGGCACAGATCTCCGCATTTTCCGTTACTGACAGCAGCCGTGTCATACAGTTTGCATCTTTCAGTTTTGATGCTTCAGTTTCAGAGATAATGATGGCACTCTGCAGCGGTGCTGCACTTTATATCCCCAATGCTGAGGAGCGGATGCCCGGTAGTGAGCTGATGAATTTTCTCAGCCGTTGCGGCATTACACACGCTACACTGCCGCCATCTGCGCTGGCTGTTATGCCAAGAGAATCAATACCATCTAAAGAGTCTCAGGGCAGCCAGTATATTTTTCCGGATTTGAAACAGCTTATTGTTGCAGGAGAATCCTGTCCGCCCGAACCTGCAGCTTACTGGTCCGAAGGAAGAAAGTTCTTCAACGCATACGGTCCGACTGAAGCCACAGTGTGTGCTACCATCGCTGACTGCAGCAATACAGACGGCATCTCACCGCTGAGCATCGGAAGGCCTATAGCAAACACCAGCGTCTACATACTTGATAAGTACAATCAGCCTGTACCCATCGGCATACCCGGAGAGCTCTACATCGGCGGCAAAGGTGTTGCACGCGGTTACCTGAACAGAGCCGAGCTTTCAGCCGAGAAGTTCATTAAGGATCCATTCAGCAGTGACCCCGATGCCAGACTATACAAATCTGGTGACCTTGCACGATACATGCCCGACGGCAACATCGAATTCCTCGGACGCATTGACAATCAGGTCAAGATCCGTGGATTCAGAATTGAACTGGGTGAAATTGAAGCGGCACTCATTTCTCATCCGGCTGTCAGAGAAGCCGTGGTCATTGCAAGGGATGATGGTGCTAATGATAAACGGCTTGTTGCCTATGTTGTTACCTCTGATTCTGAAACTGATGCGGCCGGCCTGCGTGAATTCTTAAAAACTTCACTTCCAGGCTATATGCTCCCCGCTTCTTTTGTATTTATGGATACTCTGCCGCTTACCCTTAACGGGAAAGTTGACCGTAATGCTCTGCCGGAAGGTGAACTGCATGTTTCAGCAACTAATACCGCTTCGCCCCGAAATGCCATTGAGGAAATAATGGCCGGATTATGGTCCGCTATCCTTAATAATAAAAATATAGGTGTTCACGACAACTTCTTTGAACTCGGCGGACATTCGCTGCTTGCCACCAAACTGGCTTCGCGCATGCGGGATGTTCTCGGTACAGATATACCAGTACGATGGATATTTGAATCCCCCACCATTGCTGAACTTGCACTGCGTGCAGAACATTCGGGTAAAAGTACCGAGCGAACCGTAAAGATTCCGGACTATCGCATTATGCGTGATACTGATACTATCACACCGGATATGCTGCCGCTTACATCAATATCACACCAAGAGATTGAAAATATCTCTGCAAAAGTCGATGGTGGCGCTAGAAATATTCAGGATATTTATCCGCTGACGCCCTTGCAGGAAGGGATACTTTTTCATCACCAGATTCAGCAAACTAGCGATGCTTATATTAGTTTTTCACTCCTTGCTTTCGACAGCAATGAACTCGCTCAGAGCTTTACGGAAGCTCTGCAAAAAGTAATAGACCGACATGACATTCTGCGCACAGCATTTATATGGGAACGACTTAATGAACCTGTGCAGGTAGTCTGGAGAAAGGCTATGCTGCCTGTTGAAGTTACAGATTTCGATTCTTCAGAGGGTCCTGTTGACAGTCAGTTGTTAAATTACTGCCGCACAAAGTACTCTCGTATAGATATAACGCGCCCTCCTCTTATTAGAGTAATTATAGCGCAGAATGAAGAGCAGACTGATCTGATTTTTCTCTCTCACCATCTTATCTCTGATCACACCACTCTTGAGGTGATGCTGGAAGAGATAAGGGTAATACAGCAGGGTCAGACAGACAAACTTCCTATGCCTGTTCCATTCCGCAATTTTGTCGCGCAGACAAGAAATGGAATCACTGTCGGAGAACATGAAATTTTTTTCAGGGCTATGCTACGCGATATCGAAATGCCAACTGCACCATTTGGATTATATAACATTCAGGGTGACGGGACCAGAACTGTTTCTGCGCACAGGCGGCTGACCAATGAATTCTCTGCACGTGTGCGTACTCAGGCCCGTCTCTATGGTGCTACTCCCGCTGCGCTTTGTCACCTTGCATGGGCACTTGTGCTATCGCGCTGCTGTGCACAGGCGGATGTAGTATTTGGCAGTGTGCTTTTCGGACGAATGCAGGGCGGAAACGGAATTGAACGCGCCCTTGGAATATTCATCAATACTCTGCCTGTGCGCATTACATGTGATGACAGACCGGTTGCCAGTGCACTTACACAGACACAACAATTATTACTGTCCCTGATGCGTCACGAACACGCGCCGCTCAGTCTTGCTCAAAGCTGCAGCTCTGTTCCTTCTCCGGCACCGCTTTTCTCTTCACTTCTTAATTACAGGCATACCCCTGAATCCTTCGATTCCAGAAACGTTATACCAGGAATGGAAGTTTTGCATAATCAGGAAAGCACCAATTTCCCTTTTGATATGTCCATTGATGACATAGGCAACATCCTGACTCTGACGGCACAGACTGATGCTGCTGTCGATCCTGACAGAATATGCAGTTACATGCAGATTGCCATGGAATCATTGGTGACTGCTCTGGAAAATGCACCTCTTACACCTTTGTGCCAGCTGGAGATTCTTACCAATGAAGAAAAGCAGCTGATGTTATATAAATGGAACAATGCAGAAACAGATCCATTTGATAACTGTGTCCACAGCATATTTGAGCAGCAGGCAATGATGACTCCCGATGCCGTGGCGGTGGTGTTTGAAGACAAACAGCTCACTTATTGCGAGCTCAATTCTTCGGCCAACCAGCTGTCTCACAGGCTCATTGCTCTTGGCGTTAAACCAGGCACTATCGTTGCCATTGCTCTCGAACGCTCTGCTGAGATGATCATTTCGCTTATGGCTGTTCTCAAGGCCGGCGCTGCTTATCTGCCGATAGATACCGACTACCCTTCTGACCGTCTGGACTTCATGCTCCGCGACTCTCAGGCCGGTATCATCATTACTCGGCAGTCACTCCTGGACAGGCTTCCAGATGTATGTGCAGTTGCCTTACTTTTAGATATGGATGCCGCTTCCATTGCTCTGTGCCCTTCTTCTGATACTGCTGTTGCTGTCAGACCCTCCGAGCTGGCTTATGTCATCTACACCTCCGGCTCTACCGGCAGACCTAAGGGTGTGGCTGTTGAGCATGGAGCTGTTTCATATCACTGCAGTGTAATACAAAAGAACTACAGACTTAGCGAAAAGGATAGGGTTCTGCAGTTTGCATCTTTCAGTTTTGATGCATCAGTCGAACAGATACTGTCTGCTCTTTTTTCTGGCGCTGCTCTCATTCTGACTGATAATAAAATGAAATCGCCTGAAGATATACATAAATGTCTTCAGCAATATTGTGTAACGGTTATGGATATTCCGCCTGCTTTTTTCAGTCTATGGGCTGTTCATTTCAGGACAGATCCTGTTGTTTCACTGCGACTTATTATTCTTGGCGGTGATGTACTTACGCCTGAAGTACTTTCACTCAGGTCAGAATGGACGGTTCCGCAACCGGAAATTATTAATGCCTACGGTCCTACTGAGGCAACAGTCACTGCTGTAACATATAATATTCCAGTTTCTTTCTGCGGAACACAGGTACCTATTGGCAAGCCTCTGCCAATGAGAAAGGTTTACATACTCGACAAATACAATCAGCCTGTACCCATCGGCATACCGGGAGAGCTGCATATTGGAGGCAAGGGAATTGCACGCGGTTATCTGAACAGGCCTGAACTTACAGCAGAGAAGTTCATTAAAGATCCCTTCAGCACTGAAGAAAAAGCAAGGTTATACAAAACGGGTGACCTTGCACGATATATGTCAGACGGCAACATTGAGTTTTTAGGACGCCTCGACAATCAGGTAAAGATCAGAGGCTTCAGGATTGAACTGGGTGAAATTGAATCTGCCCTTACTTCGCATCCTTGCATTAAGGATGCTGTAGTTATAGCTAAAGAAGACTTTAACAACGGCAAGAGACTTATCGCCTACATAGTCCCCTCCTCTGAAGGTGAATTCTCCTCCCGGGAGCTTACAGGCGGAGAGCTGCGGACGTTTCTTAAGACTACGCTTCCAGACTATATGCTGCCTGCTTACTATGTTTCACTGAACTCAATGCCCGTTACACCTAACGGAAAAGTTGACCGCAGGGCCCTGCCTGACCCTCAAGTGATCAGTAAAAGTGATAGTTTTATGGCTCCGCGTGATACAACCGAGCAGAAGCTTGTGCTTATCTGGGAATCACTTCTGTCAATAAGTCCGGTCGGAATTGAGGATAACTTTTTCGAAGTAGGGGGTCATTCTTTACTCGTGGTTCGTCTTGTTTCCGAGATAGAAAAAGTATTTGGAAAACATTTGCCGGTTGTCCGAGTATTTGAATCTCCTACTGTCGCCGGAATTGCCGGAATTCTTCGCAAAGACGGTGACATACCCGAGGCATCATGTCTTGTGAAAATCCGGACTCTGGGCTCACATGCACCTCTTGTTTTTTTATCCGCTTCAGGCGGAGTTGTCAGTTATCTTTATCCGCTTGCCAGGCATTTAGATTCTAATATTCCTTTCTACACATTTCAGGATAAGGGAATTATCCGGGACACTGAACCTTTTGAAAGCATTGAGGAATTGGCTGAACATTATGTATCTTTGCTGCTGGAAGTTCAGAAGGAAGGACCTTTTTACCTGGGCGGACATTCCTTCGGCGGTCATGTAGCCTTTGCTATGGCGCAAATATTATTGAGCCGGGGTCAGAGAATTGCAATGCTCGCCATAGCTGATACTTGTGCTCCTGATATTTTGCCTCTCGCTTTTGAACCAGCAGCGGATCTCAGACAAATTGCATCTCAGCTAAGTAACAGCACATTAAATATCTCGCGGGAAGAAATTGACGGACTGAATTTGAAGGAGCAAATCACTTTCATTGCGTGTAAACTGGAAGAGGCACGGCATTTACCTGAAGGACACGCAGCTGAATATCTGAGGCGGATGATAAAAGTCAGCGAGGCTAATAATCAGATGCTTGTTAAATACAGACCTGCTTCAAAGGTGCCAATACCTATAACACTCATCAAGGCAACTGACAAGATACCGGATCAGCCTCAACTGCCGGATGAACCGGGTGATGACCTGGGCTGGAGCAGATATACAAGTCAGCACGTTTCAATATATAATGTACCCGGCAATCATATTACCATGATGAATACGCCAAATGTTGAAAAACTTGCTCAGCTTATAATAGACGCTATTGATGGATAAATAATATGGTACGACTCTGCGATATCATCCTATTGTTGCCGAAATTCCAGAGATTATTTAAAGGCATGTAATTGTTCGTATTTCACTAATTTTCCGGAGCCTGTATGCATTTCATTAAGATATTTGTTCTGCTGTTTGCCTTATGTAGCCAGATGGTTTTTCCGCAGACTGCTGTGTCAGGTCCTGATTATTCTCCTTTGATAAAAAAATACCGGACTGTCATTGCCGACCAGATGAAGCAGAACAATATTGCAGGAGTCAGTGTGGCACTGGTTGATAAGGACAGCGTTGTCTGGTGCGAGGGTTTCGGTATTTACGATACCACGCACAGAACCAGTATTAATGGCCATACTCCCCTCCTGATAGGTTCTATAACCAAAACTTTTACGGGTCTTGCAATCATGCAGCTTAAAGAAAAGGGGTTGCTCGACCTGGACGCTCCCGTACGGAAATATCTGCCTGAATTCAAAATGAAAACTCTTTCCGGGAATATTGATGATATAACAATCAGGCATCTGATGACCCATCATGCAGGCATACCAGACTTCATGAAAGATAAATTCGGTTACAATAATCAATATTTCACCGAAGTACTTTCTGTGGTAAACGAAGATTATGCCACATATCCGCCCAACACTGTATATTCATATTCCAATACAGGCATCTCGCTACTGGGGAACATAATAGAGAGGGTAAGCGGAAAAAGTTATTACGATTATATCAGAGACAACATAATGATTCCGGCAGAAATGAACGAATCAGGATTTTTCCTGGATAACACTGCCCCGCTCTCAGCACGTCTGGGTTATTCTCTGAATACGGAAGAAAAACCCGAGCTCCCGGTATTTGATGCTCCTGCCGGATGTATTTATTCCTCGGCATACGATATGGCGAAATTCCTTTCAGTATTTCTTTCAAAAGGAAATTACAAGCGAAGTAGAATTGCCGGCGCTTCTGTTTTCGATGAAATAGAAGAAATCCAGAATAAGGATATATTCCTGGATTTCGGAAGTCCTACCGGACTAATATGGTATATGTATTTTAATTCCGCCGGCAAGTGTATACAACATGAAGGCAGTACGCTGTACAGTAAGTCAGAACTCAGCCTGTCTCCTGATTGCGGTCTGGGAGTAGTAATGCTCACGAACTCCGCTGGCGGAAAACGCATGGTTCTGCGCACAAACTATGACATATTGGAAGATGCTATAAAAATCAAAGGAATAAAACCGGAAAAGAAAGAACAGCCACCGGTTAAAAATATACTGCATCCGCAGCACAACTTCACTTATGAAGAAGGACAGAAACCCTTACGCTTCAGCATGACACGCGAAGAACTAGCGACATATGCGGGTAGATACGCGTCTTTCGGGATGTATATGGAGCTATCCGTTACAGACAGTAATTGTCTTTCGGCAAATATTATGGGACAAAAGTTCTATATGCTGCCCGTGGAAAATGATGAATTCTGCGCTGCCAGAGGACAGAACTATAATTCCATGGATCCCGGTCAGCGTTTTTATTTTGAGAATTTCAACGGTAGCAGACTCCTGGTCTCTGTCGATCCTCAGAGCAATCACAGTGTTTTAGCCGAAAAAGCTCTGGAAATAACGTTATCAAAGGTATGGACAGACCGGCTGGGCAGTTATGATACAGATAGTGAACCCGGAGTTCACCAGACGTTTTCCGCCCCACAGCTGGAGTACCGCGACGGGCTGTTGATGCTGAATATTAAAACTAACATGGAAAAAGCAGGTGCTCAGCAGGTGGTTATTCCATTGAGGATCCTGGATGACAATATAGCAGAAGCATACGGTTACGGGCGTTTAGGAGGTTCAAAGGTATGGTTTGGTAAAAATAAATCAGGACAATATACGATGAAATTTCTGGGTTTCAACTGTATTAAAAAAGCCGGTAAATGATCCGGCTTTATCAGATGGGAAAACGACAGACCGATTGACGGAACTATTTGCACAAAAACCTTGCAACGGCAGCGGCTGTGTTTTCACCATCAACCGCGGCGGATACTATTCCCCCCGCGTATCCAGCTCCTTCGCCTGATGGAAACAGGCCTGATACATCAGTATGCATATACGTCTCGCGGTCTCTTGGAATTCTTACAGGCGAACTGGTTCTGGTTTCTGCAGCCAGAAGCTGGGCTTCGCTCGTAAAATAGCCTTTCATTCTTTTGCCGGCAGTAATTATTCCCTCTCTGAGCCTTCTGCTGATATCCTCCGGGAAAATCTCCTTCATCATGGCTGAATGTGTGCCTGGAATATAAGATGTATTAGGCAGTGATTCAGAGAGCCTGCCGCTGACAAAGTCTGTCATCCTCTGCGCAGGTGCAGCCAGAGTTCCGCCGCCGCCGCATTCAAAAGCAGCCTTCTCAACCGTAATCTGGTACTGCAGTGCAGCAAATGCGCCGAAAGAAGAAAAACCTTCCAGGTCCTTCTCCGTAACTGATACTACAAAACCCGAATTTGCATACGGAGAATCACGCCGCGAAACCGACATTCCGTTGATTACCAGTTCTCCGGGAGCGGTAGATGCAGGGACGATGATGCCGCCAGGACACATGCAGAATGAAAACACACCGTGTTCCTCTACCTGGCAGGTAAAACTGTAGGCCGCAGCAGGAAGGTTCGGATCCCGTTTATTCGAATGATACTGAATTTCATCGATTAAGGGCTGCGGGTGCTCAATTCTGACACCAAGAGCAAATGGTTTGGATTCGATGCGTATATTTTTCCTGTCAAGTAGATAAAATACATCGCGTGCCGAATGTCCCGTGGCAAGTATTACAGCATCGGCACACACTTCAGCATTTCCATTGACGATAACACCCTTGACCTGGTTATCATGCAAAATAATATCCGTAACTCGGCTGTTGAAGCAGATCTCGCCGCCGCATTCGAGTATAGTATTCCTGATAGCCTGAACTATTTTAGGGAGTTTGTTCGACCCTATGTGCGGATGTGCATCTATAAGTATGTCAGGATC
Organism: Bacteroidota bacterium; assembly: GCA_050258935.1. GTDB lineage: Bacteria > Bacteroidota > Ignavibacteria > Ignavibacteriales > SURF-24 > JBLMZS01. The sequence continues at coordinate 8,698 of JBLMZS010000011.1, forward strand.
AGCTCCGTGCTGCACCAGTATATTCAGTATCCGGCCAACATCGCCTCTTTTTGTCGAACGCGTATACAGTTTTCCGTCGCTGTATGTGCCGGCTCCGCCTTCTCCGAAGCAGTAATTGCTGTCGCTGTTGACTATACCGTACTGCTGGATCGCCCTAAGGTCACGCCGTCTTTCCTGCACATCCTTACCGCGTTCCAGTACAACTGGTTTTATGCCTAGTTCCAGCAGACGCAGTGCTGCAAACATACCCGCCGGTCCGAACCCTGCAATTATTGCTCTTTTATCGTCATTGACATTCGGATAAACTATAGGCGGTCTGGCTTCAGGCGGATATTCATTTATAAATACATCCGCCTGAATCCGGTACCGGGGCTGTCTGCTGCGGGCATCGATTGAACGGTGCGCCGGAACAACCGCAACTATATCGCGGGCATTGAGCTTCAGATGAGATGCAGCTATGGATTTATGGAGCTGCTTGTTCAGGATATCCTTAGGAGGTACTACAATTTCTATTCTTTTAATCATCTGTTATCAGTTCTCAGTTATCATTTTTCAGTTCTCAGTTCTATCCCGCCGGAGGCGGGAAGTTCTCAAAATATACCCTTAAACAAACCGCCGTCTACCTGAAGAGTGGTTCCGGTAATATATCCGGCTTTTTCTGAAGCAAGAAACACTACTGCTGCAGCAATCTCGTCAGGACGGGCAAGCCGGTTCAGAGGCACTTCCTTTGCCATTTCTGCAAGTGTGTGTTCATGAGATCCACCCGTCACCTTTGCACGCGCAACGGCCAGTTCATAGAGACGGCTGGTCAGTGTGTAGCCGGGAGCGATATTATTCACGGTGATATTATATTCGCTAAGTTCGTTGCTGAGTGTCTTGGATAATCCTGTGATCGCATTCCTTAGCGAATTTGAAAGCATCAGGTTGCCCATCGGCTGCTTAACTGCAATGGATGTTATATTGATTATCCTGCCCCAGCGCTTCTCTTTCATAGGCTGAATAACTCCGCGGCTGAATCTGACGACACTGAGCAGAACCTGCTCAAATGCAGCCTGCCAGTGCTCGTCTGTCAGATTTTCGAATATTCCTGCTACCGGTCCTCCGCTGTTGTTGACCAAAATATCGATATCGCCGAAATGTCTTCTGACCACGTCTAAAGTATTCAGAATATCCTTTTCTACATTGATATCGCATACACACCAAAGCGGTTCAATGCCGTGCATCTTTTTAATCTCGGTGGCGGCTTTTACCAGGTCTTCCTTAGTTCTCGCGCAGATAGCGATCTGACATCCTTCCTGGGCAAAAGCCTCTGCAACAGCTCTGCCGATTCCCGTGCTGGATGCTGTAACTAAAACTACCTTATTATTCAACTGCAGATCCATATCCACTCCTCTACTTTGTTTTCAAAAACGAACTGATTTTTAATGCCAGTCTTTATAATGAACAAAACCGAAGCAGATACCAAACTTACAGAAAAACATTCAGCTTACTAATTCTTACCGACAGCTTCCATTTGTTCGAGTACAATTTTTTCTGTATCCAAAGCAATAACGAGTTCCTCGTTTGTAGGTATCTTGAATATACTAACTCTGCTATCCGGTTCAGACAACAATACTTCACCGGAAGGTCTGCTGTTGCTGAGTTCGACATTGAGTTTTATACCCATCTGATCCAGATTTTCGCATACAGCTTTTCTGACCATTTCAGAATTTTCGCCTATGCCGCCTGTAAATACAAGAGCATCGGCGCCATTCATTGCAGCCATATATGCACCGAGGTATTTTTTAATTCTGTAAACAAAGACATCAAAAGCATTTTTTGCTTTTTTATTGCCTTCCAAAACAGCAGTTTCAATTTCGCGCATATCACTGCTTTCACCGCTTAGACCAGCAAGTCCGCTGTGTTTATTCAGCAGTGTATTGGCTTCTGAAAAAGTGAGTCCCTCCTTACCCATGATATACAGTATGACAGACGGGTCCATATCGCCGCTTCTGGTACCCATAATAAGTCCCTCAAGCGGGGTGAAACCCATTGTAGTATCTATGGAAATGCCCTTGTCAATAGCAGCCATGCTGCATCCGTTTCCCAGATGGGCTGTAATTATTCTCAGCTCTTCAATAGGCTTTCCCATCAGTTCTGCAGCACGTTCGGAAACATAGCGGTGCGAAGTGCCGTGAAATCCGTACCGGCGGATTTTATATTTGCGGTACAGTTCGAAGGGAATACCGTACAGATAAGCCCGGGGAGGCATCTGGGCATGAAAAGCTGTATCAAATACGCCGCACTGCGGTGTATGAGGGAGATGCTTTGTAACTGCTTCAATACCCCTGATGTTCGGGGGATTATGCAGAGGTGCCAGCTCAATATTGTCATTCAGCGCTTTTAAGACATCATTTGTTATCAGAACAGACCCGGAAAATGTTTCTCCGCCGTGCACAACTCTGTGCCCTACTGCATCTATTTCACTTTTGTCATGTATAACCCCGTGGTTCTTGCTTAGAAGCACGGCAATAACGTACTCGATGGCTATAGAGTGATCGAGTATTTCACCGACAATTTTGACTTTGTCTTTTCCTTCAGGCGTATGAGTAAGCACTGCGCTGCTCATACCTATTCTTTCAACCATACCTTTTGCCAGTTCACTCCTGTTGGCAGTATCAATAAACTGGTATTTAATAGATGAACTGCCGCTGTTCAACACTAAGACTTTCATTTTCTTTCAGACTCCTATGAAATTATTTTGCCGTCGGCATTATATTTATAAAATCCTTCACCGGTTTTGCGGCCCAGTTTTCTTTCCCTTACCAGCTTGCGCAATACCGGACACGCTCTGTAGCGCGGTTCTCCGAGCGTTTTCCATAATGATTCCATCCAGGCAAGTACTTCATCGAGTCCCATTGCATCTGCCATCTCGAGCGGTCCCATCGGGAAATTGTATCCCAGACGCATGGCAGTATCAATACCTTCTGCGGTAGCTACGCCTTCCATCAGTATGTACATGGCTTCATTCAACAGCGGCACAATGGCGCGCGTAGTTACAAATCCGGGGTACTCGTACACTTCGACAGCTGTTTTACCTATCCTTGCTGCAAATGTCTTGACCTTTGATAGAGTTGCATCGGAAGTATGAAATCCCTTTATCAGTTCCACCAGCGGAACCTTGGGTACTGGATTGAGGAAATGCATACCCACAACCATCTCTGGCCGCGAGGTAGCTTCTGCAATTTCCGTAAGGCTGAATGTGGAAGTATTTGAGACTATGACTGTCGAAGGAGCTGCAATTTTATCGAGGCTGGCGAAAAGTTCTTTTTTTAGGCTGAGGTCTTCGGCAACGGCTTCAATAATCAGATCGCATTCAGCCACTTCGGCAATATCGCAGGTCCATTTAATCCTGCTAAGTATGGCTTTCTTTTCGCTCTTTGTCATGGTCCAGCGGTTGATATCGCGGTCCATAGTTTCAGAAAGTCGGTCCTGAGCATACTGAAGGTGTGTTTCATCCTTTTCTACTATCAGCACATCGACTCCCGAAGAAGATATCGTCTGGGCAATTCCCTGTCCCATAACTCCAGCGCCGATTATGGCGACGTATTCTATCCTCTCCATTTCGTCCTGTTTGGGAAAATCACCCAGCAGGTCTTCAAGTTTTAATTTTTCTTCATCCATAAAGATTATTCCCCTACTGCAAGAATAGTGCTTTGAAAAATAAATTGTTCTTACACCTTTAAAAAAAATACGATGTTTTTTCCTTAAGTCAATGTTTTTTGGCTTATATAGTTACAGAAAGCATGCGTAAGATATATCGGCTTGTTCATCATAAACAATCACCGGATCAGATGTAAAGAATTGAAATAAATATTTTAAATTTAATGTTTAAATATAAACATTTTTGTTTATATATATTTCTATTTTCCGTTCATAATTTAGTAAATAGGTTGTATTTTTACCCTGACATCTTTTGCAGACACACATATGGATTTGGAAAAAGCATTATACGATCATTTTGGATACACCTGTTTCCGTTCTCATCAGAAGCAGATAATTGAATCAATTCTGGAGGACAGAAATGTGCTGGCTGTTCTGCCTACGGGCGGCGGGAAATCGCTGTGTTATCAGCTGCCTGCCCTTATATCTGATGGATTTTCATTAGTGATCTCTCCGCTGATCTCTCTGATGAAGGATCAGACAGACAATATTAACCGGCACGGCAGGGTTGCCGCATATATCAACAGCACACTCAACTTCAGGCAGTCTGAAGAGGTATTGCGCGAAATATCCGACGGAAGTGTAAAGCTTTTGTATCTGGCACCTGAAAAACTGGAAAGCCGTGAATTTCTGGCAAAGATGAAATTCCTGCAACCCAGGTTTTTATTCATTGATGAAGCCCACTGTATAAGTCAGTGGGGCCACAATTTCCGGCCCAGCTATATGGGCATTAGGAAATTTGCCGAAGAAAATGGCATCACCAGGATCTCTGCATTTACAGCTACTGCGACTCCAGAAGTAGTCGACGACATAATACTGCGTCTCGGACTTCGCGACACCCGCAAATTTATAAAGGGATTTCAGCGCGATAACCTTTCACTTCAGGTAATGAGCGACAGTGATAAGAAGCTCATGCTTACTGATCTCATTTCCGGATGTACCACACCTGCTATCGTTTATACATCTTCTCGAAAGAGCGCCGAGGAGGTTTCAGCTTACCTCGAGCAGCAGGGACTCCAGTCATCTTTTTATCATGCCGGCATGCAGACTGAACTCAGGCGCCTGATCCAGGAACAGTTTACCGAGGGGAAAATAAAAACAGTGTGCGCGACAAATGCTTTCGGAATGGGTATAGATAAAAAAGACATTTCACTCGTCGTACATTACAATATGCCAGGTTCAATCGAAAATTACTATCAGGAGATAGGACGCGCCGGCCGGGATGGAAAACCTGCACAGGCGGTTTTGCTATATGATAAAAATGACCGTGCGATACACGAATATTTTATATCCGGATCATATCCGGGCGAATCAGCAATTCGCGCGGTCTATAATGCCCTGTGCGATTACGGGAAAGTGGCCCTCGGCAGCTATCTGAATTCCGATATACGCGTTGACTATAAATATATCAGCAATTACTGCAGAAAACAGGTGTCCCGCCCGCTCATCCTTTCTGCCATAGCTGCTCTGGAGAGAAACGGTTATATGAGACTTGTTTCCGAAACAGAAAAGAAATACTACATACAGCTGAATATCGGTGCCTCACGCGTCAGCCGCCATATCGAACAAATGGAAAATTCTTCAGTGAAGGATATACTCCTGCTGCTGATAAGAAAACACGGCAGCAGAATTACTGAGCAGAAGCAGCTGATAAGTATTTCAAGACTTGCTGAAGAATGCGGAATAACCGAATCCTATCTGACAGAAACTTTCGAATGGTTGCACAATACCGGTATAATTGATTTTGAATCGCCCGTAAAGTATGACTGCGTGCGTATGCTTTCAGCAAGGGTATCAGATCGTTACCTTATACTCGATACATCTGAGATCGAAAAACAAAAAGAAATGGCAACTGCTAAGCTCTCACAGATGGAGGAATTTGTATCGACTCCGGTATGCCGGATGAAATTCATACTGGACTATTTTGGCGAGGAGACAGAGAATTATAAGTGCGGAAAGTGCGATATCTGCAGTCCTGCTGTATCCGAAAAAAAATCATCTCAAAATTCTGAAGCATCCGCTGCTGCATTGACACGTACACCTGTAGAAAAACAGGATTATGAGGCAGGCCTCCGGTTGTTTAACCAGCTGAGGATATGCAGGAATGAATCTGCTGTAAAATTTCAGCAGGCGCCATTTTTCATATGTCCTGATGAGATACTGAGAAAGATTATTGAATCTAAACCTGCTTCTGTTTCAGCTCTTTTAGCCATTCCGGGATTCACCAGCAGGATGTTCAACAAGGTAGGGCATGATTTTCTGGAAATAATAAAAGAACACCTGAGTGCGCAGAAACTCCATGAACAGACGATCAGCGAACAGGAACCGGCTTCTTTTGAGTCGACTGGTACACAGCCCGTCGTTTATGAGGAAAAAGAAAAAATGTCCGGTACACTGGAAGATGTCTACCGGCTTGTAGAGAAAGGGCACCGCCTGAATGAAATAGCCGCAATCACCAAACAGCCTGAACATGTTCTGGCACTGCAGATAGAATCTATACTGGAGTATGATCCTCAGCTGGAAATTGACAATCTTTTCCGGAAAGGTGCTGCAGACGAAATGCTGCAGGAGATAATCAACGGTTACAAAGACATGAAGGAGCTGAAGGACAGGCTGCATGGCAAGTATTCATTTGCCGAACTCAGGATTGCCGCGGCAAAAGCAAAAGCCGGCGCGGGTTCGGCTAAATAGATCTTTTCCTGCGCATTTCTTCGAGCCTTACATTTACCTGCCTGAAAAAATCCTGCCACCGTCCCGATTTTTTATTATAGTACTCCAGTGTAGCCTTAAACTGTTTTTCTGTAACATCGTACCTGCGGAATATCGCTTCCCTGCCGTTTTTCAGCCCGGCAGCATCACCCTGTTTTTTTTCATACATAATCAGAAGATCCACATAAACAGATGCTGCCTTATATTCATCGTCAATTATTTCATTATTGCTGCACCCGCTGAAACTCAGCAATACCGGAGATACTGCCATGAGAAATAAAATCAGAGATAAGCCCGTTATTTTGGTATACCCGGAACCGGTTTTTCCTAACATATAGCAACTGCCAATCCGCTTAGCCGCGTTAATTCATAAAAACTTTTATAACTCTTCAACTATATCAACTTTTCTTGCTGGCTTCGAACAATACTTTCTTCTCGTGTTCTGTGAGATTCTGATAACCGCTCTGGCTTATTTTGTCCAGAATACGGTCTATCTCAGCCTGATCATATTTAGGTTCTTCCTTTCTGTTGATCTCGTAGAATTCAGCATCCTTGACTTCGCCGCCGCTGCTTGCTGGTTTTTTCCTGAACTGTCCCTGCATACCACTGGTGGTCTTTTTGAAGGAATTCACAAAATTGCGGAAACTGATCTGACTCCTCGAATCAATGAGAATAATTATAAAACCGACCAGGGCACCGCCTAGGTGTGCAAGTCTTGCAATAACATCGAATGAACCGACTGAGAACAACTCAAGCAGTATAAAGAAAAATATCAGGTACTTTGCTTTAACGGGAATCAGGAAATAAAGGAATATATAACGGTTCGGGAATAACATGGCAAAAGCCACCATTACACCGTATATTGCACCCGAGGCACCTACGGTAGGCAGAAGTCTGCCCGTAATAAGCGGTGAGAGCAACACGTGAAACAATCCGGCACCGGCTCCGCACGTCAGATAGTAGAACAGGAATTTTCTGGAGCCCCAGGTGTTTTCTATCTCCATTCCGAACATCCACAGCATGAGCATATTGAATAATATGTGCATGAAATCGTGGTGCATGAACTGGTATGTTATTAACTGCCATAAATTGAACCCGTGTCCTATAGGCATCAGAGCGAAATAGTATGTTATTATATTATCGACAGGTATACCATCACCTGTAATTATCCTCTGGAGCAGTATGTTGTTAACCAGAAACACCACTGCGTTTATGATCATCAGATTCTTGATCACTGTAGGGAACAGAGTGAATCCGCCGAATCCTGCCGGTCTGTAGTAATTTCCATAATTATTGTAACGGCTCATTAAAATTCCTTAAATTAAATTCCTACGATTTTATTCTGTATATTTTAAAGCGAACGGAAAGAAAAGTTCCTTCTGAATATAAGTTAAAAAATAATACTAATAAAATAAATTTCTTTTTGTGTATATATTCACTCTGCTCAACAGTTTCCGACATAACACTCCGGCCCAGACTGCAGACCGGGACACTCTGAAGTGAAAACGGCCACTGTTCAGGCATAAAAAAATAACGGGCGAAGTATAGAGTACTTCGCCCGGGAACAAAATAAACAAAATAATTCTTCAGATCTGATGATTACATATCGTTCAGGGCAACGACACCCGGGAGCTGTTTGCCTTCCAGGAATTCGAGAGACGCGCCGCCGCCTGTAGATACATGAGATACTTTGTCATCCAGGCCGGCTTTTTTAATAGCCGCAGCTGAATCGCCGCCGCCGATGATAGTTGTAGCACCTTTTTCAGTTGCCTCAACCAGTGCAGTAGCAATAGCGTTTGTACCCTTTGCAAAGTTATCAAACTCAAATACGCCCATAGGACCGTTCCAAATAACAGTCTTGCTCTTCAGTATTTCATTTTTGAACAACTCGACAGTTTTAGGACCAATGTCCATACCCATCTTGTCAGCAGGAATGCTGTCTATGCCCACGACTTCCGAAGGAGCATCGTTGCTGAAATCAGGTGTTACAACTACATCAACCGGAAGCAGGAAATTCACCTTTGCTTCTTTGGCCTTCTGCAGGATTTCCTTAGCCATCTCCACTTTTTCTTCCTCGAGGAGTGACTTTCCGATCTCATGACCCATTGCCTTGTAGAATGTATATGCCATGCCGCCGCCGATAATAAGTGTATCGACCTTGGGGAAAAGGTTCTGTATTACGTCAATCTTACCGCTTATTTTTGCGCCGCCCAGGATTGCGCAGTATGGTCTTTCAGGCTCAGTAATAGCTTTGCCCAGGTAATCCAGTTCCTTCTGCATCAGGTAACCCGATGCGCAGGTATTGATATATTTGGTTACGCCTTCTGTGGATGCGTGTGCACGGTGAGCACTTCCGAAAGCATCATTGATATATACATCACCAAGAGAAGCCAGTTCCTTAGCAAATTCAGGGACGTTCTTTTCTTCCTCTGCGTGGAACCTCAGGTTTTCGAGCAGCACTACATCACCCTCTTTCATGGATGAAACCAGATCGCTTACTTCCTGACCGATACAGTCAGACGCCATCTTGACTTCCTTACCGAGCAGTTCAGACAGTCTTTTGGCTGCAGGTTTCAGGCTGTATTTTGGAACCGGAGCACCTTTTGGCCTGCCCAAGTGGCTCATGAGTATCACTTTACCCTGTTCAGCTATGATCTTCTTTATTGTAGGAAGCGATGAAGTAATTCTGATATCGTCTGTGATGTTGAGATTTTCATCCAGGGGTACATTAAAGTCGACTCTGACGAGTACTCTTTTTCCCTTTAGTTCAATTTTATCGATGGATAATTTATTCATTTTAACTCCTGAATAATAATTTAGTTAATCAAATCAGACTCTTTTTTGCAAAAAAAAAGACGCAGCCCGATAAGAAATGGGAATACTGCGTCTTTTACAAATAATTATTTACAATTATTTAGCAATCTTAAAGAGTAAATCAACTACGCGGCAGGAGTATCCCCATTCGTTATCGTACCAGCCGACAACCTTAACGAGGTTTCCGTTAACCATTGTTGAAAGTGCATCAAATATGCATGAGTGTGAATTGTGAATAATATCAGCAGATACGATAGGATCTTCTGTATATTCCAATACACCCTTCATTGCGCCTTCAGCAGCTTTCTTCATTGCAGCATTTACTTCTTCAATTGTAGTTTCTTTCTTAAGAATACAAACGAAATCTGTTATTGAACCATCAGGTGTGGGAACTCTGAGTGAGAATCCGTCGAGCTTTCCTTTCAGTTCTGGAATTACTTTTCCAACTGTCTTTGCTGCACCGGTTGTAGTTGGTATGATTGAAACAGCAGCTGCTCTTGCTCTTCTGAGATCCTTGTGAGGCAGATCCAGAGTTCTCTGGTCGTTAGTATAAGAGTGGACAGTTGTCATATAACCTTTTTCAACGCCGAAAGTATCGTTAAGGACCTTTACCATCGGAGCCAGGCAGTTAGTTGTGCAGGAAGCGTTTGAAACTACCTGTTCGCTGCCTGTAAGTACAGAATCATTCACACCCATAACCACTGTAGCATCGATATCACCCTTTGCAGGAACTGTAAGGATAACTTTCTTTGCACCAGCCTGAATGTGAGTCATGCACTGCTCTTTTGAAGCAAATACACCAGTAGCTTCAATAACTACGTCTGTATTCAGTGCACCCCAGTTCAGCTTTGTGGGATCTTTTTCTGCTGTGATCTTGATTCTTTCGCCGTTTACAATGATATCGTTTCCATCGACTTCAACAGTACCGTTGAATTTACCATGTACTGAATCGTATTTCAACAGATGAGCCAGAGTTTTTGCATCTGTAAGATCGTTGATTCCTACAAATTCAACATTACCCAAATCGAGGCATCTTCTGAAAACCAGTCTTCCGATTCTTCCGAAGCCGTTTATACCTACTTTAACTGCCATAAATTATTCCTCCTTGTAACTTTTAGTTTTTTAATTCAATGCGTAAATATACTTAATTTGCCCTTTATTTTCAATTTTACGCTGCATTTCACTTGTCCTGTTACAGCCTGTACGGCAAATTTGTTTCAATTCAAATCAATAAAACTTTAAAATATACGGATATGTTCCTAATAATAAAAATAAAATCCTGTTAATATCAAACATTATTTGCATCTGAACTCAGCAGTGCGGGCTTCAGGAATATTTATGCAGTAAGGTGTAAGAAGGCCTTAAAATAATAGCTATTTAAAATATTTTCATTATTTTAGAACCTGGATATTTAATTGTCTTGTATGTCAAACATATTAAAGGTCAGTCAATGCCATCACTATCTGAGATAATATTAAATGTACCGATTTTTTCCGATCTGGAGTCAGACGCACTGGACAAAATTTCCCAAATCGGTCAGATAAAGACTTACGCCAAGGACAGCGTAATACTTATGGAAGAGGATGCCGGAACCGCACTGTTCGTCATTGTGAGCGGTAAAGTCAAGGTCTCCCGCATAAGCAATGAAGGCAGAGAAGTGATACTTACAATACTCGGTGAATCGGATTTCTTCGGGGAAATGGCTATACTGGACGGACTTACAAGGAGCGCAACTGTAACGGCACTCAGCGATGCCGAACTGTTTATGATACAGAGGAACGATTTTCTGGAGCTGCTGCAGGCGCGCCCGGAAGTTTCCATCGCACTCCTCAAGGAACTCGCCGGCAGACTCAGGTCTGCAGATCTGAAAATAAAATCTCTTTCACTCAAGGATGCCGAAGGCAAGGTGGCCTCTGTAATACTGCAGATAGCCGATGACATCGGCAAAATAAAACAAGGCATAGTGGAGATAGAAAAACTGCCCGTTCAGCAGGATCTGGCCAATATGGCCGGGACATCCAGAGAAACCATATCCAGGACAATTCATTCTTTTGCAAAGAAGGGTCTTATCGAACTCGACGGCAGTAAACTGCGCATACTGAACTACGAAAAATTCAAGGAAAACTATGGCTGATATTTTTACAGTACTTTGTTCCTGATTTTTTTCTTATTATTTATTTATAGAGTATTATTGTTTCAGACTTAATTTTAACAGGGATCATATTTTGACAGGTGCCAGCAGAAAAGTAGACTTACATATACATACTACTTGCTCAGATGGAGTTTACTCTCCTCAGGAAATTGTTGTCCGGGCTAAAAAAGCAGGCCTGGACATTATCAGCATAACAGATCATGATAATCTGGCCGGGGTGACTACAGCGGTTGAATACGGCAGACAGATGGGTGTAGAAGTTATACCGGGCGTTGAAATCAGTACCGACATAGAAGACAAAGAGGTGCACCTGCTCGGATATTTCATAGACGTCAAACACGAAGAATTCCAGGAATACTTGAGTTTCTTCAGACAGGAACGGCTAAACCGTGCGGTGAGAATAGTGAAGAAGCTGAACAATCTGGGCATCGGACTTTCAATAGAACACGTACTGAAAATTGCTAAAAGTAGCGCCGTGGGCAGGCCGCATATCGCACAGGCACTGATAGAAGCCGGTTATGTAGGCAATTTTTATGAAGCTTTTGACAAATACATTGGCAACAACTGCCCTGCCTTTGAACGCAAGATACACGTCTCACCCCAGAGTGCGCTGAAACTTATCAGCGACGCTGGCGGACTCTCCTTCATCGCCCACCCTGGCTATATTAACGAAAAAATCCTTATGAGCCTTATAAAGGCAGGTATAGACGGAATTGAGGTTATTCATCCTTCGCATAACCAGAATCAGGTGAAATTCTACAGGGGTATAGTAAATGAATATTGCCTCCTGGCTTCTGGCGGAAGCGACTTTCATGGCGGCAAACGCGAAGATGAAAATAACCTGGGGCATTACCACGTTTCCGCGTCCCACGTGGAAGCAATGCGCAAAATGCTGGTCAAGAACAGCGCCTGACTTTCATATTTATGTCATGCCCGGATTTTCGGGAGTATTTTAAATTTTGAAATATTTCGTTCAGCATTTAAATTTCATTGTTGCATTTTTTTTATTCCAGCGCATTATCTTTCAGCAGTGCGTTTTTCCGGGCATAATTTGACCGGGAGCCATTATTTCATTATTTATCGGAGTAGCAATCATTATGTATAACGTTATCGAAGGCAAACTGTCTGCCGAAGGTTTTAAGTTCTGTATCATTGTCAGCCGTTTCAACGAATTTATTTCACAAAAGCTGCTTGAAGGCGCTTTGGACTGCCTTGTCAGACACCATGCAGATGAAAAGAATATTGATCTGGTAAAAGTGCCCGGTGCTTTTGAAATTCCTCTGGCCGCACAGAAAATGGCTGAGACAAAAAAATATGACGCTGTTATCTGCCTTGGAGCAGTTATAAGAGGTGCAACTCCTCATTTTGACTACGTGGCTGCAGAAGTTTCAAAGGGAATAGCCCAGACATCACTGAAAACCGGAGTACCAATTTCATTCGGAGTACTGACGACCGACAATATTGATCAGGCAGTCGAGCGCGCAGGTACTAAATCAGGAAATAAGGGCTGGGATGCAGCTATTGGTGCTATTGAGATGGCAGACCTGATAAAAAATATCGGCTGAGAATTTCAGTCTGAAAAAATAAGGCTGAAAATTACCGGCCGGTATAAATCTCCTGCAGCCGAAGTTACTGCAGTTTATCTGATTTCCTCGAACGCTGTTCCATTGAAATACAACTGCCGGTATCCGGAGAGCCTTCTGAAATTTGTCACCGACAGACTGGATCTGTTTTCACCGGCGGAGCTGGATATCCGGTATTCAGCTCCTTCCGACTCATACTTCTTGTCCATATCATCAGCAGGAAAATAAACCGGCTTTTCGCCTCTCGAAATAAATCTGCCTCCCCTGCTGACAAGTACAAGCAGACTGTCGTTCAGACCTTCAGGTCTGATTGAAAACTCATCACCTGAGAATTCACTCCTTACGGGTGAAATAACCTGCAGATTACTGCTGCCGGTTGCATGTTCGAATGTTTCGTTTACACCCAGTTTCATCAGTGGGATCCGGTTCACTTTATCGGGAATACCCCATACATATATCGTATCTCCAGGTGACACATTTTTCAAAGCTGCCAGTGACGTAACTATACCGTCCATACGCCTGCCGTTTTCTATCCACCTGGTCATGACATTTATATTATATACCGACACAAGTATAATAATTGCCAATAAGGCATAATAGGTTTTGACCGATCTGATGCGTGAAATAATTATTCCCGCCAGCCAGAAAATTCCGGCTGAAGCCGTAAACGCATACCACCGCATTACATTTGGCAGTGCAGGAGAAATAAAGACCAGGAACCAGAATATGGCTCCGGCATATTTTGCAGCGGCATAACTGAATGAACTGTTCCCCTGACGCCTTCTGTTTATTATCCGGAACAGAAGCAGTGCAGCAATTAAAACACACCCGATCAGAAATATTGCGGTCAGCCATTTATGCTGCATGAAAAATGCAGCTGCAGAGGACAGTGCTTCGGGAGGAAATACCGTAAGCGGAATATATATGAATAAATTCATCAGATAGCGGAGTACACCTCCCCCCTGTGAAAAATGCTCAGAGGAAAACGGAGTACCTCCTATCACAAAATACCGGTACAAGAGCACCAGGCACAGCAGCAGTACGCCGGCACAACTGTGCAGTATTGCACGATATATTTTTCCTCTGCTGTATTCTCCCCTGCCTGCAAGACAGACAACCGGGATGAATATGCCGGCAAATGCAGATTCCTTGACGAGTATTGCCAGCAATAAAAACACCAGCGCCGGCAGATAACCGGTAACAGAAGTGCGGGAGCTGTCGGTAACACGCACGTAAAAAATGAAACTCAGCATCAGAAAAATTGTCACCAGCGATTCACCCTGGTCGGCTATCCAGGCCACCTGCAGTTCATGCGAAGGAGCAGCTGCAAAAAACAATGCAGCAAATAGCGCAGCTTTCGGCGAATGAATCATTCTCTTTGCCAGATGATAAAACACAATGCAGCACACCGAATAGAATAACAGGCTCGCTATCCTGAAACATACGGCATTGAATCCGCAAATATTCAGCATGAAAGGATGAATCATGTTACCGAGCGGACGCCAGTAAAATGAAGAAATGTCTTTTTGCCAGAACGGAGCAAATACATTTGAGAGGTCTTTAGATGCGTGATAACCAAGTATCTGATAATCATCATTGATAAACGGCACCAGCAGCACCCCACCCCACGAAACCAATACAACCGCAAGAATTGCGGCATAAGAGAATAACTTTTGATTTGAATTCGGATATTTTTCTGGCGACATTTTATTCAACTCAGTTCCGGTCCGTAAAATTTTTGTATTTTTTATTTCTGATATTTAAACTACAAAATCTTGTTTACATGGCAAACTGGCCGATGGATTAATTTATTACTTGATGAACTTTTTGTATATTTGAAACAACCAAAGCACAATTATCGGACGAAAAATGAGAATATCCTTTTTTTTACTGTGCGTTCTCCTGTCGTATGCAGGTCAGCTCTATTCACAGCATATCGGCACCTGGAAAAACTACACAAATATGCAGCATGTTAACGAAGCCAGACTGACCCAATCCGGTCTCTGGGCCGCGACTACTGGCGGAGCATTCAACCTGAATACGGCGGATAATTCATTTACTACGCTGAATATTTCAAATTCCGGTAAGCAGTTGTCAAGTCTTACTCAACTTACCAGCGTTTCTGTGGCAACAAACGGCAATATATGGTTTGGAAACCTGGATGGTTATATAGATATATATAATCCTTCTTCGGGAAATTTCGAAAAGAGAATAATTGACATATATAATTCCTCGCAGAGTCAGAAAAAAATTACTTCAATCACATTTAAGGGTGACACGGCGGTCATTTCGACGCAGTTCGGTATATCACTTGTGGATGCTGACTCATTTTATTTTCTGGATAGTTTCGGTAAGTTCGGCAGTTTTCAGAATGGCGCATCTGTCAGTTCGGTAATAGTATCACCTCAGTTCTTCGTGGCCACAAATAACGGCATCGCTATGCTGAAATCATTCAAGCACAATCCGACAGATCCCGATTCATGGCTGACTTTTACCACATCTGAGGGTTTACCTTCGGCTGCTGTAAATAAACTCGTATACTTCAACGGATCCGTAGTTGCCGCAACCTCACTGGGTATATCTGTATATAACAATTCTGCGTGGCAGAATTTTATCCCGGAACTCAACAGAGTAAATGTCACCGATATGTACGTGTATAATTCATCGCTTCTGCTGCTGGCAGGCAATGAATTGTACACATATGAAAACGGTGTGCTGACTCACACATTCACCCCTTCCGGAACAACGGTAAACGGAATTGCCGGGCGTACCGATTCAGAAATTTTCCTTGCGACCGAATCCGGAATACTCGTGTATTCCGGCGATCCATCCGCAGTCAGATATATGGCTCCGGACGGCCCGAGCTCAAATTCATTCAGAGGTCTGGCGGTAGACAGGGACGGAATCCTGTGGAGCGGAAGCGGAACGCAGGCACCTGCTGCAACAGGATTCTTTAAGTTTGATAATACAGGCTGGATCAACTTCAGTCATTCGGATATCGACCGTAGTCTGTACGACGGTTATTTCAAGGTATATGCAGCTCCCGATAATGCGAAATACATAATGAGCTGGGGCGAAGGCTTTGTCAGGTACCGCAACAATAAATTTGATCATTTCTCGTATTACAACACTCCTCTTGTGGGTATTAGCACAAGTCCGCAGTTCATAGTGATGGCAGGCGCCGCCGCTGACTCAAAAGGCAGAATCTGGCTGCTGAATTACGCGGCTTCAGACAAAACCGTTATTAGTATGCTCGATATGAATGATTCACTTCACCTGTTCCAGGATCAGATTTCCAATTCCATAAAGCAGGGTTATGAAATACTAGTAGACGACAATGATACAAAGTGGATGGTCGTAAGCAAAGAGGGGGCATCTCACGGAGAGGAATTATATTACTACAATGAAAACAAGAAATTGTACAAAGATGATATTAACGGCTGGGGCAGGATCAACAGGGCAACCGGATTAAATTCCGAGGTAATAAATACACTCGTACTCGACAGGCGCGGGGAACTGTGGGTGGGAGGTTCGAACGGCATAAACATTATTCCGAACGTCGACGTGCCCCGTTCCGGGATAAAGGAAATCAGCGTATTGAATAATCAGAACGTCAGTTCCATTGCCGTCGATGCACTGAACCAGAAATGGATCGGTACTGCTCAGGGAGCTTTCCTGTTTTCTGCAGACGGCACCAAGCTGCTGAATCATATCAATACGGATAACTCTCCCCTTCCAAACAATAATATTTTATCGGTTGCCATTAATCATAATACCGGCACAGTATACTTTGGAACCGAACAGGGCCTTGCTTCATATACGACCACTGCGGTAAACCCGATGGAAAGTTTTGACGAGGTTTCTGTTTCACCGAATCCGCTCATACTCGGCAGCAATGACAATCCAAACGTTCTTATCGACGGTCTTGTGCGCGACAGTAATATTAAGATATTTACCATTTCAGGAAAACTGGTAAGCGAATTTGCATCTGACGGCGGCCGCGTGGCAGTATGGAACGGAAAGGATTCAGAGGGCCGGACGGTAGCCAGCGGCGTGTATATGATCGTAGCTTACGATGCCGAGGGCAACAATGTAGCAACTGCCAAACTCGCAGTAATAAGAAAATAATCACCAATAATACGGGAAGTAATGTTAGATTTAATAGATGTTTCGGTCCAGTTCGGCGGCGAATATTTGTTCAGGGAAGTGAACTGCAAAATTAATCCTTCAGATAAAATAGCACTTGTCGGCTCCAACGGCGCAGGCAAAACTACACTGCTCAGAATAATAAACGGAGAAACTCTGCCCGAAAGCGGTAAAGTGCTGAAACAGAAAGGACTGACCGTAGGATACCTGCCTCAGGAGATAGTAAAAAGCTCAGGACAGGCACTGTTCCACGAGGTCAAATCATCACTGAAGGTTTTTAATGATCTGTATGAAGAAGAAAAAGACCTGACTAACCGGCTTGCCGGTCATGGGATTTCTGACGAGGAAAGAAACCGTCTGATAGAAAGACTCGGTGCAGTTCACCACCGCCAGGAGGAAACTGGCTATTACAGTATTGATTCTGAAATAGAAAAAGTACTGATAGGTCTCGGATTTTCAGAAGATGATTTCTTCAGGAATACTGCTGAATTTTCGGGCGGCTGGCAGATGCGTATTGCACTTGCTGCACTGCTGCTTTCCCAAAACGACCTTATACTGCTCGATGAGCCGACCAATCACCTTGACCTGGATTCTCTTGAATGGCTGATTGGTTATCTGAAGGCATTCAAAGGAGCACTGCTGCTGATCTCGCACGATAAACACTTCGTCTCGGAGGTCACGAGTAAAACGCTCGAAATTTACATGAATAAGGTTTCGTTTTTTAACGGCAACTACAGCGCTTATCTGAACTGGAAAACAGAACGCGACCTCCAGTTAGAAGCGCAGTACATCCAGCAGCAGAAAAAAATAAAAGAAACCGAACGGTTTATTGAACGCTTCCGTTATAAGGCCACCAAAGCACGCCAGGTACAGAGCCGCATAAAACAGCTCGAGAAAATCGAAACTATTGAACTGCCGGATCAGGAAGGCTCTATTGATATCAGGTTTCCAGAACCGCCCTCCAGCGGTGTTGTTCCTATGGAGCTCAGTGATATCACTAAGTCCTATGGCGACCATATTGTGCTGAATAAAATAAACCTGAGCATCGACAGGGGTGACAAGATAGCTTTTGTAGGTCCAAACGGTGCAGGTAAGACCACCCTGTCCAAGATTATATCAGGTCAGCTGGATTTTGACAGCGGCATCCGCAATGTCGGCTATAACACTATGATCTCTTACTATGCACAGGATGTGGCTGACAGCCTGCCAAAAGAACTCGACATACTGCAGTCTGTAGACAACATAGCAGAAAACAAGACCATCGGACAGCTGCGTTCACTTTTGGGCTCATTCCTTTTTACCGGCGATCAGGTATTCAAAAAGATCAGCGTACTCTCCGGCGGTGAGAAAAGCCGCGTTGCACTTTGCCGCATACTGCTTACAAAGGCAAATCTCATTGTTCTCGATGAGCCCACAAATCACCTCGATATCTCTTCAAAGCAGATACTTCAGAAAGCGCTTATGGATTTCCCCGGCACGCTTATTATTGTTTCGCACGACGTCGATTTTCTGAGCCCGGTAGTAAACAAGGTAGCTGAGATAAGGAATAATTCAGTAAAAATATATAACGGAAACATTGACTACTATCTGGAAAAGAAGAAGCAGACCGATGCCGAACCGGTAAAACAGCAAACCGGTAAAAGCACAGGCAGCACGGGTTCAAATGACGCTGCTGCTGCGGGCAACAGAAAAGAACAGAAACGCCTTGAGGCTGAAAACAGACAGAAAAAATACCAGGCCACAAAGGACATCTCGAAGAAAATCGCTGAATACGAAAAGGACATAGAAAAACTCGAAAAGCAAAAGGTTGAACTGGAGGCAAGTCTTGCAGATCCCCGAGTGTATTCAAATGCACAGCAAGCAAAGGAAACTACCGCTGCTTATAACGATGTGAAGGAAAAGCTCGAGAATACTTTTATGGAATGGACTGAACTGACAGAAAAACTGGAAGAGATAGAAAAATCTTTTGAACTGTAGATATAAAGTACGCGAAGCAGTAATCTTCTTTAATCATTCATATAACGCAAAACCTGTCCCCGCACACTTTCAGCGTGCGTATTGGGGTTTTTGATATGTGTATGCAGGGCTGAGCGCCCTGCGCTGACATATATTTGCGCTTTCAGGGCAAAGCTGCCAAACAGATCCTACACAATTAAAATCCGTTACATCATACTCTGAAAGGATAAGCTGCTACATGATTTTTGGTCATCCTTTAATTGCATAGGAGATCAAATAATTCAAATTACGAAAACTCATCAGAATTGCGACGCCGGAGGCGTCGGCTATGCCTAGCCGCAGGTGAAACCTGCGGTACAGGCGAAGATAAATAAATACGACCCTTACGGGGTCGGTTGTGAATTACCACGGGTGAAACCCGTGGTGCACACGTAGCTGCGGTATCCTATCCGCTTACGCCGTAGCGTTCTCTGCAGTATCCTCTTTTAGAAATTCCCGGGCAAGAGCTATACCGCCGTACAAAGCGGCATCATCTCCCAGCTTTGTAGCCATTATTTTTACACCCTTTGCCGTATCCTTCAGCGCAGTGGTCTTAAAGGCTTCCTTTATCTTGGGCAGCATGAACTTATCGAGAGCCTCTATTACTCCCCCGCCCAGAATGATCATATCCAGGTTCAGTATGTTGGTGATATTTCCCATCATGTATCCTATAGTATCGCAGGCTTCGGTTATCCTTTTTGTAGCCACCGGATCCTTCTTCTTTATTGCCTGCAGGAGTGCCTTGCTCTTTATTGTCTTGTTGCGGGGTAACATTTCACCCAGCACGCTCTTTTTGCCGTTGCGGATATCTTTTTTTATGTTACGTGCTATTGCCGTACGGCTTGCCAGCGCTTCAAGGCAGCCTTTCTTGCCGCAGCCGCATACCGGACCCTTGCTGTCGACGGTAATATGTCCTATCTCACCTGCGAAGTAGTTAGATCCGCGATACAGCTTATTTTCAAGCAGCAGCGCTCCGCCGATCCCTGTACCGATAAATGTCACCAGCACATTTCTGCCTTTATCGCCCAGTTCAAATTCCTTGATTCCAAGCGCCGCAAGGTTGACATCATTCTCAATGAGTATGGGAATTGAAAAGTGCTTTTCCATCTCTGCCTTTATGTTAAAATTCTTCAGCTTCAGGTTGGGGGCAATACCAACCAGTCCGGTATACGGGTCGACACTTCCGGGGATTCCGATACATATTGCCTTCACCTCTTCTATGGTAATACCGCCTTCTGCAACAATCTGATTCACAGATTCTACCAGTGACTTCGTAATTACTGGTTTTCCCGATTTTACTTCTGTCGGGACTTTTACTCTTGCAATTATCTCGTTACCGGCATTTATAAGTGCAGAAAGGATTTTCGTTCCGCCCAGATCGATTGTAATAATGTAGCCGCCTTGCAAATTCCACTCCTTTAATGTGATTATTGTACGAAATACACCACTAAAAAGATAATAATTTTCTGCAATAAATAAAACCTGACGACCTAATGCTCTTAGCAGCGTCGATGCATATGCTGATAAGAGCATATAAAGCTGGCATTATTTTTGGTTTTTGAATTGTATTATTTCCAATAATTTATATATTTGGACACAAAATAATGTTAATTCTGCTCAGTTTTTTCCTGAATTATCACCTTTGGTTTTTATCCATTATTCCCAGAATTTGCTCTTATGAAAGATGTCAGACCCTTAAAAAAGTTCGGCCAGAATTATCTTACGGATAAAAATATACTGAATAAGATAGTTGAGGAAATCTCACCTGCAGCGGGCGACAGAATAATTGAAGTAGGTCCAGGCATGGGTTCGCTTACACATGAACTGGTTCAGAGATGTTCTGACGTTACTGCCGTCGAGATAGATACGCGTGTCATTGAGCATCTTGCAGCGCAATATCCGTCACTGGAAATAATAAGCGGAGATTTTCTTAAGACCAGTCTCGATGGTCTTCAGCGCTCGCCGGACAGTCTGCTGCGCGTGGTCGGCAATATTCCGTATAATATTACTTCCCCCATTGTATTCAAACTCATTGAGAACAGCAGTATAGTAAGTGATGCGGTATTCATGGTGCAGTATGAGGTAGCAAAGCGGATGTCCGCCGTGAAAGGGACAAAAGACTACGGAATTTTTTCCATCGTACTGAGTTTTTTTGCTGAAGTAAAGTTCTGCTTCAAGGTTTCACCGAATGTTTTCTATCCCAGACCAAATGTCGATTCTGCTGTAGTGCACATATATTTCAGGAAAGACAGGCAGCCTGTCAGCGATGAAAAACTCTTTATAAAGACGGTCAAGGCTGCATTCGGAAACCGCAGAAAAACGCTAAAAAATTCGCTAAATAATAGTATATTTACGGGGATTAATTTTGAAAATTCCGGAATTAACCTCAACCTCCGAGCCGAACAGCTTGACTTAACTGACTTTATCAGATTAACCGATTACATTTACGGTGTGCAACATGACAGAAGATAACAGAAAAATAAATGTCAGGGATATTATTAAGGCTGATGACGAATTTCTGAATGATATTTCCGGACTTATTGAATCCCATTCTACCGAAAGTCTGCTGAACATACTGCGCGATCTTCACTCGGCCGATATAGCTGAAATTATAAACCACCTGAATGCAGATGATGCAACATACCTGTTCAGAATTCTGGATACAGAGACGGCCAGTGAGGTTATTACTGAAGTTGATGAAAATCTGCGCGAGACGATATTAAATGACATAGATGCCTCACAGATAACCGATATAGTCGATGAACTCGACGTCGATGATGCCACTGATATCGTAGCTGACCTGCCTGATAATATAGCAGAACACGTTCTGGACAATATAGACAGTGAATATTCCGCCGATGTAAAGGAACTTCTGAAATACCCTGAGGATTCGGCCGGCGGTATCATGAACAGTGATTATATCTCTATAGACGAGAATGCCACGGTAAGAGATGCAATCGAAGAGATAAAGAAGAATTCGGATGAGGTAGGACACATTTATCACCTCTACGTAGTCAGAATTGACGGTGAACTGATCGGAACTGTACCGATTAAACTCCTGCTTATAAATACGCCTGGCACGAAAGTTTCATCGCTGATAGAAGAAGACCTCATTTATGTTACCCCCGATATTGACCAGGAAGAGGTCGCAAAGATAATGGAAAAATATGACCTGGTTGCTGTACCGGTTGTAGATGACAATAAGAATCTTCTCGGCAGGATTACCATTGATGATATCGTGGACGTAATCAACGAGGAGGCTGCCGAAGATATTCAGAAGATCGCCGGTCTGTCAGAAGACGAGGAGCTCAGCTATTCGGCGTACCGGGTTTCAGGGAACCGGCTTCCCTGGCTTTTAGTTGCTCTCTTCGGTGAACTTATAAGTGCATACGTACTGTCAGCATTCCATGCAACGATGGAGCAGATGTTTATTTCGGGTATATTCATTCCGGTAGTAATGGCGATGGGCGGCAGTTCCAGTGCCCAGTCGTCTGTGGTTGTTGTTCGCGGACTGGCTACCGGTGAGATCTGGATCGGTGAGGTAAAAAAGAGACTGATAAAGGAGTTTAAGGTAGCCGTTATTAACGGACTGATATGCGGTCTGATACTGGCTGCGGCAACTCAGTTCCTCTGGCACCAGGATCTGAAGTTCTCGATCATTCTTTCGCTGTCCATACTCATCATCATGATAAATGCAACTATGGTCGGCGCCACTGTCCCGCTCCTGCTGAACAAGCTCGATATAGATCCGGCTATCTCCACCGGTTTCTTTGTTTCTACAGCCAATGATATACTGGGACTGATAATTTATTTCTCATTACTTTCAATTTTCTATTTTAGCTGATGAAGTCCTTAAAAGAACTATTGCTGAAACTCAACATTACCGACCTGATAGTTATCATATTTTATACGATACTGATAATTCTCAATATTGTTTTCTGCTGCAGAATTGAACAGTGGCCCATACTGATAGTAATGAATGTGGGCATAATTGCAGCTGTATTCGGAATAGCCTATCTTGACCATCCGGGAGACAACAGGCTCTGGTATAACCTTCATTACTGGTATCTCGTTCCGCTTATACTCCTGACTTTCAAGGAACTATACCTGATGATAAAACCTATCAGGATCAACGATTACGATTATCTGCTTATTGCCGCAGACCGGTTCATGTTCGGAACCGATCCTACCCGTGTTCTGGATAAGATAGCAAATCCGCTGCTGACCGAAATTCTGCAGATATCTTACGGTACATTTTATTTTCTGCCCATACTTCTGGGCATAGACCTGATGGTGCGCAAGAGGCTTTCACAGCTGGATTTCGGCCTGTTCGCTGTGGTATATGGATTCTTTCTGTCGTACCTGGGCTATTTCATGCTTCCAGCTATTGGCCCCAGGTTCACACTGCACGATTTTTATTCTATCAATACTGATCTGCCCGGTTTGTGTCTTACAAATTTTCTGCGCGAAGTTGTAAATACCGGTGAATCAATACCTTCGGGTACACCCAACCCGGCTGCGGTAGTGCAGAGAGACGTTTTTCCGAGCGGACATACTCAGATGACTCTAATTACAATGTATCTGACGTGCAGGTATAATTCAAAAATGAAGTATGTAATTGTACCCGTAGGCACTCTGCTCATATTTGCCACAGTGTATTTAAGGTACCACTACGTCATTGACCTCATTGGCGGAACCCTGTTCATGATATTTACCATGTGGTCCGGGAAGAAAATTTATAACTGGTGGCAGAGCGTAAGAAGCCTTCCTGAATTTAATTATGACAACACCTATTGATATAAGCCGGAATTTCTGATAATGGACAAAAAGAAACAGGTAAAACGCATATTTGATACCATTGCTTATCGGTATGATCTTCTTAATCACCTGCTCAGCGCAGGGGTGGATATATACTGGCGCTGGCGCGCTATAAAGCTCACACGATTCACAAGCGATGCAAGACTTCTGGATGTAGCGTGCGGAACCGGTGACTTTGCCATTGAGGCTGCCAGACAGGGTGTAAAAAATATCACCGGGGCCGATCTGTCGATAGAAATGATGAAACCATTTGCAGACAAATACCCGAAGATCAAAGGTCACTGCGTTCAGATGGCTGCAGAAATTCCCCCGTTCCGGAACGGATCTTTTACGAATATAACGGTTGCATTCGGTGTACGCAATTTCTACGACATACCCGGGGCTTTCGAAGCGTTCAGGAATATACTTACCGAAGGCGGCAAGCTTACCATACTCGAGTTCAGGCTGCCGAAAAACAGGCTTATGAAATTTGCTTATGAGTTCTACTTCAACAATATACTGCCATTGATAGGCAGGCTGATATCAAAAGATCAGGAAGCTTACAAGTACCTGCCCGAATCCGTGAATGAGTTTGATAAAAAAGTCGATCTGCGCGAATTACTGAAAAATGCCGGCTATTCAGATGTAAAGGTACATGCTCTTACAGCCGGCATTGTCCAGGTGGTAATCGGTACCAAATAAGTTTTCAGTGCACTTCCTCGAGCATCTGAAGCTTCAGCTTGCTGAAAGCACGAGCACGGTGACTGATGGAATTCTTTTCGTCGAGTTTCAGTTCAGCCAGAGTTTCTTCATAGCCTTCGGGCTTGAATATCGGATCGTAACCAAATCCGTTTGTCCCGCGTGGTTCCTTTGTAATTTCCCCCTTCATTTCACCGGTTACATGAAAACTCAGTTCATCATCGATATAATATGCACAGCAGACAAACCGTGCTTTGTGAGGCGGGGCCTTCTCGAGCAGTGCGGCAATAAGCTTGCGGTTGTTATCCTCGTATGAACATTCCTCCCCAGCATAACGCGCGGAGAATACACCGGGTGCACCGAAGAGCTGATCAACTTCAAGTCCTGAATCATCGGACATGACCGGCATCCCGAATTTTTTAAAGATCGTTTCAGCTTTTATTCTTGCATTTTCTTCGAACGTTTTTCCGTCCTCAATTATTTCAGGTACATCATCCAGTTCAGCCAGAGATATGATTTTATAGTGAGTATCCTTGAAAATATCCTTAACTTCCTGAACCTTTCCCTCATTTCCAGAAGCAAATATTATAGTCTTCACTAAAGTCCCGATTTTATTTATTATAATTTTTCCTGTTTCTCTTCTGCGGTAAGCTCGTCGAGCACCTCCATCGCATAGCGCAGATGCGGTATTACGATAGACCCTCCTATTACAAGTCCTATATTGAATGCCTCGTAGAGCTCCTGACGCGTAGCCCCCTCCTGAATGGAGCGGTCAATATGGTAAAAAATGCAGTCGTTGCACCTGAGCACCATGGATCCGACCAGTCCCATAAGTTCCTTCATTTTGGCCGGCAGTGCCCCGTCTATATATGCTTTGTTGTCGAGCGCGAAAAATTTATTAAAATCCCGGAACCCCGAATTGAGAATTTTCTCGTTCATTTCGAGCCGGTATTTCTTAGTCTCTGACACGGATTTTTTCAAGGCAGTATCCTCATTATCTGATGTATGGTCCATATAAGTTCTAATAATACAAAATTTCACGAAATTATTAAAGAAAGAATATTATTTTAATAATAACTAATTTTTTAGTTGACAAACTAAATTTTTAGTTATATATTAAACTCAGAATTAAACAGCAGGATGCAATGAAACTGAATGAACTGACAAAAGCAGAAGAAATGGTGATGCAGATATTGTGGAGACTCGGCAAAGGGTTCGTAAACGATATTATTGCCGAAATGTCCGAGCCGAAACCTGCATACAATACTGTATCTACGATAATCAGGATACTCGAAAAGAAAGGTTTTGTAGGTCACACAGCATTCGGAAAAACGTTCGAATACCACCCTGTCGTGTCGAAGGAAAAGTATACAAAGTTTTACCTGAAAGGAATGGTCAGCCGTTATTTTTCCGATTCATTTTCGCAGATGGTCTCATTTTTCAGCAGGAACGAAGACATCGACATTGCAGAGATGGAAAAAATACTGGAAATTATGCAGCAGGAAATAAAATCCAAGAAGAGAGGATAAAATGGATATTCTGTTTTCATACCTGATAAAATCTTCACTGAGTATTGCCGTATTCTATATTTTTTATGCGCTCATGCTGAGGAAAGAAACCAGTTTCGGCTGGAACCGGATGTATCTGCTGTCGGCCGGCATAATATCGCTCATTACACCGCTGATCAGCATCGGCGGAATATCTGCAGAATATACGTATATGCTGCAGGATGTATATATCTCCCCTGTCCGTACGTTCTCCTCGGAAATTCACAGCAGCAGCTATCCGGTCAGTCCGGCCCAGCTTCTTCTGATAATATACATTTCCGGTGTCCTTCTATTTTCGGTGCGCCTGTTATTTGGTTTCTTTCACTTATACAGGACGTATATCTCGGGACGCAGGACACTGCTTGGAGATATGGAGCCGGTAATAATTAAGAATGGTTCTGCCCCGTTTTCATTCTTTGACCTCATTTTTATACCTGAAGTAATGCTCAATGACCAGAATCTGGATAAAATGCTAATGCACGAAAAGATACACGTAAGAAAGCTGCATTCACTCGACACGCTTATCTATCAGCTGTTCTGCATCGTTTTGTGGTTCAATCCGTTTTCATGGCTGAGCAAAAAGGAACTGCAGGCACAGCATGAATTTGCAGCAGACTCTCACGTACTCGGTTCAGGTTTCGCTCGGAAGACATACACTGATCTTCTGTTCAGCTACACATTTGAAATCCCGGGAATAAATATAACGAACAATTTCAGCACTCTATTAAAAAGGAGGTTCCAGATGATTTCCAACGACAAACACAGCTACACAGGCA
>JBLMZS010000012.1:0-18408 GCA_050258935.1 Bacteroidota bacterium
ATTTCTTTCAATCTGGAATAGCCGGATTTGCTGACCGGGAGCGTTTTCCCGTCGTGCATGAGCACACGGAAAGATTCCTTTTCAAACAGTTCTATCTGCTTGATGACCGACAGGCGAATTATGTACGAGCGGTGTATGCGTATAAAGTCGTCTGCCGGAAGATGATCTTCAAAAAATTTCATCGTCTTTTGTTTAAGAAAACGGCCTTCAGCGGTATGCAGCATTACGTAATCGTCCTGAGCCTCAATGTAGTTGAGCTTTTCCACAGGAATTATCGAAATCTTTGAACCGCTTTTTACTACAATGCGCTCCAGTGTTTCGGCCTTATCGTCTATGTGTGCGCTGAGGTTCTTTATTGCTTCTGTACTTTTTTGTTTGTCTTTCAGGTGCAGGAAAATCTTATCCATCGCTTCTCGGAACCGGTCTATGGAAAACGGTTTCAGCAGATAGTCGGTTGCATTGACTTCAAATGCCTTGAGGGCATACTGATCGTAGGCAGTGATGAAAATGATCACGGGCATTTCTTCCATGAGTTCTAGCATCTCGAATCCGGTCAGTTTCGGCATCTGTATGTCGAGGAATACCAGATCGGGTTTAAACTCGTTGATAGCCTTTACACCTTCGAAGCCGTTGCTGCATTCTGCAACAACCTCGATTTCCGGATACTGTTCCAGAGACTTGATTACAATTTTTCTGGCCAGATTTTCATCGTCAATCACTATTGCTTTTATTGTCTGGTTCATATAACCGTCATTCTCCCAAAGGAATAAATAGATTAACCCGGAATACATTGTTATTGTTTTCAACGGTGAGCAGGTTATCCTGATTATATACGAGGTTAAGCCTGCTTTTGATGTTGTTCAGGCCTATTTTCTCACCGCGGGGCGGCTGTGAATCCGCATCGAAATTGTTCTCAACAGAAACCCTAAGATATTGATTTTTTTTCTCACAAACCAATTTTATGTATACTTTGTCGAGGCTTTCATATACTCCGTACTTGACCGCATTTTCCAGAAGCGGCTGCAGTATTAAGCTCGGCACCTGAATATTTCCGCACGATGGTTCTATCGTTTCACTCAGCGATATCTTATCGCCAAATCTTACCTTTTCGATTTCTATATACAGTCTGGCATTCTTTAACTCTTCGTTCAGCGTGCTCATCAGCTTTTCACCGGTGGCAAGAGTGCTCCTGAGGTATGTGGACAATTTTACCGTCATTTCACGGGCGAGTTCCGGTTCAAATGTAGTCAGTGAGGCAATGGAGTTCAGACTGTTGAAAATGAAATGGGGATTGATCTGATACTTCAGCGACTTCAGTTCGGCTTCCTTTGCGTATGAATAAAGTTCGACTTCCTTTGTGAGCTTATCCTGAAAGCTTTTATAATAAATGAAACCATAGTTAACTGAAGCAACTATGAAATAGTAAAGCAGCCCGGTCAGTATTCGCCACGGCAAGGCTTCATTCAGAAAAGTCCTGTACCCGGAGAGTTCAAATATATCGACGATGATTATAAATCCGAGTGCATACCATACAGATGAGGCAAACAGCGAGGCCGCAAAATGGCTGAAGAAAACCTTGTAAAAATTATTCCCAGTAAATGTAATATACTTCGCCGGAAAGTAAATGGTGAGTGCAATGATTACAAATATAAGGTTGAATACGAAGCTGTCAATAATGGAATAACCCAGATCCATATTCAACGCTATATGCAGAAAAGCAGTGTGCAGCACCAGCACTATAAGTGCGATGCTGCCCATATATGTAAAATACGCCCTATATTTCAGCAGATTTTTCAGCATTATTACCAGGATTTTATTTCACCGCCGCCGAACATGACAAAACCATCCAGGTAGAGGATTTTCTGGTCCGAAGGGATAATCGTGGGATCTTTTTTTCTGGAATCGGAAAATCCGCCGAACAGCGGTGTAACCCTGACAATTATTTTCCAGTCCTTTGGTATATAAAGTGTAATGCCGCCGAATATAGCGGTAAGGTTTATGGAATTTTCGCCCGGTGCGAGCTGGCATTCGGTAAGATCTATTTCAAAGCCGCCGAATATGGCAGTGATCTTTCCGCCCATGAAATTATTGGTGATGAATGATTTCTTCCCGCCGCCGAAAACAGCTGCATCGTCTATGAAATCGGTATTGTATACTTTGAAATCACCACCGGCATCGTTCAATTTACGGTGAGAACAGTTATGCTTTTTTTTTACATTCAACAGGAAATGAAAACCCAGAAATACAAGTATCAGAGGCCAGAGAAGCCAGGGGTTGAAATCAAAGAACCTGGATACTCCGAAAAGGGTGCCGATGAATATCAGTACAATACCGCTGAAGTCACGCGAGTTTATGTAAATCAGAAGGCCAATAACGATGAGAAGCATCGGCCATGAGAAAATTATGGGTGTGATCTGGTAATCTATAAATCCGAAATTTGACAATAATAATATGATTCCGGCGGACAGGAGTACAAGTCCTATCATTGCCCTTTTGCCGAAACCGCTGTAATTTTTTTGTTCATCCATGATAAGTAGCTCTTTAGTTTTTCATGATACAAAAATATTAAATTAAATTCGGATTTAAATATAAAATCGGCAAATAAACTTTTCTTACCGGTAAAAAAAGTGAAGATAGTGAAAAGCCTGCATGACCGGCAATGACATTACCTTGCGGTATCATTGACAGTCATGCTGGCTGTACAGAGCGCTAGGCTCGGGCGAGTGTACTGTCTGTCAGATCATTGACAGATTGTAAGGCTGCAGTAGGTTTTCGTCAGACCACTTCTTCTTCAACAACGACTGTCTGTTTATGCACGCTTATCGAACAGAATGGTTTGTCCAGCAGCTGCTTATTTGTGATTTCGAGCTGCGGGACCTGTGTGAAGCCTGAACGCGCGATTGCTGCTGAAACCAGGCTGTTCAGCCTTTGACGTGTAATATTACCGTTTGTGCGCTTAAGTACCTGACACATCTGATATGTAAATACTCCGCGTACCTGTCCTTCGATCATAGTCTCTTCACACGTCTGATCGCTGCGGCATGCAGTCCAGACAACATGGTTTAACTTTTTGTCGATTGCAATTTCTTTTGTGCCGTGGCCATTTGTCCTTATCAGATTTCTGACGTTCATGTTAGGATTGTACTGTGAGTGAAACGTAAAGTCAATCGGAGGTGCGAGGTATCTTGATTTGGTGTAAGTATCTCCTGTAACGCCAATGTGTATCGCTTTCGTTGCAGTGCCCGAATGGCAGCTGTCGAGTATTACATCCAGAAATACACCTGGCTGGAGTGTGGATAATATTGCCGAGATGTCATCGTCTGAAACCACAACATTATTCGCGAAATCAATGTCGTGAGGACATAGGATTTCATCCATAAAGTCCGGCTCTTCATTACGGTGAATATCGGTTATCTGGGATCCGTGTCCCGAATAATAAAATACCAGCGAGTCACCCCGGACCGCATCTTTCAGCAGCCACTTCAGTCCGTTCAGTATGTTTATTCTGGTGGCTCTGGCGTCCGTACATAGTTTTAGTGTTCTGGGTGAGTAGCCGAGTATGACGAGCGTATTGGCCATATCGCGGACATCGTTTATGCAGCCGTTCAAGTCCGGTCCGCCTGTTCCGACAGGCAAGTAATCGTTAATGCCGACAAGAAATCCTTTTGTCGCCATTTATCCCTCCTGATTTGTTATTGTTAATAAAAAAACGGCAGGAATTTTCCGGAGCGTTACATAAAACTCATCTGTGTCTTGTAAAACACCACCTCCCTGAATTTTGCATACCTGAAAAATGCATCGCTTAAATTATGCATACCATAAATTTTGCATCCCCCGAATTTCACCAATTAAGTAAAAACAAAAATCAGAAAATTCAATGTCAAAAATTGTCATACCAGTTTTGAACAGCATTTATTTGGGTATAGTTGTATATTTAATCTTTAAAAAACAAATATCTCGGCAAATGAACACCTGGCTCAAAAATACCATCGGAATTATACTTTCTCTTATCATACTGTTTATTGCAGGCGCTTTTTTATTTCGCCACGTTTTGTATAAATCCATCCCCGACTATGAGGGTACAAAAGACCTGGCCAACCTTTCATCGACTATAGAGATATACCGCGACAGATATGCCATACCTTATATCTTTGCCGGAAGCCAGCAGGATGCGGCATATGCGCTCGGTTATTGCCATGCGCAGGAAAGAATGTTTCAGATGGACCTGGCCAGACGTGCAGCATACGGGCGGCTGAGTGAAGTATTTGGAGCACAGACGATCACATTCGACATGATGTTCAGGACCATCGGTATGGACCGGACTGTCAAGAAGGAACTGGCGCAGACTGATCCGGAATTTTTGGCGCAACTGAAGGCTTATTCGGCCGGCGTAAATGCCTACATAAAGGAGGCGAAAGGGAAGTATCCGATTGAGTTTGATGCGCTTGGATATGAGCCCGAAGAGTGGAAACCGGAACACAGCCTGATCATAGGCAAAATGCTCGGCTGGCAGATGAATATAAGCTGGTGGACTGATGTTGCGTTTGCTCATCTGATAGAACGTTTCGGAGAGGAAAAAATCAGACAGATCGTGCCGGAATACCCTCCAAATGCACCCGTTATTGTTCCCGGAGGTGCTGCGTCATCAATGACCGGGTTAGCCGAAACTGACCGCGCATTCCGCAGCTTTATCGGATATACCGGAACGCATATCGGATCAAATAACTGGGCGGTTTCACCGCAGCGTTCTGCCTCCGGAAAGGCGATAATTGCAAACGACCCGCATCTGCCGTTTCAGGCGCCATGCACCTGGTATGCTGCTGTCATACGCAGCAACGGATGGAACTGCGAGGGACTTACCATTCCGGGACTGCCGCTGATAATAATCGGGAAGAACCAGCATATAAGCTGGACAGTTACAAATGTTATGGCAGACGATGCGGATTTCTATACCGAGAGAATTGATTCATCAGGCAGGAATTATTTCTTTAACGGACAGTGGCAGCCGCTGAAACGCTATGATTATACTATTGCAGTAAAAGATTCCGAAGCAGTAAACTTTACCGTGAAGGAAACCCATCGCGGGCCTGTAATTTCCAATGTCCACCTGCTCGACAAAGTGCTGTTCAAAAGAAGGATCCAGAGCAGGAGCGTGCTAAGCATGCGCTGGACGGGAAATGATCCCTCATCAGGTTTCGTTTCGATCTTCAGGGTAAATAAGGCCGGCAACTGGACTGAGTTCCGCAACGCACTCCGCAATTATTCACTCCCCGGGCAGAACTTCGTATATGCTGATGATAAGGGAAATATAGGCTACCAGTGCGCGGCTAAACTACCCATACGCTCAAGCGTAAGCACTACATTCGTCTGCAGCGGAGAGAGCGATCAGTATGACTGGAAAGGATATGTCCCTTATGAACAGATGCCTTCGTTCTTTAATCCCGATTCTGGTTTCATCGCTACGGCAAACAACAGGACGGTCAGCAACTATCAGTATTATATATCGAATATATGGGAACCATCGTCCCGCATAGAACGGATAACCGAAATGCTGAAAGGACGTGCCAGACATTCGGCGGCCGACTTCAGGCGCTATCAGATGGATTTTATTTCTCCGTATGCAAGAACTGTAACTCCCTATATTATATCAGCTTTTCAGAACGTGAAGGTGAAGGATAAAAATCTCAGAACGGCACTGTATCTGCTCAAAAACTGGAATTATGAAATGGGTCAGTACTCTCAGGTCCCTTCGATATACGAGGTGTTCTTCCAGCACCTTATTAAGAATATCTTTCTCGATGAAATGGGCAGTACACTGTTCAATGAATATACTTTTATCCCCAGCATTCCATACAATACTGTCTTCAGTATGCTCAGGGAAAACAATTCACCATGGTTCGACAATATTAAAACACCGCAGCGCGAAACACGCGATGACATCATACGGAAAAGCCTGTCTCAGGCACTTTCATTTCTTGAACAGTCACTCGGCACCTCACCCGGTGACTGGCAGTGGAGTAAGCTGCATTCAGTGACTTTTAAACACCTGTTCCACGGCAGATATTCTTTTATAGACAGGATAGTGGATATCGGGCCATACAGTATAGGCGGCAGCGGAACGACGGTATTCAATACGGAATATTTCTTTTACCACCCCTATGAAAATGTACTCGGCCCGTCTATGAGATTTATATTTGATTTTGCCAGGCCGGATCATTTTGATATGATTCTCACCACCGGTCAGTCCGGTAATGTTCTGAGTCCTCACTATAAGGACATGACTCAGATGTGGCTGAGCGGAAAATATATTTCGGTTCCTCTCGATGAAAGGACCATAAAAAAATCCAATTACAGAGTCTTAATACTTAATTGACCTGTGTATTAGTACAAAATTTGTTAAATTTATCTTCAAAAATTTTTGGATACTCATGAAAGTTATTGAACATCTGGCAAAAGCTAAGAACCCTCTGATCAGTTTTGAAATTATCCCGCCTCAGAGGGGCGGTGATGTAAAGGCAATGCTCAATGTGATAGACGATATTTCGAAGTTTAATCCTCCCTTTATCGATGTGACAAGCCATGCAGCCGAAGTAATATATGAAGAAACTGCCACCGGGATAGTCAGGCGTATTATCAGGAAACGTCCCGGCACACTGGGTATTTGCGCGCTGATACAGAATAAATATAATATCGATGCCGTGCCTCATATTATATGTCAGGGCTTTACGCGCGAGGAGACAGAGGATTTCCTCATTGAACTGCATTACCTCCAGATCGATAATGTTCTGGCAATACGCGGTGACGAGAACAGCTACAAGAAACCGCTCAACTTCGGGCGCAGCGCAAACGAGTATGCCTCCAATCTGGTCGGCCAGATAGTCGGAATGAATCACGGTAAGTACCTCGAAGATGGCCTGCTGAACGCAAAACCTACGAATTTCTGTGTCGGTGTGGGCGGATATCCGGAAAAGCATTTTGAGGCTCCTAATATGGCGAGCGATATAAAGCATACTGCTGAAAAAATTCAGGCGGGAGCGGAATATATTGTTACCCAGATGTTTTTCGACAATAAAAAATATTTTTCATACGTTGAACAGTGCTGTGCCGAAGGTATCAATGTTCCCATTATACCCGGACTGAAAATAATCACTTCCAAGGCTCAGCTGACAAATCTTCCTAGAAATTTTTATATTGATATTCCGGAAGAACTGGCCAGTGAGATTCATGAGGCAAAATCTGAGCACGTAATGGAAATAGGTGTGAACTGGGCAGTAAAGCAGGTGGAAGAACTGCTGAACCATAACGTTCCTTCGGTGCATTTTTATGTAATGCAGAATTCCAAACCTATCATTATGCTCATGGAAAAACTGAAATTCTGAAGTAATGGAAAACAGGACAAACAGAGTCCTTAAACCGTCGCTGCCGGAAAAATAATTTAGAGGAGAACTGATGCTAAAAATAAAAAAGGGAATTGTGCGCCGATTGAAGTGGGGAGTGGCAGGCTGCGGTAACTTTGCTGAAAATTCTTTCATACCAGCGCTGCATCTCCTTCCGAAAAGCAAACTCGTATCGCTCTACAGCTCCGATATATCCCGTGCCAGATACCTGAAAGAAAAATTTGCAGCTTCCGGCGCCTATGATGATTTCGACGAATTCCTCGACAGCGATATTGACTGTGTATACATAGCCTCTGCAAATATTAACCACTACGACCAGGTACTGCGCGCAGCAAGACACGGTAAGCATATCCACTGCGAGAAACCGCTCGCCATAAGTTCTGCACAGGCAGAAGAGATGGTGAGGATCTGCGAAGAAAACGGGGTATTCCTTTCTGTCAATTACGTGTACCGGTTTCATCCATTAGTTGCTAAGGCTAAAGAAATTATTGACAAAGGTATGCTCGGAAAACTAGTTTCGATAAATGCAAACTTCAACGTGGATTATGCTCCCAACGATAACTTCAGATTCAGGAAATCTATGAGCGGCGGAGGTGCACTCTGGGATATCGGTACACACATGATCGACCTGCTCAGGTATTTCGGCGGGGAAATAGTTTCAATACACGGTGCGGTGGATAATATCATATATAAAAGCGAGGTCGATGATTTTGCCGCCGCAATAGTTAAATTTGAAAACAGCGGGTACGGATATTTTAATGCTTCATTTAATGTGAAGAAAGGCGTCAACCGGCTCGAAATTCTTGGATACAATGGCAACATCGTAATTGAAAACCTGATAGGGAAGAGAAGTGCTTCCACAAAACTGATTATTGATCTGCAGGGCGAGGCCAGAAAGGCATTCAGAAAACGCGCAAACAAAATGCTCTGCACTCTGCGCGAAATACAGAAATCATTCCTGAACAATACGCCGCCTCCTGTCTCTGGCCAGGATGGCCTGTCAAACCTGCGTCTGATTGAACAACTGGAAGAAAAATGTCTCTAAATATTTCTGATGCAAAAAAAGAACTGTCTGATGTCTGCAGGCGGGTACATGAGAAGGGATTTGTGGCCGCATACGACGGAAATCTTTCAGTGAGACTGGATGAAAATACTCTGCTGATCACTCCATCGTATAAACCTAAATGTGAGATTACTGCCGATGACCTGCTCGTGACCGATTATAACGGTAACCTGAAAGAAGGAAACGGCAAAGTATCGACTGAAGTGAAGATCCATCTGCTGGCTTACAATTCGAGACCGGATGTGAATGCTGTAATCCACTGCCATCCAGTGTATGCAACTGCATTTGCCTCTGCCGGTATGGGCATTACTCAGCCGGTATTTCCTGAGGTAATTCTTACACTCGGGGAAATTCCATTGTGCAGTTACGGCACTCCCTCGACTGAAGAACTGACCGACTCGATGAAACCCTTTATATCATCGCATGACGTAATGCTCCTCGAAAACCACGGCGCTGTCACGCTGGGAACGGGAATTATTGATGCATATTACAAAATGGAAAAACTCGAGCATACTGCTCAGACTCTGCTCGCAGCCAGGATTCTCGGAGGAGCCAGAGAGCTTTCAGCAGAGAATCTGGAAAAACTG
The DNA here is from genome assembly GCA_050258935.1 of Bacteroidota bacterium. Classification (GTDB taxonomy): domain Bacteria; phylum Bacteroidota; class Ignavibacteria; order Ignavibacteriales; family SURF-24; genus JBLMZS01. Next base: position 9,048 of record JBLMZS010000012.1, read on the forward strand.
AAAGTAATCAAGGAACTCAGATCAAAAAGTTAGAAACGGATTTTAAGAAGAATAATATGGATAATGAAAAATTGAACATAGTTGTAATGCTTGGCGGTACTTCACCTGAAAGGGAAGTTTCAAAGTCGTCGGGTAAATCGGTGTACAGAGCATTGAAATCGCTCGGACACAATGTGAAACTGGTCGATCCGGCATACGGTACTCATCAGCCGGACAATGAGGAGGCATATTTTGCAAAAGAAGACTTTGCCCCTATTTCAAACCTGAATTATATCAGGGCGGTAAACTCTGAATTGTTCGACGGGGTGGATCTGGTGTTTCTGGCGCTGCACGGGAAGTATGGAGAGGACGGTACTATACAGTCGCTCCTGGAGCTCAGAGGAATTAAATATACCGGTTCGGGAATACTCGCGAGTTCGCTCGGCATGGATAAGGCAATGACAAAGGTGATGTTCAGACACTTCGGAGTGACAACTCCTGAATGGCTGACAGTGAGCAGGGCTGAGGCTCTGGAACCGGGATGCATCGATCAGATCTCTGCCCAGATAGGAGAACAGTTCGGATATCCGTGCATCATTAAACCAAACGATCAGGGCTCCACAATTGGCCTTACCGTATGCAGCTCTCCTGCGGAGGTAGGAGAAGCAGTCCGTCTGGCACATACTCTTTCTGACAAGGCGCTTATAGAGGAGTTCATACCAGGTCACGAGATAGGCGTGACGATACTGAATAACCAGGCTCTTCCCGTGCTTGAAATCAAACCGGTGCATCAGCACTACGACTATGAGTGTAAATATACGCATGGAATGAGTGAGTACATCGTACCGGCTCAGCTGCCCGAAGAGGTGCTGCGTGTTCTTCAGCAGGAGGCTTTGCTTGCCTTTAAGGCAGTGGACTGCAGGGGATATGCACGTCTGGATTTCAGGGTGACTGAGAACTACGAGATCTACTGTCTTGAGGTAAATACTCTTCCCGGAATGACCGATACAAGTCTGGTGCCAAAAATGGCAAAGGCCGCTGGAATAGGCTTTGAAGAACTGCTTGAGAAGATTATTGCACTGGCTATACAATAAAGCGTATTTATTAAAATATATTTTAGTGACGCGATGAAACTATCACCTCTGTTAAAAAAAATTGAGCGCCTGAAGATCAGGAAACCATATCTCCTGATGGGCGGACTGACACTGTTTATAGTGTTTTCACTGTTCTATAAATTTGGAATACTGAAATACATAAGTCTGAAGAACGAGAAGGCGATGCTGCAGGAAAAGGCTCTGCAGATCGGGGAGGAAAACAAGAGACTCCGCCAGGAGATTGACTCACTCCAGAATATGGATGCCAAGATCGAAAAAGTGGCGCGCGAAAAGTACAGGATGATCAGGAAAGGCGAAAAAGTATTCGTCGTTGAGGAAAAGTAGGCTCTATGCAGAAAGAAATACCGCATATACCGCTTGCAGAAAGAATCCGCCCGGAAACACTGGATGAATTTCAGGGGCAGGAGGGACTGCTTGCACCCGGCAAGCCGCTGAGGGTGATGATAGAAAACGATACCGTCAGCTCATTTATTCTCTGGGGCCCTCCGGGAACGGGCAAGACTACTATTGCACGCATAATAGCAAATCATACCAAAAGCGAATTTCACCAGCTGAATGCCATCAGTTCGGGTGTAAAGGATATCCGTGAGATAATTACAATATCCGAAGAGAACCGCAGCAACAATAAACGCACCATCCTTTTCATAGATGAAATCCATAGATTCAACAAGGCACAACAGGATGCACTGCTGAAGGTGGTGGAATCCGGACTGGTGGCGCTGATCGGAGCAACTACCGAAAATCCGTCTTTTGAAGTGATACCTGCTCTCAGATCGCGGACCAGGACATTCGTGCTCGAGGAACTGAAGAAAAGCGATCTGGAAAATATACTCGGTTTGGCCAGACAAAAAGACGACTTTATAAAAAGTTTTAACATAGGCACTATCGACACCGATTTTCTCGTGTATCTCTCCGGGGGAGATGCCAGGACACTCCTGAACATATTCGAAGCTGCAGTTATAAACCAGATGAACCGGGAAACAATAAATCTCACAAAGGAAATTATTGAAACCGTTGTTCAGAAAAAGAACATACTGTATGATAAGGCAGGAGAAGAACACTATAACGTAATTTCTGCCTTTATTAAAAGTCTCAGGGGCAGCGATCCTGATGCCGCTCTGTATTGGATGGCCAGGATGATAGAAGGCGGTGAAGATCCTCTGTTTATTGCAAGACGCATGATTATTTTTGCCTCGGAGGATATCGGCAATGCGTCGCCAAATGCACTCCTGCTGGCAGAAACCACATTCTCTGCAGTTGAAAAAATCGGAATGCCGGAGTCCAGAATCATTCTCGGCCAGTGTGCTACGTATCTTGCTTCATCTCCCAAAAGCAATGCCTCCTACATGGGCATTGAGAAGGCGCTCCAGGACGTGCGCAATAAACCTCTTTATCCGGTTCCGCTTCATCTTAGGAACGCTCCTACTTCACTTATGAAACAGATCGGCTATTCCGACGGCTATAAATATCCGCACGATTTCCCGGGCAATTTTGTGGATGAAAATTATCTGCCCGATGCGCTGAAGAATACGCGCTATTACACGCCTACATCCAACGGCCAGGAGAAAAATCTTCTAGAAAGACTGAAATTTATATGGGCTAAACGAAAGAAGTATCCCTGATTTCTGCAGCTTTTTTACCACGGAAATTATTTTACTGCATCTGCAACTGTAAACATTTTGCCCGGCAGCTGCCGTACCAGTCCTTTGAATTCTAACGAGAGCAGGTTGACGAGACAATCTGGAATTTCCATATTGGCCTGTGCAGATATTACATCGACCTGCTTTGGGGTGCTGTCAAGTACCTGAAGGAGTTTATCTTCAAATATATTCAGATCTGTGGCTTCTTTTTTGCCGGCCTGCGCGACCGGCTGGTATTTCAACTGGAGTTCAGTCAGTATATCCTCAGCGTTGCACACCAGCTTGGCCTCGCCTTTTTGTATCAGCTGATTGGTGCCGGAACTCTGCGGATTGTCCAGACTTCCCGGAACAGCAAATACTTCCCGTCCCTGCTCTAATGCAAAGGCAGCGGTCTGCATTGCACCACCGGTTTTCATTGTCTCCACCACGAGCGTACCCAAGGACAGTCCGGAGATTATTCTGTTGCGTCTGGGGAAATTCATCGCATCCGGTTTTGTGCCCGGCTCATATTCGCTTATCACCGCTCCGGCGCGTGATATCTCCATGAACAGATCCCGGTTCTCCGGCGGATAAATTACATCTAGTCCGCTGCCGGTTACTGCAATAGTCCTGCCGCCGTTTTTCAGAGCTGACTTGTGCGCTATTGAGTCAATGCCGCGTGCCATTCCGCTTACTACCGTAATATGCTGTCCTGACAGGGCGGCAGAGAAAGCAGCAGCCTGCTTTTTCCCATAGGCAGACGGACTCCGGGTCCCGACTACTGCAACTGCATTCTGATCGTCTTCAGATAACGCTCCAAGGACATAGAGAATTAAGGGCGGATCGAATATTTTCTTCAGTATCCACGGATACTCTTTATCCCATATGGTTACTATGGAAGCACCGAGTGATTCTATGGTCCTGACTTCGGATTCTATTTGTGTGAGCAGCAGCGAACGCTGTTTGTGGGAGTTCCTTATTCTTTGGGCAAGCAGCTGGTTTATCCCTTCAGTTTGGATAAGGGTATTGATATCGGCTGCAAGTATGTTTTCAACAGTCCTGAGTTTCTGAAGCAGTTTTTTTAACCTGCCAGGTCCGATCCCCTCCAGACTCAAAAGCAGTCTGAGGTTTACAAACTGATCAAATGTTAGTCGGGACAAATTTTTGATAAAAATAAATTCAGCCCTGCAGCTGCAGGGGGCCGCAATATGCGGCACAACGGGAAAATAATTTATGAATTCACACTGTAGTCGTCAACAATGGCGATGATCATAGTGTTGGCGGGAGAGTTTCTGTGCCCGAGCATCTGCTGTACAGCATCACCCTCCTGTACAATCATGACAGTATCCCCGATACCGGAGTCCAGCAGGTCAAGGGCAATCATATCTTTTTTACCAATAAAATTACCTGCCAGGTCAATTTTCTGAACGAGCATCAGTTTATGCCCCTGCAGGTTTTCATTCTTATGCGTGGAAACTACGTTTCCCTTAACTTTTGCCAGAAACATCTGACTTTTCCGTGTGTGCTGCGTTTTTCTTTTTGTAGAAAATTGAAAGCGGCAGTATTATCAGATATCCGGCAATAAGCAGTATTGGTGAAACGTATAATGATGCCGAACTATTCCATTCACCGCGGGACATCAGAAAAAAACCGGCAATAAGCACCAGTACGCCTGCAAGCAGCAGCATATAGTTATTCTTTTCCCAATAGATTGAGAATGGAGATGCATACGTTTTTTTTACAGTACGTACGGACTTTTTTGAAGAAACGTTTTGTCTGACCTGAGCCATGTAGAAAAACCTCAATTTAGTATGTCTAAAATATAATAAATAATTGTACTAAAAGTAAACCGCATATGTTCCGTTGCAGGCACACACAATGCGAATAATTTTCAATTCAGCTTACGCTATGGCTATTTCAGCAGCATCAGTTTTTTTGTCTGCTGGAATCTGCCGGCGGTAAGCCTGTACATATATATACCGGAAGGCAGCGTGGAATTCTGCGCGGAAAATTCCGCAGCGTGTTCGCCCGGCGACTGGAACTCATCACGAAGTGTTTTCACTTCGTTACCGAGCACATCGTAAACCTTCAGAGAAACGTGCGCGCTTTCTGTGAGCCGGTAACTGATGACCGTAGATGCATTAAATGGATTGGGATAATTCTGTCCCAGCTCGAATGCAGAAACCACTGCCGGCTGATCTGCTACGCCGGTAACCGGGAAAAGTTTTGCTATTGTAAAATCGACCCAGAAAAGTCCGCCGCAGTTCGGTATGGCCTGCATGAGTCTGTCCCCAATGGTCTTCAGCGGATCGTTCAGCTGGCTCCACCACCATTCATCGACCGAGTAACCGTATTGAAAGGCAACTTTACTGCCCGGAAAACTGTTGCCCCAGGCCTTGAATTCATTTATCATATTGTTGAGTGCATCGGAGGCCTTGTGGCTTGAGGTGGTGAAATCCTGACTGTCGTCTATAAACATTATATCGCCTCTGTAAGATGCGGGCATACGGCTTTTGGTAAAGTGTTTTAAAAAAAGCGTATAGGCAGGATTAAAGGTTTTAACTTTGGCTTCCCATCTTCTGGCTTCCGCATCCTTTACCTGTCTGCCCCATGAATCCAGCTGCGGATCGAGCCATTCGACGTCCACACCGAAACCAGCGATGCACGTGTGATGGCCGTATCTGCTTAGGACTATATGGATCAGTGTGTCCACACTTGCCGCTCCGGGTTCTACCTGAAGCCATACTTTTATTCCTTCAGCATCGAAGCGATCGAGGTATTCTTCATTCTGATCCGTGTTTATGAATGAAACCTTCGGAACTGTATAACCATCTGAAGGGAAGTTGAATAATGTTTCACCGTTGTCTATGTACAGACTGACAATCCAGACGGCAGCGGTGGAAAAACCGTTAAACTTGCCGGATATTGATTTCCCGGTATTTGACCAGTAGTCTGCAGATGGAAATTTATTGCCGGGATAACTCTGAAGTATGCGCGAAGCCCTGAATCCCGCGAATTTAGGGGGAGTTTGTGCATTTAACAGAATGAACGGGAGAAACAAAATTATTACAATGTAATTTTTCATGATGCATAATGGTGATATGTGGTTGACTGAAAGTAACTATGAATTTTTTTCCGGTACTTCTTAATTTCCCGAAGCTTGTCCTGAATTTCCCGGCAAAAATCCGCAGCCGGTGGTTTTGCTGAATTTACGCTGATAATAAAACCAGAATATAGCAAAAACATAATATATCTGAAACATTATTCGTTTTGTCTTTCAATCATATTTTGTTTTGCGGTCATATATGAAATGACAGTCGCGCGAAATGTGACACCACGAATTGTATCCCCGCAGTAATTGCTATGTGCCGGTGTCAAAGAAGCACGTCCCGGCTTTGTTGACAAAGTTGAGTTAAATTTTACATTTATAAATAATTGCCGGTCTTAAGGAAATCCCAATATATGTCCATAATGATATTTGCTAAAAACTAATCAGGAAGAAGTATGAAACAAAAATACTGTTTTGTTATTCTGCTTTTTGCACTATATCAGACTCTTAATGCTCAGGTTATTCCAGGAAGCATTATAGAAGAAGAGATCGATACCTATCTTGCCACCCCGGCTGCCGGCAGTATCAAAACCGTTCCTGTAATTGTCCTTCGTTATCTCCCAACGACAGATGGAGTAAATCTGGACGTATCAAAGGCTACAGATTATTGGGATAAGGGAGAAATCACGCTCTCTGATCTTAAAGCGAATATTGATAAATATCTGGCGGGATTGAAATTCTCGCTGGAAGAAGGTTCTAAATTTCACGGTTATAAAGATCCTGGCGCAGTTCCATATCTGGGATATAAGGTATTTAAATTCTGGAGCATATATGATCAGATTCCCATTAGTTCGGTATATAAGATTGGTGAAGAAGGAGGTTATGACAAATTCGCGCCTGATTATTTCAGAATCTATAATGATTTCGGACTGAAGAGCTATATAGAGAACAATGATATCAGGGAGATCTGGATCTGGTTCGGGCAGTCTGCAATGCCCGGCTGGCCTTCTTATGATCCGGCAATAAATAAGCCGGAGAATTTTGTCGATTATGTCGAATCTAATATGGCCAGCAAACTAACCGGAGATATATCCAACAGCCACAGGTATTCAGATGACATACCTCTTGCAGAAAAGACGGCAGTAGTATATTGCCATAATTTCCGCCGCACCCAGGCCGAAGCAGTCCACAACCACGGACATCAGCTGGAATGTCTTTATAAATATATAGCTGAGAAACAGGACGGCAACTTTAATCTGTTTGTGCATGACTTCAGCGGCTGGGGCAATGATTATTCGACACTGCCTTTGGGCCGTGCCGGTGACTGCCATCATCCGCCGAATACGACAATTGATTATGATTATCTGAACACGACACTTGTGGAAAGTGATATCGAAGACTGGCGTCCCGCCGGCGGCACTAAAAAGTGGATCAATGTAAATACCTGGGCCGGTCTGGATTACGCATGGCCTGCTGGGTATGACTTTCCGCAGCTTGAAGAATCCCAATGGTACATATACTGGATGCAGAATATGCCGGGATATGGTTCAGATATACCGTATGGTGATTATTTTATGACCAACTGGTGGGACTTTACTGCCGACTGGGATGCGGGCAATAATGAAGGAATCGGGCTGTACGGCGAGAATCCGCCTCTTCCTGTAGAGCTTATTTCATTTGAGGCATACAATAATGAAAGTAATAATATTATCACCCTCCATTGGTGTACGGCAATTGAAACCGATAATTATGGCTTTGAAATAGAACGCAAAGAAATGGAAAAATGGGTCAAGATTGGATTTCTAGGGGGTCATGGTAACAGCAATTGCTCACACCAATACAGTTTTGCGGATCATACCGCTTCAGGTACTGTAAGCTACCGGCTGAAACAGATCGACTTTGACGGGAACTACAAATACTCAAATGAGGTTACTGCAAGCGCAGCGTCACCCACGGAGTTTAATCTGTTAGGCAGCTCCCCGAATCCCTTCAATCATTCGACAGTATTATTTTATACTGTACCGGTGACCGGACGCGTGGTATTTAAAATTTTTAACATGCTCGGTCAGGAAGTAGCTGCTCCTGTAGTTGCAGATGCATCTGCCGGAATATATAACCGGCTTCAGTTTGATGCTTCGCAACTGACTTCAGGCTCTTATTTCTGCCGGCTTGAATATGCCGGAGAATTTCGCACTGTAAAGATTATGCTCGTTAAATAACGGTCTGCTGTGAGCTCACAGTAAGTACCATACAGGGAAATATTACGGTCAGCAAATGAAGAAAAGGGCAAAAAAAACCCAGTGTTGGGGGGACACTGGGCCGACCCTTTATTACAAAGTACTGGGGAGAGAACTTTGTAGAGTCTGAAAAATAACTACTTATTTGCTCCTAATTTATAAATATATAGCTTATTTGTCAATGCTATTTATGGATCTGATAAACTATTTTTCTGATAGTATCAAACTGCAGATATGGGTATTCTTCCCGCAGTGCATCTATAGCGTCGCTGGCGCTGATTTTTGAAGCCCTAAGCTGTTTGAATTTGTTTCTGATCTGATAATCCCTGACAGATTTTTCATCAATCAGTCCTTTGCTGCTTAGCAATTCGTACACATCGTCACTGATCAGATCGTTCAGGGGATTGTCTATCTTTGATTTTATTGTTTTCATATGCCCGTCCTTTCATATTCTCAAACTCTATCATATTCATTAAGTGCGAAGTATGTATTTATACAGTCAGTATTTGAGTCCTTACAAATAAATAAACAACAGAAATCTCAGAAAAATTCCCAAGCGGCGCAGATAAATTCATTTACGCCCTCTATGTTATAACAGTATGTAAATACTTGTATAAAGTCAAGCAGAAAATGATATGCAGAGCGTCGTCTGCAGTGGCGCTAAAAGTGGGGAGGGGATAAATAAGGGATTGAATAATTGGTCAATGTTGGGATATATTTTACAAAGACGGAGATAACGGGGAACCGAGAGAAGTATACGCAGCAGCGCAGTCTAAGTGCACTGTGTGGGTCTAAATACACTGTATGGACAGATATTATTTGCGATTTTCTCACCGGGAAAGCTGCGCAGTGCAAGTATATCTAATCGGGGTTTATAGGAGAATTTCGCAGCAAGTTATATTTTTTTCTGAAGAGATTTGCATTAACGGGAATAAAGTGCTATATTACAAATCTCGTTTCTAAAACATATGCACACATTCATTAAATGTTTGAATATGACAGCTGAACGAAAAGTTCTTTGAATATTGTTAAGAAAAAATTTGAAAAGCGCTTGACAAATAAAAATGATTTTATTAAATTTGAAAGCTCTTTGAGAATTGATGAGGTTGCTAACCGGTCAAGATGAATACGGTTTAGAGTCGAATAAAAAAAGAAAAAGATACAAAAAAGTTCTTGGTTAGTTCTGAAAAAATTTGTAGATTAGTAACCCTGATTTCGAAAATTGAAAATCGAAAGTTCTTAATATAAAGAAGAGTGTTCTTTGAAATAGTGAGTGCAAAATAACTTGTCAGTAAATTTGGTTCAACTGAGTGAAAACTCAAAAAGAGCAAATCGCTCTCTGATTACAAAAATTTGAAAATA
>JBLMZS010000013.1:0-415295 GCA_050258935.1 Bacteroidota bacterium
GAAGCGGAACTCCGTTCCGCTTTTTTGTAACTACTTAACAATACATAATAAAATCATCTTATTAACTATTGCAACTCTCGTTGTACACTCGGAACAGGACGTACACCTCGAGCATTAAAATTATCAATACCCAGTTATAGCCTGGCGAAACTGTAATCTGAAGTTATCAAAAAGGTTCCGAATGCACTACGGCTGGTGTAAAACCTGAAGTCGTTATCATTTTGGCTTATTGCTTAATATTGCAGAATTTACCACGTACTTACGGGGAAGTCCTTACAGGTCATAAAATAGGTTCTCAGTGCTTTCAGTTTGTGGAGTGGAGTATAAAAATCCCGGTTTTAGAGTCTGTAAATACATCAGAGTTTCTTCAGTTTTGTTTCTTTTCCTTAATCCTTATTTCAACGGTAAACTCCCATACTATGCCCTTCAACAAGCACAGATTAGCATCTGACCGGTAAAATAACCGCGTTTACCGAATTTCTGTCGGACTGAATTTTTATGACTGCTATCTTTCATCTGCAATTATTTGAATTTGAAGTATTTGATGGCTGTACTGTTATTTTCTACTCCAGATACTGAACATCCGTTACGGCGTCTATAATAAACTTACATAAAGGTGCGATATGACAAAGCTTCCCGAGGGAACTCTCATTATTAACAGCTTCCCTAAATATGACTATCTCGACGTGTATTCTTTTAAGGTCAAATCGGATAAGAAAATCGATCCGGGAGATATAGCTGCAATGGTCTGCACAGAAGGTCCTGAATGGGCTGACACTCTGCTGAAAATAAGAAACTCTGTCGTCAAATATATCGGGTTAGAAACCGGAGAAGGCATTGACTGGAGAAAAGCTCCGTCAAAAGAAAACCGGCAACCCGGCGGGCACTTCGGATTTTTTGAGGTGAAAGAAATCAGAGATGACGAATTTATGATGGGCGGAGAGGATAAACACCTCGACTTCCGCGTGTCTGCAATCGTAAGACCCAAAGACGGATATCAGGAAGTATTTATCGCTACTATAGTAAAGTTCAATAATATTCTGGGAAATTTGTACTTCTTCCCTGTTAAGCCTTTCCACTGCCTGATAGTAAAGAATACGACAAAACGCATTGAAAGGAAAATACTTACTCAATTATAACACAGGTATAATGATGATTAAAAATGAGAAAATACTATTTCTGCTGATCAGAGTCTCAGCCGGTTTCATAATGCTGCTGGGCATTGCTCACGCCGCTATTGCTGTACCTATGGGCATTACTGCCACCGCATCACTTTCGCTTCAGGATAGCGCACCGCTTACAATGGCTAATATAGTAACTGCTGCTGCGGTGTTCCTGTCGGGACTCCTGGTCTACTGCAATATTCAGGGAATGAAAAGAAATACCAGAGGTGCATTTCAGATTTCACTGGCATCATTCATATTCATGTTCCTGGTAGGTGTAGGCTATAGATTTGCAACTCCCGATAATCCATTTGCCTATCTGGCATCCTTGTTCCCGGTTGTGGGTATCTATTCACTGATGAGCTTTGCCGTAATGAAAGAACGGATGTAATGCGGGGTGCAGAGGGATTTTTTTATGCTGTAAGAAACTGCCGGTTACTTCAGCCGGGTATCAAATGTAAAGGGTTTTATCTCTATAATTGAAATGGACTGAAAATCATTGTGGCGGGGATTGAGCAAATAATTGAATTCTCCAGGAATGATTGCCGATGGGACACGTAATACTGCATGAGCTGATTTGTTTAGCCAGGCATCGCCAATCGTTTGGGTTATTATGTATGGAGTCTGACCGCTGTAATCTGATGGCAGTAATTTCATGTCTAATTTATCTACAAATACAGTCTCAGGTACTTCAATAACCACGCAGCTGAATCGGTTTGTTCTTAATAAAAGTCCGTTGGTGTGAACCATGATTTCAAGGCATGCCAGGGATAAAGACTGTGCGGTATATATCATTTCCTGATTGGCAGTATTCCATCTGGCCGGTCTTCCCGAAGGTTTCAGATTCCCGGCATATTCTTTTTTGGCCACACGGTATATAATCATTTTCCAGCTGCCAATCTGTTTCAGGCAATATCGCCATATTCGATTCTGTTGAGCTCCTCAGTAATCATTTCAATGCCTCCGATAGTTGTCGTCAGATGCATCGGGATCCTTGATCCCAGCCCGAATGAAGGAGCTGACAGCCATTCACTGAAACTTTTCTTATCCCCGAATATTTCAATTCCCTTTTCGAAAAGCTGAATAAGTCTCAGAACTTTTTCGCTCTGCGAAGCATTCAGTTTTTTATCTGCAGCGATATATCTCTTGATTGATTTTGAAGAGAGATCCATGGCCGATTCAATAAAACTGTTACCGAGACCGGATAATTCGGACAGGGTAAGAAGATGCCTGGCTTCAATACCCTCCGTCGCTTTTTCCACAATTACTTCCACGGTTGATTCCGGGTAAACCAGGATATGATATTTTTTCATGGTTCTTGCCGCCGGCCTTACACTCCTACCGGTATTTGCCGCAGTTTTTCTGCTGTTTATTTTTACAGTCGCCATATTATTTTTTTATTTTCAAAATACGGGATTTTGTCCTTGTTGTCAAGACAATTTTCCACATCGATGTACGCGGAAAATACGGTCTGTCCATTGAGTCACAAACAAATGCAGGTAAAATTGTTGAAGCCTGGATTGAGCCTGGAATTCACGAAAAAAATTATATTGTTAACTGATGTTGCGCAACACTTTTCTCCGCACACTTACAGCGTGCGTTTTGGGATGGAGAATCCATGACGCAGGGCTAATCGCCCTGCGCTGACATCTGTTTGCCCTTACAGGGCAAAGCTGCAATACTGATTATATGCCATTATAATTTATTGTGCCGGCATGCTCTAAATGATGAACCATTAAACAATTTCTGATATCCATATCTTCTGTTCTGCAGAGCGTCATAAATGTTTATAACCAAATTACCAATCTCCCTTTAGATCAATAAAGGAAGTTATAAATATCTTTCTGATTGAACATAGCAGCACCAATAATTAAATGACAGGGGACAAATATTCGATATATCATTTTGCATGATCAGAATTAGGCCATATGATATCATAAATATTTTTTTCTGTAACATACACCCTAATGCCACGGGTTTCACCCGTGGTAATTCACAGCTGACGCCTCCAGCGTCCGGATTGGTCCTATGCCCCGTTACCGCAGGTTTCACCTGCGGCTACGCATAGCCGACGCCTCCGGTGTCGCATATGGGGACTCTTCAAATCATAATTCAAAATTTCCCCGAATTCGGGGATCCCGCCAAGGCGGGACAAAATTCAGAATTTAATTTATACTCTCAACACCCCTCTAAACCCGCGGTTGTTGTAGTATGAGGGAGCACTGTTGTGATATATGAATACTCGACCGTAACGGCGGTCTGCATACAGCGCTCCTCCCAGCTTTCTTATCTCTGAAGGCGTATTTATCCAGCTCGAGGTCTTTGTATCAAATTCACCAAACTGCTGCAGACTGCGGTACTCCTCCTCTGTCATAATATCTATACCCATGGCCTCTGCCATATCCGCTGCACTGCCCTCAGGCCTGGCTGACTTCCTCGAATCGAGTCCCTCCTGATCGTAGCATAAACTCCGCCGCCCCTGCGGACTCTCCGGTGAACAGTCACAATAAAAGAATTTATCAGTATTTTTATCTTTCACCAGAACATCCGGTTCCCCGCCGGTTTTTTCCATTTCATTTAGTGACCACAGCTTGCCGTCATTTTCCTCCAGTCTCGACTGCACAGCTGACCATTCAATTCCTTTATGGCGATGCATATTTTTTTCAAACCGCTCCTTCAGCACACCAAGCAGCTCCTCGCGCTGCTGCTGCGACAGTTCCTGTTCACTCACGCTGACTTTGTTCATACACTCTGCTTTCTATTGTTTTTATACTATTATTCACGATACAAAAACCAGCCATAAGATGCACGTACATTTTCTTTGCCAGCCGCAGATAACCGGACAATTATTTCACTTCATTTATTTCATAATCAAATGTGAAAATACGGTTCTCAACCGGCACCTGTACCCGCATGTATCTGATATACGGCTCTACAGGAATAAAAATACTGCCTCCGTACTTTTCATCCGGATAGATGGTGGTAGTTCTGAACACCTCGTCCTTCCAGTACTTTTTTTCATTTTCCAGATTAGCCAATTTTTTTTCATATTTCATCTCTGATATTTCTTCTCTCAATTTGCGCTCCTCCCTTTCCTTCTGTTCCTTTTTACGCTCCTCATCGGTTTTCTCCTTACCAATAGTGGCAACTGTTGCCACAAAGTCCAGCGTTGTCATGAACAGCTCTGTCCCCACCTCGTTTGCTCTGGAGGATTTCTCACTGCTGATCTTCTTATCGATCCATTCCAGCTGCCATTCCGGGTTGATCGAATGCCCGGTCCTGCCGCCAGTACCGGTTTCCATATCCGTGGTATTAGGGTAACACGCATAGCTGATCTGCGCCGGATCAACTGTATACGGCTTTTTCCCTCTGTTAGTCACGATTAACGTAAACTCATGTGTGCCGTTATCCGATTGCTCATAGTTCAGAGATAATGTCAGAACACTGTCGCTCTTGGTGATTATCTCCCTGCCCACAAAAAACTCGCTGTCTTTTTCCAAAGCGCTCAGCCTGTATACTGACGGCGGTGCATAACAATGAAACTGTATGACTGCACAGCAAATTATCAGTCCTGCAATAGTTATTCTCCTGAACATAATTTCCCCTGATGTATTTGATGTAAGGTTTGGAACAATAACCGCGCCAGAATATGGCAAAAGCGACGATTTACCGGATAAATGCATTTTATGCGCAGGGGCTCATTTTCCGCTGTACTTTTGTTTCCGGCCGGAAAAAGAAGTGTACAGAATGCTGGACATATATGTTTCGGTTTTAGAACGCATTTGTTAGATTGTAATCATGGACGTAAAAATTAAAATTGCGTATTTCAGGTTCTATGAAGAACTGAATGACTATCTGCCCGCAGACAGACGGAAAATAGAATTCGGACATACATTCATAGACAGGACCACAGTCAAGGATATGATCTCCTCTCTCGGTGTTCCGCATCAGGAGATCGATCTTATTCTTGTCAACGGTCAGTCAGTGGATTTTTCATATCATGTTGACGGCGGTGACCGCATATCGGTATATCCGGTGTTCGAGAGTCTGGATATAAGCAGTGTAACTCATCTGCGCAAGACTCCGTTGAGGGAACCGAAGTTCATACTCGATGTGCATCTGGGCAGACTGGCCTCCTATATGCGCATGCTGGGATTTGATACTCTCTACAGCAGCAGCTTTGAGGACAATGAGATAGTCAGTATTGCACTGACCGAAAAGCGTACAATACTGACGCGCGATCTGGGAATACTGAAAAGAAACGATGTCACTCACGGCTATTGGGTCAGAAATACACACCTCGCACCTCAGTTAATAGAAATACTGGACCGGTTTGACCTCAGAAACAACATCGCCTCATTCACCCGGTGTCTGGTATGCAACCACCTGCTTCAGCCGGTCGACAAATCTGCAGTGGCAGCGCGTCTGCCTGAAAAGAGTGCGGAACTGTACTCCGAATTCTCCCAATGCACTTCCTGCGGCAGGATCTACTGGAAAGGTTCACACTACATAAACATGCAGAATTTCTGCAAAAACTCCCTGGATTTACACATTTAGAAAAATTATTTCACCCTTGCGGGAACATATTAGTTGTTGATAGGTTAAATATTTAGTATATTTTTTCTAACAATGTTAGAAATTTTTATTGGGATAAAATGAGTCACATTGAAAGAAGACAGAGGGAAAAGGAAGAAATACGGCAGAGGATACTTGAAGCTGCCCGAAACATAGCCAAAAAGGAAGGCTGGCCGTCGGTTACTATACGCAAAATAGCTGACTCCATCGAATATACTCCGCCCATAGTGTACGAGTACTTCGACGGAAAGGAGGCTCTGATAAGAGAGCTGATCTATACCGGCTTCGAAATGATGAAAGATAAATTTGAAGAAGCTGAAAAATCCATTGCCGATGCAAAAAAACTGCTGCACCGGCTGTCGGTGATCCACTGGGAATTTGCAAATGAAAGCTTCGAACTCTACCAGCTGATGTTCAGCCTGGAAAGAGTTACTCCCAGCAAGGAAATGCTGTACAATATGAGTCTTATGAAAAGAATTTTCATGGAAATTGCAAACAACGATGAACTGCTGGGCAAGGAACTGCTGCTCTCCTGGGTGTGCCTCAACCGCGGCGCAGTTTCTACGCTCAAACGCGATACTCCCCCGCCGCATATGTCGGAGAGAACACCGCACGAATGGTATCTGAGCATTATTAACAGGTTTATTAACTCAATATAAATAATTTCGATAATCCAAAAGTTAAACAACTATCAACAACACTAACAACACAGACTCCAGGACACATGAGAACCATCAAACCGCTAACTCTCTTTTTACTGATACTGACGGTAACTGCTTCAGCTCAGACATTCTCGCTGAAACAATGCCTCGATTATGCAAAAGGAAACAATAGTAATATCAAAATTTCATACCTGAACTATGAAATAAGCGAAAAACAGATAAGCGAACAGATCGGCACTTCAATGCCGCAGATCAATTTTACAGGAACACTGGATGACAAGCTGAAGATCACTACACAGATGCTGCCCGGTGAAATGCTCGGCAAACCGGGTACCGTGATACCAGTTAAAATGGGCACCAAGTACAATTCCACCGCCGGCTTTTCACTCACTCAGAAAATATTCGATCCGTCATTCTGGGTTGCACTGAAGGGTGCCAGACTTGCCAGATCACTGACCGACATGAACATCAAAAAAACTGACGAGGATGTAACCTATGAGGTCAGCACTGCTTACTACAGGGCACTCATAATTAACCGTCAGCTCGCAAATATCCAGTCGATACTGGCTGCTTCTGAAAAGCTGCTGAAAGCTACTGAACTGAGGTACAGCAACGGCATGGCAAAGAAACTCGACGTTGACAGAATTCGCGTAAGCTTCAACAATACAAAGTCACTGCTGGACCAGACAGAACTGAACTACAGGCAGGCTCTTAATAACCTGAAGCTGAAGATCGGTATGCCTGTTGAGAACACACTGACACCGGTCGATTCGCTCAATGAAAACTTTTCTGTGTTTTCTGAAAAATCACAGTCAGGTGACATTGAGAGTTTTAAAAACCGCATCGATTATCAGCTGAAACTTACAAATGTGGAAGTCCAGAAAACCTACAGACAGAACTACATGGCTGCATATCTGCCGACTCTTTCGTTCAACGCAAGCTATAATTTCCAGGCAATGCGTCAGGAGTTCAACATATTTGACTTCAGCAAACAATGGTTCTCCAGCGCAACGATAGGTCTTGAACTGAAAATTCCCATATTCTCCGGATTCAGCAAACTCTCCAGAGTTCAGCAGGCCAAGCTGAATGTCGATATAGCAAATGAAACTCTCAAACTGGCCGAGCAGTCGATCAAGGTTGAACAGTCGAACTATTCGATACAGTATACCACTGCTATGGATAACATAAGAAGCCAGAAGGAAACACTCGATCTGGCAGAAAGCGTATACAGCAATACACAGATGGAATTCCAACAGGGTGCCGCCTCTGCAAATGATCTGGTACAGGCAGAGAGTTCACTCAAGGAATCGCAAAACCAGTACTACAACAAGCTTCTGAGTCTTTATACTGCCAGACTCGATCTGGAAAAATCACAGGGAACAATTACAAATTTTATAAATAACTTAAAGTGACCAATATGAAAAAAATAATAATTCCGGTTATTCTCATACTTTTAGTTGTACTGGCAGCTTTCAAGCTTATGGCCAGCCGTGAAAAAAATACTTCACAGAAAGACAATATAAATGTTGATGTTGTTATGGTGAGCGTTTCTGACGTATCGCGCAAGTCTGCTTCCGCGGCCCACGAATTTGTCGGTGCTCTTTATCCGGTAAAGGAACTCGATATACCCGCGGAAATCCAGGGCAGGATCACTTCGCTGAACCTGAAGCTCGGCCAGTCTGTCGGTGCAGGCAGCGTAATTGCAACAATAGACGACAGGATCAAAAAAATCAACGTCGAGACCGCCAGAGTCGATCTGCAGAAAAAACAGAAGGATCTCAGACGCATTGAAAACCTCTACAAAGGCGGTACTGCAACCGAGCAGGAATACGACAATGCTGTAAATTCAGTTACTACTGCACAGATAAAACTTGATGAAGCCGAAAAGCAGCTTGCATACACAAGAATCACTTCCTCAATAGGCGGAACAATTACAAAGAAAAATGTCGAACTGGGTACATACGTAAACCCCGGCAGCGTAATTGCTTCGGTAGTCGATATATCGAGACTGAAAATAAAACTGAAAATTTCGGAATCAAACGTATATCAGCTGAAGATCGGCGACAGGGTAAAAGTCAAAACAGATATCTATCCCGGTGCAGAGTTCACCGGCACTACAACATTCATAAGTCCCTATGGCGATGCATCGCACAACTATGCTGTTGAAATTGAAATGGATAACAGCAGGCAGAATCCGCTGAAGGCTGGAACATTTGTAAAGGTCAGCTTCCACCTGAAGTCAGATAAGGAAGCGCTGTTTATTCCGCGCGCAGCTCTTCAGGGCAGTGTAAAGGATGCAAAAGTATATGTCATTAACGGCGACAGGGCACGACTTAAATCAGTTACTATCGGGAATGAAGAAAATGATTATCTCGAAGTGCTCTCTGGTGTTAATGAAGGCGACAAGGTTGTAGTAAGCGGACAGGTCAATCTTACCGATAACAAAAAAATCAAAATTATAAATAACTAATATACAAGACTATGACAATATCTGAATTATCAATAAAGCGGTCGACACTTGTAGTAGTAGTCTTCACGGTTCTTACATTGCTGGGCCTGTTGTGTTATTCAAAGCTCAATTATGAACTGATACCGAAGATAGATATACCTGTAGTCGCTGTAATGACGCAGTATCCCGGTGCTTCGGCCGGCGAGGTTGAAAACTCGGTGACTAAGAAAATTGAGGATGCTCTTTCCGCACTGGAAAATGTAAAATATATGAAATCCACCTCGCAGGAGGGTTTCTCTACAATTGTCATCGAGCTGCAGCCCAACACTGTAGTAAGCAAATCGCTGCAGGATGCGCAGAGAAAAGTTAATGCGATTTTAAGCCAGCTGCCCGATGAAGTAAAAACTCCTTCGCTCTCCAGTTTTTCGACGGATGATATTCCAGTACTGAAACTCGGTGTAAGGGGTAATATAGAAGCAACAAAGCTGTATCAGATCACTGAAGATCAGATAAAACCGCAGCTCTCAAAGATAAATGGTGTCGGCCAGGTCAGTATGATCGGCGGCGACCAGCGCGAAATAAAGATCAACATAGACAGGAACAAGCTGGAGGCCTACAAACTCTCAATAAGCCAGGTCTATGCAATGGTGGGCAATTCCAATATGGAATTTGCTACCGGTAAAATAGAAGGCTTGCAGGGACAATACACAGTGAGGTTCTCGGGCAAGGTCACTTCACTCGATCAGCTGAGAAACCTGGTACTTGCCAAATCGGCTGACGGAAGCGAGATCAAACTCTCGGATATAGGCGAAGTTGTAGACGGCGTTGCCGAGTATTCAACACTAAACCGCATCAACAGCGAGGGTTCCATAGGTCTATTGGTTATGAAGCAGTCAGATGCAAACTCGGTTGCGGTCTGCGAGCAGGTAAAGAAAGAACTGAAAGTAATCGAAAACCAGTATTCCTCCATGGGAATAAAGTTCGATATAGCCTCAGATAATTCCGTTTTTACACTCGCTTCGGCAAACTCGGTAATCGAGGATCTGTTCATAGCAATTATACTCGTGGCAACAGTAATGCTACTGTTCCTGCACAGCATACGTAACTCACTGATTGTGCTGGTATCGATCCCGACTTCCCTTATATCGGTGTTTACAGCCATGTATGTATTCAATTTCTCTCTGAACCTGATGACGCTCATGGCGCTGTCACTGGTTATCGGTATACTTGTGGATGACTCCATTGTGGTGCTCGAAAACATCTCGCGGCACCTGGCGATGGGAAAGGACAAAAGGACAGCAGCGCTGGACGGCAGAAATGAAATCGGCTCGACTGCCGTGGCTATTACCATGGTGGACGTTGTGGTATTCGTTCCTATGGCGCTGGTCTCAGGCATGATAGGCAATATGCTCAGGGAGTTCGCTCTCGTGGTTGTGTTCTCTACACTGATGAGTCTTTTCGTGTCATTCACAGTTACTCCCCTGCTCGCTTCGAGATTCAGCAAGATCGAGAAGCTGACGCGCGGTTCTCTGATGGGTAAAATTGCATTGGGCTTTGAAGATATTTACAAACAGGTTGTGCTTTTCTACGAGAAAGTACTGCGCTGGGGACTCGCACACCGCAAGACTGTATATCTTACAGCTACAGTGCTGTTCATTGCATCTCTGATGCTGGTTGGTTTCCAGTTCATCGGTTCTGAATTCATGCCCAACAGTGACCGCGGTGAATTCGTGGTTCAGCTGGAGGGAGAACCTTTTAATACTATTTATCAGACAAACCAGCTGACCGAGAAAGTAGAAAAATTGCTTCTGAACAAACCTGAAGTAACCAAAGTATTCTCGAGCGTTGGTTCTTCCGGAAATGCCTTCATTACATCCGGAGCGGCATATAAATCTGAAATCACTGTTACTCTGGTCGACAAGAAAGAGCGTAACATTACGGTTGAGAAATATGCAGCCATGGTCAAAAAAGAAATACTGAAAAGCATACCGGGACTCAAAGTCACGTCCACGCCGAGTGCCATGTTCGGAACAAACGATGCTCCAATACAGGTCATGCTCCTGGGTCCGAATATGAACGATATGTATGTAACTGCAGACAGCATAATGGCGGTGATCAAGGACGTGCAGGGTATAAATGACATACGCCTGTCAGTCGAAAAGAGCAAGCCTGAAATGCATATACAGCTCGACCGCGAAAAAATGGCACAGCTCGGACTGTCGGTTGCAGATGTAGGAAAAACTCTTCAGCTTGCATTCGCAGGTAATACCAACCTGCAGTATTCAGACGGAGGTACGGACTACGATATCAACGTTAAGTTTGATCAGTTTGACAGGCAGAAAGTTGATGATATCAGTTCCATCACCTTCCTGAACAGCAGCGGAGAAATAGTGCGTCTCGGACAGTTTGCCAATATTTCGCAGGCACTCGGCCCGAACAAGCTGGAACGCTATAACAGAATTTCCTCGCTGACTGTGAAGGCTGAAGTATACGGCCGACCAATAGGTACAGTAGGTTCTGAACTGCAGCAGCTTATAAGTCAGAAAATTCATCCGAAGAATATTTCCATTCTGTATAAAGGTCAGATGGAAAGACAGGCCGAGGCTTTCGGCAGTCTGTTCATGGCGCTGTTTGCAGCCATACTTCTGGTGTACTTTGTAATGGTGGCGCTGTATAACTCATACATATATCCGTTCGTGGTACTCTTCTCGCTGCCGGTGGCAATAATTGGTGCTCTTCTGGCACTTGCCCTGGCCGGAGAAAATCTTTCCATCTACTCGCTCATTGGTATAATCATGCTGATGGGGCTTGTTGCAAAGAACGCAATACTACTTGTGGATTTTGCAAACAAGCTGCGCGAAGACGGCTTAAGTACTGTAGAAGCATTGGTGGAAGCAGGTAAGGAACGTATCCGTCCTATACTCATGACCACAATAGCCATGGTTTTCGGTATGATACCGCTGGCAACTGCATCGGGTGCTTCTTCGGAGAGCAAGAACGGACTCGGCTGGGTTATTATCGGCGGACTCATCAGTTCGCTTATTCTGACGCTTGTACTGGTCCCTGCAGTATATGAGATGGTCGAGAACATACGCGACAAAATGCGCAGCAAGAAAGCCGCTAAGCAGCGTGTTCCCGAACCCGTAGAAATCTGATCCATCACAGGATTCTGATCCATACAGTCAGCAGGTTCCCCCCAAACCGGTTGACTTACTCCACGAACCCCGCCCTTCCCCAGGCGGGGTTTTTGTTTTAGTGTACGCATATTTTGTTTGATATATTGTGCCTTGGAAGATATTTTAAACCATAATGCAGGCAGGGTTGTCCAACACAGAAAAACAGGGTTTAAATTGAAAACAAAATCTGTTATATTTTTGATAGCCTTACTCGCTATTTCATCAGAAATATTTGCATGCAGAATTTCGGTTCAGAACGAAAGGAAACAGAAGCAGTACAAAAAAGGAGAGGTTGTAGATCTGCTCGTGGAGGTTGAAAAAACACACGGCAACTGCAGAAACAGCATCAACACTACCGAGTTCAGGTATAAGAATATACAGCTGCTGGGAAAAAGCGCCTGGACGGAAACAGGAAGTGACACATACACCTGTCACGTTAAATTAAAACTTACCGCCGGTAAGGGAGAAAAATGCGGCTTTGCAGTACAGCGTGAATGCAAGCGCGGTGAAAGAAATTCAGTAATATATTTTGATGTGAAGTAGTATCCGGGTGACTGATAATTTTTCAGGAATTTTATTCGGGATAATAACATGAATGTTATATTGACAGGTGCCACCGGTATGGTGGGAGAAGGCGTTCTTAACGAATGCCTTAGAAATCCTTCGGTGAATAATGTCCTTGTCATAGGCCGCAAGGAATGCGGCGTCAGCGACGGAAAACTGACTGAGATCATACACAGGGATTTTTTCGATCTGTCACCTGTAGCAGACAGGCTCCGGGGTTATGATGCCTGTTTTTTCTGCCTCGGCAAGTCTTCGGTCGGCATGAAAGAAAGCGACTATTACAAAGTCACTTATACACTGACCATGAATTTTGCGCGCGTGCTGGCCGAACGCAATCCGGGAATGACGTTCTGTTATATATCCGGTGCCGGCACAGACTCATCAGAAAAAGGGAAACTGATGTGGGCACGAGTCAAGGGAAAGACAGAGAATGATTTGTCGGAATTACCGTTCAGGAAAGTATACAATTTCCGCCCGGGTCTTCTGCAGGCTGAGAAGGGAGCTAAAAATACTCCTGCTCTGTATAATATATTCAGCTGGGTGTTTCCGCTGCTGCGCAGAATTTTTCCGGAATTCGTTTCAACTCTGGGTGAACTGGGCCGGGCGATGATAAATGCTGCAGATAAGGGTTGTGAGAAAAACATACTGGAAGTAAAGGATATACTTGCGCTGTCTAAGAGATAGTGTTAAATCATACCGCAGCACGACTCCAACGAGCCGTGCTGCGGTTATATTCAGTCGATACACTCCTTTTCAGGAATAATCTATTACTTCACGGGAATTACAGTCTTTTTGCTTTCGTTGCCGCAGCGGTCAACCGCAGATACAGCGACCTTTGTGATTTTCGTACCTTCAAATTTCTTCAGCGATTCAGTAACGGTGCCGTTCATGATTTCATATGTCCATTTTCCGTTGTCCTGAATATACAGCACATACCAGCTGGCCTTCTCCTTACCCTTAGGTGTCCAGGAGATCTTGATATCGCTTCCGGTTTTCTCTGCTTTCAGTTCTGGTGCTGCCGGAGCCTTTTTATCGAGCCACGGTGAAGCAGGGATAAGTGCCTGTTTGCTGTATGGTCCCTCTGCAATCATTTTACCGAGTGTACTGTCCTGCGGAATGAGCAGCTTCATGCTGAAAAGCATATTGCCCGGACCTTCCGGAACTATACCGCGGGTCACCATTATTTCGTTTATAATTTCTGTAGCAATTTCCTTTGAGGTCCCGCGCATGCTGAGACTGAGTCCCGGCCATATATTGCGGCCTTTAGTATTTTCAGAAGCCCACCAGTTCAGGAGCACCGGATAGCTGAGCATTATCCTGGAAATAGGCCAGTACAGCTGCGGTGTAAAGTAATCGACCCATCCCTTATTGAGCCAGAGTTTTGCATCGGCATAGAGAGTAGCATACTGATCAAATGAACTGCCGTATCCTGCAGGGACATTTGCGCGGTATGTACCGAACGGACTTATACCGAATTTCACCCACGGTTTTACAGCTTTAATTCCTTCGTATGTCCTCTTGATGAATTTGTTTACTGCATCGCGGCGCCAGTCGCCCCGGTCCATCTTGCCGCCCTTATCCTGATATGACTTGTAAGTATCGTCATCCGGGAAATCCTTTCCGTCGTTGTATTCTGAATACGGGTAGAAGTAATCATCGAAGTGTACACCGTCGATATCATACCGCCTGACTACATCCATTACAACAGCGTATGAATGATCCTGCACTTCTTTCATAGTCGGATCCATCCAGTAGTAGCCGTTATTACCCAGTTTTTTTACCAGGTTCGGTTTAGCCTTGACAAGCGAATTCGGGGCCAGTTCTGACTTATTTGCCGGATGATTTGCACGGTAAGGATTGAACCACACGTGCAGTTCGAGTCCGCGGGCGTGTGCTTCAGTAACCCAGAATTCCAGCGGATCGTAGAATGGTTCCGGTGCTTTCCCCTGCTGACCTGTCAGATAGTATGACCATGGTTCCAGATCTGATTTATATAGTGCATCTGCCTGCGGGCGCACCTGGAAAACTACGGCGTTCATGTTGAGCTGCTTTACGCGGTCAAGTATAACTATCGCTTCCTTCTTCTGTTCATCCACACTAAGTCCCGGTTTTGAAGGCCAGTCTATATTTGCCACTGTCGCAACCCAGGCTGCACGCATCTCGCGCAGCGGCGATGGAATATCATCGGCTGCCCTGAGAGGCATTGCGGACAGAAATAACATAACAACAAGCATCAGTATACGTTTTAACTTCATCTCTGATATCTCTCCTTGAATATAATTTATTGATGAATGCCAGCGTAAATATAACAAATTATGACAAAATCGTCGCGTCTCTGTCTATATTTTCTATAACTGCAAACCCGGCGTTCTCCTTTCATTTAAGCAATTATGAACCTGGCGTGCTTAAATAAAAGCCGTGCCCTTGTTTTAATCAAAGATGGCGCATATTTCTGCCATATGGCTGCTTTTTCCGCTGGCATTCGGCTTGCAATAGTTACTGAAGTAAACGGATAAAAACTTTTATTATTCTGTTGAAACGAAAGCGAATTTTGTTTTATTTATTCAATGTATAGTACTGAAATCAGCCGGGAGGGATATCAGTGAAGCTTGCAATAATTGCCGCCGGAGATAGTTCAAGACTAAAGGCAGAAGGTTTGGGTTCTCATAAAGCTCTAATACAAATAGGCAAAGAGAACATAATCGAAAGGAACATCCGCATTGCCAGGCAGGCAGGTTTCAGTCAGATAGCTGTTATCATAAATGACCATTCCCCTGAGCTGAAGGATTACCTTATGCGTGATCACGGTATTGAAATAGAGCTGCTTGTAAAATCGACTCTCAGTTCAATGCACAGTCTGTTCGAACTCTCTTCACTGCTTGCAGGTAATGATTTTCTGCTGAGCACCTGCGACTCCGTATACAGTCAGAGTGAATTCAACTCATTTATCCGGTATGCACAGAATAAAAATGCCGATGGTGTACTGGCAATTACACGTTTTATAGATGACGAAAAGCCACTGTATGCAGTGACCGGTTCAGACGGAAGAATTACAGCCCTGAATGATCACGCTGAAGCCAGCAGTTCAGTTACCGGAGGATTGTATTACCTGTCGCCATCTGTTTTCGGTCTTATTAATACTGCAATAGCCCTTAATACCTGCAGGCTGAGAAATTTCCTGCGAATGCTGATAGATAACGGCTTCCGGCTGTACGGATACAATTTTTCAAAAATAATAGACGTTGACCATATACGAGATATAGAAGAAGCAAAAAAATATTTAATAACCATAGGGCCTGAACGGAAGCAGACGGCATGAGCGCAGTATATGTAATAGCAGAGAGCATATTTCTGAAACTGGAGCGCTTCGGCAGCTTTATGAAGTTATCCGCAAAAGCATTGTCCGGATTTTCATTCAGCAAAAAGCTTATGAAGGAAATTCTTTCTGAGATGTACTACATCGGAACCCGTTCGGTAATGCTTGTATTCCTGGGCGGACTGTTTGCCGGAATAATTCTTTCGCTCGAAACAGGATACCGATTCGAGGATTTCGGAGCCAAGACCCTGGTCGGCAGAACAGTAATGCTGGGAATGATTCGCGAGCTGGGACCTGTAGTGTGCGGATTGCTTTTAGCCGCACGCACCGGAGCAAAAAATACAGCCGAGATCGGTTCAATGAACATAAGCGAACAGGTACTGGCGCTTGAAGCATACGGTATAGATCCGGTAAAAAAGCTGGTCGTGCCCCGCACATTTGCAGCACTGATCATGTTTCTGCCTCTGGTTTTGATAGCAGACATCGCAGGTATATTCGGAGGACTTGCCTCGTGCCATCTGTGGCTGTCGGTAGATCCGGCATACTTCTGGAATTCCGGACTCAGCGGACTGCAGATGAAGGATCTGTTCGTAGGTTTCATCAAACCCGTGTTCTTCGGCTATTACATCTCGGCCATAAGCTGTTATTACGGACTGACTGCAAATGGCGGAACTGCAGGACTCGGGCGCTCTACAATCAACTCGGTTGTGGTTTCATCTGTGGCGGTTCTGCTTCTCGATGTGATATTTACGAAAATAGTCTGGGAAATAATGTAATACGGAAAGTTTGAACAGTATGCCGGACAATCACACAAATATGATCGAACTTGATAATATATCTTTCAGCCTTGAAGGCAGACAGATACTGAAGGAACTGAATCTGAATATACGTAAAGGTGAAAGCCTGGTGGTTCTTGGACCGAGCGGTGCGGGCAAAAGTTCGCTGCTGAAGATTATTCTGGGCCTCTGGAAACCTCAGACAGGATCAGTCGCTATCGACGGCACAGACCTGTCAGGATTGAATAAGCAGCAGCTGAATTCCATCAGACAGAAAATGGCGCTGGTTTTCCAGGGCAACGCATTATTCGATTCACTGACCGTAGCCGGAAATGTCGGTTTCTATCTGAATGAGTTTTCAGGAATGAGCACAGATGATATGAACAAAAGAATAAGCGAGTGTCTGGCATTTGTTAACCTTGAGGATACGGAACACATGATGCCCGGACAGTTAAGCGGCGGAATGAAAAAAAGAGTTGCAATAGCCAGGGCTATCGCACTCAACCCGGAAATCATACTGTATGATGAACCTACTACAGGACTCGATCCGATAAATGCCAGATCTATCATAGAACTCATAATGGGACTCCAGAGACAGGGCACTACATCGGTCATAGTAACTCATAACCTGCGCGATGCACTGAGCCTGGACTGCAGACTTGCAGTGATAGATGAACTGAATGTAAAGCTGTTTGATCACCCGGGTGAGATACTCGATTCTAAGGATTCCTTCATAAAGGAATTCTTCTCGGAACTCGCTGCACGCTAAATTATTTCTGGAGAAGTTAATTTAATTCGGACGAAATGGAAGAAAAAGCAAAAAACATCAAACTGAAAGTCTTTTTGACACTGCTGACAGGCTTCATAATAATGGTCGTACTCGTGGTACTAGTCGGAATAGGTTCCAATCTGTTTTCTGATAACTACCACATCAGGATATTTGCAGAAAACATAGAAGGTCTGACAGTCAATTCTCCGGTGATGCTGGGCGGAATGAAAATAGGTTCAGTCAAACAAATGGACTTTGTTAATGCACACGGGAAAACCGGGATCATAATAACGATGCTTCTGCAGAGCAGATACAGCTCCCTGATAACAAAGGATTCTAAAGCTACAATTAAAACACTCGGGCTGCTGGGCGACAAATTTATTGACATTGATATCGGCACACAGGGAGAAAAGCCGCTCGGCGAGGGCAGCTATATTGCTCTGGGCAGTTCGCCCGGCATGGATAATATTACCCAGAAGCTGAACACTACGCTGGAAAACCTGAACGGAATTTTTGCAGACGTAAAGAAAATGACCGGAAGTGTAAATAATGGAAACGGAACACTGGGCAGACTGATCTACCGGTCAGAGACGCTTGATAATATAGACAGACTGGTAGTGTCGGTAACCGGGCTTTCGCGCTCACTGCAGTCAGAAAAGAGTTCGTTCGGCAAACTGATACACGAAGACAGCCTATACAGACGCATTGACCAGCTGGCACTTAATTTAGCCGAAATAACAGGCCATATGAAACAGGGCAAGGGAAATGCGGGAAGACTGATATATGACGATTCATTGTACACCAGTATCAACGGCCTACTGAACAAAGTCAGCCTGCTTGTGGATAAAACCAGCAGCAGCGGCAATACGGCCGGGCGGCTGATGAACGACGACGAGCTGTACAGACAGTTGATGAATGCGATTGAAAATACGAACCGACTGATCAGCAATATCAGTGCAGATCCAAAGAAATACCTGAAGTTCTCGGTATTCTAGTGCAGAATGAACAAGTGAAATATATGAATCTTTAATAACAAACTGATAGATAAAATGACATTAAAATTTGCGGCCATCAGCAGGGGAAAAGAATTCTCGCCAAGTCATGAGATAAATGACTGGCAGATAATAAGGAGGACGGCAGACTGTCTCATACAGTTAGGTGCGGATGTAACCATGTATAAAGAATCGGATTTTTTCGAGAGCCCGATCCCCGAAGAATTCATATTCTCCATGGTACAGGGCACTACAGGATCACAAAAGCTGAAAGAGATAGAGCCACATAAAAAAATGGTAATCAATTCAGCAGACAGTGTAATTGCGTGCTACAGAAAAAATATGATCAGCATACTTCCTGCCTCCGGTATTCCTTTTCCCAAAAGCCTCGCCATGCCCTCGCAGACACTGATGGACGGCGAGCTAAAGAATTTTGACTCGGATATAGTCTGGATAAAGCGCTATGATGTGCATGCAGTACAGAAAAGCGACGTAATTCCGGTCAGCAGAAATAACAGCGATGTGTCGGCCGAGCTGCTCAGGTTTAGCAACAGGGGCATAGGCAACGTGATACTGCAGGAAAACGTAAAGGGTGATGTGGTGAAATTTTATGCCGTACGCGAAAGATCTTTTTTCCACTGGTATTATCTGGAAGCGGTAAATCAGACGCCGTTCGACGCCCGCAAACTCTATGAGATCGCCGATGCATCTGCTGAACTGCTGGGACTGTACATATACGGCGGCGACGCCGTGATATCAGAAGACGGGACTATAACAATAATTGATATAAATGACTGGCCCAGCTTTGCACCGGTACGCGAAGAGGCAGCCAGAGAAATTTCTTTACTAATATACCAGAAGGCGCTTCAACATGTCAATCATTAGTTCAGAACCAAAACATGCTGTAATCAGCACACAGATTCCTGGTCCGAAATCGCTCGAAATATTCGAAACAGACCAGAAATACACTTCACCTGGCATTCAGACCATTGCCACGTTATCAAAAATTGCAATTGAAAAGGGAGAAGGCTGTATCGTTGAGGATGTTGACGGAAACCGCTATATCGACTTCTTTGCAGGAGTAGGTGTGGCAAGCCTTGGATACAGCCATCCCCGTTATGTAAAGGCAATGCAGGAACAGGTGGCGAAAATTCACGTCGGCAGTTTCGCAAGCCGGGCGCGTGCAGACCTTTCCTCTCTGCTCGCTTCAATTGCAGCAGGAAACCTTACCAGGACACAGTATTACAGCAGCGGAGCCGAAGCCGTGGAGGCTGCACTGAGACTCGCCAAATCGTACACGAAGAAAACCGAGTTCATCGGTTTCTGGAACGGTTTTCACGGCAAGACACTCGGTGTACTGGGACTGCTGGGTGATACGTTCAAAAATGAGCTTGGCCCACTGCCGGCCGGCAGATACCTGGCCCCGTATGCTGACTGCAGACACTGTCCGTTCAATCAGACATATCCCGGCTGCAGATTCGCGTGCGTCGATTTTGTACGCAGCAAAATACGTTTTGAAACTACGAACGATATTGCGGCAATCATAGTAGAGCCCATACAGGGCACCGCCGGCAATATACTGCCGCCTCCCGGGTTTCTCTCCGAGCTCAGGAAACTTGCCGATGAAACCGGAGCACTGCTCATAGCAGACGAAATGATCACTGGTTTCGGAAGAACCGGGAAAATGTTTGCCGTCCAGCATGAAAACGTACTGCCCGACATAATGACCATTGGAAAGGGCTTCGGCGGCGGCTTCCCTATGACCGGTCTTATGAGCAGCGATGAGATCATATCCTCTAAACCATTTGCCAATCCCTCCGGAAGTTCTTCCAGCTATGGCGGCAATCCCCTGGCATCCATGGCTGCATATATCACTGTAAGAACAATCATTGACGAAGGACTCGTGGAAAATTCTGCTGCTGTTGGTGAATTTATGCTACGACGACTAAAGGAAATGCAGTCCCGTATCCCCATCATCGGCGATGTAAGAGGGCGCGGACTTATGATAGGAGTTAGTCTGGTCAGGGATAAAGTCTCACTTGAAAAGGCTGACAGGAAAACGGCACAACTGATATTTACCGAATGCCTCAAAAGAGGCCTGATCACTATGGGATATAACCCCGAAATAAGAATTAATCCTCCTCTGGTAATTACCAGGGAAATAGCAGAAGAGGGACTCGAAATTCTGGAAGAGGTATTGACACATGTCTGCGATAGAATCGACGTATAAAGCAAAAGAAACCGAAGAGTGGCTCGACATAGTATTCTACCGCCCCATCGGTTATTACATGGCTCTTTCATCAAAAGCTCTGGGAATTACTCCGAATATGATAACGGTATCAGGAATGATTGCAGGTGCACTGGGCGGTCATTTATTTTACTACTCCGACATTTATCTTATCATTACCGGAGTGCTGCTGCTAATGCTGTCCGAAGCACTGGACGGTGCCGACGGACAGCTGGCACGCATGACAAACTCGGGCTCCAAATTCGGCAGAATACTGGACGGATTTGCGACAAACATCATCTTCCTGAGCGTATATGTACACCTGGCTTTAAGACTCTCGAACGATATGAATCCTTACCTGATCTGGGCGGGAGCCGTTATTGCAGGACTGAGTCATTCGCTTCAGAGCGCCATGGCCGACTACTACCGTAACGGGTATGTACACTATATTGTCAAGCCGGGGAAAAGTGAACTTGACAACGGAACTAATGCTCTTCAGGAATACAGAAGTCTCAGCTGGATAAAAAATCCTCTTAAAAAATTTCTGGGCAGATTGTATGTAAACTATACACTCGAACAGGAAGCGGTTTCTCCGAATTTCAGGAGGCTCAAAATTGTTTCAGATGAACAGCACAATGGAATTCTTCCTGAAGCACTGGCAGAAATATACAGGCGTCATTCCAGGCCGCTGATTAAATACTACAACATACTGACTACAAATACCAGAATGATATTTCTTTTCTTTGCAGTACTGATCAATATCCCCTGGCTGTATTTCCTTTTTGAAGTCATAGTTCTGAACTCCCTTCTACTGCATGTGATCACCTGCCAGGAAATGACGTGTCAGTTGATACTGAAAAAAATTGATGAATATAATTTGGAGCCTGCATGCTGAAAGGTGCTATAGTCGGATTCGGTAAAATTGCAAGAACCTCGCATATGCCCGCTTATCAGACAGCCCGCATCAGCGGTCTCGCAAAAATAGTGGCGGTTACGGACAGCGATGTAACTCTGTCCGAAGAAGTCAATGAACAGTATCCATACTTGAAGTATTATCCTTCGCTCGTGATGCTTCTGGATAATGAAGACATTGATTTCATCGACATCTGCACACCCCCGTCATGTCACCTGAAGGCTGTAGAGGAAGCAGTAATCAGAGGCGCACACGTATTGTGCGAAAAACCGCTGGCACATAATCTGGCATCCTCATTCAGGATGAAACTCATTCTTGAACATTCAGATGCAGTATTTCAGGCGTGCCATCAGTACAAGTATTCGCCTGTATGGAAAGAGTTCAAGAAATTTGCAGACCAGAATATAAATGCTGACAAGATGTTTTTCCAGTTCAATGTGTTCAGGACAGGCTCGGACCGTGGATATTTCAGGAATAATCCCGACTGGAGACAGGACAAGAATATCAGCGGAGGCGGCATACTTTCGGATACCGGTATTCACTACATTTATCTGAGCAACTGGTTCCTCGGAAAGCCGCTGCGTATAAACGCTTACAATACGAACCTAAGGAGTGATATGCCTTCAGCCGAAGACTCTGCATTTGTCATAATCGAATATGCTGCAGGCGTTGCGCAGATCAATCTGACGTGGGCAGCCGACAAAAGAGAAAACAATGCCCGAGTAGTATGCAAAAACAAAAGTCTGGTTTATTCAAATGAACGGCTCTTGTACTCGGATGGCAGCGTCATCAGAGAGATCTCCGTTCCGGATACATCAGATAAAAAGACATATATAAATCAGTATGAACAACTGTTCGAAGATTTTATACACAACATATATTTTCACAACAGGCAGAGTTCGTCACTGGAAGAAGCATATGCAGCTATCAGAGTGCTGGATGCATGTTACAAATCTGACTCTTACGGACAGATAATCATTCCCGACGAACAGCATGCTTAGATATGTAAAATATATACTGCTGACAATGGGTCTGTTCCTGTTTTACTGGATGATCCGGGACTTTGGCATAGGAAACATATTGCTTAATCTCAGAAAAGCCGGCTGGTGGATCATTCCGGCAGTCGGCATATGGGCTGCAGTTTACATGCTGAATTCGCTTTCATTTTATATAATTCTGGGAAGCGAGAGAAAGTCACTCGGTTTCCTGCGCACTGCGGTGATTACCATCAGCGGATTTGCAATTAACTACATTACTCCGTTTGCCAGTGTGGGCGGTGAACCTTTCCGTATCTTCCAGCTGAAGAAGTATATTCCGACTCATATTGCAGTATCGAAAGTAGTGCTGTATAAAATGATCCAGCTGTTTTCACATTTTATTCTCTGGCTGATTACAATACCATTGATACTGGCGCTGTTTAGTCTGTCTGCAGAAATAAGAGTTACACTGATAATACTTTTTTTTCTGATACTCTCCTTTGTGTATATATTTCTGAAGGGGCACAAAAACGGACTTCTGGATAAACTGTACTTGTTTCTGATAAAGATCAGACCCGGCAGTGCGATGACGCAGAAGCTCCGGAGCAGGCATGATGCCGTGCTGAAGGCTGATGAGAACATACGCGAACTTTACAATGAAAGGAAGAAAGCTTTCTGGATGGCTATTGCAGTGGAATTTTCGGCGAGACTTCTGTCGTCACTCGAATTTTATTTTATCATACTATCTCTCAGCATACCGGTAACACTGCTTCAGACCATATATATAAATTCACTTTCCTCGCTGGTACTAAACATTTTCTTTTTTGTCCCTCTGGAACTAGGTGTCAGAGAAAGCGGCATGCTGCTGGTTATGCAAACCATATATGCCCATACCGGCATAGGGGTATTTATTGCAATCATGAACAGGATCAGAGAACTGTTCTGGATATTCTTCGGTCTTGCTCTGATTCCCTCGCGCGAGAGGAAAAATTTCAAACCAGAAATACAGATGGAACCATAGTGATGAAAACAAAAGCAATTCTTTTTGATTTCGGCGGAACTATCGATACCGGGGGTGTGCACTGGTATGAGAAATTCTGGAAACTCTATTCTGACAGCGGTATCGTAATTGACAGGAATATATTTCGCGATGCATTCAGTTACTCGGAAAAACAGATGCATCAGCGCAACAACGCACACCTGAGTTTTTTTGATACCTATTTTCTCAAAATCAGTTTCCAGATAAGCTATCTTAAGCAATTCGGTATGCTGTCATATATTGAGGATGTGGAACAATTCTCGGCTAACTTTGCACTGCTCTGCCAGAGCGAAGTGGAAACGCACATAGGAAAGATTTCAGAACTTCTTTCGCAGCTGCACTCCCGGTATATGATGGCTATAGTATCCAACTATTATGGCAATCTGGGACTTATCTGCAAAAAGTTTAGCATTGACAAGTATTTTGAGTCAATCATCGATTCCGCTGTTGCGGGAGTCAGGAAACCAGATCCCGGAATATTTTCGCTGGCATTGGAGCAGCTGAATATCTCGCCGCCAAATGCGTATGCGATTGGTGATTCCTACGAAAAAGATATTGCACCGGCAAAGCTCGCCGGATGCAGAACAATCTGGCTCCGGAACAAGGGCTGGCATAATACTGAGGACGCCAGCTCTGCGGACCTGGTGATCCATGATCTTGCAGAAATTAAGGATATACTATTAACACAACCCCAAAGAGCCGCGGTTCCATCCGCTGGCAATAACAATATTACAGGAGAATAAAATGAATAACCCTGACATCAGAAAACCATCCGGGAAACTCGGAGTAATGATTGTGGGTATCAATGGTGCTGTCTCCACTACATTCCTGGCAGGCGTTCTTTCAATACGTAAGGGAATATCCAAACCCATCGGCTCACTTACTCAGATGGGCTCTATAAGGATCGGCGACAGAAGTGAAAACAACTTTCCTCTCATCAAGGATTTCATTCCGCTGGCCGGACTAAATGATCTCGTATTCGGCGGATGGGATATCAGACCGGATAACTGTTATCAGTCAGCACTTGAGGCACGAGTGCTGGAAAAACAGGATCTTGAATCAGTGCGCAGCGAACTCGAAGGTATCAGACCCATGCCGGGCGTTTTCGAGAAAAAATTTGTTGTAAACCTGAATGGCACATATATAAAATCCGGCGATACTAAATACGGACTCATGATGCAGATCAGGGAGGATATAAACAATTTCAGAAAAGCCCATGAATGCGACAGGATGGTAATGATATGGTGCGGAAGCACCGAAATTTTCCTTGTAAATAACGGTGTCCATAGCGACACAGATGCTTTCGAGGATGGAATGAAGCATAATCATCCTGAGATTTCTCCGAGTATGCTTTATGCGTATGCTGCACTGAGCGAGGGAATTCCTTTTATTAACGGAGCTCCCAACCTTACGACCGATATTCCCGCACTGACAGAACTTGCAGTATCGAAGAATATTCCCATTGCCGGGAAAGATTTTAAGACTGGGCAGACGCTTATGAAAACCGTAATTGCCCCAATGCTGAAAGCACGCCTTCTCGGGCTGTCCGGGTGGTTCTCTACAAATATACTGGGGAACAGGGATGGTGAAGTGCTGAACGATCCGGATTCCTTCAGAACAAAAGAAGAGAGCAAATTGTCTGTGCTGGATGGTATACTGCAGCCCGAGCTTTATCCCGAACTCTACGGGAAATACTACCACAAAGTGAGGATCAACTATTACCCGCCCAGAGGTGACAATAAGGAAGGCTGGGATAACCTCGATATATTCGGATGGATGGGATATCCGATGCAGCTGAAGATCGATTTCCTGTGCCGCGATTCCATACTCGCTGCACCCATTGTCCTCGACCTCATACTGTTTATGGATCTGGCACAGAGAGCCGGGATGAGCGGAATTCAGGAATGGCTTTCATTTTACTTCAAGTCCCCCATGCACTACAGCAATACTGTTGCCGAGCACGACCTGTTTGTTCAGCAGATGAAACTGAAAAATACACTGCGCGCATTGCAGAATGTCTCGCTGGTAACGCATACCTCAACAGTTGCACATACGGGTGTTATTGCTGAACCGGCAGAACAACACCTGTAATGATGACAGTAATGCAGGTTATATTGTATCCGGACAAAATGCAGACCGGCCGTTCCGGTATTCATGCGTCCGGATATTCTATAATCTGATTGCTTTTTAGCGCACATTCATCTAATTTTCTTTCCTAACCGATTAGCAACAAAACGATCAGGTATAGTGCATATGAACCAGGATAACATTTCTCTGCTGCTCTCGATCAATGAACAGATAGCCACCGTTCATAAACCTGAAGAGGTGATGAAGAACGTTTTCTGCAAACTTTCAGAAGTATACAGGTTTGCACTTGGAGGAATGGCATTGTTCGACAAGAACAAAACAACAGTTGAAATTTTCCTGGGTGATTTCACAATTCTTAATCTGCCGGCAGAAAAGATGATTAAAGAAGCTCTTCTGCTGCACGAAAAATACCCGATCCTGCATGAACCGCTTGGTCTGCATCTTTCGGCCCACGGAGTTATCCGTTTGAACACCGATGTAATGCTTTCCGATGATGGCAGGAATTATCATCTGGACAAACTTATAGAAGTGATACAGAACGGGAATATCACTGAATTGCTGCAGATTCCTATGCAATGCAGCGGAGAAATCCTCGGATTCCTGTTGCTCGGCGCCACTGAAACTTTTGCCAGCAGCATGAACGACAATACTACTTTTCTGATGCAGATCGCCAACCTTCTGGGTGTGGCAATGAAGAACTTTACCGTTTTTGAAGAACTCCAGCAGAGAGAATTCATACAGGGAGTGCAGCTTAGACTGACCAGCTCACTTATGTCGCTGAAGGAGCGTGATAGTTTTTTCCTTAAACTTGCCGAAGAACTGAACGGCATGTCCGGTAGTGAAGTGCTTTTTAATTACGTTGAAATCAGGATGGTGAATTTCCTTGGACGGGAGCCCGTCATTGTCAGCCTCAGGCGCAATGAAAATTTCGAATTTGTATCAAACTCCATGGATAAAAATCTTATAACTGTATTTAAAGACTTTGGAATACACTTTGAAAGCCATATCGATTCGATTGAGATAAAAGATAAACTGTTTGACAAAATTCTTAGCCAGTCCCCCCTGTTCAGGGAATTATGCACCAATAACAATATCTCCTCGGTTTTCGGTGTACACTATGAAACAGCCGATAATTCACTGCTGGAGTTGTTGCTTGGATTTCCGGACGTGTCCAACCGTCCTGATATTGAGCTTATCGCTGCATCGTACCTGCTGCCTCAGTTTGCCCTGCTTCTGAAGAATTTCGCTGCTTATGAGGAAATCGATTCACTGAAAAAACAACTCGAACAGGAAAAGGTCTCGCTGATAGGCGAGATAAGTTCAAGCAGTGGTTTCCAGCAGATAATCGGAGCCAGTCCTGTCATGCAGAATGTACTGTACAAAATCAGACAGGTGGCTCCTCTGGATGCCACTGTATTGGTCCTGGGTGAAACCGGAACTGGCAAGGAACTGATTGCACGCGCAATACACAACACATCGCCCAGGAAAGACAAGGCACTGATAAGGGTGAACTGTGCTACACTTCCCTCGCAGCTGATTGAGTCCGAACTGTTCGGACATGAAAAAGGCAGTTTTACCGGAGCAGTGGAAAAAAGGATAGGAAAATTTGAGCTTGCCAATGGCGGGACTATTTTCCTGGACGAGATAGGAGAGATGCCCCTGGAACTGCAGGCTAAGCTGCTGAGGGTGCTGCAGGAAAAAGAATTCGAACGCATCGGCGGTAAACAGACAATAAAAGTAAACGTCAGGGTCGTCGCAGCAACAAACAGAAATCTTGAGGCTGAAGTTGAGAGCGGAAAATTCCGCGCAGATCTGTTCTTCAGACTGAATGTTTTCCCAATTACTGTACCACCTCTCAGAAAACGCAGGGAGGATATTCCCATGTTCGTGCAGCACTTCATAGAAGAGTATTCCAGAAGTACCGGTAAATCCGTCAAGACCGTAAGCAAATCTGACCTGAATTCACTCATTAGTTACAAGTGGCCGGGCAATGTACGGGAACTTGAACACGTAATAGAAAGAGCTGTGATTATTTCCAGCGGAAATCAACTGGAACTCAGCGACTTCATCGCCGTTCCGGCAATATCGGGCAAGGAAGAAATTTCCCGGTTCAGAACGCTGCGCGAGATTGAACGTCAGCATATCATCGAGGCTCTTACAGCTGCAAACGGCAAGGTTACAGGTGAAAACAGTGCATCAGTACTGCTTGGAATAAACGGTAAAACACTCGGTTCAAAAATGAGGAAACTCGGAATAAAGCGCGAAATAATAATATCTGCCTGATACAATTTTGGCGTCAGCCTCGGTATTGACGGCGCTCACTTTGGAAAATAGAGAAACATTTGTATATTTTGGTGCACAAACAGAATATTTCAAGGCAAACCCGGATTTACAGAGATATAATGAAAAAGATACTTGTTATTGAAGATGACAGGGACATACTCACCAACCTTGAATCCCTTCTCTCCTTAAATGGTTATCAGGTTTATCTCGCCTTTGACGGCGCTGAAGGCCTGAAGGCTGCCAGGGAATATTCTCCGGATCTTATCCTCTGCGACATAATGATGCCGGTCTGTGACGGCTATACACTCAAAAAAAACCTCGAAGCTGACAAGAAAACATCGGCTATTCCTTTCGTATTCCTCACGGCAAAAGCCAACCTGGAGGACATGCGCGCCGGTATGAATCTGGGTGCTGACGACTACCTGATCAAACCGTTTAAGGCAGCCGATCTGCTGCAGGCAGTTGAAGCGCGTTTCAAACGGATTAAACAGTTCAGGGAGAAAAAACAGGATGCGAAGAAGCCTCTGAAAAATGATGAAAGAATATTCATCGATCTGAAGGATAAACAGATGTTCCTGAAGATATCTGACATCAAGTATATTACTGCCGAAACCGTCTATACCAGAGTTTTTACCTCTGATAATAAATCATTCCTATTGAGAAAACTGCTGAAGGACTGGGAAAGTTCGCTGCCGAAAGATAAATTCCTGCGCGTGCACCGTTCCTGCATGATCAACCTGGATTATATCAGCAAGGTTGAAAAATGGTTCAAAAGAACATATAAGGTTTATCTCACAGGAGTTGAAAATCCGATCGATATAAGCCAGCGCTATGCTATAAAACTCAAGGCCCAGTTATCCCGCTAATGCTCAGGGATTACGGGAATACTCTCTGCCCGTTAAAGAACTAATCTCTGCAGCCTCATCATTTACTATATTCACAAACCGTTTATAAGTTATTCCTACTTTTCTGTGATCAGATTACATATCTGTATCAGCATCACTTATTCGCCTTATAACGCATTCGTTACATCCTATACTCATTCATTACTATCTTCTTAGATTTGCACCTGTTTATTTACATCTTTCGCACAAACAAAGTATGGATATAGTATGAGCAGGATTCTTGTAGTGGATGATGCAGATGAAATACTCAGCAATATATGCACATTGCTTGGTATTGTGGGGCACGAAGTATATCAGGCCGGAAACGGACTAGAAGGGTTGCAGAAAGCCCGGGAGATAAGGCCCGATCTGATATTATCCGATGTGATGATGCCGGTAATGGACGGTATACA
The DNA here is from genome assembly GCA_050258935.1 of Bacteroidota bacterium. Lineage (GTDB taxonomy): Bacteria > Bacteroidota > Ignavibacteria > Ignavibacteriales > SURF-24 > JBLMZS01. The sequence goes on from JBLMZS010000013.1 coordinate 29,267, forward strand.
GATGCTCAGGGAAATAAGACATGACAGTATACTGAAGAGTATTCCTGTCATTTTCCTGACAGCTGCGCTCAATCCCACTGACAGTATTCCGGCATCAGATGCGATTCATGGAAAGCATCACCGGTACACACCGCAGTCAGTAATGCACTCAGGTGCAAACGTATACCTTAGAAAACCATTTCGTACGGCTGAACTGCTGAGTCTTATCGAAAACCAGCTAAAGCCTAACGGTTGTCCGGGTTTGCGCTGATTACACCATGGACTCGTTTATTACACATAGTTTACGCTCATTACTTATTAGTACAAAATTTCATGCATGATACGATCATGATATTAAAATAATAGAATAAATAAAACGGGAGAAGAACATGAACTGGTTTTACAACCTGAATATCAGAAATAAACTCTTATACTCCTTTCTGGTAGTATCATTGTTTACAGTATTAGTGGGATACTTCAGTATAACAAAGCTGAACGAACTTAAGGATAATGATACGTATATGTATCAGTATGCCGTTCTTCCAATGGAAAAGTTATCCACCGTAATGGCTGGTTTTGAACGTGCCAATTCCCTGGTCCGGGATCAGCTGTTCAATCCTGACCCGGCAAAAAGGCTCGAAGCTGTAAAGGCAAGAAAAGAAGTATCCGGAAAATTGACGACGATACTGAACGAATATCCAAAGTACCTCGTCAGTGACGAAATGAAGCAGGAATTTCAGGACTTTACTGAAACCAGGAAAAACTACGCCGCTGCACTGACTCATATAGAAGATCTGATAAGCCAAGGTAAGGAACAGGAAGCCTCTGCTTACTTCAATGCCGGAGTAGATCAGCTTAGAATTGAATATAATGAGAAGATTCAAAAAGTGTTCGAATCCAGTGTTAAGTTGTCGCAAAGTATCAATACTTCCAATAGTTCTTCTGCTTCGGCAGCAGTTCGGTATGCCCTCATACTGGTGTTGCTGGCAATAGGAGTGAGTATTGGAGGGGGCATTTTCATCGCCAATCTGATCAGCCGCCCGCTCGGAAAAACCGTCCATGTCCTCGAAGAGATGACAAAAGGTCACCTTAATGAAAGACTGAATATAGTATGGAATGATGAAGTTGGCATGATGGCAAAAGGGCTCGATGATTATTCCGGGAAACTCCAGGGTTTTGTAAAGCAAATGCACAATGTTGCCGGAGGAAACCTTGCAGTGTATATCCCTCCAGCTGATGATAAAGATGAACTTGCCCCGGCACTTAACAAAATTGTTTCCACACTGAAGGATGTAAAGAATGAAACCGATGTACTGACACACGCTGCCCTGAATGGTGAGCTGGAAAAACGCGGCGATTCGATGAAATTTGACGGAGGATACAGGGAAATTATAGATGGCTTCAACAGCACCATAGAAGCAATTGTAAAGCCGCTGAACGAAACGGGTCGTGTGCTGCAGATCCTCTCCGGCGGTGACTTTACTGCGACGTTCGAAGGTGAATACAGGGGCAAGTACCAGGAACTTCAGAACTACGTAAATAACCTGGCAAGTTCACTGAAGAATCTTATCGGCGAAATAATACAGGCTGTTCAGGCCACTGCTAGCGCCAGCAACCAGATCTCCTCAAGCACAGAGGAGATGGCATCGGGTGCACAGGAACAGAGTGCTCAGGTAAGCGAAGTTGCCAGCGCCGTCGAGCAGATGACTAAAACTGTACTGCAGACAGCTCAGAATTCATCAAATGCGGCAGAGCTGTCAAAATCAGCCAGTGAATTCGCAAAGACCGGCACGGTGAAAGTAGATGAAAACAGAGTCGGGATGGAAAGAATTACAAGCAGTGCTATGAGAACGGGCAAGATAATTTCGTCGCTTACTAATAAAACAGAACAGATAGGCGAAATTGCACAGGTCATAGATGACATTGCAGACCAGACTAACCTGCTGGCACTCAATGCTGCTATTGAGGCGGCCAGAGCCGGCGAACAGGGCAGAGGATTTGCAGTGGTAGCTGATGAGGTAAGAAAACTTGCAGAACGCACTACTAAGGCAACTAAGGAAATCGCCGAGACTATAAAGGATATTCAGAAGGAAGCCAAACAGGCAGACGAATCGATGAGCGAAGCCGGTGCAGCCGTCATGCTGGGTAAGGAACTGATTGAAGAAACAGGCAAAGCACTGACGGAAATCTTTAGCAAGGCAAACGAAGTAAACGCAGAAATAAGCCAGCTGGCAGCTGCAAGCGAGGAACTTTCCTCTACGGCTGAACAGATAAGCAGAAGCATTGAGACCATTAGTTCGGTTACTCAGGAATCTGCCGCAGGTACGCAGCAGATAGCCAGGGCTGCAGAGGATCTCAGCCGACTCACAGATAACCTGAATAATCTGACGGGACAATTCATTATCAGCTACGATGACAATAACAGAAGACAGCTCCGTTCACCTGCACATCAGTTACTCAGATAAAATTATGCCGAATTTTGTATCTTCAGGAGCTGAATTACAGATGTCACCTCTCCACAGGGAGGTGACATTTTCATTTCTGCATATCGCATACTAAACTTTTGCACCGGAAAAACGATAGTTATTATTATTTTACGCTTTGTTCTATTTGCAATACTTATAGGAGAGACTATGAAAAAAAACTTTACTAAAACTCTGGGTATACTTTGCATGTTAATGTCACTTCAGTCCATACTGCCCGCGCAGGAACAGGAAGAGACCAGGGAACCTCTGGTCAGTATCAGCACCGGGCTGGATATAGTGAGCAGTTATATATGGCGCTCAATTGATTACGGAAACTCACCCGCGATACAGCCCTATATGGCCCTTTCTGTTGGCAATTTTGAGTTTACAGCGTGGGGATCTTATGCACTTATTGCACAGCAGGAAGTCGAAACTAAAACTATTTCTGACGTAGAGCCATTTGAAGAAGTTACCAGCACAAAGAATGTCCCATTCACAGAGATCGACCTTATAGCCCGCTACGACATAGAGACATCTATAGGCACATTCTCACCGGAGGTTACCGATTTTTATTACCCTTACCTGAATCAGAGGTATTCTGACTTCCGGGGTGACGGCGAGGGCCAGCACTGGATAAATGCAGCTCTGAAATACCGTGGAACTGAAAAATTTCCGATCATGCTGACTCTCGACTATGCAGCACACAACGATGTCGACAAACCGGTATATTTTGAGGCCGGATATCCTTTCAGCATCGGTGAAAGTGAAATCAGTATATTTGCCGGAGTGGGAAAAGGTAAGGAGAAATCGGATCTGTACGGACTGGAAAACGATAAGATCGGATTTGTAAACGCCGGCATTTCATTTGCCCGCGAGATAAAAATCACTAATGATTTTTCGCTGCCGGTAAGCACATCATTTATGATGAATCCGAATGCCTCCAAAGCATTCCTCGTATTCAAGATAAGCCTGTAAACAGTTCTCAGTTCTCTCCCGCCTTTGGCGGGATCCCGCCGGAGGCGGGAAGTTCTCAGTTTTTAGTTAACTGAGAACTTATAACTGAGAACTGTATTATTTTACCAGTTTGAACCTGACACGCAGCACTCCGGTTTCAAAGCTCGTGGACACGACTGAGAACCTGCCCTCTATCTGGTCCGTGGAGGAAACGTGAACGCCGCTGCAGGGACAGCTGTCATAGTCACCCACCTTTATTACTCTTATTGTTTCCCCTGCCTCCTCAGGAAGCCGTGAGAGATTGAACATTTTCTGCGCATCGCCAATATGCATAAATGACTCGGTAACCGGCAGTCTGCTTTCTATCACCGCATTTACCTGACTTTCAATTTTTTCGACCTCCTCTTTAGTAAGATCCCTGTCGAAATGATAATCACACTTTGATTTCTTTTTCTCTATGTGAGCACTGAAAGCCCTTCCGCAGCCGAACAGTCTGACCATTGTCTGATTCAGTATGTGTTCGGTCGTATGCATTCCCGGATTATAGTCTTTTGGATTTTCGTTATACACCTGTTACCTCCCTGTTCTGAAAATACTATTCTGCAAATGTAAGGCTGCTGGTGAAATATTCAAAATGAATCCGGTTATTCTACCACATTATGATCCTTATTATTTTACCCCGAGCGCCTTCAGATAATTCTCATTTTTTCTGCACCTGTCAAATTTCATATTTTCAGTCATATCAGCAAGCGCCTTATGCGAAAGGGAAAATGATGGGCGCGATTTTCTTATCTGTTCATAGGTACTGCGGTTTGCCTTTGCAAATGTTATCAGAGAATCCCACTCGGCTGTTCTGCTGAACGAGACCATACAGCTTTTAGAGTCCATCTTCTTATACGGCCAGAAGCACCAGCTGATTTTATTTTTCTCCAGTACTGTCCTGAACGAGTCTATCCATGCATCAGAATTCTCTCCGGATTCTCCCAGCCAGAGCGGAACGTCGTATTTCCTGCTGAAGTCCACGTACTGCTGTATTTCCTGCTGCACCGGCGGCATCCAGTATTTATGGAATGTATAGGCCAGTCTGCTGTCGAAAGGTTTTCCGAATACTGAGAAATTTGTATTCCACTGTGCACCGCCAAGAAATATTACGTGTTCGCTGTCAATTTTTCTTATGGCAGATGTGATCCTCTTATAGAGCGGTTCCAGCAGTTTATTTAATTCCTCTTTATCCTCAAAGTAGTGTGCTATCGGTTCATTGAGCAGGTCATAACCTATCACAGTAGTTTCACCCGCATACCTGAGAGCTATTTTCTCCCATATCCTGACCGTCAGATCCTGCATGCCGCTGCTTCTGAACAGATACGGATAGCCCCAGCTGTCGTCTATATTATCACCTGTCTGACCGCCCGGAGCACAGTGCATATCCAGTACAACGTATAGCCCTTCAGCACGACACCATTCTATCACATTGTCCAGGTACTTAAATCCTTTTTCGTAAAAGACATCCGGATTTTGTTCATCTGCAAACAGTCTGAAGTTAAACGGAACGCGTACTGAGTTCATACCGCACTGCCTGATAAAATGAATATCCTCTCTGGTAACATAATTGTCGCGGAATGCATCCCAGAACTTTCCCACATCCTCGGGTCCAACCGCTTCATTTATCAGATCAGAGATCAGTCTTGAAGAACTGACGCTTCCCAGGTGAAACATATAGCCCTCGGGATTCAGCCAGTTGCCCAGATTTATTCCTTTCAGCAAAAACGGCCTGCCCTCAGTATCAATAAATTCACCACCTTTAATAGTAACAAACTGCTTTACCGGCTGAGAGTAAAAATTTGCGTGTAGAAAGACGATTAGAAAAATAATCAATATCTTCAGTGTCCTTATACAGGTTGTATTAACTGACATGGTATTCCTCTGGTGATTTCAGATGTCTAATTATTTATAATCATGGATTAAACAAAAATTGTGCCTGAGAAAACAGTGATCTTTGGACCTAAAAATGCGGTCAGCAGAATTTTGTTTATTATAGCAATAATGGAAGCATTATTAAATTGATAAATGACTTTATGAGAAGAAATAAATGACTTGATAAAACCGCTGCTTTGTTTATTAATAATTTGTTTAAGTATCATAACAGATGGGGAATGTACTATTTATCCTCTGAACCGAACAGGGAGGAATAATGATGAACATGCCATTAAAAGAAAGGAGTCAAAGGGCTGTTCTGATTTTCATCTATTTATTTGTTTTTTGTTTTGAAGCCGATACTTTATTATCGCACAACCCGTTCTCATCTGCCGGAAATGAAACTCTCAGAAGCACACGAACATTCTCACCAAAAATGTCTTCTAAAATGAAAGCCGGAAGGTGGGATTATTTTTTCAGAATGCTGCGTGATCCCGCCACTAACCAGATCCCGGCTGATATACGGGAAAAGGAACTGAGATTCGCCAGACAGCTCGCACAAATCCCGATGAAAATGAAACCGCTGATACCGGCAGGTCAATGGAAAGAGGCCGGACCGTCGGACGTGGGCGGCAGAACCAGAGCTCTGGCAGTGGATATAACAAATTCCAATATCATCATCGCCGGAGGAGCCTCCGGAGGTATATGGAAATCCACAGATCATGGAAATACCTGGACACTGAAGAGCACTTCGTCACAGATCATGGGTATCACTTCACTTGCCCAGGACCCGCGCCCGGGACATACAAATACATGGTACTATACAACCGGAGAGTTTACCGGCAGCGCACAGGACATGGGCTGGAGAGCCTTGTACTATGGAAACGGGGTCTACAAATCCACCGATAACGGTGAAAGCTGGAAAATACTTCCGGGCACTGAAGCCAGTAACCCCACTGCCTGGTCGAGCTATTTTTCTTTCTGCATATGCGTTATCGTCAGTCCTGTTACAGGCAGCGTGTTTGTTGCTTCGAACGGACTTGGCATTTTCAGATCTGCCGATGGCGGAAATTCTTTCACTATGGTATTAGGAGGAATAAACGAACATATGTTCAGTGACATCACTGTCGCCGGCAACGGCACTCTCCTTGCCGCCATATCATCCGGACCACAGGGCTCGTCGCCCAAAAACACGCCTGGTATTTATAAGTCAACCGATAACGGCACTACATGGACATCCATAACCCCCTCTGACTTTCCCACTGTACACCAGAGGACTGCTCTCTGCATTGCTCCATCTAATCCCGACGTAGCATATGCGCTTACATATGCAGGCAAAAATTCCAAGGGTAATGAAGTGGTCCAGTTTTACAAGCTGAAAATCTCCAGCGGGACATTTGAAAACCGTTCCCAAAACATGCCCGACTTCGGCTATGCACTGGAAGACTTCATCAATACACAGAATAACTACAATATGGTCATAGCGGTCAAACCCGATGACGAAAACTTCGTACTTATCGGAGCGACCAGCCTCTTCAGATCTAGAAATGGTTTTGCTTCCAAGCCCGGTTCAGGCAAACTCGACTGGATTGGCGGCTATCATCCTGAATCATTCTTCTATCCCGGGCTGCACCCGGATATACATTCCTTTAGTTTCGATCCTTTTGATCCGAATAAAATGTGGTGGGGACACGACGGAGGCCTGAGCTATACATCCGATATACGAAATGCCGCATACGAAAAATACTTCCCATGGGAAAATAAAAACAACGGATATAACGTCACCCAGTTTTATCACATCTCGATTCCTGCAGTTGCCAACGATAACAGAATTATGGGCGGGACGCAGGACAACGGGACACCGTACTTTACATTTGACGGTACCACATCCACCCCTTTCACTGACGTGAGCAGCGGAGACGGCGGATATTCATATTTTGCAAAAAATTATGCATATACTTCATCCCAGTACGGTAAAATAAGGAGGCTCCACTACGACGCTGGCGGGAATGTACTTTGGGCATCAGAGGGCTACAGCGTAATAAATCCCAAAGATGCAGCCAACCAGCTGTTTGTTAATCCCTTTGCGATTGATCCGAACAATGAGGATGTAATGTTCTATCCTGCCGGCACAGAACTATGGCGGAATACTCAGCTGTCTTCGATACCCGAATATGAAAACACAACAACATACGGCTGGGAGAAGCTCTCAGGTTTTACACTTCCACAGGGTTATCAGTACTCGGCACTTGCGGTTTCTTCATCGGCTCCCTCACATATACTGTACTGTGCAGCCAGCAGCTCAACTTCCGCTCCGATGATACTCAAACTCGTCAATGCTCACTCATCCGGGGCTTCTCCTGTGAAGTCCAGCATCCCCGGTATATCTGCAGGTGCATACATACACAATATTGCAGTTAATCCTGCGGACGGAAATGAAATTATAGTAGTCCTGTCCAACTACAATGTAAAAAGCATCTACTATTCCTCAGACGGCGGTACTTCGTTTACCGGCATTGAAGGAAATCTTGATGGCACCACAAAAAATCCCGGTCCATCTGTAAGAGCCGCTGCCATTATGCCTGCGGCCTCAGGAAAAATTTATTTTGCTGCAACGAGTATAGGTCTGTTCTCCACTACTGCAATCAATGGAGAGAGCACTCAATGGATACAGGAAAGCGGTGATAAAATAGGCACTACAGTAGTAAACTCAATTGCTGTCAGACCTGCAGATGGAAAAATTATTGCCGGAACACACGGGCGCGGTGCGTTTACCGCCAATATCACTACATCCGGTACTGCAATTGCCAGTATTGATATACTGAAGCTGAACATCACAGCAACAGCCGGACAACCCGGATCTTCTTCATTTACACTCAGGAACAGCGGTACAGCTGACCTCACGTTCAATATTTCCTGCAGCCCGGCAGGAGGAACGGTTCCGGCACATAAAGCCAGTCCGGGATATAAAACGCACTTTTCAAAATCACAGCAGGCTGAAATTATCAGGAAATCTGCGTCAATAAGTACCCGGCCGAAACCACACAGACTGAACACTGCCAGAATAAGTAATGAAGACGTACTGTATCTCGACGACGGCAACGATACCCCCGATACATTCATTGGTTACGGAAACTGGAGCGAGTTTTCCTGGGCAAATGAATTCCGTCTGGAAGGCTATGGATTTGATCTGAAAAGATTTCAGGTGTTTATGCGTACAGAAGATGCACTGGCCAATTCCATATCATATTACATATATGGCGACAGCCTTGAATATATTAGCTATGGAACCGCATTTCTGCAGCTGTCGTCTGCCGGAGCATGGTTTACTGTCGATCTGGACAAGGTATATTCTTTCAGTTCGGGACAGACATTCTTTATCAGGGTTGATAACTATAATCTTTCCAACTATCCGGCAGGATATGACCTGAACGCTGTGGTAAAGAACAGAAGTTACTATATCCGGAATTTAAACGAGTTTGTAAATATGAATACCGTGCAGGGTTCTGAAAACGGGGCATTTCTCATCAGAGCAGTAGGAACCAAAACCGGAGGAACAGAAAACCAGCCGCCGGTAGCCATCGGTACCATCTCAAAAAATGAGGCCGTCATCGGTGAATCTGTTACATTCGATGCATCACAGTCATACGATCCTGACGGTCAGATTGCCTCGTACAGGTGGGATTTCGGCGACGGACAGAGCAGCACTTCCAGCATAGCGGCACACGTCTACAATAACGCAGGCACCTATACAGTCAGTCTTTTGGTAACAGACGATAAAGGTGCTACCGACCAGGGATCGGCACAGATAAAAATAAATCCCTCCGGGACCAATATCGCACCTACGGCTGTGGCTGCAGTATCTAAGAACTCGGCAATGACAGGGGAAGAATTAACTTTTGATGCATCCCAATCCTACGACCCTGATGGTAGTATTGTGCGTTATCAATGGAAATTCGGAGATGGATCTGAAAGTGACGGGCAAATCGTCAAACACAGTTATGCAAGTGCATCGAAATACACTTTTACACTGACTGTAACCGACGATAAGCAATCCACAGGTGAAACCACGGGACAGATAACCATTGACGATAAACCCTCCCGCTTCACCATTACTCCATCTTCCGGAACAATACAGGCAGGACAATCTGCTGAGATCAAAGTCACATTTGACTGTGCAGGGCTTAGTGATGGGATCTACCAGTCAACACTGACCATTTCCGGTAATGGAGGAATCATTACACTGCCTGTCGATATTACTGTCAGCGGACAGGTGTTTGTTAATGATGAAGACAGGATAAAAGATTTCCAGCTTAACCAGAACTTTCCTAATCCGTTCAACGCAGGTACAGTCATCAGCTATGCTGTTCCGGAGGCTTCGTTTGTCAGCATCAATATCTATGATCTTTCAGGACAAACCGTCAGACAACTGGTCAATGAATATAAAGCTGCCGGACGGCATTCAGTTTTCCTGAATGCAGCTGGTATTTCGAGCGGAGTATACTTCTGCAGAATGAAAACAGAGAAACATATTATTACCAGAAAAATGGTTTTGCTCAGGTAGCAAGTAATCACTGAAAAATGGCTAGACACAGTGAACCGGATATCAGAAGAGGAGATGATATGAAAATGATAAAGTTATTTATCTTACAAGTGCCTTCATTTGTAACTATTTTAACCCAGATATTTTTACTCCTATCCTGTCAGCTGTTATTTGCACAGAGCAAAATTCTACTGCACGAGACAACTCCCTGCTCAAATAATGCTGTCATTGGCACTTCAGGATACTTTGGAGGGATGTATTCGGATATTGTCTATGACATGTGCATTGATCGCGACGGTTATATCTATCTTACCGGAGAGACGACGTCTCCTGACTTTCCCGTACTGGGTGCTGTACAGCCTGCACGGGGAGGCGGTTATGGAGATGCATTCATCACCAAGCTGAAGCCCGACGGGCGTGAAATAGTTTTTTCTACATTTATCGGGGGGAGTGATGCTGACGCAGGCAATGGAATTGATGTCGATAATGACGGAAACATAGTTATTACAGGCAATACCAGTTCAAAAGATTTTCCGATAGTAAACCCCCTGCAGAAATCACCCGCCGGCGGTGCTACAGGTGATGCATTTGTACTCAAGCTAAATGCTTCAGGAACAAAGATAATCTTTTCGACCTTCTGGGGCGGCAGCGGCGGAGAAATTTCCGAGGCTGCCGTCTTTGACGGGAATGGCGATATTATAGTTGCCGGAGGTACTTTCTCCCAGGATTTTCCGGTGAAGAATGCTTTCCAGGACAAATCGAGCGGTGGCATGTTTCCCCATGATGCATTTATTTCCAAGTTCAGTAAGGATGGACAGACTTGCTATTTTTCAACTTATCTCGGCGGGGCATGTACTATGGGTAATCATGCAGCAGATGCAGCAACGGACGTTTTCGGTAACATATATGTAACCGGTTATACCTGTTCATCTTCATTCCCGGTATTAAATCCGCTTCAGTCATCTTTTGCAGGTGTCTCCGATGTATTTCTTTCTAAATTTAATTCATCCGGGAATATGATATTTTCGACCTATCTGGGAGGATCACAGGATGATAAGGCATATTCGCTGACAACCGATGATTTTTCAAATATATACATTACCGGATATACAACGTCAGCAGATTATCCTATGAAGAATCCTGTGCGGAACAAAGCGGGGGTTTTTGATTCAGATATTTTTATAACAAAGATCAAATCCTCGGGTCAACAGCTGATATTCTCCACATATCTGGGAGGCACCGATACCGATCAGGGAAAGTCGATAGCCGTAGATAACAGCGGCAACGTTTTTGTAACCGGTTACAGTATATCTCCCGATTTTTATGCGGTAAACAAAATGCAGTCGTATAACCAGGGCATATATCCGCCCTACAGATCAGATGCAATAGCAGTAAAACTTAATTCTGCAGGAAGTGCATTCGAGCTTTCCACTCATCTGGGAGGCGATGAAGATGATGAAGGTCATGCAATAGCAGTAAACAGTTCAGGTTGCATCTTCATTGCCGGAATGACCGAATCAGCCGGTAATTTTCCGGTAAAGAATGCTCTGATGCCTGCATATCAGGGAGGAGATCATGACGGTTTTCTGAGCAGTATAACAGAAGGTTCGCTCCCCTGCCCTGCAAGCCTTCGTTATTCCTTATCTGGCAATCAGGTCCACCTGATCTGGAATGCTCCTTCGGCACCCGAGATCAAATCATATAATATTTACAGATCAACTGCGACGCCTGTCGTTGCAAGCAGTTATAATCATATAGGCAATTGTGTCACTACCTTCTATACCGATCAGCTAATGATGACAGGAAACATCTATTATTATGCAGTAACTGCAGTATACAACGATGGAGAAAGCCTGCCGTCGAACGAAGTACAGGTAAGTTTCACGCACGCAGAAACTATAGATGAAACGGTTCCGGCAAATTTTTCCATGTCTGATAACTATCCAAATCCGTTCAACAATCACACGATTATAGAATTTTCAATTCCCGCGGACTGCTTTGTGGAGTTATCCGTATATGATCAAAAGGGAGCAATAATACTGACTGTTGTAAACAGATACCTGTCTGCGGGGCGCTACAAAGAGGCAGTACATACAGACGGGTTTTCGAGCGGTATATATCTGGCTGTACTGAAGGCTGGCAAATTCACAAAGACAAAAAAGATATTACTATTAAAATGAAATTGTCTTTCAATCGGACAAATTGGAATAATTTATTTTTTTGGAATCATATACTTTTGCGCATTGAACTGTAATTCTTTGACATGATGAAACATTCATTCCTCCCTGTTTAAAACGTGATTATAAATTTGCTCCCGGATGGAAGTAAAATAAATGCTCCGGCATAATAACCATCGGCATGCATTTATATCACTATAACGGTCTCAGCTCCTGTTCTTCATTCATAATGTATCGTATTCATACGCCGTCATATTATCATTTATGCCACCGCATAAACGATGGTCTCCACCTGTGAACACTCACAAATGGAATTGCCGGAACATTATTTCAAGTAAAGATTTCAGGCATGTTAGTCAAGCCAATACAAGCAGTTTTTTGGGGCATAAAAAAAGCCGCCCTTAACCGGACGGCTTTTATACTCGAGAGAATCATTAACGGGAGGCAATCCCGGATGAAGTAAATTCTCAGACTTCTGAAAGATTTGCCTTGGAATATTTATCCCTGTACTTCTTCATAAATTCTCCGATATTCCTGTATGCTTTTTCCAGTATTTCCTCCTGTGGAAGGAATACTACCCTGAAGTGATGAGTTCCGGGGAACTGTCCGAATCCGCTGCCATGAACCAGAACGACGCCGGTTTCTCTCAGCAGTTCAGAAACGAACTGAAGGTCATCGGTTTCTATTTCAACCTTCGGGAACGCATAAAACGCGCCTTCCGGCTTAACACAGCTAATGCCTTCAATACTGTTGAGCATTTCTACAGTAAGATCGCGGCGCCTGGTAAGCTTCTGCATCGCCTCGATCAGGTGAGCGTTATCACTGTCTAAAGCTGCGGGTATAGCATACTGCTCCGGATGATTTGCAGAAAGACGGGCGCGCAGAATTTTGTTTATAGCTGTAATATATTCTGAAAGCTGTTCTTTCTGGCCCGAAATCACGCCCCATCCGATCCTGAAACCAGGTACCATGTAGTTCTTTGAGAGTCCGCCGAAAGTAATTACAGGCACGTCCTTATTCAGCGATGCTATTGAAACATGTTTCTTTCCATCATAGAGAAGCTTGTCATAAATTTCATCGGCAAAGATAACCAGGTTGTGCTCAACTGCAAGTGCAATGATTTTCTGAAGAACTTCTGTGGTATAGAGAGAACCCGTTGGGTTGTTTGGATTGATCAGAATTATACCGCGCGTTTTGTCGTTGATTTTGCTTTTTATATCCTCGACATCAGGCTGCCATCCGTTGCTCTCATCGAGATAGTACGGATTTTCCATGGCTCTCAGTTTGCTGGATACTGCGGTGTAGAGAGGATAACCGGGTGTGGGAGTAAGTATATTCTCGCCTTCATCTACCAGAGCGGTCAGCGCAATTTCGATGGCTTCACTGGCGCCGGTAGTAACAAATATGTCCTGAATGTTCTGAATTCCTTTTCTGCCTGCCTCATCAGCTATAGCCTGTACAGCCTGCTTGATTCCTGATGAAGGTGAATAACCATTATAGTTCTTCAACATTGCCTGGTAAGTAGCTTCTATCATCTGCTTTGGCGGCTGGAAGTCGAACAGATTCGGGTCACCGATATTGAGGTATAATAATTCTTTACCTGTCTTGGCAACTTCATTAGCTATCAGTACAATGTCTCTGACTGCATAAGTAATATTTTCCGTCCTGATGGCAGGTTTAATAATTTTTGCGGCCATTTTTTCTCCAATATTTTATCGTGCAACAATCACTTTTTGAATACATAAAATTACCTTTTAAACTATTGTTTAGCAAGCAAAGGAGATTCCAAACAGAACTTTTTTATCAGGTCTGTGATTGCGGTTTCCGGCAGAGTATTCAGCTGGTGATGGGATTGTTGAATCCCTCGGATATTCTTTTCTTTGTTCTGAGAGCTTCGTCGCGTAGCTCCTGAGGCAGCCCGGAGTCACCTATGATTTCGTCGCACGTGTTTATGATCAGCTGCCTGTTGTGCGCAAAGCCGTAATATCCAAGAGTCTCCAGTATTGCAATCCTTATACGCACGTCCTGTTTCTGATCGGCAGCCATGTTAAGAAGAACCGGCATTGCCTGTATGAAGTTATATATCTTGAAATTATTGACATCGCTGACTTTGCTGTTTAATCTTACTTTGTCGCTTTTGATATTGGCGAGCAGCTCGTCGTTGAGCCACTTCTGAGAATTGAGTATAGAACCGCGGTATGCAGTTTTCATTGACTCCCTGACGCTATCGCTTTCGGGCATCTGATCGATCAGTCTGACACATTCTGCATAAGCCGCCTCCGGATCGATGAGCACAATCGAGCGTTTCAGGTTGAATACTACGCGTTCTGACTCGTCATATAGTATACCTCTGGCCATCAGAGGAATATATTCCTTTTTACCTACCTTACCCATCCATACTGCAGATATACGGCGGATAAATTCGAACGGATCATTTATACTCTCAGCAAGGACCTCCTCAAATACACTGCCGTTAACAGCTGCAAGAAATCTCAGTGCCTGCAGCCTCATGATATATGAGTTCTCATTTCTGTACTGCGAAAGCAGTGACTGTTCAGACTGGTCTTTGTGCAGCATGAACATTTTGTAGCTGCCCAGAGCTCTGAGTGCAACTACACCGCTGCGCGACATTTTCTGCCATAACTGCCCGTTGTTCCTTTCTGTAGTGAACTCCCCTCTGAGATTTCCTTCGTCGGATGCCGAATAATGGAATGTCGGGTCACCGAAAAGCTGCGACTCGAGCATATTGTTCATCATGTGCCACTGCCCTACTCTCAGGCCGAAATCCAGCAGCCCAAGATACTCGTCTGTCCACTGGTCCTGAAGAACAGTAGTTGAATTTGCAGCAGCGGCAACGACACCGCCTTCATTGAACAGATAAGCGCCTGCCATGTAGCCTTCGCGCTGGAATGCTCCATTGTAGCACTGATCCAGCAGTACAAAGCGTGCACGGGGTTTCAGATTTTTCATCTCAACCGAGGTGATGTTCATCTGAGAAGAAATAACGGAATCATTTTTCATCAGTGTATCGTCAAAAGTTGAAAGGAACCATGATTCGGGAATTCCGTATTTCTGGGATAATGCAGCGATAGTCTTTTCTACAGGTTCGCCGTCAAAAGCTGCCTGTCTGAGTTCCTCGCGCAGGTAAAATTTTGCAGCATCAATCTGTCCGGCTGCTTCCCTGACTGAGGGATAGTCGTTTATCTGCTGTCTGTCGTATTCGCCGTGTGCATGAATGATTGCCAGATCGAGTGAACTGTTCTGCAGTTCGTTCAGCAGGTAGCGTTTTATATCGCTGCGCATGTTAAAATTCAGTTTCTTCAGTCTGCCGCCTCTCTCAAACAGCGCCGGTATTTCCTCGCGCAGTGCCATCTGTTCATCGCTCCACGAGGTAATTGATTCCGAATGATAACCGTACCCGGTATAGACCAGCGCATTGTCCAGGCGGTTATGGTCTTTTTTTGCGCTGGCAGCTTTCAGCAGAAATCTGCTTATATAGTCGTATTTTTCGTCGGTGTCATTGATATATTTGATACGGGCGGTATAGATATCCTTCTGAATTTTCTGAGGACTCTCTGGCAGAAGTGAGTAGTAATAACACAGTTTTTCGTCTTTCTCACTTTTCAGGAATTTAAATTTCAGGTCAAAATCATCGTAGAAGCGGTCGCTTGCAACCGAAGTAAAGAAGAATGAAGTATAGGATGTATTCAGTTTATCAGAAGAAGTCAGGTGCTGGGCATTTCTTATCATTGCAATTGGAATATCGCCAACAAGTACGGCACCTTCAAAGTGCTTTTCCTTTGTATATAATTTCAGGAGTTCTTCCCTTACTTCCGAAGGTGAACTCCAGCTGCCCGAAACGATATATGTGGAAAGCCCGTCTTCCTCCACCGAAGCACGGTAGGCATTTATGGCCTCCGTGCATCTGCGGAAAGTCACATCGTCTACGATAATTGCAAATGATGTCTGATACTTTTTTACAGGGTCAATAATTTTAACAGAAGCGGAAACAAAAGAACTCATCAGACTCAGAAGCAAAAATATCTTCATACCAACTGTCATATTCTTGCCAAACATACTTAAGTGTAATTCATATTATCACTTAATATTCAGGCAAGTGGAATGCCAGAGTTATCCGGTTAAATTGTGCAATTTAAGCGCAATTTAAGCACTGGGAGTCCGGATTTCGGCTAATATTAGCCAATAGTTTAATTTCAGCTATGATATCCGTTTTCCGCTTCCCGTCTGTGGCGCAAACAGTGTCTGCACGGGATATGCAAAGTCTATTCCCTGCTTTTGAAATTCCTCGTATATGCTCAGATTGATCGTCTGCTGTATATCCATATACTTGTTATAATCAGGCCCTATAACGTAGTAAACGGTTTCATAGTTCAGGCCCAGTGACTGGAATGACTGGAAATGAGACCTGTCAAATGTAGCATTTTCTATCCCCTCAATGATATTTTTTACTATCTGAGGTATCATTTTCAGTTTTTCTGCCGGGGTCTGGTATGTAACCATAACAGTAAAGACCACGCGTCTTTTCAGCAGCCGCTTGTAGTTATGTATGCGGGAGCGTGTAAGATCCGAATTTGAAATTATGAGCTGTTCGCCGCCCAGGCTGGCGATGCGTGTAGTCTTTATACCTATAAATTCAACCGTACCGCTTTTATCGTCTATCACTATAAAATCGCCTACTTCAAAGGGTCTGTCGAAGAATATCACGAAATAACTGAACAGATCGCCCAGCACTGCCTGTGCAGCGAGTGCTACAGCAATACCGCCTATTCCCAGCCCGGCAATTATCGTAGAGATCCTGAATCCCAGGTTATCGAGCAGAAATATAATACCCAGGCTCCATGCCACAAGATTTATAAATGCTCCGATACCCTTCAATCTGGCATCGCTTTTCTCTGCTCCGTCCTTTTTCTGCCAGTAATAGCGTACCGAATAGTTTAAAAGAATGGCAAAGAAGCGGATAGCAAAATAAGTAAATATCACTATTATGGCAGTATTGATAAATATGTTTGCTTTTGCAGAGAGTTTGAGGTAGTATGCGCCGGCATATACACTCAGGAAATAGAGAAAAGGTATAATGAACCGCTCAAGGTTGTGTACCAGGAAATCGTCTATCTGATTGACCGTTTTCGCGGCCAGCCGTTTGAGCAGTTTAATGACAAGAAATTTAAGAAGCCTTATAGCCGTAATTGCGCTCAGTACAATGGCAGCGCAGATGATGTAGTCCAGGACCGTATTACCGAAATATACGTAGTTAAGGAATTCGGGCATTTGCATAAAAGTTCTATGATATTTGTTTTTAGTATAATCCCGGTATCACCAGGATATGCGATAATGTTTACCGTAAAGATAAGATAACGCGCGAAGAAATAAAACCTGCGGGAGAAGCCTGGTCGCATATTTCATTTTATCTGTTATTTCGGTCTTCCGTATTAAGTGAGTTCATTCTCAGGTCGTTTTTGCCCGCTAACGCTCCTGGCTTCAGCGAGCGGAAGTCTGACGCGTATAGTAGTACCCATGCCTCTTTTACTCTTTATATTTATAGAACCATGCATCAGTTCAGTGTATTTTTTTGACAGCGATAGTCCAAGTCCCGATCCCTCGTTTCTTCGTTTCAGGCTGTTATCTTCCTGTTTAAATGTTTCAAAAAGGTGCATCTGATATTCTTCATCCATGCCTATTCCCTGATCCTCCACCAGTACTTCGGCCTGATATTCATGCCGGTATATTGTGAGTCGGATCTCCCCGCTGTTGCTGTACTTGATAGCGTTGCTGATCAGGTTAGTAAACAGTCCGTTCAAGCAGTATTCGTCGCCGGAAATAATGACCGGTTCATCAGCACCATAGAGTGACAGGCTGAGTTTTTTTTCTTCTGCAATTACACTCATCAGTTCATAAATATTTTTAAGAACTCTGCTTAAGTTTACAGGTTCAATGATCACCGGAAACTCGCCAGCCTCTATTCGCGAAATATCGAGTATCTGAGTAATTGTGTTCAGAAGGCGTTTGCCGGCCATATCGATGTAATTGAAATACTGAGCCACACCGGGCATTGGTTCATAATCCGAATAAATTTCCTTAAGCATACTGCTATAGCCCAGAATTACATTCAGCGGTGTTCGTATCTCGTGTGCCATAGTGGAGAGGAACTGAGTCTTCTGCCGGGTAGCCTGTTCGGCAAGTTCCTTGGATTCGAGTATGAGTTTCTCGTTTTTTTTACGATCGTCAATATTGCGTGATACAAGGAGTATAAATGATGAAGTGTAATTTTTTTTCTTCATCCATTTGCCAGTAGTTTCGAAATGGGCAGTATGGTTTGAATTGTTTCTGATCCTGAACTCTGTCTTCAGTATCTTCTTGTGCACCTGCGAATCATGGAACAGAGCTATTACACGGTCGCGGTCGTCGGTGTGTATGATATTAAAAAAACTGGATCCGGACAACTGGCTGGCAGGGTATCCGAGATATTTCTGAAATGGTTTGCTTGCGAAAAGAAAAAATCCCTGATCGTCCAGGATACTAATATATTCCTGGATATTTTCCGCAATAATTTTGTACAGTTCCTCATCATTCTGGAGCATTTCATCCCCTCACAATTTTAACTCCGTAAGTCATGAAGGCAAACCGGAATCCGGACTAATAATATGAAATAGCAGAATCAGAAGACCGTCTCCGGCAAATCCCAGGAAATTTCAGTGCGCCCTCCCTTAGGGAGAATGTCTGCCGAATATTGGAGATATCTGCTCAATACAATACTTGCCACCTACCAGTAAAGATAAAAATATTGGTATCTTTTTCAATAAGTATTTTTTCCACTTTTTCGAATACTATACGGATAGTTAGATTTCTTTATGTGGTAATAAAATGGAATGGTGCATGGAGACGCAGAATAAGAGATCCCATAGGTATGGTCACTTGATATTGTTAAGAAGGGTAAGGCTTCTGAAGATATCGATCACTTTCTGAAATTCATTTGATTTATCGAGGAAGAAATCCGCTCCGGCATCCATACATCTTTTTCTGTACTGAGGAAACGGATAATTGGTAAGCATGATAACCAAAGGAGGCTTCTGATATTTTTTAATCTCAGTAAGTACATCAATCCCGCTTCCGCCCAGCATACGGATATCGAGGATTACAGCATCGGGTCTGAGTCTGTTGATTTCGCGTATTGAATCCTGTACACTTGCCGATTGACCAACAAGCTCCACTCCCGATATATCTGAGATCATATTGGCCAGTCGGACCTGCATTATAGGCGAATCGTCAGAGATAAAAACTCTGAGTTTCTGACCGGGCATAGTTATACTATTTTGACTATTAATTACTGTGCTGGCAATCATTATATTCCTTAGAGGATCTTGTAACAGCTGCATATTGTAAGATAAGGGTTAAAAGATATTATTTATATCGGAATAATTCCGAAATTATTGTCGGAATAAGCATTCAGGCCGTGTCACAATTATTCTGACAGACCCGCAGTCAAACATTACTCAACCAGTTTATTCTGAATCGCATAATGTGTCAGCTCGGCGTTTGTCTTCATATTCATCTTATCCAGCAGTCTGGCCCTGTAGGTGCTGATGGTCTTAACGCTGAGAGCCAGTTCATCGGCTATCTGTCTGGCTGTTTTACCCGAAGCGATCAGCCTCATGACCTGATATTCCCTGTCGGACAGCAGGGTATGCGGGGGTTTTTCAGTATTTCTCTCTATATCAGAAGCCAGCAGTTCGGCCAGCTGTGGGCTGACATACTTGCCGCCGTCGAGCACTTTGTTAATTGCCTTGATAAGTTCTTCGGGAGCCGAATCTTTTTTCAGGTAACCGGCTGCCCCCGCTTTTATTGAACGCAGTGCAAACTGGTCTTCCGAATGCATAGTGAGTACCAGGACCGGGAGTCTTGGATGGTTCTTCTTTATTTCTTTCAGTATATCGAGTCCGCTGGCACCGGGCATTGAAATATCGAGAATTACCACGTCCCACTTCTCCTTATCTACCTGGTCAAGCACGGACTGTCCGTTTTCTGCCTCGCCGCAAATATATTTTCCTTTCCCCAGCGACAAAATCTGTTTCAATCCCTGTCTGACTATTGCATGGTCATCACCAATTAGTACTTTTATCATTATTTTTCTCCTGCAGGATTTTGATTATTTACCGGGATCTGGACAGTCACAACAGTACCGCCCAGCGGAGATGCAGAGATCTTAAAATCCCCGCCCAGAAGCAGTGCCCGCTCGCGCATTCCCAATATGCCAAGAGATTTTGTATTGGCTATTTCACTTTCAGTGATACCGCGGCCATTATCCCTGGTAGTAAGAATGATTGAATTGTCCGACTCGTGCAGGCTTACCTCCACCAGCGTTGCATTGGCGTGGCGTGTAACGTTAGTAAGTGTCTCCTGGAATATCCTGAAGACTGCAGTGGCAAGTTCCTGTTCGACTTCCAGATCCTTGTCCAGCGATACAATCCTGCACTCAATTCCGGTCCTGCCCTGAAACTCCTGTGCCTGCCATTCAATAGCCGCTGATATGCCGAGGTAATCCAGAACACCCGGTCTGAGTTCTGATGATATTTTCCGGACCACCTTTATTGTAGCGTCTATGAGGTTGCCCATTGCAGTTATTTTTTCTTTAATATCCTTCACGTAATAACCGTCACCCGACATTTTTTTTGTCAGCCAGGACAGATCCATTTTCAGACCGGTAAGGGCCTGACCTAACTCATCGTGAATTTCACGTGAAATCCTGGTGCGCTCTTCTTCCCTGGCAGACTGCAGGTGGGCCGAGAGTCGTCTTAGCTGTTCGCGCGAAATTTTCAGCTGATACTCCGCAGTCTTGATCTTCTGATACGCGAGTGCGTTCTGAAAAGCCGAGGAAGCCGACTGAGATATAGCGGCAAGCAGGTTTTTATCGTCTTCGGTGTATTCCCCGTTATCTGCCTTGTTGTGGATTTCGAGGAAGCCGATGATCTCATTATCGGCATCTGCAACGGGAATACTGGCCATACTCCTGACTGAAAATTTATCGATCACAGCCTTATCGAACAGTGTATTGGCGGTGTCCACATTATTGCATACAAACGGCTTTTTATTCTGCATCAGCCAGGCAACTATTCCTTTGTGCAGCTGCCATGAATGCTCGAAATCAAGCGTATGCGAATCCAGCATGTATTTTGTGGATATCATTCCCTCTGCTGTTCTGAGTGCCGCAAACCCTCCCCGGGAATTAGTAAGTCTTACAGCCTCCTCTACCAGCAGGTCCATCAGTGAATCCATGTGCAGAGTCGAATTCAGTTTTTTGCTAATTGACAACAGTGAAGCGACTGTTTTCTCAGCTTTTTTTCTGCCGGTAATATCTCTGGAGTTTATTACTACTCCGCCTACAGCCGGGTTATCCAGCAGGTTTTTCATGATGCTTTCAAAGTTAAGAAAACTGCCGTCGCGGTGTTTAATTCTGAACTCTATTGAAACGGTTTCGCCGGGTGTAGCGACCACATGCTGAAAAATCTTTTTTACACGCCTGATGTCTCCGGGGTGAATAAAGCGCATTACATTCAGACTAATAATAGCGATCTGTGAATATCCGAGTGTTTTCTGTACTGAAGGGCTGACATACTTGAATCTGCCGTCGCTGCCGACTATGCTTTTTATATCAAGTGCATTTTCTATCAGTGCCCTGAAATATTCTTCATTTCTCAATAGTGCAGTTTCAAAATCTTTTTGTGCCGTAATGTCCTGGACCGTTCCTATAAGTTTTGTAATTTTTCCGTTTGAGTCGGTCACTATTTCGGCTTTTTCCAGAATTTCGCGCACTGCCCCGTCTGATCTTACAATTTTATGTTCTATCTTGAAAGGCTGCTGATTTTTAATTGCGCTTTGAATTATCTCCCTGGTTCTCCAAGCGTCTTCAACCGGCATGATCTTCAGCAGGTCCTTATAGGACTGGTGCTGCTGCGGCTCTATTCCAAAAATCCGGTACAGTTCCGCGGACCAATAGATTTTATTCGTACGCAGGTTCCATTCCCAGCTGCCTACGTGTGTAATTTTCTGTGTATCGGCAAGTAACTTCTCATTTTTTATCAGTGCCTCTTCGGTCCTCTTTCTGGCGATAAACATACCCAGCTGAACGCTGGCTGCAGTAAGGATACGAATAATATTGGTATTCATGGAATAATGGGCGCCGGAATAAAATTCCATCAATGCGACCGTCTCACCGTCAAATATCACCGGTATTATCAGCAGGCTTTTCAGTCCCGTTTTTTTTACCCATGAACTGCGCAGGAACTCTTTTGCACTGGAAAGATCTTCTATCCACAGCGGCTGTCTGCTTTTCAGCACAGATGCCACAGGATCATTATTCGGCACAATGTTGTACAGCCGGTTCAGCTCATCGAATTCGAGCAGCCGTTCTTCTGTCACAATGTCATCCTGCAATATAGCGTCATTGCTGCACGTCGAATCCTGAAATATCTGGCGGATCATTGTATTCTCATCGAACAGCATGAATTCCGCCTGTGTTTCCTGGCCAGTCCCTCCGGCGCCAGTATCTTTGGCTGAATCATCTATCATATCTATTGTACTGTTGTAGATACCCGACAGTATTCCTGCCGGTCCGGGGACACCTTCTCTGTAACTCTGCTTATTCATGTCAACTGAGTTGTTGAGTGAAGAGACACTGCGCTGGATTTCTTTTGTATGCATATCAATCAGCCATATCTGTCCGTAATCCCAGCAGGCATATTTGCAGATTTCTTTCAGTGTAAAGTACAGCGAGTCGCTGAAAGGGATGTGTTTATTATAATATTCGGTAATTTTCCGGAGCAGTCTGACTTCTTCTTCGGTCTGTTTTCTCTGAGTGATATCCTGTCCGGCACAGTAAAAAGCAGTGCGGTCCGCATTGGCGGAAATACTCATCAGTATCCATTTATAGTGGCCTTCGTGTTTCCTCAGGCGTAATTCTATCGAGGCATGATTCTTCCGGTCATCTTTGAACAGCATATCGTCGGCAGATAGTTCTGTCAGCACCTTCCGCAGGCCATCTACATCTTCGGTATTTACGAAATCAAAAAAGCTGCGGCCGGTAATTTCACTCGTCTGAAGCCCCAGAAATATTTCCCAGACGGGATTTATCCATTTCACTCTGCCGTCGGTATTGAGAAGTACAAGCAGATCCTGTGTAGCTCCGAGGTAACTGCTCAGCTCCTTTATATCTATATAGCTTCCGATATTATTTTCTTCTGTGTTCATAAGATATCAGTTATGCACGTATCCCGAAATGAATCTGATGAAAAGAGGTATAGCGGAACCGGTATATCTCTGTGAATGATATAAAATATAAAAAGTTTTTTAAAAGCCAATATCATTTTAAAATATTTTCAATTTATTTTATCAGGACCATTTTTCTGGCGGAAGAAAAGACTTCCTGGCCGGACCGGCTTTTGACGTGCAGGCTGTAAAAATATACACCGCTCTGCAGATTCAGCCCGGCAGCCCTGAAATCGTGTGTATAATGTCCGGCCTGAAACTCTTTATTGCCGATGAGAGTGCTGACTTCGCGACCGAGCAGATCGTATATCTTCAGATCAACCATTCCGGAAGATGACAGATCAAAGGGAATAACAGTAGAAGGATTGAACGGGTTGGGATAATTTTGCTTCAGTTCAAATGTAGCCGGCAGTCTGCTGTCGGATTCATTACCGGTAACGATGGCATTTTTCAGTATGAAATTCTGCGGATCCATTTCAACACCAAACGGCCTGGCGCTCAGTTCGATGGAGAATTTCTGGGCTGCATTATCGTTGAACAGCACTACACTTGTATCTCCGCCTGCAAATTCAACTCTGAAATTTATCGGCATTGTAAAATACTGCGGATAGCCGTTCTGAGTTTGCGTAATGTTTATCTCCAGCTTATATTTTCCGTCAGCCTCCGGCTGGCTCATCCATGTCACGTTGTAGTTAGGATAGCCTCTGCCATAGATCCATTCGGAGAAGAAATAGTCAAGATCCATTCCTGAGACGGTTTCGGCGACTCTCTGAAAATCAGCAGTGCGTGCAGCGCGGCCCTTAAGCAGCGGGTCAGACGCATATGTTTTCAGAATCCGGTAAAACAATGAATCCCCCGTCACACCTCTGAGCATATGCAGAACCACAGCGCCCTTCAGATAAGTCCTGCTGTAATCAAATATCTGATCTATATTCATTGAGTCAGTTACAAACAGCGATCCGCCGGCATAACGCGCACCCATCATCACTCCGCCCATATAACTGTCGTACTGATCGCGTCCGTACTTAAATTCCAGGAATACACCTTCGGCATAGGTTGCGAACCCTTCATTTAGCCAGATGTCATTCCATCCGGCACAGGTGATCATATCGCCGAACCACTGATGAGCAAGTTCGTGAGAAATGATAGATTCATCGAATGCCCCCATAGATGATACAGTCTGGTGTTCCATTCCTCCGCCCCATCCGAACTGTGCATGTCCGTACTTCTCAGCGACAAACGGGTAAAGACCAAATTTGTCAGAGAATATTTTCAGCATGTTCACGGTATTATCCAGATTTTTCTTCAGCGATGAAGTCAGTGACTCGGGATAGATATAGTGTATTACCGGCATGGAATCAGATGGCGAATAGCGGAAATAGTTAGTATACTCCGAATATTCTGCAATGGCTACTGATATAAGGTAATTGGCTATAGTATGATGGTTTTTCCAGTGCCAGGTCCATGTACCGTCACCGTTTTCAGTTACCGTTTCAAGCGAACCGTTGGATACAACCTTCAGCGGTTTTGCAATTCTGATTACCACATCCGAAGAATCAGCCTTGTCCGACGGTGTATCGTTGCACGGGAACCAGTCGGGAGCTCCGAAAGGTTCGCTGAGGCTCCATATAACCGGTTTGCCTGCGCGAGTCTGAGAAAATTCAAAACTGCCAAAGCCAGAAGTGGATGGATTACCGGCATAATACACCCTTATCAGTACTTTCTCAGAGGTAGTCAGATCGTGCGGAAGATTTATGGTGAGTCTGTCGTTGTTTCTGCTGTAGACAGATCTGATACCGCCGGCAATGACGGAATCGACAGTCATATTATTCCTCAGTTCAATTGTCACAGCGTTCAACGTATCTTTCCTTGAAGCAACTCCAAGTAGAGTGTTACCGGCTATGCGCTTTGAGGCATAGTCAATTGACAGGTCCAGTCTGTAGTAGTAAACATCGATATCATCTCTTCCGGGGAACATTGTTCTGCCGGAAAATTTTTTCATATAGAACTGTTTTTCAGACCTAAAATATTCAGGATAGGAAATCTCCTGTGCCAAAGTACTGGCGAACAGTGAAAGGAATGCTAAGAAGAGCACCAGCTGAAACTTATAGATTTCTGAACCTCTGCACATAATACCGCCGGAAAATATAAGTGAGTATTTTATTTATAGAATACTAAAACGTTCGACAAATTTCAGTAAAAAAAGCCGGTATACAAATTTTCAGGACAGAGAGATCATTTCGGTTAATTGTCACAGAACAGAAATCCCGACAGACTGACAGTCAGCCGGCACAAAAAATAATAAACAGGCGCAAAATAATAGGGATTTTAGTTCAGATTTTTCTATGAGATTTCGGATAATATTATTTATATTTATGTGACCAATTTTGCACTGTTTTTGTGTTCTTTATCTTACTTGGAATCTTGGCAGATTTTTTCAATTCCCAGGTTGCTTATCCCCATATAGTTCATAGTTTTTGAATTAGCGTCGTAAGCATTATTGATTTTCATATAAAAGGCTGATTGGAAGGATCACGCCTATCTAGCAAGTCTTGTAAAAGCCCAATACCGTGTAAAAAGAATAAACATATATAATTAACAAACAAAAAGCAATCAGTCGTTAAATTAGCCAGGAGAAAAAAATGGATGGTTTGTTTGTAGGGTTGACGGCAATTACATGGCAGCAGCTTGTAATGATAGCCATCGGAGGCATACTGATCTATCTTGCAATTAAAAAAGAGTATGAACCCGCTCTTTTACTGCCAATTGGTTTTGGTGCGATTCTAGTGAACATTCCCTTTTCAGCTGCCATCGATCAGATGAACGGATCAGAAAAGGTAGAAGGTGTTCTGAACATATTCTTCAACATGGGTATCATGACTGAAATATTCCCGCTGCTTATCTTTGTCGCAGTGGGCGCCATGATCGACTTCTCTCCGCTCCTGAAAAAACCCAGTCTTCTATTGTTCGGCGCTGCTGCCCAGTTCGGCATTTTCTTTACTATGTCTATGGCTACACTGTTCGGATTCGATCTGAAACAGGCCGCTTCAATTGGTATCATCGGTGCGGCAGACGGTCCGACATCAATCTATGTTGCTTCCCGTTTTGCCAAGGATCTGCTGGGTCCTATTTCAGTTGCAGCTTATTCTTATATGGCTCTTGTTCCGATCATTCAGCCGCCTGTGATCAGGGCGCTTACGACGCAGAATGAAAGGAAAATAAGGATGGAAAGCCATGCCAAGAGTGTTTCAAGAACTGTACTGATCATATTCCCTATCATTGTAACTGTATTCGCTGGTATTATTGCTCCGTCTTCTGCAGCACTGATTGGATTCCTGATGTTCGGCAATCTTATTCGCGAATGCGGTGTTCTGAACAAACTCTCGCTGTCAGCCCAAAATGAACTTGCCAGTCTTGTAACCATACTGCTCGGTATCACAATAGCTGCGACAATGACGGCAGAAAAGTTCCTTCAGCCGCAGACACTTATCATTATCAGTCTTGGACTGGTTGCATTTATATTTGATACGGCAGGCGGTGTATTATTCGCAAAATTCCTGAACATTTTCCTGAAGAAGAAAATTAACCCGATGGTCGGTGCCGCAGGTATTTCTGCATTCCCGATGTCTGCCCGTGTTATTCACAATATGGGTCAGGAAGCCGATCCGTTCAATTTCCTTTTAATGCATGCAGTCAGCGCCAACGTAGCAGGCCAGATAGGTTCTGTTATCGCCGGCGGTTTAATCCTTGCACTGGTAGGTTAATTATTTAATTAAGGAGAAATCAAGATGTTTTCACAGGAAGTTATCGATACATTCTGGAATGCTCTGGTTGTTACCGGCAAGGGAATGACCGGCATATTTGTTTTCATGGGCATATTCTATCTGACTATCATTGCCCTTGACAAATTCTTTCCCTACAAACCGGAAGAAGATGATAAAAAGTAATCCGGCATAGTTTCTAGTGCATTCCCGGGAAATATATTTTCCCGGGAATGGCAATATTTTTATATATCCGTCAGTAAGAAAGTTTTATACCTGCATACACGGAACGTCCGGCAGTCGCATAATACAGCACTTCCTCATATTCCTCATCGAGCATATTCTCAATTCTGGCAGAAAGTTCAACATAGCGGTTCAGTTTATAGGAAGCGGCAAGGTTCATCAGCGTATAGGGTTTCATATCGACCCTGGTATAGGTCGTAAAATCGTCATCCTGCCTTTTACCCGTATTTATTACTTCAAACGATACACCGGCATTTCCATATTCATAGTTGACAAGTGCTGATATTTTGTTCATCGGGCGTCTGATGAGCAGTTTGCTTCCGCCATTGCTTTTATCACGCGCATCTGTATATGTGTAGTTGAACTTCAGCGAAACATTCCGTACAGGAGCTGTGGATAAGGACAATTCCACACCGCGTGTTTCAGCTTTGTCTATGTTTACCGTCTTGTAGGTAACCGGTTCATATCCGATAAGGTCAGTGAAGCTGTTGAAGAAATAACTTGCTCCAATAGTGAGCTTATAGTCGAACAGATACTGTTCAATGCCGGCATCTATTCCGCTGCTTTTTTCAGCCTTGAGGTCCTTGTTGCCGAACATTGGATCAAACAGATAATACAGTGACGGTGATTTGAAGCCCGAACCTGCGGTGAACTTCAGTTTTGTGGCGGTCTGTTTTATCAGAAATGCCGGAGCTATACGGTAGGTAACCACATCTCCGAACCTGTCGTGATTATCATATCTGACGCCGAAACTTCCAAAGAGACTGTTAAACAGACTGATCTGATCCTGCAGATATATGCCTGTGGTAACGGCCCTGTGAGATGGAAAATAATTATCCGAAGGCCAGTCGCCCGTTGCCTTGTAGCTCGTCGTAGCATATTCATTCTCACTTTCAATACCGGCTGTCAGTGTATTACCTTCCATTATGCGGAAGCTGTGCTGCCACTCGAACTTAAGTTTTCTTCCTGCGAAGTATGCATCCGAGCTTACAGTAGGTCTCATCTCATCGGGTTCGTCTATAGCCTGATTGATATTCTTGTAGAAGGCAACTGACAGATTCTGCTGCCAGAATTTGTCGAACAGCGACAAATCGACGGATGACTTTAGTGTAATTTCTTCAAAGTTGCCCTCGAAGTTAGGATCATCTCCGTTTTTTGCATTCTGATCCATATCAGTTTTTGTTTTGGCATATCCGCCCGTAAAGTCAATCGCAAGATCCTCAGTGATATCCAATCCCAGTTTAGTTCTCAGCGAATTATTCAGGTAAGAATCCTTTTCCTTATTGCCGTATTTTTCAGGCGTGGTAGAAAAACCATCACTCTGAAGCCGTGCATATCCAAGTGAATAGTTGAACATTCCGGTTCTGCCGCTGACCCCGGCTGATCCCTTATATGTACCGAATGAACCGCCTTCGGCGTTCAGATGCACTGCAGGTTTGGCTTCGCCTTTTCTTGTAAATATACTTATGACACCGGCTAAAGCATCGCTGCCATACAGTGTACTCTGCGGTCCGCGCAGTACTTCTATACGGTCAATATTATCCGTCTGGAGCGTCGAGATATCATAGGCATTGCTTATCGAAGAAGGATCACTCATCTCTACTCCGTCGACAAGTATAAGCGTATGGTGGGGGTTTGCCCCGCGTACAAACACGCGGCTAAGTCTGCCGGCGCCGCCCTGCTGAACGATATTCACACCCGGAATATCTCTCAGTACCTCGGAGACGAATGACTTGTTGGTTTTTTCAATATCCCTGCCGGATATAACGGTGACAGTGCTGCCAATTTCGGCAAGAGGCGTTGCAGTTTTTGTAGCAGTAATTACTACTTCAGACAGCCTGTGCGTGGACATGGTGTCTTTGGCGCCTTCATTGTCCGCCGCAGTGACTGAAGCGGTCATGAGGGCACACAGGCCCAAAACAGTGTGATAAAAAGTGCGCATTAAGTTACTCCTTTTTTATTAAAAGTTGTAACCTACGGGGGAAAAAGAGTGCTAAAGTGTCATATCAGGAACGGGTCTTTCTTCCGGTTCCGGAATTGGAAGCATCCGGAAAATCAGACCATCAAATCAAAGACAGCATCTCACCTTGCCCGCGAAGGTAGATAATTAAGGTATTTCCGGCAGGTCTCCTGGCTGATGGCAACGAATACACCTTCCCGTCTGAAAAAACAGTGGCTATAGTATTCTTTGCGCCAATTACAGTTGCGGGGCAGCACCGGACTTACACCGGTTTCCCTATTCTCCCTGTCTGGGCACCGAAAATATTTTTTCGAACTATATAAACATATGGAAACTACGCATAAAAGACAAATACGAACATGCGATCTGTAATATCTGCAAAATCATATCTGCGTTGATAGCTGAAATTGTTAATGGTTTACATCATGAATCTTATCATGCAGCTCGCAGGGTTCAAGATGTGTAACAATGTTAACACTGGACTTAAAAGAGTTTCTTATTACTGTTTCAATTTCTGTTGCCGCCAGATGAGCATCTTCAAGAACAGTATTTTGCGGAAACAACAGATGAAATTCGATCCAGATTATCTCCCCGCTTTCCCTGTAGCGCAATTGGTGGTACTGGACATTTCTTTTTGCAGTTTCTTCATCCAGAACCTTAATTATTACATTTCCCAAAGCTTCATTTCCTTCGTCCATTAATCCTGCAGAGGCTTGTCTTACTAATTTACCGCCCGACCATAGTATATTCAACGCAGCGATAATGGCTATAATTGGGTCAAAAGGAAGCCAGCCGGTGATCAGAGTTAATAATAACCCAGCGACAACCCCGAAACTTGTCCAAGAATCCGTCAGTACATGCTTTCCGTTTGCTACCAGAATGAGTGAGTTTGTTTTCCTGCCTTTTCTGATAAGAAACCATCCCAGGAACAAGTTGATAACCGAGGCACTAAAAGTAAAGTAAACGCCGCTATCAAGATTCTCAAGCCTTACTCCCGTAATTAGCCGCTGCACTGAAATAAAAATTATATACGCTGCAGCAATAACTATAAGTCCGCCCTCAAAACCGGCAGAAAAATACGTAATCTTACTATGTCCATAAGGATGACTTTTATCAGCAGGCTGAAGACTTAGCCATAAACTAAACACCGCGAATGCGACTCCGATTATATGCACTACTGACTCAGCTGCATCAGACAGAATTGCACTAGAACCTGTAATGAAATATGCATACCATTTCAATAACAGCATCAAAATTCCAAAAGCAAACGAAAGACGTATAGCGAAAAATTTTCCTTCGTTATCCTTAATCTGATTCGACATTTCCATAAAATTTTATTGCCTGTTTATTCTAAATAAAGTATTCCGCCTCAAGCAGCGGGGCATATTTTGAATTATTTATCAGAGTTATCAGTTGACCGTAAACTATGAGAATCTAAGAGTGTAAGATACTTAGAAGTAACCTGGTATGTCACTCCAGCTGTAACATGGACAGATATTACAAGACATTAAAAATAAATATAAGATTATTTTACAGCAAATAACAAGGTCTAGACAATTCAGAATGTTGACTCACGATTGGGAAATTAACACCGTATTTCGGGCGGATATGCGGAGGCAGGATACAGTCGCCGGGATAGCGTTGACTCTGCAAAGCTAGAGAGGACAACATATATCCCGGCAATTTAATTTCAGGCGTGCTGACGGTTAATCAGATACATCGCCAGCAGATAGAACATGGCACCAGTCAGCAGTGAGATACTGAGTCCGTAATTTATGGAAACAAGTATTATACCTGCAGAGCCAATAACGGAAGCAACACCGTTGACAGCAAAACCCCAGTCAACCAGTTCACCTGCCTTCTTTGCAGCCTTGGGAAACGGCATTCCCATAAAAAAGCCCAGCGGAAATATCAGCAGCACCGAAAGAAATGTCCTCAGATAAAATTCCGAGCCTGACAGCATCTCTCTCAGGCCTGGAAAAGCGAATAGCTCCAGTACCAGCCACGATATAATGAATGCAAACGGCACAAGATCGTTGAACCGTTCAGAGAACCGGCTGCCTATTCCGGAACTGATCAGCAGAGACAGCAATATTATTATGAAGCTGTACGACGAGGCGCCTATGAACAAAGTATACCTCTGTATCAGCACTATCTCCACAACCATATAGGCCACACCAATGGCAAAGTAATACAGCCACAAAGATGCAGCCAGCTTTCTGCCCCTGAACAGATAAGGCAGAAACAGCATCGGCAGTACCAGCACACTTATAATGATCAGTATCATCACAACTATCATTTTCGAAACTGGAAATCCCTTGAATTCATAGGGAGATACCTGCTTAAGTTTTGTAAGACTGAAATTTTTCAAGAGTCCCAGCTGTGCTATATACGGACGGTCGTCGTAGCACGGAGCAATATCGATATCTGCTTTATGCTGTACATTTATCCAGCCCTTCTGCACTATCTGATTAATCAGATTGTTCTTTGTTGAATCGGGAGCCGGATAGAGCAGGTGGATGTAAGGATATACTTCTGCAGTGAGCGGATAGACGGCTGTCTGTCTGAACTGATCGGTCATAGGCCGCCTTGAAAAAATAATAATGTTTCTGCGGAACTTAGGCAGGTCATATACTGCAATGTGCGAGGCAGGATTCTTGATCCCTGCTTTGCCCAATGCCTCCAGCACTTCAGTAACTACTTTAGGCATATACATCTGGTGTTCCATATAGAAGTAGCCGCTGTCAGTAAGTGCATTGAGGTAATCCTGATAGGCTTCCGTGGTAAAAAGATAATTCTCGGCAAGAGCAAATGACCCCGATGCCAATGCAGCAAATGTATTTGAGCTGAAAGAGGTGATAAGGTCGAACTTGTTGCGGAATCTTTTTACGTATGTCCTGCCATCCTCTGAAATAACCTTTACGCGCGGATCGTTATAGATATTGCCGCTAAAGCTTGCAAGCTCGCCCTGGCTTATCATTCTGTTTATTTCCGGATTAACCTCAACTGCGTGTATTTCCCTGGCTCCTTCCTTCAGCGCCTGAAACACTTCACCACCGCCTCCAGCGCCGAGTGAAAGTGTAACAGAACGGCCTGGAACTATGAAACTTTTAAGCTGAAATATTCCGAAGTCATACTTTGCGGAGTCCAGTTTTTTCCAGTTGCCGTCAAACCCGATAACCGGAGTGTTGGCAATATTATCGATATTTATTCCTCTGTCCTCTTTGCCGAATTCCAGTATTTTCAGTTTAGCCATTGCATCCCAGTGCTGGGCAATAACAGGGGCCCTTTCTTTCATCGGGGGATTCATCAGCGTATTGGCATAAACCATTAGCACCATCATTGCAGCCAGCGGGATAACGGCAATCAGCCGCAGCTTCCCTTCGCCAGCCCAGAATGCAGCAGCAATCATAGGAATACAGATCAGGAATGCAGCATATTGTGTACCCGCAAAATTCATGAACAATACCGCCAGTAATCCGCCCAGTCCTGCACCCAGCAGATCAGCCATATAGAGGCGCGGCATTTCTTCTGTATTATCCCGGAAGATTTTGGCAAGGGCTATTCCGCCGGTCATAAATGGAGAACTCAGAAGAAATACTGTTAGTACAAATTTCCATACCATCTCCCAGCTGCTGAACAGCCGCGAGAACTCCAGGTGCAGATTCAGTACTATCGAAGGTCCCGCCAGTGCAAGAAGCGATGAAAGAGTCAGTACGCTGCCGATCGTGTATTTTTTATCGAGCAACGGCAGCAGCCTGAATAACAGGGCTCCGAACCCCAGCCCCAGGATCGAAAGTGACAGTGTCAGAAATGCAAACGTGTAGAAAAACTCGGCCGAAAACACCCTCGTCCATACAATTTCCAGTGAAATGAGTGTTGCCGACAGCAAAGCAATTACGAAAAACCTGCTATTTTTCATTATTATTCCGCCTATGGTATTGTTACTATGAAAGATTTTACTTTCGTTTGGACGGATGGAATGGACAATGGTTCCCGAAAAATGCCCTGAAAGAGGCAGGCCGCGAACAGAGCCGAGTCAGTAAGATAATATGGAGTAATCATCAATCCCGAGCGCGCTGGCTCAGGATTGATGCACGTACTAATTTATAGCAGGTATGATCCGGCCGTTATTTTATTATCTGAATTGTAAACGGATACCGGTAGTCTTCTCCGTTGGCTGATTTTATAGCTGCAATAACTACAAGTATGATATCGAGTATTCCCAGAATGACCAGCATAAGAATGCCCAGCAGAATAATAATAAGAACGACAGAAATCAGTATATAAATAGTCATTGAAATCTGAAAATTCAGAGCAGCTTTTCCCTGCTGATCGATATAAGGCGACGTATCTTTTTTCAGAAGCCACATTACAAGCGGGCCGATAATATTCCCAAACGGTATACCCACAAACAGCAGCAGAGAGGAAAGATGGCAAAACATCGCCCAGTTGCGTTCCTCTTTTGTGGGAAGAGTACTGTCTAAATTATTCATTTGATCCTCCGGAATTATTATATTATTATTTTATTTGACTGAATATTTAATTACCGTTCAGGTTACAATGTGCAAGTTAATTTAAAAGTGTATAATATTCAAAGCCGATTAAAAATATTTGCCGGTAAATTGGCCGATCTTGCCGATTTTCCAGAAGATTTGGCCGGAATGATTTGTGTTAATGATATGGATTTGAATACCTTTGTAACAGTTATTTTGAATTTTTAGCGGTTGTTTGATTTATGCTTCAGAAAAAAATAAGAATACTTGCGGCAATTATGTTTACGGACATGGTAGGTTATACTTCCATGATGCAGGAGGATGAAAACCGCGCAAAATTACTGAGAGACCGGCACAGACAGATACTGGAAAAGTGCATATCAAACCATACCGGTTCGATACTCCAGTATTACGGAGACGGGACACTCAGTATTTTCGGAAGCGCGATAGAAGCCGTACGCTGTGCAGTCGAGATACAGAAGGAACTGAACAACGATCCCCGTATTCCTCTGCGCATAGGAATTCATGCGGGTGATATTGTATATGAAGATGACGGTGTTTACGGTGACGGTGTCAACGTTGCTTCGCGAATTCAGGCATTGTCTGTCCCGGGTTCTATATTCATATCCGGGAAGATTTTCGATGAAATCAAGAATCAGGAGGACCTGTCTTCGGTCAGTCTGGGTGAGGTCGCGCTGAAGAATGTAAAAAAACCGGTAGAAATATACGCCATCAATGTCGACGGACTTTCACTCCCGGATCAGAATGAACTGCGCGCAGTACTTGGAAATTCATATAAAAGCATAGCTGTACTTCCCTTTGTCAATATGAGCAACGACATAGAAAACGAGTACTTTTCTGACGGCATCACAGAGGAAATAATCAATGCCCTTACAAAACTTCAGGGACTGAAGGTGACATCACGCACCTCGTCATTTGCATTTAAGGGAAAAAATGACGATGTCAGAAAGATAGGAAGCGAACTCAATGTCGACACCATTATAGAAGGCAGCGTCAGAAAATCGGGCAATAAGGTGAGGATCACAGCGCAGCTGATAAATACCTCTGACGGCTACCACTACTGGTCAGAAGTTTTTGACCGTGAGCTGGAAGATATCTTCGAACTGCAGGATGAAATTGCCAGGGCAATAGCCGGAAAACTTGATCACAAGCATGCCCTTGAAAATACCCGGGCTCCGCTGGTAAGCGCACATACTAAAAACCTCGATGCATATAATCTTTATCTCAAGGGATTGTATTACTACAACAAGTGGACGCCGGACAATATGCAGAAGGCCATTGCATTTTTCGAACAGTCAGTCTCAGCAGAAAATAAATTCGTACAGCCGCACTGCGGCATAGCAAACTGCTATGTATGGCTTGGAGCAATGGGCCACGTTGCCCCCAGAAATGCATATCCTCAGGCTGAACTGATGGCATTGAAGGCACTGTCAATCGATGACTCTCTGGCCGAAAGCCATCTGTCTCTTGCTCTGGTGAAATTGTTCTACCGCTGGGATTTTACAGGTGCATACAATTCCATTCAGAAATCGCTTTCGCTGAATTCAGGCACAGCCGATGTTCACTATGTATATTCACTGTATCTTTTGACTATGGGACATATCTCCGGATCACTCAGGGAAATTGAGTCGGCATACCGCCTGGATCCGTTCTCGCTTGTAATAAACAATGCAATGGG
The DNA here is from genome assembly GCA_050258935.1 of Bacteroidota bacterium. Taxonomy (GTDB): domain Bacteria; phylum Bacteroidota; class Ignavibacteria; order Ignavibacteriales; family SURF-24; genus JBLMZS01. The sequence continues at coordinate 64,738 of JBLMZS010000013.1, forward strand.
GGAAGTATTGTTTATGGCAGGCAGATACGATGAATCGGAAAAGCAGTTTCTGAAAACCCTCGAACTGGCCCCGGATTTCAATCCGGCACTCTGGCACCTCGGTGCAATTTTCCTGCTCAGGGGCAAATACAAGGATGCGGTAAGATTATTCTCAGAAGCCCGGGCAAAGTCTCACGATCCGTCCAAAGGAATGGCCCCGCTTGGAATGGCGTATGCATTTCTGGGCAAAAAAGAGGAATCAGAAAAATGCCTGCACCTTCTGCTTGAGAAGGAAGAAAGTGATGAAAACATATCTCTGAATTTCGAGATCGCTTGTTTCTATCTGATACTCAACCGTGAGGAAGAAGCTTTCAGATACCTGTGGAAGGCATACGACGAGAGGGCGGGAGGACTTATATTCCTCGATGTCCACCCTCTCTGGAAAAAAATGAAAGATCACAGTAAATTCATTGAACTGAAAAGAATGATCGGTCTGCCCTCGGCTCAGGAACAATTTGCCGGAAACTGACCGTAATTATTGTTTCATCAGTTTTTTTATTTCACCAGGAATATCAGTCCTGTTTTACCTTCAACATCAATTTGTTTTAGTCCTGACAAATTTATCCGGCTGCCGTCCAGCAGATTCTCAAGTTCCTTCTCTCCGGAAAGAAATTCATTCTGAAGCTGTATATCCAGCTGCTGCTTATCCTTGCTGTTATTTATTACAACGAATACTTTCTGTCCTTCTGAAATTCTGAAATAACTGTATACCTCATTTACCGGCGGGTAGTGGTATAATTTTCCGGTACTCAGCGCCTTATAGTTCCTTCTCAGGTCAATGAGTTTCTTCAGATAATCGTAGATTTCATTCTCCCTGTCCGTTCTGCCTGATACGGTAAATGCATTTCTAGGATCTCCAGGAAAGCCGCCCATAAAGTTTTCGCGTATCGAGCCATGGTCTTCATTACCGGTTATTCCCAGTTCGGTGCCGTAATATATCTGAGGAATTCCGCGCATAGTCATCAGTATCTGCAGACCCAGTTTGTAAGACTTCAAATCATTCTTGACAATATACATCAGCCGCGAAATATCGTGATTGTCAACAAAGGTAACGAGGTTCCCGGGATTTCCGTAGAGCATATCCTTTGCGATTATCTCATAGAATGAATAGATACCTTTATTCCCGCTCAGCACGTCAGTAATTGCATCGCGGAAAGGGAAATCGATAAGTGCCGGCAGGCTGGCCTTTCTGGTCCTGACAACGTTATTATCCTTCTGAAAAGCAGCGACAAACACCGGATCACCAATCCAGACTTCGCCTACGATATTCATTGAAGGGTATTCATTGAGGATTTCTTTTTCCCAGCGGTTCTGGTATTCCAGATCGTTGTATACATAGGTATCTTCGCGTATGCCGTCGAGGCCGCTGTATTCAATCCACCATATTGTATTCTGTATGAGATAGTTCTGCACATAAGGATTTTTCTGATTAAGGTCCGGCATTTCATCTACGAACCAGCCATTGGTGGTATTGTCCCTTACCTGCTGAGAACTGTTCAAATCAAATACAGACCGGTTATAGTGGCGTGTCATTTCGTGATTTGCAGGAGTTCCGTTATACCAGTCGGGAGTAGGCATATTCTTTGACCACGGATGATTAAGGCCGATGTGGTTGTTGACATGATCAAGAATCACTTTCATTCCCCTGCTGTGCGACTCAGAAACGAATTTCTTATACATTTCATTTGTACCGAAACGCGGATCGATCCGGTAGTGGTCAGTAATGCCGTATCCGTGATAGCTGACTTCGGTATTATTTTCGACGAGAGGACTGACCCACAGCGCGGTAATGCCGAGGTCTCGGATGTAATCCAGCTTTCCCATCAGTCCCTGCAGGTCACCTCCATGCCGGCCAATGGGCGATGACTTGGGATGTTTTTCTATCATATCCGAGCGCATATTGTTTGTCGTATCGCCGTCGGCAAATCTATCCGGGGTGATCAGATAAATAACGTCACTGTTCGAAAACCCCTTATACAGTCCTTTCGGATCCTTCCGCTGAAGCAGCGGAAATACTGTTTCTGATTTTGATGATTTATTTTTCAGTGTCAGCACATAACTGCCCGCGGCTGCTTTCGGTGAGATCTCAATATCAATGAATGCATAGGAAGGGTTCGGAGTCTGGTGTATTTTCCTGACAGAAATTGTACGTGTATTGAATGAAGCCTCCAGTCCGCTCAGGTTTTCCCCATAAACCATAAGCTGTATCCTGTTGTGCTTCATATTGACCCACCAGTTGCCAGGTTCTATCTTACTGACACCGATCTGCTGGGCAGAGAGCTGCAGAAAAAGAGAAAGAACTAATACGATAGCAATTTTGTACCTTTGAAGACTTATCATGTATATCTCCGGATTTTGTAGAGAATATATGCTTTTATTGTCCCCAAAGATAAAAAGATTTAAACACACTGCAAAGCAAATGATGATTTCATAATTCGCGCTGCAGCATTGTTTTCTCAGAGTGTGGAGATGTTATTACTACTGCTGTTCGCGTATTCTTCTTACAAGCGATATTACGTAGCCTGCAATGGCTATAAATACACCGATCCATACAAAGCTGACAAACGGTTTGATACTGGCTTCTACAGACAACACTTCCTGCACCGGTTTTCCGGAGCTCTGCAGGTCTGACAGCGACAGGCGTATTTTTCCCGAAGCATCCATTTCTGTCACGGTTAAAGAAAGCTTGTTTGCATCATCCTCAGCAGAGATAAAGGATCTCTGGCCGTTCTGGTTTCTGATCTTCGGCTGAAGCATTTTTTTGTTGCCGTTTTTCTCAACCTCAAGGGTTGCGCCGATATCAAATGCTGCACCGGACATCATTGCATTCATAGCCTCGCGCGGGAAATCAAAACTTACAAAGGTAATCCTGCTGCCTGCAAATTCTGTCGACTCCCCTTTAGTCAGAGTTACTTCTTTCACTGCGCTCTTCGAACCATCTTCATAGCTTACCGGTGAGATATATAGATCGCGTTTAAGTCCTGCCAGTATATCCGGCTCGCGCATCAGTCCGTTGTTGAATCTGCTGACATACATAACCGGTGCCGCCAGTTTATATGTATCGCCTTTGCGGACTTCAACCATAAATCTGTATTTTTCACCGTGCTGTTCATATCCCTTGTAAGTAAGTGTATAACCCAGCACATTTTTTGCGCTGTTTCTGGGCAGGTCCACAGAACTGTGCCCGCTCAGTCCTGAAGTCGCAGCAACTCCGGCAAGAAACACAGCAACACCAATGTGCGAAACGTATGCACCCGTCCTGGATGAGTTGGTCCGTATCATCCGGAACAGTATGCCGGCGTTTGATACAAATGCAAATGACGAAGAAAATACCAGAAGCATCAGCGCTGTACCGCTTACTTCCCCGATGAGTACAATAACAATAGTGATCAGAACAGCTGCGGCTGCATATGGAAGTATACGAATAACCAGTCCTGATGATTTATTTTCTCCCCACCTGAAAAATATGCTGAGGGCGTTCAGTAGTGTCATCAGTATACCCAAAGGAAGGCTCATGTTGCTGTAAAATGAAGTATCGACTGAAAGACCGAATATCGGAGAAGATGTTCCGGCTATAACTATTGCCGATATGGCCAGCAGTACTGCAGCGCCGAAAAATATACCTGTTTCACGCGATACCATTTTTTTCATCACCGGCACATCGCGTGCATCCGGAGTAACGGTAATATTTTTGCGTCTCAGGAAAAACAGACCCAGCCCCAGCAACACGAAAGACGAGAGAAATACAACTAGAAACACATACACGGTGGAGCCCGGATCGGTAAACGAATGAACGGAAGCATCGCCGAGTATTCCGCTGCGTGTCAGGAAAGTGCTGTACAGTACAAACCAGAAGACCGACATTGAAAGTATAATATTCGTTCTTGCAAAAGCACGGCCTGAGCCGCTCTCCATGTCTTTTCTCTGTATGATCATTGTATGCAGCAGAGCAGCACCGATAAGCCAGGGAACCAGGCTCGAGTTTTCAACCGGATCCCAACCCCAGTACCCGCCCCAGCCCAGCACTCCATAGGCCCAGTATCCGCCCAGCATCAGGGCGAGACCGAGCATCATATTGCCGGCAACCACCCATGGAAACGCAGCCTTCACCCAGTTACTGGTATAGCGTTTCTCAATTAGTGCACCGGATGCAAATGCAAACGGAATCAAAGACAGCGCAAATCCCACGAATAATATCGGAGGATGTATCTGCATCCAGAAATTCTGCAGCAGAGGGTTCAGTCCTCTTCCATCGATGATGAACTGATTTATACTTATTCCGGAAGCTTTAAGGTTTCCGGCAAGTGCCGAGGTAATCTTTACAAAATGCTCACCGGTGCTGTTATCTGTAAAAAGATAATTTCCAAAATACGGCAGGTTATAGTATGCCGATGCGACGGCACTGACAGGCACAAATGGTTCAGCTGTCCAGATATATGCAAACGGGTTTTTCAGCAGGGGAGAAATCATTATCAGCAGAAATGTCAGCGCCAGGGAATATACGGTCATCACACTCTGTTCAATATCACTTCCCTTTGCAAGCCTGTTCTCGAGTATCAGTCCGGCAACTGCAACGAACAGTGTCCACAAGAGGAAGCTGCCTTCCTGACCGGCATAAAAAGTAGATATCAGCAGTCCGATGGATAAACCGCTGCCGCTGTATTCATATACATACTTATACTCGTAGTTATGGCTCAATATTGCATTGAGCAGAAGCAGTGAAGCGGCAAGTATCAAAACAGCCGACAGGTAAAATGATATTCTTGCGTACCGTATATAATTCCCCTTCTCTCTGATGCTCATATAATAAAACACGACTGCGGCCACTGCCGACATCAGTGCAAATGTCAGGGCTATGCTTCCAGCCATTAGTTCTCCTTTCGGTATTTAAATTCTTGGAGAGTCTTCATTTCTTTGCCGTAGCTTCGTACTTAGAGGGACATTTTGTAAGCAGTTCCCTGGCGTAGAATTTCCCATCCTGATATTTTCCGGTAGCAACGACACTCGATGCCGATTCAAAATTATTCGGCATAGCGCCGGCATAGACCACCATCATCTCGCTGCCGGATGTATCAGCCATATAAAAACTGAACAACCGTTTGCTGCGGTCTATGGTAAATTGTTTTTCCTTTACCCATGTGCCGGTAGCCTTGAAAGTCTTGCTGCTGTTACGGATCTCATTAAAATTGCTTTCATAGCTGATCGCTGACTGTGTAAACAGGTATGTCATTATTCCAAAGAAAACAAAAATGACGGCTATACCGGCTATATATTTATATTTCATATATGTTTTTCTCCGTTATCGATTATATCGGATGATTTATCAAGCCTAAGCTGTTTTTCAATCATTCTGAGCCTTTTTTCCACACTCATCAGGAACATGAATATGCCGCTCCATATTACGACTACAATGAACAGTACTATATAAAGCGAATTGTTCTCGAAAAATTCGTATAGTGATTCCAAATTCAGTTCTCCGAATGGTTGTTTAATTTTTCTTTGTATATCAGTGTCTTATAGTTGAGTTTCCACATCCAGAAATAAAGTACTGTGAACAAAACAAGCGAAGATATAAAGAGTATGAACATATTTGTACTCATCTGAAAATCCACCACCGGTCCCGAATTCGAATCTCCAGCGCTGCCCGGATGCAGCCCGGTCATTATTCTCGGCATTATAAAGATAAAAAACGGTACGGTTACGAAGGCCAGTATGAGATAGACTGAAGATAGTACGGCGCGCTTTTCTTCATTCTCGATTGCCGACCGAAGCGAGAAAAATGCCCCGTATATCAGCAGCAGAATGAATATGCTCGTTTCGCGCGGGTCCCAGTGCCAGAATGCTCCCCACGTAAACTTCGCCCATATCGAACCGGTAACTGTGGCCAGCAGGCAGAACATAAAACCCAGCTGTGCTGCAGAATAAGCCTTTATATCACTTACCGGCTGTTTTGTCCTCAGATACTGCACCCCGTAAACGGTGGACATAAGAAAGGCTATTACTGTCAGCCAGGCAGTCGGCACGTGAAAGAATATAATCCTGGACTTTTCACCGAGTCCCGGGATGAAGGGAAACTGATACCATTTTACCGGAACATCGGTCATAGGAGCTGCAAAAGCAGCTATCAGAAGCATCAGCATCAGTAAATAGAGTAAATACCTCGTGTTCATTTTATCAGCCGGCGAATTATGATCAGTAAATGGATTAAATTTGATTCATCACTAATTTGAGTCATTTTCACTTAAAAGAATCCGGGCTAGTCTTTGCTTATCCCGGGAGGGTTATTCCTTCCATACAAAATCGAACAACAGATATGACGCAGTGAGCATAATAATATCATAACAAAATAAAAGCCCAAGTTCAACATAACACTCGCCGAAAACCGCACCGTTCATAGAATATTTAGTCAGCTCTATCAATGCAAGGAGCAAAGGCAGCAGAACCGGAAACGACAACACAGGATAGAGTGTACCCCTGGCGCCGGCTTTTGCTATTATTGCCGCTATTATTGTAGATGATACTGCAATCCCGATATTTCCCAGAATAAATGAAACTACAAACAATAACAAATTCCGGAGCAAAAAAGTGTCAAATAACAGCCAGTACAGAAATGTAATAATAATATTTATCGAAAATATCAGAACGACGTTAAAAAGCAGCTTTCCGGTAAATATCGTTGACGGCCTGGCCATGAGGTGCAGCAGCAGTACGGTTCCTTTTTCCTCCTCCGAAACAAATACTCTGGAGAGTCCCGACATCACAGAAAAAAATATCACCACCCATAATAATCCTCCCGACAGTTCCGGTGGTATATTTTCGCTGCCTGCTGCAAACAGTATTACGCTCAGTGCCACAAGTATGAACATAAGCAGTGCGTTTACGGCATAGCGCGTTTTTAATTCGAGAAGCAGATCTTTTCTAAATAGCCAATATGCTTTCATACCCGGGTGCTGGTTATTTATGGTCAAGGTTAATGGTTGATTTACACAGTTCCAGATCCGCCTGTTCATTGGATGCAACTATGATCTGAATGGATTCTGAATATCGTTCAATAATTTTATGTACTTTGGTTTTCCCGTCCAGATCCAGGTTTGAAGCTGGTTCGTCCAGAATTAGTAATGATGGATTGCAGGCAAGTGACATGACGAGTTTGACGCGCTGCTTCATACCCGAAGAGAATTTTTTTATTTCGTCGTTTCTTCTTTCGTAAATATTCAGTGTGCTGAAAAGATCTTCGGCTCTCTGTATATCGGCCTGCCTTCCGCTTATGAGAGAAAAGTATTTCAGATTCTCCATTGGACTGAGTTCTTCATAGAGCACGAGGTACGGAGAAGCAAAGCCGAGATGAGCATGAATTGAATCATCGTCAATCTCCCGGCCGCCGATCTCTCTGGTGATACTGCCAGAAGAGGGAGAGAGCACTCCGGCAATAATGAGTGAAAGCGTGGATTTACCGGATCCGTTGCTGCCGGAAATACCAAAAACACCGCAGCCGGAAAAATCAAAATCCAGCCCTTCGAAGACTCTCTGTCTTCCGAATTTTTTCGAAATTCCTGATGCAGCTATTCGGATATTATTCATTGATGATTACAATTTTTCCCTTCTTCAGACTGCCGCGGGAATCTGTAACATAAAGATATACCCCCGAAGCAAGCTTATTTCCATCGCTGTCCCGGCCATTCCAGGTCAGGACGAATTTATCTTCAGGAGAAGTAATTGCCGACGAACCCTTGTAGACAAGCTGCATCGAAGGCGTATATATATACAGATCTGCTGTTCCCATTTCAGAGTAGGTTACCGGCAGTTTTAACTGTTCGTGCCGCGCATATATAAAAGGCAGAGGATAGGGATCCTCAGTCTCTTTAATATAATAAATACCGGGATTTGTCCTGCCGTTAAATATGAACGCCGACTTGTAGATGTCATGATTTTCCGAGGTAACGCCGGCGTAGTAATTGTTGGATATGAAATCAGTAAGATCGGTTTTTGACGGACCGATTGTAAACACATACTTATAGTCGTTAGCGGGATTGACAACAGCATTATTGAAATCGGCATTAGTCACTATCGCAATAATTGTATCCGTATATGTCCCGTTGAAAGAAGAAAAGCGCAGGAAGTAGTTTGACATTGCTTTCCCGGAAAGGGTATATGATTTTTCCTGTCCGTTATAAGTATAGTTATAGAATCCCTTCAGCAGCGGATACCGGGCACCCTCGCTGAAATATTCATTCTTCGTATCGTATTGTTTCCTGTAACCCGAGAAGTACGACCACAGCCCGAAGGTACTGAGTTCACTTCTCAGAGAAGAACTATATTGCGCTATAGCCATGCTTATTGATTTCAGTGCGGGATTGGTCCTGAAGTACTCCCACTGGGTCTTTATTATATCATATCCGAACCGCTCCTTCAGGTACAGCTGCCAGATGACAAGTGCATAACAGTTCTGCATATCATAAAGAGCAAACGGACGCTGCGGAGCATTGAAATATTCAGGCAAATAGTAATAGTAGTCGTTGACATCATCAAAGACAAATTCTTCCATTGCTGTAGCAGTACTTTCGAACAGGTAGTATTCATCATTATAACTGCTTTGGGGATTATAACAGGTCAGCTGTATAACATGGTGAAATTCATGGGCAAGAGTAACCTTCAGAGCAGGCAGGCCGTGTGTATTCTGGCTGTCATAAAAGTCATTGTCGACACGTATAAAAGTTGTTATGCCGTTCTCATCAGGGAGCGTTTCGCCATAATAACCACCGCCTAAATTGGCCAGGTATACGTCACAGGCATCGTCACCACCCAGCCCATTATCGCCCGGGAACGCCGGGTATCCAAGATAGACGACTTCAAAATTGTAAACCGAATCGAGCAGCAGGCCTGTCTGCCGCACATTTTCCCCGACACTGGCTCCCTTTATATAACCCGGTGTATTGGGACCGGTCAGATCATAGTGGATACGGAACCGTCCGCTCGGACTTAATACGGAAGCCTGCATCTCAGGACGCGATGACATTCTTTTATACAGCGCCTGGTTTTCTGTACTGAGATTTTTGTAGTACGAACGCATAAGCATTTCCAGCGGTAACCCGCATTTGTGCCGGTTGACCGGTTTGCTTTTGCTGCTGTCAGATGGTGCCTCGGGAGACAATGAGGCTGAAGGTGTAAATATTTTCAAATATTCAGAAAACAACGAGTCGACATTGACCTGACGCGTCTGCGCAGAAAGACCGGCAGCGCTCTGCAGTAAAACAGCAATGATGGGCAGTAATAGAAATTTCTTGATTGTAAACACTATTTGTAACTCTTGATTTATTTATGTTCGAATGTATTACTATATCCGGGTAATGACCATGCAATAAAACCACCGGTACTCAGAGAGGATTCAGCCGGTTTTCACAAAATAACTTTCAATATATTCTAAGTCAAGGATGACTGACAAGTAAATCTCAGAACTCACCATTTTTATTACTGGCGCACAGTCTATTAGGAAAAGCAGTAACTGGTTTTACGGACTCCGCAGGATGGCAAAAAAAAGAAAAGACAGGCACAGAAAAGAACTGGCCTGTCTTTTTACAAATTCTTCAGCACCCCCGGAGTGCAAATATATTTTCAGCCAAACAATAATACAGTTCTCAGCCGGCCTTCTGCTTTTCAGCTCCCTTTCAGGAGTTTTTCCTGCAGCTTCTTCAGTTCACCGGCTGCCGGGCCGTTCGGATATTTCTGCAGATAAGAATCAATTTCATGCAGTGTATTTTTCATATCCTTTTTGTCTCTATAGAGAGAAACTTTTTTATATGTAGCCTCAGGAGCATACTTGCTGTCGTGATATGTATTGGTAACCACATCATAATAAAAAATTGCAGCTTCATTAAGTTCCATTCTCTCATATATATGTGCAGTGTTGAACTCCTTCTGTGCAAGTTTGTCGTTCAGCTGCTGAATCTTTGATTCTGCGTCCTTGACCTTTTCATCGGCCGGGAAGAAATCAATAAAGGCCTGAAACTCCTCGATACTCTTTCTAGTGTATTTCTGGTCGAGCTGAAAATTGGGAGAAAGCTGGAAATAAGATTCTGCCAGCATATACTGCGCTTTGGGCACGAACTCGCTTGCCGGCATATCTTTTATAAGCCTGCTGTATTCGTAAGCTGCAAGTATATATTCCTTTTTCCTGAAATGACTCTCGGCAAGGTAATACTGCGCATCATCACTTACAGCACTGCCGGGGTATTGCAGCAGCAGTGTCTGGAAAGCAGCAGTGGCACCAATATAATCCTCATCGTTGAATATGCTCATTGCATAATTGAGGTGTTCTTCGGGAGACATGTTCTGTGTATTGACAGAGCTGGCGCAGCTTTGCAGAAACAGTGCTGAAAGCGCAATAATAGTTAATTTCTTGATCATATACTTCTGGATTGTTATTTACTTCTGGATTGTTATTAAACTTCAAAAAAATACAAATATAAAATTAGTTAATTTCGGAGCCTCTTCAAAGGCAATTTTCATACAGCATCATTCTCTTCGGCGACAGTCATATTAACATCTGCCCGCAGAAACCAAATCATTACTTGCTGCGTATCGCAAAAAACAGATAAACTGCAGCAGCCGCGGCTCCCACAGCAATTACCGGTTCAATAAGGTTTTCAAAAACAGGTTCAGGCGGATATGCCGACTGAGTAAAACCATACGGCCGGCTCTCAAGTCCCGCTAAATTCTCATATAAGACTGTATCGGCAATACTGTAAAAAAATTTGTCTGAATATCTTACCCGTGCGTTGTCAGTAACCGTAATGCTGCCGCCAAGTTCTGACAGCCGTTTCACCTTCAGTGCTCCGAACCATCCGTCTCTGAAAGTATCCGTATACTTCACACCAGCATGATCAATAGCATACAGTATCCTCACTCTGCTGCTGTCGGTGCTGTTTTCGGCAGGCTGAATTTTCAGAGCAACCCCCTTATCTGTCAGACCTTTCACAAGCCTGTTAGTAAATATCAGGTAATCGCCCCTGGAAATATTCAGCAGTGAGGCTTCTTCGGGAGTATTAGAATTATTATGCATAACGGATAATATTCTTCCAGCCGATGAATCCACGAGCATGTACAATTTCTCAAGATTGCCCGCCGTTTTTACTGTATTTTCAGACTGGGCACAAATGACTTCAGCTCTAAAAAACAGACTGAGCACCACTAAAACACACAACATCCGGTAAATCTGCCCGGAAGTATTCCGGGCAGAATATCTTTCAATTAAACTGCTGTGCATTGTATTCATTATCGTTCCGGTTATTCGCGCGGATAGTTTCTGCAAATTATCTTCTGCCGGCGGCTATCTGTCTCAGACGTTCTATTCTTTCCTCGATAGGAGGATGCGTCGAGAACAGTCTGAAGAATGAACGCCCGTTCAGAGGACTGACGATGAACATGTGCGCCGATGATGTACCGGCGTTTTCCATGGGTATTACTTCATTGCCGCGCGCCAGCTTGCCTAAAGCCGAAGCCAGAGCCAGCGGGTTACCGGCAATAGCAGCACCATTTTCATCAGCTGCATACTCACGCGAACGGGAGATCGCAAGCTGTATAAGAGTTGCGGCTATAGGCGCAATAATCAGAAGTGCAAGATCACCCATACCTCCGCGGTCATCATCCCTGTCCCTGCCGCCGCCGAATATAGCAGCCCACTGAGCCATATGAGCAATATAAGTTATTGTTCCTACAAGCGTTGCAGCAATAGTTCCGATAAGTATATCCCGGTTCTTAACGTGGGCAAGTTCATGACCAATTACACCTGCCAGTTCTTCTTCAGACAGAATTCTCATAATACCCGTAGTAACGGCAACCGCAGCATGTTGCGGATTTCTGCCTGTTGCAAATGCATTGGGTGTAGGGTTATCCATTATATATACTTTGGGCATAGGCAGATAAGCCTTCTGCGCCAGCTTCTCGACAATTCTGAACAACGCAGGGTTATCCTGGGCCGTAATCTGTTTTGCACCATACATTGCAAGGACAATTTTATCAGAAAACCAATATGATCCGAAATTCATCGCCAGGGAAAAAATAAACGCAAACATAAGACCTCTTTCCCCGCCGATCAGATTTCCGATAAACAGAAATAATACCATCATAAGGGTCATTAAAAAAACGGTCTTTAAAGTATTCATATAGCTTTCGATTCCAAGTTGTTATTATTAGTTACCTTTTCCGTAAAAAATGCCAAAATCCTTCCATAATTTACAAAGATTAAACACAATAACTCAACATTTTGTTTCACTTCCCGCAAAAGTTAATATTCAGCGTTCATCAGTGCATGATTTCTACTGTTATGAACAATTTGTTTGCATTGACTATATAAAATAACGGGCCGGTTCTTATGTTTTTGGTCTTGCCTTTATATTTTAATATATTTAAACTCATTTATTGGTTTTTATTGTTTTTAAGTTATATTCCGACATATTACAGTGTAAAAATAAAATTTCACCAGGGGCACGATGAAAATATTAAAACTTCAGGGCTTGGCGCTTATTATACTCTCAAGCATACTGTATTCGCAGCAGACTACCTTTGATTTTCTCCGGATGGATATAAGTCCCCGCGCGGCTGCACTCTCGGGTGCATTTGTTTCCAATACAGATGATCCCAACGTTATTTTTTACAATCCTGCAGGTTTAAGACAGCTGACGGGCACGCCCATCTCATTTTCATTTGCAAAGCATCTTATGGATATCAATCTGGCTTCAATCTCTGCTTCCACTGAGATCGGCAGCATCGGCCGGTTCGGATTCGGAGTGCAGTATATAAATTACGGCAGCTTTGAAAGGGCCGATGAAAACGGGTATAAGGATGGCACTACGTTCGGAGCAAATGAAATTGCGCTTACCGCGGGATATGCAGGAACCATCGACGACAATTTCTACTACGGCATAAATGCCAGGTTCATAGGTTCATTTATAGACAGCTATTCTTCAACAGCACTTGCTGCTGACCTGGGGGTTCAGTACCTGATCCCTTCTGAACGCATCAGTATCGGTGTGTCGGCTCTGAATATGGGCGGACAGCTCAGCTCATACGTTGACAAAAATGAAGACCTGCCATTGGACGTCAGAGTTGGTATATCGAAAAGAATGGAACATCTGCCGCTTATCTTATTTTGGAGCTTCAATAAACTGAATGAAAAAACGGATAACTTCGGCGGCCGTTTTAAGAATTTTGTGCTCGGCGGTGAATTTTCGCTTAGCCGCGTGCTGAAACTGAGACTGGGTTTTGATAATGAAAAGCGCAAGGACCTGAAAGTCGGAACTACTGCAGGACTAGCAGGATTTAACTTAGGGCTGGGTGCGCTGATAAACAAATACAATTTCGACTATTCTTATTCTTCATTGGGCTCAATCGGTGCATTGCACAGAGTAGGAATAAGCACAACATTCTAAACAATTATGAATTATGAATTCTGAATTATCCCCGTTCAGAATTCATAATTCATAATTACTTTCATTTACCGTAAGGCTTTTCGATGTAGCGTTTGGCCAGCACCTGAGAATCACCATACTTGCGCATATCCAGAAGCTGCCTGTAATATTGCAATGCCTGTACACGTTCACCTTTCTGATCCGCAAGCATGCCCATATATAGCACTGAATTGATACGGAATCCTGACTCTTCGTCTTTGTCTATCTGACGCGAGATATTTTCGCACTCTTTGAAATACACCATGGCCGAATCTATGCGGCCGCCTATCTTGTGCTGAAATGCCACATAATACGAAGATTCCCGCCTGGCATTTTTATCGTAACCCCGCCTTCCGGCTGCGCATTTGTCATATACATCTCTGAACACTTCATATCCTTCAGGAAATCTGCCGCTCTTGACGAGTATCCTGCCTTTGTAACGTTCGAAGACCGGATTGTCAGGGAAGCGGCCTGTCAGCATATTGGCATATTCAAGTGCTTTATAATAGTTTTCCTCAAACTGATAATAGAGAGTCATAAGAAAGTACTGCGATTCATACCGCGCATATTTCCCGTTGGCTGCAACATTGGCAAGCTGCGCTATTCCCTTCTCTTTTTCGCCTTTGGGAAAGAATACCATAACCGGTTTTATAAATGGGTATCTGTCGGGAATCACCGAAGCATAGTAGTTATATATTCCAAATCCCAGCTGAATATCCACATTGCCGGGATTTATTTTGTATGCGCTGTGAACAATCGGAAGTGCCTCCCTGCCGTCGTCAGCAGCCTTCAGCCAGCTTTCGCGTATAGCTCTCAGCCTGCCGCGAAAACCTATAGCTCCGCCCTTAAAGAACAGAGCATCAACATTAGCAGGCTCCTTATCGAGTATTTCGTCGCACTGAAATATTACATCTTCTAACTTGGCAAAGAAAATATCGTCATGCGACTCATTATCCAGGTCCAGCAGAATCTTCCACCAGTCAATCATTGCCAGAAAGAATCTGCCGGCAGGATGTTTGGGGTAATCGGCCATGAGACTTCTGAATGTATGTTCGGCATCTTCAAATTTAATGCTATAAATCTGGTCTATGCCCTCTGCAACCCTCCTGTCAAAATCGTTATTCTGCGCGGGTATATTCACCTGGCCGATTAACAGGAGCAATATGAACAATATCCGTTTCACTATATCAACTCTTCCAAATGAAAAAGGTGATTTATAAATCACCTTAATGTTTTTTTAGTGCAGCGGGAGTCAGATTTTCTCCCGCTGTCTGTTTTAATCTTTTAAATTGCGCTCTTCAGTACCCTGAATCCGGCAATAGGCTGTATCTTAAAGTCAAAAGTCACAGTCTGATAAGTATGTCCTGATTCTGCCTGAGCTTTTTTAACCCAAACCTTCACATAGATATTATCTTTTGTTTTTATCAGGTAAACGTTATCAACCGCAACGGCAATGCTGGCCATATTGGGTTCATCCAGGTTTTCTGCCCTGTCATACGCAGTCTGCCCTGTTCCGACAAGACCTATCTTGGTAGTCCTGGCACCGCTGAGTGAAGGATTAGTAGCTGCATCGGGAGAATAAAAAGTCAGGGTTGAACCGACCTTTTTCAGGTGCAGGTCAATCTTTGAAGAATTTGAAGAGGAGAATGGGTACTGTGTGCCAAGGCCTGTAGATGCATCCCATCCGAAGCCGCTGTTGGCGCTCTGTGCAGTTGCTGAGTACTCATCAATTGTACGGGTTATATCCTCATAAACACCGGCATAGATAATAGATTCAGCCGACACGCTTTTTTTATTGTCGTCTGTGATAGCGTATACTACTGTTTTGTAGTAAGTAGCGCGGTTGGGATCCAGAGGCACGATATGGAAATTAGATTCGGATTTCAGAACAACTGCAGAATCAGCGCGTTCTATCTTTGCTCCGGCAGCTGTTACTTTGTTTGTCACTACCACATATCCCTTGAAATCAGACAGTCCTTCGTCAGAGGATTCTGTCCAGCTGACCTGTGCAGATGTACCAGACGCACTGTATATCTTAACTTTCACACCTGAAGGCGGATTAAGTTCTGTAATATCTACCGGTCCATCAGTCGAATCGTCGCCGCATCCCGCGACAAAAACGCCCATGACGAGAAGGGTTATAAAATGCGGTAAAAGCTTCATTAGTTTCATTCTGTCACTCCTGAATAATTATAAAATGATCTTATTATTTCAATAATTCCACAAATGCTACAACTCCTGAGAACAGATGCATCAAAATCAGTTGAGAAGACAAAATTTTGCGAATCTTCCGGAATGGGAGAAAATGTTCAATTAATGTAATTATATATAAAGGAATTTCCGGGGTCAAAATCAAGAAAAAACCCTGTCAGAATTTCCGGCAGGGTTTTTCTTAACATCAGATTTTTTTGATGAGATAAGTCAGTATGTCATCAATTTTGATACGTTCCTGCTGCATCGAATCTCTTTCGCGTACAGTCACCGTATTGTCTTCGAGCGTCTGAGTATCCACGGTAAAGCAGAACGGAGTACCAACTTCATCCTGTCTTCTGTACCTTCTGCCGATCGCACCCTTATCGTCGTAGAACACCTTGAAGTAAGGTCTGAGCTTATCAACTATCTGTCGGGAAATTTCCGGCATACCGTCTTTATTTACCAGCGGCAGTATCGCAGCCTTGACGGGAGCAATACGGGGATGGAATCTCAGCACAGTACGCATTTCGCCGTTGACTTCTTCCTCATAGTATGAATCGATGAGGAATGCCATAAACGAACGGCTTGCACCGGCAGATGTTTCGATTATGAAGGGCACAAATTTTTCCTTAGATTCCTCGTCGAAGAACTTCAGCGATTTGCCGCTGTACTCCTGGTGTCTTGAGAGATCGAAATCGGTTCTGTTATGTATACCTTCTATTTCACCCCATCCGAACGGGAACAGATACTCTATATCTGTAGCCTCCTTGGCATAGTGAGCCAGCTTATCCTTGGGATGATCGTGGTACCTGAGCTTGTCCGGGGTCATGCCCAGTGATTTGAACCATTCAATTCTGGCAGCTTTCCAGTAATCGTACCATTTTTTATCGTCTCCAGGTTTAACGAAAAACTGCATCTCCATCTGTTCAAATTCGCGTGTTCTGAAAAGGAAGTTCTTAGTGTTGATTTCATTTCTGAATGCCTTTCCGATCTGAGCAATACCAAACGGTACTTTCTGCCGGCTGGAGCTCTGTACGTTCAGAAAGTTCACAAATATTCCCTGAGCCGTTTCAGGACGCAGAAATACTGTTGCCCCTGAATCTTCGACAGGACCTACAAAGGTTTTGAACATAAGGTTGAATTGTCTTGCCGGAGTAAACGTGCCGAAGTTGCCGCACTGCGGGCAGTTCAGCTGACCTACCAGAACGCTGCTCAGCTGTTTGTCCTCTATAATGGCATCAAACTTTTCATTGACACTGCCGAGTGATTCAACAGCAGTAAATGCACTCTGAAGTGCCGGATCTGCAGCTACTGCATCGGCCAGGTTCTTCAGTGCTTTTTCTTTCTTCTTCTCATTTATACCCTCGGCCAGTGTATCGAGGCGGAAACGCGCCTTGCACTGCTTACAGTCGATCATAGGATCGGTAAAATTTTCAACGTGTCCGGAAGCTTCCCATACACGCGGGTGCATGAGTATGGAGGCATCGAGGCCTTCCACATCCTCACGGTATGTCATGAACTTCCACCACTCTTCCTTAATATTTTTCAGGAGCTCTACTCCCAGTGGACCGTAATCCCAGCATCCGTTGAGTCCCCCGTATATTTCACTCGACTGAAATACAAATCCTTTTCTTTTTGCAAGCGATACTATTTTTTCTACAGTATCATCCTTGGTTTTATTTTGCTTTTCGATGATGAAACCCTCCATTATTATTACGAACCTTAAATATAGCAAAAATCAGTAAAAGATGGAATTTTCTGTAGTTCGAAGCAGCGGGGAATCTTTCTCAGTTCATATGATCTGCAGTTTTTTTCAATTCAGAAATCAGCATCTGCCTGATGCGCTTCTGAGAAATGCTCAGTTCCCCGTCCCTGTTTAACAGAAGATCCAGAAGTGAAAGCGACTGGACAATGTAGCTCAGCTTCATGAATAAATGGGCCTCATTCAGGCTGAGTGCCAGCAGATGCCTGGCTACTGTTCCTTCATCTCCTCTTTCCACCGGTCCCGAAATGGCTTTTCCCGCACCTTCTTTTAAATTATTCAGAGTGGCCGAAGCAATTGGAAGAATTACCCTTTCAAAACTGAATTCGGCACCGGGAGATTTCTTTTCAATCCCGCAGCTGTAAAATGACTTTGCAGCATTATAAAAATCTGAGACCATGAAGTTAGAGGCAAATACGCCGCTCAGGTGATAAAATGCCTTCAGACCTGAATCAACTCTGAACGGGATCAGTCCTGTCTTCCTGCACATCTCTGACAGCCGTTCTGCAGTTTCAGTGTTCGAAGATTCAACGGCAGCATAAGCTCCCTCAATTCTTGCGGGCTGTTTTGAAGGGAAAGTCTGCATTATGTGGAGCGAAGCTGTAAAGGCACCCTGCCCAGCTGCAGAGGCAAGCACAGATGCATCGAGTGCGCCGGAGAGATGTATTACGGTTTTTCCTGAAAGATTATAGCGGCTCTGAGCAAGTCTGACAGACAGTTCCGCTACCATGCTGTCCGGAACTGACAACACTATCAGGTCAGTTTCATGCGGCAGGTCGTTTATATCAGATGAAAAAGTCCGGGCGTGCACTTCTTCAGACAGATGCCGCGCTGACCCGGCCGAACGGCTGATGACCGAACTGATAATAAATCCGCTCCTGAACAAAGCCGGTGCAAGAGAGTGGGCAATTTTACCCGCACCGATGAATGCTATATTTGAGATACCTTTTCTGTGCTCCATTTATGCCTAACTATAAATAACTGCAGAGAGGTATCCGACAACTTCCGTATTGTCACCGGTAACATCACCTGAGTCGCTCCTGTTCAGTACCAAAACACTGTTTTTACCTTTTAGTTTTGACGCTCTCATTGCCGCAGCTATCGGGCCGCCGCCGCATGCTTCGCTGCGGTGTAGTTCCAGGTCTTTCATTAGTCCGTCATAATCCATATCCTTTATGCGGTTTTCCACTATTGAATCCAGCAGAAAAGCTTTCTGTTTCGTATGGAAATGAGAGAGATCGGAACTGGCAACTATCAGCGTCTCCTCTCCGGTATGTACGGCAAGTTTGTCAGCGAGCTCATAGACAAACGATTTATGCTGATCTCCGACCACTATCGGGAGTATCTTAAATTTCTTCAGCACCATCTGCAGGAACGGCAGCTGTACCTCGAGCGCATGCTCGGCTCCGTGTCCCGATGTTCCGGCAAAAATATGCCCTTCCTTTTCCGATACCATTTTTTCACGCAGCTGAGTATCGACTTCAATATCACCCAGAGGAGTACGGTAAGCGCTGCCCTCATAAATACACACACCGGGGAAATATTCTCTGTGACTTGGAGAGATGACCACGACTGTAGTATATTCTTTCCCGGCTAAAAGACAATAGGCATGCGCAGCCGTTTGTCCTGAATACATATATCCGGCATGAGGTGCAATAATGGCAGATATACCAGTAATGGCGGATAGGCCAGGCAGTGTATTGCCGGCTGTTATGCTATCCTTGGCTACTGATTCCATAAGACTTCGGATCTGCTCCATAAGTTCATCCGGCCGGCCGGGATAGAACATACCGGCAACGGCAGGCGGTCTGATATTTTTCATGTTGTTTCCTCGCTGAAAACATCTGCGGTAAACATATCGATGTTAAGAAGTCTCTCTTTCCACAGACTGCTCTTTATGCCGGCTTTCTGGCAGAGTGCGTTCAGAAATTCATCCCGGTTAAGCTCATGCTCTACCGGAACCTGGGGCAGCAGCAGTGCGCGCCCTCCTGCGTCATTCAGTATAAGACCATGTTTGCCCAGTTCTATCTCGTCGTATGATTTCATTTTGAATGGTTCTGAAAGTACGGAAATTTCTATCTGTATAACCTCCACTTCATACTGCCGCAGCGGTGAAAAACGCGTATCATGAAATGCCGCCTGTCTGGCAGCGTTGTAGATGGTCTTTATGAGATCGTCTTCCGAAAATATATAGCCTACGCAGCCCCTCAGTTCACCGAGTTCTGTCAGCGTAACGAAAGCGCCCGAATGTTCGTTCAGGACGGCATATTTTTCTTTCAGTTCCAGCGCTTTGTCGAGCGGGTAGGGTTCACCCGAAAAGAATGTCCTGATCGAGTAGCGGGCGATTCCGAGCAGTTCTTTTTTTGCTTCATCCGTCATATTAAATCCGGACTATTTTATTGTCATTATCTGAACACCTGTTTTTCCTTTGAGCAGGAACAGATGATCATCCTTGATAAAAAATGAGTCTGGCACATATGCATTGGCCTGACTGTCGAGTACTTCCTTAAAGATAATTTTTCCCGATACAATATCAATTGCCAAAAAATTATTATTCAGCCGGTTTGATTTGTTGCGAGAAAAATAGTTCACAAACAGGGTATCTCTGAACACCAGGTACTCGGGTTTACCAGATACAGTTAATCCCGTTGTGATCTCTGCTATTAGTCTGCCTATTTCTGCACCGGTCCGCTGCTCATCACTATCAGAATATACTTCAGGGAATATATAATTCTGTGAGTATATTTCGCCGTTGGCAAGGCGGCCCAGTTCATCCACCTCATCCTGCTTAGATGACATGTCATCAGTCACCTCTCCTGTCGCCGGATCAAGAGCTGCCAATTCAGCGGTATCAAATCTTTGCCTGTAGACAAACAATCTGTTCTGGTACATGAACAGGAAAGAGTAATCCAGGTTCTGCCACAGTATATTTTTCCTTTCCACGTCAAAAGCAATAATACCGCTGTGCATGGGCATATCGGGCTTGACAAACTTGTGAAAGAAGATAATTCCGCCCGTAAAGTTTTCCACGCCGACCCAGTATTTCTCATCTTCCGGCTGGTATGAATCTAGCACTACCTTCTCTCTTGAAAGGTCAATACAGGAAAAATACGCCTGTTTAATGACACTGTCTCTTTCCTCTATCAGCAGGCTCCTGCCGTCGGGTGACAGCAGGAGTCTGAATATCTGACGGTTTTTGTCGTATAGTATTTTCTTTTTTAATTTAACCATCGTTCTTTCTTTACAAATTTTTCTATATCAGTTCAAACAACGCGGTGAAGTGCCTGAGCATAGGAGCTTCATAGACAATCTTCAGTCCTCTTAATTTCTGTCTGTTCTTGTATGTTTCTATTACCACCTCTGAGACGTAATCAATATGGCTTTGCGTATATACACGTCTTGGTATTGCAAGACGCACCAGCTCCATCGGAGGAGCCAGCAGTTGTCCGTCATCGCCGTACTTTCCGAACATGACGCTGCCTATCTCGACGGTTCTTATTCCGCCTTCGAGATACAGTTCGCAGACTATAGCCTGTCCCGGGAACAGTGCCGGCGGAATATCTGGCAGAAATCTTTTTGCATCCAGATAAATAGCGTGTCCTCCAGGCGGTTCAATAATGGGCACACCCGCGTTAATTAGTTTTTCTCCCAGGTATTCGACACTTCTTATCCTGTAGTGCAGATAATTTTCATCGAGTATCTCCTCCAGTCCCTGTGCAATTGCTTCCAGATCTCTTCCGGCAAGTCCTCCGTAAGTGGGAAATCCTTCCGTTACTATAAGCAGGTTGCGGCAGAGCTGAGCAGTAGCATCATCATTCATGGCCAGAAATCCGCCGATATTTACTAGCGCATCTTTCTTTGCGCTCATAGTACATCCGTCGGCATATGAGAACATCTCCTGTGCAATCTCAAGCACTGATTTCTCAGAATACCCGGGCTCCCTTTTCTTGATAAAATAAGCATTTTCTGCAAACCTGCACGCATCGATAAACAGAGGTATGTCGTATTTGCTGCAGACCTGCTTAACATCGCGTATGTTGGCCATTGATACCGGCTGACCGCCGCCCGAGTTATTAGTCACGGTTATCATGCACAGGGGAATGCTGGCAGGTCCTTTTTCCTGTATGAATTTTTCGAGTGCATCTACGTCCATATTCCCCTTGAAATCAGCCCTGATTTCCGGATGCTTGCCGATTTCATTCAGCAGGTCAACAGCTTCGGCGCCTGAAAATTCTATATTTGCGCGAGTAGTGTCGAAATGTGTATTGCTCGGGAAATACTTGCCCTGTCCGCCGGTAATAGTGAACAGTATTTTTTCAGCTGCGCGTCCCTGGTGTGTCGGAATGATATTCTTCATTCCCGTGATTTTCTTTACAGCAGCTTCAAATCTGTAAAAGCTCTTGGAGCCCGCATATGATTCGTCACCGTCCATAATGCCCGCCCACTGCCTGGCACTCATCGCAGAAGTGCCGCTGTCTGTCAGCAGGTCAATGATCACATCGTCGGCATGGATCAGGAACGGATTGTATCCGGCCTTTTTCAGTATTTCCTCTCTTTCTTCGCGTGTGGTAAAGCGGATGGGTTCAACTGATTTGATCTTGAAAGGTTCAATAATTGTTTTCATATGGTCACTCTTTTTTACTCACCAATTTATCTTTTTAATAGATGTAAGGCAAGATTTTGACGTAAAAGATCACAATTTTCTTTATTTAAGGAAATAATAGTATTAAATTTGCCTGTTACCCCCAAGAGTTCTTTCTCAAACCAATATAGAGGAGTTACACATGTACGATAACAATGAGACCGAACCCATAACCGGTCCGGTTGGCAGTGAAGCAGAAGAACAGGAACCGGGACACTTCGAAAAGGCGGCGGGAATATTTACCGAGCCCAATGTAACTTTTTCCAAAGCCTCAAAGTTCAAACCGAAGGTCACCGACTGGCTGATCCCGGTTTTGCTATTCATCGTAATGGCGCTTATTTCCAATACACTCCTGATGAGCAGGCCTAATATTAAATATCAGGTAAGACAGGAACAGGAAAAGAAACTGATGGAACTCGTTCAACAGGGTAAGCTGAGCGAAGAACAGGCAGAAGTCCAGCTCAGTCAGATGGATAAGATGTACAGCGGTGTTTTTCTCATCATACAGATAATATCTACATTCATCATAGTATTCATCTCATTCTTTGTAGTATCAGGAGTATATTATCTGATATCCAGATTTATATTAAAGGGTGACGGGACTTATGCATCTGCGTTGTCGGCAAATGGATTATCCACATACATATCAGCGCTCCAGATGCTGCTGATTCTGATCATCAGTATGATTGCAGACAGGCTGTTCAAAGCGCTCAGCATCGCTGATTTTCTTAGTATGGATAAAACATCCGTAGCCGGTTATTTGTTATCTAAAATTGATCCCCTTACCATATGGGCATTTGTTATACTGAGTATAGGACTTTCCAAAATGTTCCATTCCGATGACAACAAGAAATATTATATTGCAGTTTTCGGAACATGGATTCTCTGGAGTCTGATCATTTTCGCTTTGTCAAAGGCTGTACCTATGCTGAGTCCGCTGACCGGAGCATAAGTCAATAATTCTGAATTTTGAATTCTGAATTTTGAATGGAAATAATTCAGAATTCAGAATTCATAATTCAGAATTAAATAATGCTTTGCGGATCGATGTCGAATATCAGCCTGACATTTCTGAAACGCGAAGTTCTGTTAAATTCCACGAAAGCGTTTGCCACTGCATTTCTCAGCACCGCACCACCCGGATCAAGTTTCTTATCGCTCTTGATGAGTATGTGGAACCTGTAATTCTTTTTCAACTTTGCTATTATCGCCTCTGATGGCGGTGTTATCCTGAGTGATGAACGGTATTTCTGCAGGTACTGGTAAAATTCCTCTATTGCACCGCGTGCCGCCTGTTCATCTTCGTCTTTTGATTCGATCAGGCACAGCCTGGAAAACGGAGGATATCCGGCAGACTGTCTGAGCAGTATCTCCTTTTCGTAAAACCCAGTGTAGTCATTCATCAGCACCATCTGAAGCACGAAATGTTTATGGTTCTGCGTCTGTATCAGCACCTCCCCTGCATTCCTGCTTCTGCCCGCGCGCCCCGACACCTGTGTAAGCAGCTGGAATGTCCTTTCGTCTGCCCTGAAGTCAGGCAGCCACAGTGTCGTTTCAGCAGCCACCACACCTACTAGAGTGACGTTCGGGAAATCGAGACCCTTCGACACCATTTGTGTACCTACCAGAATATCTATTTCGCCCCTTCTGAAGTTGTTCATTATTATTCCCAGTGCGCCTTTCTGTGATATGCTGTCAGAGTCTATCCTTTCGATTCTTGCATCGGGAAAGAAATACGACAGCTCATCTTCGACGCGCTGCGTACCGGTGCCGAAATACTTGATCCTGACAGACCCGCATTTTGTGCACGCATTGGGCACCGGCTTTACAAATCCGCAGTAATGACACTGGAGTATATTTCTGTTTATATGGAATACCAGCGGCACCGAACAGTCACTGCAAGTTTCCAGCTCCCCGCAATCCTCGCAGTAGACCTGAGTGGCGAAACCGCGCCTGTTCTGAAGTATAATAACGCCTTCTTTTTTTTCTATGCGGCTTGAGATCTCTGTCAGCACCGGTTTGGAAAACACGCTCTCCATCAGTTTTTTCTTTTTCTCAATTGCGACATTTATCAGTTTAATTTCAGGCAGCTGTGCGTCATCGACTCTTTCTTTCAGTTCCAGCAGTTTGTACTTGCCGCTCAATGCATTGTACATGCTTTCTATAGAAGGTGTTGCCGAACCCAGAATTACGGGACAGTTATTCATCCGTGCTTTTATTACCGCTGCATCGCGGGCCTGATATTTCGGCACATTTTCATACTGCTTATAGCTGCCGTCGTGTTCCTCGTCAACGACAATCAGCCCTATATTCTTCAGCGGAGCAAACAGTGCCGAGCGCGGACCGATTACAACGCGGTGCCTGCCGGATACAATATTGCGCCATGTGTCATAGCGCTCACCGTATGACATTCTGCTGTGAATCACAGACACAGTTTCGCCGAAATTGTTATAGAGCCGTGCGGTGATCTGAGGTGTAAGGGATATCTCTGGGACCAGTATCAGTACCGATTTGCCTTCCTTAAGTGCAAGTCTCGTAAGCTCTATATACACCTGGGTCTTGCCGCTGCCGGTCACTCCGAAAAGAAGATATGGCTGGAATGCAGATTTACAGAGCGGTTCTGAAACCTCGTCAACAATGCTCTGCTGCTGGCTGGTAAGGGTTATTTCCTTTTTTTCCTCTTCATATGATTCCAGATACGAACGGGTTACTTCCTTGTCGAATACTTCTATGAGTTCTTTTTTCACCAGCCCTTCTACCGAAGCCTGCGAAGCTTTTGTCTTTTTCAGCAGTTCAGATAATGCAACATCCTCTTTGCGGGAAATGAGTTCGAGAAGGATTTTGAGCTGAACGGGTGATTTTTTTTCAAGATCGTCGAGCAGCGGGAATATATCGTCAGAAGTTTTTGACAGCTTTACAAACCTGAGTTTCTTTATGCCGACTTTTGCTTTCTGAAGCTCATCCACTACCGATATAGCGCCCAGTTTTTCCAGGGCCCTGAGGTGTGCATATATATTTTTGCGGCCTGCGGCTCTCTGCAGGTTTATGATTGAATAGATTTCCTTCTCCGACAGCGCTTTCAGAAGACGGGCCTTCAGTGAGTTCTTTTTCTCTTCTTTCTGATACAGGGTAAGGCAGAATTCCATATCAGGGACTATTTTCTTTTTGGTTTCAACTTCAAGGCCGAACGGAACAGAATTTTTCAGTGCTTCGCCGAGAGAGCTTACATAGTATTCTGCAATCCAGCGGTAGAAGCTCAGCGACTCTTCTGTAAAAATCGGATCCCTGTCGAGTATATCATGGATGGGCCGGATCTCGGTCTTCACACCTGTGGTATCTGACACAGCTATAATAAAGCCGGTCATTACCCGTTTGCTGAATGGAGCGACTGCACGCACACCTATTCTGGCCAGTTCCTCGAGTTCCTCCGGAACAGAATAGGTGAACGAATTCTTAAAAGGCTGGGGAAATACTATCTCTACAAACATTGTTCAAATTATGAATTTTGAATCCTGAATCCTGAATTAAAATCCAAAATTCACAATTCCGAATTCTTTAGTATTGTGGTTTAAATAAAGGTGCAAGATCCAGAAGCTGTGTACCTTCTGCAGGCTCTGTATATATTTCAAATTTCAGAACATCGTGGCTCTCATCCCACAATATTCTTTTATAATTTGCCGATCTGATAACCTCACCGTTTGTACTTGCGACGCTGTCATCGAGAGCAAGAGTAAGAAAATAGAAACCATCTTCAAACGCCATATTCTCGACATCGCTGAGCCGGTTAAATCTGAATTTAACCCTGCCGTTGAGTTTCCGGTCGTCATCGGTATACAGTTTCCTGTCGGTAATTTCCTTGCCTTCGGCTTTCATATCTGAAACAAACGCAGGACTTTTCTGCATATACTCAAAGAGGTTTTTCTTGTCTTCATCTCTCTCCTGCTGCGTCTCCCCGTCGGAGCGGATGTTTTTATATGTTACTTCGGCTGTGCCTTTCTCGTGGCTTTTATCGACCCTGACCTCATATATGATTCGCTCTCCGACGAGGCAGCCGGAAATAAAGAAAGGAATTGCCAGGAGAACCGGCAGGGAGCAGATCTTTTTCATAACACACCCGCTGATATTAGTTGATAAAATTACAGTACCTGTCACAATTAAACATCTCACATTATTATTTTATCAGAACCGGTCAGTATATTTACAGAACAATAAACTGCTTTGCTCAAAATTGCAAGACAATTTCTAAATTACAAGACAAATAATTTCATCACAATACTGCAGTCTCCAGCAGTGAAAGCTGCTGATTATCCACATCAAGACGCGCTTTTATTCCGAACGGAAGTGTAAATTTATTTACAATATGCCCGAAAGATAATCCGTAAATCACCGGGATGCCCAGACTGAATAGCCTGTCGTACAGTACTTCTGAGAGAGTAAAAGACTCGGTAAATTCCTTGCTGGATTTGTCAGGCTCACAATCGGTAAAGACGCCGAGCGCAATTCCGGCCGCATCTGAGAGCTTTCCGGATTGTATCAGCTGAGTAAGCAGCCGGTCAACGCGGTACGGCTGTTCTCCCACCTCTTCGAGAAATACGATTTTTCCCTTCGTATCCAGGTCATACGGAGTTCCCACGAGCGAAACCACAATAGAAAGGTTCCCGCCTACGAGCTGACCTTCAGCTTTCCCATTGCGTATAACTCTGATCTTCCGGCATTCATCGTTCGGGTTCTCATCCGTTGCTGATGTCATTGTCAGTTTCTCAGAAGGATTGCAGAGTACCTGTGTAAAATAATTTACAGAAAATTTATTAAAAGTGGAAGTAGCAACCGGGCCGTGGAAACCAACAAGTCCTGTTTTGGCATAGATGCCATAGAGCAGAGCAGTGATATCGCTGTAGCCTGAGAGTACCTTGGGGTTATTTCTTATCAGTTCATAATCCAGCATGGGCAATATGCGCTGACATCCGTAGCCGCCGCGCACGCAGATAATGCCGTTTATGTCTTTTCTGCCGAACATGTAATTTACGTCATTAGCCCTCACGGAATCGCTGCCGCCGAGGTAACCCGAACGGGCCAGCACGTGCTCGGTATATACCGGTTCAAAGCCGAGTGACTTTATATTATTTACCGATTCTTCGAGCTCTTTTTCGGTAATGAAACTGCCCGGAGCAATAAGACCGATTTTGTCGCCCTTCCTCAGCCTTGCAGGTTTTAGAACCTCCTGCACTGCAGACCTGTCCGTCAGTTTGTTTTTTGCCGCAGCCGGAGCGGCCAGAGCAGCTGTCATCACCGAGGCTGCCTTCAGGAAATCTCTTCTGATCATGGTTTATCACTATTATATTTTGTGTAAGATAAATTCTTTCGAAGTTCGACGCCTCCGGCGTTGAAACAACTGATATTATTGCTCTTTCAGACCGGGTGCCGCTTCTATTTTCCCGCATATAAAGCGTGGGGAGAATAGTATGAACTATGCATAACCGTTTCAAAATCAAAGCCCGACATTATCAATGCCCAACATTAGTCTTTTTAATTGCATAAGGTGCTCTTCAAGTAATCAATAATTGCACCATAGGATGGTGTTCAATTCAAAATTCAGAATTCAGAATTCGCTTTTGTCAATCAGCACTTATTCGGATTATTTTTCAGCGTGCAGTGCATCGACCAATTCTTCACCGCACAGAAGGTGTTCGAACGATTCACGGCTGCGTGTAACATAGAAATTACTGCCGTCGACTATAACTTCAGGAGGTCGCCTGCGTGCGTTATAGTTCGAGGCCATAACCATGCCATAGGCTCCTGCGCTCATAACCGCCAGTTTGTCACCTGCAGCGCATTTTTCGATCAGCCTGTTTTTGGCAAGGTAATCAGTACTCTCGCATACAGGACCCACAATATCAGCCACAATTTCCGTCCTGGATGACAGCGATACCGGCTGAATGTGGTGATATGCACCATACAGGCTGGGTCTGGTCAGTTCAGTCATCGCAGCATCAGTGATGATGAAACTCTTTCCGCGGTTGGTCTTTGTATACAGGACTTCAGCGACCAGTATGCCGCCGTTGGCTGTAAGGAAACGGCCCGGTTCAAACATTACTTCGCAGCCGAGGCTCCTGATTGTATCCTTTATTGCAGCTGCCAGGTCTGAGGGTGAAAATACGGTTTCGTTCTTGTATCTGACCCCCATGCCTCCGCCCAGATCCAGGTGAGACAAAGGCACACCCTGAGATTTTATATTACTGTACAGGCCGGCCATCTTTCCGACCGCTTCCTGAAACGGTGCAATCGAGGTGATCTGTGAACCTATGTGCATATCGAGGCCTGTCAGATGTACATGCTTCAGTTTATTAGCCTCTGTAAACAGATCAACCGCCTCGGATGAATCTATTCCGAATTTATTTTCTGCAAGTCCGGTAGAGATATAAGGATGCGTTTTTGCGTCGACATCCGGATTGACTCTTATAGCCAGAGGAGCAACAGTATTCAGCTCAGCGGCTATTTTATCTATGAGAAGAATTTCCTCCCACGATTCAGCTTTTATCATTTTTACATTATATTCCAGACCAAGTTTTATCTCATCCCTGGTCTTTCCTACGCCTGTCAGAAGTATCCTGTCAGAAGTTACTCCTGCTTTAATGGCACGGTAAAGCTCACCGCCTGAATTGACATCCACACCGCATCCCAGGTCATAAAACAGTTTTATGACATTCAGGTTGAAGTTTGACTTGCAGGCGAAATAGATGGAATGAGACAGGTCGCTGAATGCTGCATCAAATTCCCTGTACTGCTCGGTAAAAAATTTCTTACTGTAAATATACACCGGTGTTCCGACAGCTTCCACGATTTCACCGATGGACATATGTTCGCAGTAAAGTTTTTTGTTAAGATAATGAAAAGGGTTGGGTTCAAATAATTCCATAGGATAGTCTTATAGTAATTATTGGTAAATAGGAAATTTTATTTAATGTAAAAACCATAAAATGATCTTACACAAGATATAAAATTTTCTGATAATCTGTTATTCATAAACCTGTTTTGCAGAAATTATAATTACTATATCTGACTGACAATCACCTTGCTGATCTGGCATGGACAGCTTCAGCATGGTGATTGTCTATAAATGTTTGCAAAGCACATAAAGAATATTCCTCTGCCACCGGAATAAATGCAGCAATATTATGGATATTTTTCCGTCCTCAACTCTTCGAAGCTGCCGTTTTTTACCTGCCAGATCAGGTATGTGCCGCCGGTTATATCTCCATTGCTGTCAAAATCAATATCTCCGCTTGCACCTTCATAGTCTATCTCTCCGCCGTTCTTAAGAATATCACTCCCCTTCCTGAACTCACCTACTCCCACTGGTGTGCCGTTCTGCGAAATCGAACCCAGGTTGGCAGATACAGCCCGCGATAGCTGTGCAGGCAGTGCGTCATTTATTTTCTGAACACCTTCTTTCAGCATAGCATAGGCAACACAGTATACCGCATCGTATGTGCTGGCCGCCCAGGCAGAGACCGGATAATTTCCGTATTTCTCCTTGTAGTTCTCTGCAAACTTCCTGAAGTTCGGGTCGTCCTTTGACATTGCAGGGGCCGTACCGGTCATCCCTTCTGCAAATGTCTTATCGGTATTGCTGAGCACACGCATGTCATAATTTCCGTCGCACCCCATGATAAGTGGCTTCTGCAGTTTTTTCTCAGTTAAGTATTTCTGCATGTCCTTCAGTATTTTTCCCGCTTCCGTGGCAGAAATGATGTAAACCACTTCCGGATTGCCCTTCAAAAGTTTTTCGATATGCCCTGAAAAATCGTAGCCCATATTGTCTTCCATTTCGGCCGGATAAGGGACCATGGCAGTAACAGTACCCTTCTTTGCGGTGAATCTGCGGTTCAGTAAATCCGAGAAGGTTTTTCCGTAGCTGTTGTCGACATATATTATGGCCAGCCGGCTTTTCTTCAGATCTCCATATATATACCTGGCAGCTATATTAGCCTGGAATATATCAGACGGGCATGTTCTCCAGATGAAGTTGCCTGAATCGGATTTGATCTGCGAAATATCCGGAGAGGTAGCCGAGGGTGATACGAACACGATGCCCTCCTTCGAAGCCACGCTGTCTGCTACATATTCGAGCTGTGATGATGTTGTCGGGCCGATGATTACGGCCGCACCAACTTTTATAAGATCCCTGGCTCTCTGAGCCGCAAACACCTTGTCATTACGCGAATCCTCTATAAGCAGGCTGAGTTTGCGCCCGTATATTCCGCCTGCTTCGTTAATCTCGTCTATGGCAAGTTTTGCGGCCTGTATGCGTTCATCCTTATCGCTCTGGAAACTGGGGTTGTTCTTATCGGTTATCGCAGTAATCAGTCCTATTTTCACCGGTTCCGCAGCCGGTGCCTTGCTGCACGAATAGTTTAAACAGACCGATACGATAAGGAGGAAAAAAATCAATACTGCAAAAAATGATCTTTGAGCATTCATTTTACCTCCTGGTTTTGTTTTAAACTTAAAAGTTTGTAATTAAAAGTCAAAGCCTGATTTCTGACAAAACCGGTCACACTCATCCGGGATACGGGTGTTGAATATAAATTGAATTTTTCTCATTATGACAGAGGGTTTACTTGCTTCAGGGCCGCTTTTTCGATAACTTTAAAGTTAATTTTTAACAAATAGTTGTAGATTATGAAATATCCTTTTATTGAAGTAGAAAAAAAATGGCAGGATTATTGGGAAAACAAGGGCGTTTACAAGACTTCCCTGGACGATAACCGCGACAAGCTTTACTGCCTCGTTATGTTTATTTATCCTTCCGGAGCAAAACTGCACTGCGGACACTGGTATAATTACGGACCGACCGATTCCTGGGCAAGATACAAAAAACTGAAAGGATATAATGTATTTGAACCGATGGGCTATGATGCATTCGGACTGCCCGCTGAGAACTATGCAATTAAGACCGGAATCCATCCCTATGATTCAACTATGCAGAATATAGAGGATATACGCGCCCAGCTCAAAGGCATGGGGTGTATGTACGACTGGGATGCCGAACTAATGACATGCGTGCCGGAATATTATAAATGGAATCAGTGGCTGTTCCTGCAGCTCTATAAAAAAGGACTGGCTTACCGCAAGAACGCACCTGTCAACTGGTGCCCTTCATGCCAGACAGTACTTGCAAACGAACAGGTACTCTCAGACGGCAGCTGCGAAAGATGCGGAAGCCTGGTAGTCAGAAAAAACCTGACTCAGTGGTTCTTCAAGATCACTGATTATGCCGAAGAACTTCTTTCAGGACTTGATACTATAAACTGGCCGGAAAAAACCAAACTCATGCAGAAAAACTGGATCGGCAAGAGTACCGGTACTGAAGTGAATTTCCAGATAGACGGAATGGATGAGAAGATCACCGTGTTTACCACACGCCCCGATACTCTCTTCGGCGTCACATATGTAGTCCTGGCTCCCGAAAGTCCATTGGTGGACAGGATAACAAAAGATGAATACAAACAGAAAGTTGAAGAATACAGGGACTCTATCAAATCACTGTCTGAAATAGACCGTACTTCCACGGTAAAGGAGAAAACCGGAGTACCGACCGGATCATTTGTGATCAACCCGGTCAACGGCGAGAAAGTACCTGTGTGGATCGCTGACTATGTGCTGGCTACATACGGTACCGGATGCGTAATGGCCGTACCAGGTCACGACGAAAGAGATTTTGAATTCGCCAAAAAATTTGATCTGCCTATACGCAAGGTGATACTTGAGGAAGGCACAAATGCCGCAGATGAACTGACTGAAGCATTTACTGAAGCCGGCATAATGATAAATTCAGGACAGTTCGACGGAACACCCTCTGATGAAGGTATCGACAAAATTACCAGCTTTCTCGAATCACTCAGTGTCGGCAAAAAGAAGATCAATTACAGACTGCGCGACTGGCTGATATCAAGACAGAGATACTGGGGTACACCTATACCAATCATTCACTGCCCGGACTGCGGTGAAGTTCCGGTAGATGAATCGGCATTGCCGGTGGAACTGCCCTACGACGTTGAATTCAAACCCTCGGGACAGTCTCCGCTCACTACAAACCCGGAATTTATGAACGTCAAGTGTCCTCGCTGCGGCGCTGATGCACAGAGAGATCCCGATACCATGGATACATTCGTGGATTCATCGTGGTATTATTTCAGATACCTCGATCCTCACTACAAGGACGGCATATTCAACAAGGAGCTCAGCGATAAATGGACTCCGGTGGATATGTATGTCGGCGGTGCAGAACACGCAACTATGCACCTGCTGTATGCAAGATTCATACACAAGTTCCTGCGCGATATCGGACTTGCTTCGTGCGATGAACCGTTCAGCACACTCATACACCAGGGGACTATAACCAATCAGGGGGCCAAGATGTCAAAATCAAAAGGCAACGTGGTCAACCCGAACATATTTATTGACAAATACGGCTCCGATGTATTCAGACTGTACCTCATGTTCATGGGCCCCTACGAACTGGGCGGCGACTGGAGCGATAAAGGAATTGTAGGCGTCGACCGTTTCGTTCAGCGCAGTTTTGACCAGTTCGAAAAAAACCCGGGTCTGGCAAAGAGCTGCACATCTGCTGAAAAATTCGATATGGCTACACTCAGCGAAGAGGAAAAATCGGTATACAGAAAAATCAACCAGACGATCGGAAAGTACGACGAGGAAATCAACAGCTTCAGATTCAATACTGCCGTTGCAGCGTTGATGGAACTGCTGAACGAATTTGCAAAAAACCTCGAGAACTGTTCGGATGAACTTAAACTCTATGTGCTGGAAAGATTTGCATCTATGCTTGCACCTATTGCACCGCATCTCGGAGAAGAATGCTGGAACCTGCTCGGAAAGGAGAATTCCATTTTTGAACAGCCAGTATTCTATTCACCTGATCCCGACGCACTTACACTGGATACCGTGACACTCGCTGTTCAGGTCAACGGAAAGATGCGCGGAACAGTGCAGGTACCGTTCAATGCGCCCCAGGAAGCTGCCAGGGAACTGACACTGTCTGAACCGATAGTAAAAAAATACGTTGAAGGTAAAACGATTGTAAAGGAAATATATGTCCCGAACAAGATCTTCAACTATATAGTAAAATAAAAAAGAGTATATTTTATTTATTACATAACGGAATTATTAAATGTTAGACTTAAAATTTATCCGTGAAAATCCTGAAGCAGTAAGGAAAGGATTGATCAGCAAAAATGAATGGGACCGGGTCGACGAGATCCTGAAACTCGACGTCGAACGCCGCGATCTGATACTGCGTACAGATGAACTGAAAAACAAACGCAACCAGGCCTCGGCTCAGATACCCGTAATGAAAAAAGCAGGACAGGATGCCTCTCAGGTATTGGCCGAAATGAAGAGGGTATCAGACGAAATCACAGAACTCGACGGAAGACTCAGAGTAGTAGAGGAGGAACTGGAAAATATTCTGCTCTACGTCGCAAATTTACCTCATTCATCGGTACCGCTGGGCAAATCTTCAGAGGATAACCTCGAAGTGAAACGCTGGACACCGGAAGGTTTCCGGTTTGAACACGAAGAACCTTTGCTCGACCATATTGAATTGGGAAAGAAACTCAGGATACTGGACTTTGAAAGGGGTGCAAAACTGAGCGGCTCGGGATTCCCTCTTTACATAGGGAAGGGTGCTACGCTCGAGCGCGCACTCATAAATTACATGCTGGACATCCATATACAGAAGCACGGCTATAAAGAAATATTTCCGCCTTTCCTGGTGAACCGCGATTCTCTAAGGGCGACCGGACAGCTCCCGAAAATGGAAGAAGACGTTTATCTGATCGATAAAGACGATCTGTTCCCTATCCCTACTGCTGAGGTGCCTATTACAAATATTCACCGCGGAGAGATACTCGAAGAGAAAGACCTGCCCATATATTACGTAGGCTATTCGGCATGCTTCAGACGCGAGGCCGGATCGTACGGAAAAGAATCCAAGGGTTTCCTCAGAGTGCATCAGTTCAATAAAGTAGAAATGGTGAAATTTGTAAAACCGGAATCATCCTACGACGAGCTGGAAAAATTGGTTAAAGATGCCGAGGAAATACTCGTTGAACTGAAAATACCATACAGAGTTCTGATGCTCTGCACTGGTGACCTGAGTTTTTCGGCTGCGAAATGTTACGATATCGAAACATGGTCGCCTGCCGAAACACGCTGGCTGGAAGCATCCAGCTGCAGTAACTTTGAAAACTTCCAGGCACGCAGGGCAAATATACGCTACAGGAATGAAGCTACAAAGAAACCCGAATTCCTGCACACCCTGAACGGATCGGGACTTGCAACAAGCCGGCTGATGGTTTCAATACTGGAAAATTACCAGACTCCTGAGGGAAAAATAATTGTACCTAAGGTTCTGCAGAAATATACCGGATTTGAGATCATTGATTAAATGAGCAATGATTTGCTTCTGAGCCCGGCAGTAGTAATACTTCCGGGCTTTTTTGTTTATATTTGGGAATTTTTATCTTACATTATTAGTTTAATTCATTTGTGTGACCGTTTTGACTCATTTGATCAGTCACATAAACACGGCCCGGTATATAAATCTGTTTTCAAAACTATTGTAACAAAGTATGAAAAGCCTTTATTCACTGAAAAAGTATTTCTTAAAGTATAAAACAAAACTGCTCCTGGGTATGATATTCATATTCATCTCAAACCTCGGAGCAATCTATATTCCTTTGCTGCTGAAAGACAGTATTGACTCGCTCAGCAAGACCATTGATTATCAGAAAATACTGAATTATTCCGTACTCATCCTGGCAGCTGCCATAGTGAGCGGATTTTTCCGCTATCTGATACGCCAGACTATAATAGTCGTTTCGCGCGAGATAGAATACGATATGCGGCAGGACTTCTGGCAGCACATACAGTTTCTTCCCATGAGATATTTTCAGAATACGTCGACCGGCAACATAATGGCGCATGCAACAAACGACCTGAATGCAGTACGCATGTTCATTGGACCGGCGGTGATGTATTCGGCAGACACACTTATACGACTGATGTTTGTCGTCGGAATAATGCTGTCTCTCAGCGTGAGTCTTACACTGTATTCACTAATTCCCCTGCCGCTGCTTTCTTACCTGGTATTCAGGATCGGCAAGAGCATACACGTCAAATTTACAAGGATACAGGAACAGTTTGCAGAACTGACCGCACGCGCACAGGAGAATTTTTCCGGCATACGCGTGATAAAATCATACGTACGTGAACAGAACGAAATTGCTGAATATACCAAACAGAGCAATGATTACCTTATAAAAAACATGGAAATGATAAAACTCCAGTCGATGTTCCAGCCCGTGCTGTTCCTTGTTACCGGCGTCTCCATAATTATTGTAATATGGCTTGGCGGACTGAAAGTCATTAACGGTGCTATGAGCCTGGGAGAAATTTCTGCCTTTGTGATTTACCTGGGACTTCTCATCTGGCCTGTTATTGCCTTCGGCTGGGTTATTAACATTATTCAGCAGGCAAGCGCATCGATGAAGCGCATAAGCAACATGCTCAGTGAGAAAAATGATATTCAGGATACCGAGGAAACCGATGCTTCGATAAACGATATAACGGGCCATATTACACTGCGGAATGTTTCTTTCAGGTACAGCGACAACCATCCCTATGTACTGAAGAATATAAATATGGATATTCCTGCAGGACATACGGTTGCTATTATAGGCGCAACGGGTTCAGGCAAAACAACACTCGTCAACCTGATTCCGAGACTATACGATGCAACGGAAGGCAGCATTTCAATAGGCGGAAAGGATATAAAGAAAATCCCAATAGGTGTGTTGAGAAAAAATATCGGGATCGTGCCGCAGGAAACATTCCTGTTTTCGGATACTCTTTCAAACAATATTGCATATGGTCTTCCTCAGACCGATATGGACACGGTCCTGAAAGTATCTGAAATTTCGCGCATCAGCCGCGATATTGAGTCATTTCCGACCGGTTACGATACTATGGTCGGAGAACGCGGCATCACACTGTCCGGAGGCCAGAAACAGCGCACCTGCCTGGCTAGAGCTCTGGCAGTGGATCCTGAAATCCTCATACTTGACGATTCTTTCTCTGCAGTGGATACAAACACAGAAGAAGAAATACTCAAAAGGCTGAAAGATTATATGAAGAACAGAACCAGTATAATTATCAGTCACCGGATCTCGACAGTAAAGGATGCCGACAGGATATATGTACTCAAGGACGGCAGAATCGAAGAGGAGGGGAAGCACGAGGAACTGGTCGAAAAAGGCGGCATATATTCTGAGATCCACTTCAAACAGCTGCTGGAAAAGGAACTTGAGGAACTCGGCTGACCCGGATTATTATATTTTACAGCTATCAACTAATATCAGAACCAGATGTCACAAGATTATAAAACCGAAGACGAAATAATGGGCAAAGCCTATGACGCCAAACTTATGAAGCGGCTCTTGGGCTATATAAAACCATACAAAAAATACGTAGCTATTGCAATCATTCTGAACATAGCAGTGGCTGCTTTCGGCCCCGTCAGGCCTTATCTTTCGAAGATTGCAATCGACGAATATATCATGCACAAGAATTACAACGGACTGCTTATGATCACAGGTCTGCTGGTGGTTTCCCTGCTACTGCAGTCTGTCATACAGTACTATCTGACATACTATACACAGTATATGGGACAGAAGATAATATTCGACCTGCGCATGAAGCTTTTCTCGCACATACAGAATCTCTCGCTGAAATTTTTCGACAAAACTCCAATCGGCAGAATTGTAACTCGTGTAACAAATGACGTCGAATCACTGAATGAACTGTTCTCTTCCGGTATTGTCATGGTATTCAGCGACATATTCACCATCATATGGATATTTGCGTTCATGTTCTACATGGACTGGGATCTTTCTCTTGTAACACTATCGGTGCTGCCGGTTCTGTTCTACGGGACTTTCCTGTTCAGGCGCAAAGTCCGCGAATCCTACCGCGATGTAAGGCTGCATCTGGCGCGTCTGAATTCCTATATGCAGGAGCATGTAACCGGAATAAATGTAGTACAGATATTCAACAAAGAAAAGGATGAGCTGCAGAAGTTTTCGGTTATAAACAATGACTACAGAATAGTCAATATCAAATCTATTTTTTACTACGCTGTATTTTATCCTGCTGTCGAAATTTTAAGTTCACTTGCAATTGCATTGATGATCTGGTATGGCGGCGGTGAAATTTTGCGCTCTGAAATGAGTATAGGTGTACTGTTTGCATTTATACAGTATACTGAAATGTTCTTCAGGCCCATACGCGATCTTTCGGAAAAATATAATATCATGCAGACAGCTATGGCATCTTCAGAAAGAATTTTTAAATTATTAGATACCAATATGTTTGTCAGCAACCCATCAGATCCGGTTGCTTTGAAAGACGTGAAGGGAAAAATAGAATTCAGGAATGTATGGTTTGCCTACAACGACGATAATTATGTTTTGAAGAATCTTTCATTCACCATTAACCCGGGTGAAACTGTAGCAATCGTAGGACATACGGGCGCGGGTAAAACAAGCATTATTAACATACTGACCAGATTTTACGACATTAACAAGGGAGAGATACTGCTCGACGGAACAGATATAAGGACCGTGGACAAGCGCCAGCTGCGCAAGCACATATCCACAGTACTCCAGGACGTGTTCCTGTTTTCAGGCACAATTAAGTCCAATATAAGTCTGAACGATCCGTCCATAGATGACACCGCAATTACAGAAGCGGCCAGGAATGTCGGAGCTGACAGATTTATTCAGATGCTCCCGGGCGGATATGATGAACCAGTGAAGGAAAAAGGTGCAACACTGAGCGTCGGACAGAAACAATTGATTTCATTTGCTCGCGCACTGGCGTATAATCCCAAAATACTTATTCTGGATGAGGCGACATCCAGCATAGACACTGAGACCGAGCAGCTTATCAAAAAAGCAATAGAGAGACTGCTGGTTAAAAGAACGGCAATAGTTATTGCTCACCGGCTTTCAACCATACAGAATGCGGACAAAATACTTGTCATGCATAAAGGAGAGCTGAGGGAAGCAGGCACACACCAGCAGCTGCTTGCACAAAAAGGAATTTACTATAAGCTCTATCAGCTCCAGTATAAAGAACAGGAAAGCGTTTAGGTTACTCTATTCTTATGATCGTGAAGGCTATACAAAGAATATTTCTTATTAAAAATTCATCTTGTGAAACGTAGGTTTATTTACAATTCAGAATTTCCTGCCTCCGGCGGGATTCAGCCAAAGGCGGGACATAATTCATAATTAAGAATTCATAATTTATAATTCATAATTACCCGAGGTGAATATATGGCAGAAGCCAGGCGTTTCATGACCATTCAGCGGCATATTATGGAAGGCGAAAGAGAACATCCGGAGGCAACGGGTGAGCTTTCGTCACTGCTGTCAGATCTGGTGCTGGCCGCAAAAGTAATTTCGCTCGAAGTTAACAAGGCCGGCCTGGTGGACATACTGGGTTTTGCCGGCTACAATAACGTGCACGGGGAAAAGGTGAAGAAGCTGGACATTTTCGCGCACGATACTCTCTACCGGGCCATGGACCATGGCGGACATCTCTGCGTCATGGCCTCGGAGGAAGATGAAGACATAATACACATACCGCCACACCACAAACGCGGGAAATACGTACTATTATTTGACCCGCTCGATGGTTCGTCAAACATTGAAGCCAGCATCAGTATCGGAACCATTTTTTCCATCTATAAACGAATTTCACCCGATGACGGCCAGCCTGGAACCATTGAGGACTGTCTGCAGCCGGGGTACAAACAGGAAGTAGCTGGTTATATACTCTACGGTTCAAGCACTGTATTTGTATATACCGCCGGTCACGGCGTATTTGGCTTCACACTCGATCCGGCAGTAGGTGAATTCCTGCTTTCACACGATAATATAAGAATTCCGGCTGAATCGAAAATATACAGCATAAATGAAGGTAACTATAAATACTGGCACCAGGGGGTAAAAAACTACATCAAATATCTGCAGGAAGAAGACACAATCACGCGAAGGCCATATTCATCGAGATATATCGGTTCGATGGTAGCCGATATACACCGCAATCTGCTATACGGTGGCATATTCATGTACCCGGCAGACAGCAGGAGTCCTATGGGTAAACTGAGGCTGATGTATGAATGCAACCCTATGGCATTCATAGTCGAAAATGCCGGCGGAAGGGCCAGCAACGGTTGTCAGCGTATTCTGGATATTATCCCGGAAGGCCTGCACCAGAGGACTCCCGTTTTCCTGGGCAGCAGACAGGACGTCGGGATGCTGGAAAAGTTCATTGCAGAAAGCGATGTATAAAGTTTAGCCGAAAAGTTCATTGCAGAAAGCAATGTATAAAGTCTATCTGAAATGATTCAGTACAATACGGGCCCGGAACTCCGGGCTATTTTTTCAATGACTTCAGTTCATCTGAAATCTTTGCAGCCAACTGCTTTTCGGAAATTCCTGTAACCCTGATCTTTGCAGCTTTGATGCTTATTTCGGGTTCATCACCCTCACCTGTTACAAATTTGTAGAGACAAAATCCCAGACGGTTGCGGTCGTTGGCAACCGGAATGTACTCTGCAAACTTTTCAACTATATTATAAACCTGCTTTTCCACTGAATCATCGGGAAACTTCTGTGTTGCAGGAGGCGGTAATGTGCTCATTATTCTATCCGGTATTAAGTGTTAAAATATAATATTTAAAAATACTTAAGCCTGACCAAAACTACAACAAACTTTATGTGGAAGTAGACAGTTAATTTGAGTAAATTTACGTAAAATATTTTGGGAATTAAATTTTACGCGAATCCGACTTGAAAAACGGGGATAAAAAAAGAGTACTGGTTATAAGACTAAGTTCACTCGGAGATATACTTTTAACGACTCCTTTAATCCGATCTTTGCATAAACTGAACTATTCGGTTGACTTTGTGCTGCGGCCCGGGTATATGGATACTCTCAGGTATAATCCCCATATAGACAGTATATTCCCGTTTTCAAATGATACTGCAGGTCTGCTGGCCGAACTGAGTTTGAACGGGTACACAGCTGTAATCGACCTTCAGAACAACCTGCGCAGCAGAAGACTGACCAGCAGAATGAATGCACCGGTTTATGGATTCAGAAAACTCAGCCTCCGGAAATTTCTGCTAGTACGTTTCAAGATAAATCTGCTGAAATTTTTTCCACCCTCCATACCTGAAAGATATGCTGAAAGTATAGCGGGTGCTGCCGGATTCGGGGACTTCACTCTTGACGATGAAGGCCTGGAGGTAAGCGTTCCTGACAGCATTATTCCCGTGCTGGAAGAGGATAAAAATTATATCGCACTGTGCCCGGGTTCCAGACACTTTACCAAGCAGTGGCCTGAAGAATATTATACGAAGCTCGCTGAATTGCTCGTAAAAAAAGGATATGTTCCGGTGCTCATGGGCGGAAAAAGCGACCGCGATATCTGCCGCCGCATTTCACTCGGAGTTGCAGGCTCCAGGGACATCAGCAATGATGACAATCTTCTGCAGAGTGCCGCTGATATGAAACGCTGCCTTGCCGTGGTCTGCAACGATTCGGGAATGATGCACCTGGCATGCGCTGTAAAAACTCCAGTAGTTGCGATATTCGGCTCTACTGTTAAAGAGTTCGGCTTTGTACCTTATAAAAATAGAAACAGGATCATGGAAAATAATGACCTGAAATGTCGCCCCTGCACCCATATCGGCAGGGATAAATGCCCGCTGGGTCATTTCAACTGCATGAAGCAGCTGAACCCTGATGCGGTGCTGAATAGTTTACTGAAACTGATTGAAGAAAACCCGGTTTAGCTATTATGAAAAATTTCTGGCGAGTGATATATAACTTATTTGTCATACCAACATTATATGCCCTGCTGCATCTGCTGTCATTCTTTAACGGTAAGATTAAAAAAGGAATTTCGGAACGAAAACACCTGTTTGAAAAACTCATACTGGGACTAATTTCTCTCGATAAGAATAAGAAACTCGTCTGGTTCCATGCTTCATCTATGGGAGAGTTTGAGCAGGCAAAGCCGATCATACAGCAGCTGAAGAGTGATACTGACGTCAATGTAATTGCCACTTTTTATTCGCCGTCAGGCTACGAAAATTCGCTGAACTATCCCTATGCAAATATTATTTCCTACCTGCCGTTCGACACCAAAGCTCTTTCAAAACGCTTCATATCTCTGGTACATCCCGATGTCGCAGTGATGATGAGATACGATATATGGCCCAATATTGTCTGGACACTGAGTGAGAATAATATCCCCTGCTACATCGTTGACGCAACCATGAGGCAGAATTCCCAAAGGAAGCTCCCGGGCGCAATGAGTTTCCATAAGTCACTCTACAAAAATATCACGAAAATACTCACAGTATCTGAAAGTGATGTAAAATCATTCGGGGATTTTGAAATCAGTGACGATAAGCTTCTTGCTGTGGGAGATACCCGTTTTGACAGGGTGTACCAGAAAAGCCTGGCGGCTAAGGAGAAGAAACTATTCCGTGAGAATTTTTTCGAGAACAAGACAGTGATGGTCGCCGGAAGTTCCTGGGAAGCAGATGAAGAAGTATTTCTTTCCGCATTCGTTAAACTGACCCGCTATCAGACTGATGCTGTACTGATACTTGTACCTCACGAACCCAGCATAGCGCGACTTGAAAAGCTCGAGAACTATCTTCATGGAAAGATAAGCTCGATCAGGTTTTCATTCCTCAATGAATACAAGGGAGAAAAGATTATTATAGTCGATTCAATCGGCATACTGCTGACACTCTATTATTACGCCGATATGGCCGATGTCGGAGGCAGTTTTAAGCAGGGTATTCATAACGTACTGGAACCCGCGGTATATGGTATACCGGTATTTTTCGGACCCAAAATTGAAAACTCGCAGGAAGCAAAAAAAATGGTCAGTCTCGGCGCCTCGCAGGTTGTAAGGAACAAAAAGGAAGCCTACCGCCTGATGAGATCACTGTTTGCCGATGCAGCACTGAGAGAAAAAATGGGATGCATTGCAAGCAGTTATGTAGAGGAGAACCTGGGTGCAACAGAGAAGATATTATCAGAGATCAGAAAAAATCTATAAGTGGAATACCTGTTCGAGCCATTCTTCAGTTGTGATCATTTCGTTTATCTGCGCCATGGTGTATTTTTTTGCAGCAGTTTTATCCGCTATACCTTTCCGTTCGAGCATTTTTTTTATCCGCTCATCTATCGTACCGTATGAATAAAAACAGTACACATTTTCAGCAGATGAATCCAGAAAGCTTTCCTGCGCCTGATAATTATTGAGCGGATTCCACCAGCGGTCAAAATAAAATGCATGCTTTACATCCCTCAGCCCGGCCTTTTTGTTTACCGCCTTTGCATCTGCTATCAGTATAGCATTTTCTCTGCTGGAAGAAAATCTGCGGAATACGTCCTGAGCCTGTACTGCGCTGTACGACGAGAGATACAGAAGCACGGGTATATTATTTTCCTTCAGCAGTTCCTCTATTTTCTTTATACCCATTTTTTCATACTGCGAAAATATAATTATGCGATCTCCGGATGGATAGACTTTTTTAACCTGCGCGAGCAGCTCCTCAGACTTCGGAGTCGCACTGAGACTCTGCGGAAAGTTCAGTATCTGGTTGAGCTGGTGCAGAAGCGCAAATATCTGGGGCTTGAGCATGAAAATATTTCCGGTTCCGGCAGTTGATTGTAGTTTATTCACTCCCTCAGACAATGCCTGTTCATATTCATTCCTCTGCTCCGTACTCAAAGCAGTCCATAGCTCCATCTCGCCAGCAGCAGACTTTACTGTATAGCGGCTGACTGCATCTACCGTATGTTCCAATGTTTCGGTGACTGGCATATCCACGAGTGTTGTTTTGCCAACAGCTGCAGCAGGCATAGAAAACTCATATTCACTTATTGCAGCCTGATGAACTGTCACGAAAAAGTCAGGGACATCGACACTGATTGCAGGCAGCCTGTTGAAGCTTATATTCTCAATACTTTTTGTCTTATACTTCCCTGCATCCAGGTATGATTCAAAGACAGGTGCCACAGCAGGTTTACTGATGTCATAAACATTTACAGATACAATTTCCCCGGCATATAACTCAAATTTGGACATAATGGAAATGTCAGTGAGGATATCAAATTTCAGTAGTTTATTTGCCGCTGGTAAAATATCTTTAAGCTCAACCGAATTGTCGAGCAGCTCCTCACCGGCAAACTCTCCCGGCTCCAGCAGAGAGATTTCCAGAGTCTCGCTTACCAGCTCGAGGAGATCATCTGAAACTTCTGTATTGCACGCACCAATTAGATCAGGTGAGACGACAGGAATACTGCTGTGTATAAGATCTGCTGAAACGCTGATTTCCGGGTGCAGATCGTCTATGACAGAAACAGTGCACACGTCCGGCAGCATTTCATATGATGAGCCGGCATAAGGTATTATTTCCGTATTCTCCGCTTCATCAGACATGATATTGTCTCCAGCAGCCGACGCATGAAGCAGCCGGGAGCAGTCGGAAACCGTACCAGCCGGAAAACTACTGAAACTTCCTGTATCAGCAATAAGAGG
The DNA here is from genome assembly GCA_050258935.1 of Bacteroidota bacterium. Classification (GTDB taxonomy): domain Bacteria; phylum Bacteroidota; class Ignavibacteria; order Ignavibacteriales; family SURF-24; genus JBLMZS01. The sequence goes on from JBLMZS010000013.1 coordinate 108,537, forward strand.
TACTGCAACCGGCCATCCGGATGCAATTTCGCGCACTTCCGGTAGTTCTGCATGTGAATCCCTATTCCACTTAGCAGGACGTACGATTTCAGGGACATCTGTCCTGTAGCGTTCATCCTGTGCGATGTTCCGGCTGACTGATGAATCCCACGGAGGGAAATAATTTTCGGAAAGTTTTACGATCCATTCAGGAATATGATTTTCAGAAACCGCTGCAGGAGCGGCAGAGAAAAATAACCTGATAGTTTTGGACTTCTGAATAGGGGTTCCCCTGGATTTTGTAGATCTGACGACAAGGAACCTGTTAAAGCTGTCATTTTTCCGGAGTGTACCGGGAGGAAGCGGTTTACCGTGGCTGTAATTTTCCACCGGCTGAAGCCCCTCCGGAAAATAATTTTTCTTTGGAAGTTTCAGTTTTTTGATATCAAAAGTATATGCTTTTGCGGGCAGCGGACGCAGCCACCGGTTCCAGGTCCAGAATTCCGGCTGGTGTATCTCATTGACTGCAGCGGCAGCTTTTTGTCTTATCTTCTTCAGCATGGTTTCAAATCCTTGAGGATACTCTGTGCAGCATTTTACCCTATGCAGTAAAACGCGCTAAGCAGCATCACTCATCGACTTTCTGAAGATGAACCTGTTCACAGGCAACTTTTAATCTGTCGAAAGGTTCCAGCAGATTCCTTACAGAAGCGACCGACATCAGTTTTTCTTTTATGTCGGGCAGTTCCTGGAGGAATTTCTTGCTGGTTTCAAGAAATACAGCCGGGTTACCAGTAAGTTCCAGCGGCTTATCATCAGAGCGGTTCATTTTGGATATTTCTTCATTCTCCGTATAAAGCCTGACTGCGCGTATGCCCTGCTTATTGTTCACCCCGAGGAAAAGCGGATCCTTTACGAGTATCAGATCAATTTCATCTTTTATTGCACCCAGCAGCGGTACGGCGATCAGTTCAACAAGTATATGCTCATGAAGTACATCACCGTACAGAGTTTTCTGAAAATTCGTAGGTTTGATAGGCGCAGTTACTCGGAATTCCAGAGGTTTTGTGTCGGCATCTGTTACAAGAATGGCACCCATGATGCCGGAATCATCGTCAAAGGAGTAAGTCTCCAGAAATGCAATGCGGGTTAAATCCATCATTCACTCCCTTTTGTTTTATTTTCACCTGCCGGCACTGTGCTTACGCTGCCGGCAGTCAATGGTTTACGCAAAAAGATAATAAAAAATGGAATCAAAAGATACAGCAATTTAGCTAAAGCCAGAGCTGGAGCGCCGGTTTGTGACCGGCGCAACGTCAGACTGTTTCACTTCAGACTATTTCACTTCAGACTATTTCACTTCAGACTGTTTCACTTCAGACTGTTTCACTTCAGACTATTTCGCCGATTACAACGGCAGATTCGTTCATCAGTGCTGAAGCCGTCAGCACTTTGTCCGCGTCTTCCTTGCTTACTACGGCAATCAGGCCGATTCCGAGATTGAAAACCTCCCTCATCTCTTCATCCCTGATTGAACCGGTTTTCTGTATGAGTCTGAATAGTGCAGGTACTTCCCAGTTGTTCCAGGCGATACTGAGCTCAAGTCCGCCGCGCAGTATGCGCTTTGTATTCCCGATTATTCCGCCGCCGGTAATGTGTGAGAGCCCTTTTAGCTTCACCGTCTTGCGCAATTCCGTAATCAGGTTCAGGTACGACTTGTGTACGCGCAGCAGTTCGAGTCCCAGAGGCAGCTCAAGATCGTCGAACTTCTGATCAAGTGAATAACTCTGCAGCAGGACTTTTCTGGCCAGTGAATAACCGTTGGTGTGCAGGCCGTTTGATTTGAATCCTATCAGGCAATCACCTTTGCTGATATCGGCTCCGTCGATTATCTCCGATTTTTCCACGACACCCACTATAGTGCCCGACAGGTCGTAATCATTTTCTTCATAAAGTCCCGGCATCTCGGCAGTTTCGCCTCCGATAAGGGCGCATCCGTTTTCGCGGCATGCCTTTGCAAATCCCTCAATAATTTTTTCTGCTTTTTGCGGAAAAAGCTTGCCGAAGGCCATATAGTCCATAAAGTACAGCGGTTTTGCACCGCAGACCGCAATATCATTCACACAATGGTTAACCAGATCCTGTCCAACCGTATCGTGCTTATCCATGGCGAATGCTATTTTGAGCTTTGTGCCAACACCGTCTACGCTGGATACGAGCACAGGGTTTTTATATTCAGGAAAGCCAGCCTCATAAAAAGCGCCGAAATGCCCGATTCCATGCAGCACGTTTTTATTAAACGTCGATTTCACGTGCGATTTAATTCTTTCAACCGTTTCCTCACCTGCCCTGATATCAACGCCTGAAGATTTATAACTTTCCTCCAAATTTCACCTCGTTATTTTTATATTATTGTGCGGATTATGATACACAAAATTACCTATTTACCGCCTCTATTTCAATTGTTTTTACTGTCATCCGACCGCAGAGTCTGTTTTGCCGTTTCAGAAACGCTGCGCAGCATCATAATCATAAGTATAATTCCGGAAACAGCGATTGCAGGAAACATTATCAGTTCTGCAGGAGCTACATCCGCTCCGCTCAGGAGCATGTTAAAAGCCATTGCTGATACAGACAGAGCCAGCGTTGAAGTCTTTATGATCATAATCGATGAAAGCAGATAACCCAGCGGCTGATTTCTTAATAGAAGAATTCCTGCCACTACGGACAGAGGAATTACTATTCCAAGATCCATAAACTGAATGAACAGGGTTGTACTGGATTCCAGTCCTGCCGGAGCGGTGCATGAAATCATGGCCGGCACAATGCGTCCCATCCATACCATAAACAGCAGAAACGAAATACACAGCAGGTAGGATACAACTGAACGCTTCGGCATATGTTCGGAAAACTGTGTTTTCAGAGTGCTTAAATCAATTGAAGGGACTGCAATAATAAGCGCGGTAAGGCTGAGCGAAAATACCGCAACATAAATGAGAAACATATTGTTATAATTTGCACCGACGGCATATGACATATAAGTATAGAGGAAGTATCCGGTAATTCCGCAAAATAAAAGTTTACCGCGCAGCGAGTCTCTGCGCAAATAATACAGTGATACCAGCAGGAAAGGAATACCGATAAGAAGAGTGACCATATCCTGAGCCACTGCCTGAGCTGCCATGGATACCGAATCATATCTGTACAGACCACGCCCGTGTATCAGCACAGTCTCTCCCCTGAGTGTAGTGAACTCGTAAGAACTTCCTCCATCCTGCCAGAAGACCCCGACCCCGGCGGCAATTAGTGACAGAACTACTATGGCCAACGAGATCATTGTAATCCGGGTAGTCATGTTTTTTATCATTTTTCCTGCCTTGAGTATAATTTTAGTCAGAACAAATATATAAATGTAATTCCACACTGGAAACCATAATAAAGTGGAATAATGATATTCAGATAATTATTCCGGAACTACTTGCATTATACCGCCTATTTTTTTATTTTTGTTTAGCTACTAAACATTATATATCATGGACGCCAGGACTAAAGAAATAATCGACATATCGGGAAAGTTAATATCCGAGATTGTTGCCCGTGACAAGCGGCCGATGCAGCTGCCGGACGGTCACCGTATATACCGGTTTGAACTGCATGTCATAGAAAATATTGGTGCAGAAGAAGGCATTTCAGTCAACGAGCTTGCACGGTCAATGGGTGTGACTAAGGGTGCGATTTCTCAGGTGGTTACGAAGCTATGCAATAACGGGCTTGCAGAGAAAGTCAAGGGTGCGAACAACAGAAAGACAGTGAACCTGTATCTCAGCGAAAAAGGCCGGGGGGTATTTGAAGGACACAGGCGTTTTCATGAAGAAGTTAACAAAAGAATCGCATCATGCTTCTCAAAATATTCAGTGCGTGAAATCGATCTCTTAAGAACAGTTTTATCAGATATATACACTATGCTCTCCGAGCTGTAGACAGAGAGAGAGCATATATTTTTTGTTATATAGTTTAGTTACTAAACTTTTATGGAGCGATTTATATGAAGATCAGCAGCAAGACATCGTATAACCTGCCAGTCGATTTGATACTCATCGTTGCAGGATTTATCACTGCATTCAGCGGATTACTGCTGCAGTTCAGGTATCATGCAGGCCGTGTACCCCGGAACACCGGAGTGCTTTACCTTGACTACTTTCAATGGGCAGCCATACACAAAATACTTTCTATAACATTTTTCTTCGTACTGTGTGCACACCTGTATCTGCATGCAGGCTGGTATAAGGCAATACTCAGGCAGAAGTCATTCCTGAAAAATCAGACTGTAGTACTGTCTATCATATTGCTGATGACATCCCTGACTGGCCTGATACCATGGATGCAGTCATCTTTCAGCATATTCGTAAACAGTGAAATGCCTCGGGCCGAAAGACATCTGGTAGAAATTCATGACAAGGTATCGCTCGTTCTGGTAATATATCTCGGGCTGCATGTAAAAAACAGATTTGGATGGCTCAGGAACAAGGTTACGAAATTACTGGGCCTGAAAGCCAGAACGATATAATTTCTGCAGTTCAAACAATCAGGAGGAAGTCATCATGTTTTTTGACGCATATAAATTGCTGCACGTCATCACCAGACATCACAGTGATAGCAGAAAGCCCCGAACCGAGCACATAGAGATTGACCTGTCAAAATGCACCGGTTGCCTGGAATGCATCGGGGTATGCACAAAAAGAGTGCTGGGGCAGACACCCTTCAGTTTTCACAAGCACGTAGTAATAATCAATGCGGCAGACTGCAGCGGATGCAGGAAATGTATTAAGTCATGCACAAATGCAGCCATTACTGGGCGGCCGGCCGGGAATGTAAAGTGAGGTTTGTCCGGAACCGGGATATGACTATGTACCCGGTTCCCGGACAGAATCAGACAAAAAGGTTTACCTCATATCAGTGTGAGATGATAGTTCATAGGTATACTGACCGGCTCATCTTCCGACAGTGCAATAGTACGTTCAATAGCGACGGGACCCTGAGAGCCGATCCGCTGCTGTACATCACTCCGGTTTTTGAAAGTCTGTATACCGCTAAAAACCGTCTGTTTTCTGAAGCCGACCGATTGTATGGCATGCATACTTTCTTTGACTTTTTCCTCCTCGCATGCGTACCATGCCCAACTGGAGTCAGGGCTGTGATCCACGACAACCACCTCATCAGCAAGATCCCTGGCATGCATCAGCGCCAGCAGCGGATGGTCCATTTCATGCAGGCTGAACTCGAACACAACAACATCCGAATGTCTGCCGAAAGAAAGGAAATCCAGGTTGAACAGTTCAGCGCGGCTCCTCAATCCTTCAGCAGTCAGTGCTTCATCGAGGCGCATCAAGGCTGCCTTATCGGTGTCGAGGGCCAGTATTTTCTCTGCGCCCTGGTACAGATTCACTATCTGTCCTCCGCCGGCACCCACAACGCATACAGTCTTGCCGTCAACAGTGAAAGTCTTCCGCAGGTTTTCAACGAGTAAATTCAGATCCGTCGCCATATCAACTCCAGATTGTTTTTAAATATTACTCATATTATTGTTTAGAAACTTTACATCCGTAAAATTTGCCACCCACTTCAGAAATAAAATTCATATGTTCAAATTAGTAACTGCATCGAATTAGTGCAAATATATTTTGGTCTATTTTTTCCTGTAGAACATTGGACAGACATCAGTCTTTTTTTATACTGCCGTGTTTCAGTTCCTGGCCCCTGACAATTACATATGCAATGAGTGTAACTATGAAAAATATCAGCAGCATCCATGCTATACTCTGCAGCGTACCGATGATCGTACGGTAGACCTCAAGCACCCATCTTTCAGCCGTCAGAATCATTGCAGCTTCATCAACGCGCCTGGGTCTGATGTATTGTTCGAGCTCCCATACACGAACGCCGCCTGAAATACCGACAACAATAATTGCAAACTTGAGGTAGCGGTTCCATGCAAGGCTTATATCATCTCTGATAATGCGGGCAAGTATTTTTTCGACAGAAGCATCGAATAATTTTACCACTATAAAAGATACACCAAAGGCAATAATAAAAGTAACTATCAGTAAAGAAAGAAACATAAGTTCCTCCTGTTCATAAATTTTTCGACAGATTTATAATCATCCAGGGATCTTTTGCCGGAAGCGGCCATAATTATTTAATTAAAATATAGTGCTGTAACAGTGAGATTGCAATATAATACTTCCCGAAGTAATATGCGAAATAAAACACTTGAGCGAAGGCGAAGCGACTAAATTATACTGCCGAAGTCATAAATATTGTGGCAGAATTTTTACCATAGTTCATACTTGATAATTTCGTTGTTTTATTTTGATTTCATATATGGATGTCCAACAGTCCAGGAGAAAGGAGATGTTTGATTCTGTGCAGATATTGTTTTTATATCCGGCTTGTTTTAAGGAGGAATATAGAGACAAATACTCTTCCGGTTCTGAAGCAACAGGGCAAGGATACTTAACCGGAAGACCCATTCCCACCATTGCTAATGCCTGTTTATGTTATATTCATATATAATTTTAAGAAAGGATTAGTAGTATGAATCAGGATAAGTTATATCGGGAAATCGAAGATACGTTTGGCCTTGTACCAATGATGTTTAAACAAATGCCAGCCAATATTCTCGAAATCGAATGGAATCTATTCAGAAAGACCCAGCTGGAAGACGGCAATATTCCAAATAAATACCGCGAACTGATAGGAATCGGAATTGCCAGTGCAATGAAATGTCAGTACTGTACATATTTCCATACTGCAATTGCGAGATTGTATGGAGCAACAGATGCAGAAATAGAAGAAGCGGTACATTTTGCAAAACAGACGACAGGCTGGAGCACGTATGTAAATGGTTTGCAGCTGGATTTTACTCAGTTCAAGAAGGAAATAGACATGGCCTGCAAGCACGTCAAAGAATCAATGACAGAACACGTATAAGATCTAAATATTCATAAAACGTAATATTTCGTATAAGCACATTTTTAATACTTAGACCCCGCCCTGTTCCGGAGCGGGGTATTTTTTCAAACCGGCAGAATTGCATTTTCGGCTAAAGTCCGGCCTTACAACTATTATATTACAATCTCGAAACTGCCATTCTTAAAATCTGCAAATCCGGTTGCAGCATCGCCGCCTCTGAGATTGAACTTACCTTTAAATTCGCCGGTAATCCTGAGCGAGTTGTCTTTATAGGAAATATCCAGAATATTAATGACCATCTGCACCGATTGCAGTTCGCGCGTAAGATATTCTCCCGGTTTATACGTGATATACCTTTGCTTCTGTTCGTTGTTCTCACTAAGCCAGCAGGAGAACTCCTTACCCGTTTGTTTTATTTTATTCCTTGAAACCACACTGAAACCAGTTCCTTCCAGAGTTTCACCGCCCTTACCAGCTGTAAGCTTGTTAAAGCCCAGATTGAGAGTGAAAGACTGCTGGACAAGACTATCCTCTGTTTCTGCAAAAGCAGAAAGCACGATCTGATTGTCCTTCTTTAGTGTAACCGCGGTAACCGGAAGATCAATGGTTTCGTCATCGAACTGAAGACTAATCCTTCCTTTGCCGGCAGAAGGCACCTGTGAGAAAAGCGGAAATGAAAGCAACAGTAAGATAAACAGACTGAAGGGATGTTTTGACCGAAGATAAAACATGACGGACTCCATAATAATAATTGAATTTTTGTTTACTGCTTCAGTTTTGTACCGTACACAAGTCAACTGAGCGGTAAAAATTTTTCATCCGCCATATCCCCAATATTATTTTGTAAAGTATATAGAACCAATGTGGATAAGATAGCAAGCATTTTCTAATTGTGCAACAAATATTTTTCAGGCTCTATGCAAATGAAACACAGCAGAGAACCGGTTTGCAAAGGAAAATGATCAGATACGTATTCCTAATACCTAATCCAACCGAAAGAGTGATCTTACCTTTTCCAAATACTGGTGTAAACATAATTCGAAAGATAGAGACTCCATCGGAGGGTTCATATCCGTATCCGATATTTGCAGTAGCAACAGCACTTTTTTTCGATTCCCTTATTATAATATGCATTAAAGTTAAATCATCGAAAGAATATAAGATTATATCAATTTTGACAGGTACATTAGTCCTGTTTTTGTACTGTGGTCCGTTCTGATAGTCTTCTTTCGAAATTCAGAGAATAGAGCAATCCGTATCCAAATAGTTTCATAATACTACTCCCTGTTTCTATAATGCAAAATCCAATTGTATGGAAGGCATAATTAACCACACATCGAAGTCTGATGGAGTCATTTCCTTCAGCAGTTTTGCCGATATAAGTATGTTCAGCTGCCGGTCATAGGTGAAGGTCAATCCCGGATTCATGTATAAAAAACCGCATACGCAGTCCGCTCTTTCGTCTGCTATTATTGTCGTACCCATTGGTGAAGAGTAATTTGTTTCCCCCGGGGTAAAGCCAAGCAGGTTCTGTGTAAAATAACCGATGGAAAAGAAATAATTGATTATGCTCTGTGCATCAGCCGAATTAATTGTCAAGGTCAGAAACGGGTTGATGTTCGTGGAGCTTCCGCGGTCTTCAAACATTACGACAGACTCATTAACACTATTAAAGAAACTGGTCTGAGTGCGGACTATTGTGGTAGCTGCAAAATCATACTTTTGAAAATTAAAACCCACGTCCAGACGAGTAGCCGGGTTACTGCCGTAGCTGTGGAAACCAAGCCCTGCATTACCTCCTGCATTGCTGTTCCTGCTTCCGCACGGGAACCGGAACCCTCCGAAAATTGAAACGCTCTTTCCCAGTCGTATATCCAAATTAGCACCAATAATACCGACGGGTATAGTCCAGTCCAGGTTATTTTTCTTTGGTGTATAACTAGTCGTCTCGGTCAGCTTAACACTATGCGTAAGCCGGCCGTTAGTCGTAGTAGATATCCTCCTCCTGTTTGGAAGATTTGAATAATAAAAGGACATTTTAACGCTGGATGTTTCTTTCTCTGCGGTTATATGGGCCGGGGGAGGGGTCAGCGGAGCGTTCACTTCAACGTCCCCGATATAGATTTCCTGAACTATTGAACATCCGCTTAAGATACGCATCACCACTGCCGAAAAGACCAGCAGAATAGAATAACATAATATCTTTTTCATTGTTGTACCCTCCCGAGCTTTAATTCCAGGAATAATGATAATATTTTCTCATAAACAGTTGTCAAAGAATTGTCAAAATATTAGTATTATTTAGCAGGCTTTTATCATACATCCTCTTTGTTTATATCTTTATTTTTATATATTTGAATAAAATCTCCGGCTAAATGCTCCACGCTCTTCTCTGTCTGCGTTTATTTTATAGGGATAAATAAAATGACAAGGATGGCTAAATTGAACTCACAGAATAATTTCAGGCCAAAATTCTACGGCATAATTGCAATTATGCTCCTTACTCCGTTAACTCAGTTACTTACAAGAATAAAATTCCATAAACATCCCAACTATAAAATAATAAGCTATTCCAATTCTGTATCTGCATCACTGAAACGCCGCACTAAATTACTTCTGACAAAATTCATAAAGTTTAACGGACAGCTTTATTTCTCACCTGCCGTTCCTGCATATCCGTCCAAAGCATTCGATAACATGCTTGCCGCCGGGGGACTGAATTATTCCATGGCCGGAACCAGTTACAAGATCAACACCGATTCAGTTTTTCTTGCAGTATCGGGCATTTGTACTTTCGACTGCAGACATTGCTATGAAAAACATAATATTAATAACGGGAATAATATTCCCATCAGTATATGGAAAGAAACGATTGACTCTATTCAATCCATGGGTGCTGGTATCATAATACTTACCGGTGGAGAGCCTTTGCTGGTATTCGACAATATCATAGAACTGTTAAGTGCCGGCAACAAACAGCTTTCCGATTTTCACCTGCATACATCCGGATATACTTTGACAAAACAAAAGGCGCAGGCACTGAAAAAGGCGGGGCTAAAGGCCGCAGCCGTCGGACTCGATTACCATATTCGTCAGCAGCAGGATATGATAAGGGGGGCAGGTTCATTTGATATTGCTGTTAATGCCCTTAAAATGTTTAATGAAGCGGGCATTATGACTTATGTCAACCTGTGCGCAACCCGGGAACTTATTCGCAGCGGAAGGCTCTATGAATATTACAGCTTCGTAAAGAGTTTAAATGTCAGTATAATTCAACTGCTCGAACCCCGGCCGTGCGGCGCTTTATCAAAATCGTACAGGTCTGAATCGCTGAACGATAATGACAGGGCAACTCTGCTCAGATTTACAGTCGATGGAAATACAAAGATGAATTACCGCAAATACCCGCTTATTTATTATGTCGCTCATATTGAAGATGCCGGACAACTCGGCTGCATGATGGGTGGTCTGTCGCATTTCAGTATTGACAGTCACGGGAATGTAAATCCCTGTGTTTTTATGCCTGTGTCTTTTGGTAACATCATGGAGCAGGACATCAAAACAATATATCATAAAATGCGGGAAGCAATTCCCAGACCGGTTACTTCCGGCTGCCCGTCACTCAGATTTGCAGATAATTTCAAAAATCATCTTCCTCTGCACTATGACAGCATTAAAGATAAATGGGATGATGCTATCGGTAATTTACTGTAGAATATTAAAACGGAGTCAATGTATGTCTGGAAAATTCATATTTTTCGGTCTGACGTCTATTATATGCCTGCTCATTAACGGCTGCACGCAGCGTGTGGTAGAAAAGGATTTTATACATGAAGTCAATTTTCAGGAGCGGGAGAAAATATCCGGAGCAGTCCTTACATCAGGTGAGAGTATCGAATTTGGAAAAGATGGAGGACGATTTTTTTATTTGAAAGATCGTATTGTCGGCTGCGAGATACCCGGGCAAGTCTTGAATATTCCCCTGGATGCGGTTACCGAAATCAGGACAAAAGTATATCCTGTTCTTGGGACCCCGGTTTATAACCTTGATACAGGCTCAATCATTGAACTTATCGACACGGAAAACCGATTATTCAGGTTCAGACAATCCAGCGTAAAGTTCAATCCTGCAGACAATGAATTCTCCGGAATTTTATCGGATGGCTCAGGATTTAAGATACCCTTAAATAAGGTAAGAAATGTCTTCGACCATTTGCCCGAGGTTATCAGTAATGAAGAACTGCGCTCAGCAGATACTATCAGAATAGTTCAGGTTGTAATTGATGGCAGAACTGTTGTCAGCTTCAATGATCCTGGAGCTTCTTTCTTTTCAGAAGAACTTCCTGTCCTGATTGGCTTCTCCAGCACCGGCAGGTTAGTATCTGAAAAGGCGGAAGACATTTTATATGTTAATATCGAAAAGGTCAGCCACAAGCTTACCTTTTTTGCTGCACTGGGAATTGTTGTAGGATTGGGAGTTGTGGCAATGGCGGTGGCAGCAGCGGCAAAAGAATCCTGTCCGTTTATATATTCATACAATGGGCATGGTTATACTTTTGACGCTGAGCCATTAGGAGGAGCTACTTCAAAGATTCTGGAGCGATCTGAACTCTCGCGGCTCCACTATTTGCGTGACAGCTGCAGCATTTATAAAATATTCGTAACTAACGAAGTGCAGGAAACACAATATATAAACTCCATGAACCTGATTATTGCCGATCATAAACCGGGCGAATCAGTCTATCCCGATAACAGCGGTAATTTATATAAGATAATAAGTACCGATGCGGTATATTCTGCGTATGATGGAAATGGCACAGACATTTTGAAATTTATCAGATACAACGATAATATTCACTGGCAGTCGGTAATGCCGGCTGACAGCACCGACATACAGATGAGAGTCAGAGACAATCTGAAATTCAGTTTGCCAAGACATAATAATACAGACACTGCAGCACTTGTTATAAACGCAGGGACCACACTGTGGGGCTCAAATATGATACGGGAAATGCTGCTTCTTCGGGGTGATAAAGTGGATGAATGGTATTCAAGTGTAGACAGCGGCGGAAAAGATTACACATCAATGATGTCATATCTGCAGAATGAGGAACTGTTCCAGTTAAGACTGTACGCAGAAACAAAAACCGGATGGAAAGAAAAAGCCTTGATAAATGGAGGAGGACCGTTTGTTTCTGAAACAAGACTTGTCATGTTCGACATCAGCGACGTTGCCGGTGATACGCTTAATATCCGTATCGATCCCCCTGTAGGATTCTGGACTTTGAATTATTTAGCTGTTGCGGAAGACAAACCATCTGAAATAAAGGACTATATTACCTTACCGCTTTCCAAGGCATATACTTCAAGAGGAGCCAATGTGACTGACTTCCTAACCACCAATGACGGCAAATACTATTCCATGCCCGACAAAAGCTCCGCATTTACAGCAGAATTTTTCAGTCCTCAGCTGAAAGATGGTCTTACCAGAGCGATATTTGCAAATACCACAGGTTATTACAAAATTCATTTGCCGAAGGATAAACATCCCGATATATCAATGCTCTATAAATTGCATAGCAGTCCAGGAGAGATTGTCAGGTATTCAAATCTGAAGTTCCATGAATTCAGGAAATCATTTTACAAAAGTAACCTCACCATTCACTGACAATTATCTCACTGAACCGAAAAAGGCAGGACTGTACTGCAATCCTGCCTTCAGTAATATTTTTCCTTTCACATTATCTGCATTAAAATAATTACATCAGAAACCATTAACCGAGCATAAGGGTTTTATCCCAGATTCACTGCGTTCATATCCATATAGAAGATTTCCCAATGATGTCCGTCCGGGTCCTGGAAATTGCGGCCGTACATGGATGCCTCAGTAATCTCATTTTTATATTCTACTCCGCCTGCAGCAACCGCCTTATCAACAATCGAGTCGACTTCTTGCCGGCTTTCGGTTGAAAGCGCGACGATTACCTCTGTCTGACTTGCAGAATCGGCAATATTCTTTTTTATAAAAGACTTGAAAAATTTTTCAACCAGAAGCATGGCAAATATGTTTTCTCCAATTACAAGACATGCTGCATTGTCATCAGTAAATTGTTTATTAAAAGTAAAACCGAGTTTTTCAAAGAACTCCATGGATTTTTTCAGATCCTTTACCGGTAAATTGACAAAAATATTATTGACCATATCACAATGCCTTTCAGTAATATTTAACTTATTCATTAATGATACAATTTCCGGATAATATATCAATACAAATTCACTGCGGTTCGGGACGATGAGCTATTTCTTAACTTTAAATCCGCTCTTTTGAAGATTCTCTTTTGCTTTCTTTAACGTTACCTCTTCGAGCGTCATTTTGCATACGGGACACTTACCAGGTTTATCACTTATAACATTCCAGTCCATCTGGTCCTGAAATACCTTGCCGTCTTTGTTTTTGTCGATTGCAGTGAGATCAATTTCGCCTTTTCTGACAACGTTATCTTCCCTGTGCTGCATTCCCTTCATATGTGTATTGTGCATATGGTGTGTTTTTGTCGAATCACTGCATCCTTTCATACACATTTCCGTACGTACATTGGTGTCCGCCGCGAACAGCACTCCCGAAATCATAGCACAGGAAACAATACCGCCCACAAGCATTTTTTTCATTTTAACAACAGATGTTTTCATATATAGCTCCTTTGGTTTATTTATTATACAACTAACAACTAATTTAGTGCTGGTGTTCTGATCCCGAACCGCCCTTCAGCTGACTTTCCGAATCTATGAGATATCCGCCGGTAGCCGCAACCATATCACCTTCGTTCAATCCGGAGAGAACTTCATAACTATCGCCTGTCCTGCGGCCAATCTTTACGTCCCGGCTTTCAAATGTATTTTTTGTTGTTCTAACCCAGACGACATTATTTCTGCCGGTAAACAGTACAGCTCCCGCAGGTACAAGCAGTGCTGAAGAAGCAGAAGATGAAAATACTGTTTCACCGTACATCTGAGGTTTCAGCAAATTGCCGCGGTTTGAAAATTCGCTTCTTACCTTTACGGTTCTGGAAGCAGAATTCAGGACAGGATAAATGAATGTTACTCTGCCTTCAAATGACTGTCCCGGATAGGCCTGGAGGTGCAGCACTGCCCTGCTCCCGGTTTTTACAGTAGCAATATTCTTTTCATATACCTCTGATATACTCCATATTGTCGACATATCTGCAACTTCATACATTGCAGTACCTTCATTAACGTATATGCCTTCCTGAATTTTCTTGCTGATCACAGTTCCGCCTGCCGGTGAATAATATGTAATTGTCGTTTTTACCTCACCCGAGTTTCCGATATCGCGAATCTGCTGTGCAGTCAGTCCCAGCAGTTCCAGTTTTTTTCCGGCTGACTGGGCCATATTTTCCATGCCGGTTACAGCCTGATTCTGAATACCCGTCAGGGAACGTCCTCCTGAACCAAGTGCTATGAGATATTCATTCTGTGCCTGCACGATTTCAGGACTATATAGTTCGAACAATGCCTGCCCCTTTTTTATATTTTCACCGGTTCTGCTGACATACAGTTTCTCAATTCTGCCATTGAACCTGGCTGATATGATCTTTCTGTTCTGTTCAGCAAAATCCAGATAACTATACGCTGATATCTCTGTTTTTACCGGACCTCGCTGTATTTTTACAATGCTGACATTGGATAGTATCTGATCCCTGCCGCTTAGAGTAAGGGTCTGGGGTGAATCATGTTCAGCCATATCTGTAGAACCTGAATCTGCATTGTCTCTGGCTCGTATCTTTTTCACCAGGTCCATTCCGCAGATCGGGCATGATCCCGGTTTATCAGAAACTACCTGCGGGTGCATAGGACACGTATAGTATTCGCTGTCCGTATTCTTCCCCTGAGCATCTGTATGACTGTGTTCTTCCTCTCTGTTATTTTTCGACGTGCCCGGTGCATCAGAATCAGAGCATCCTGACAGTACAATTGACAGTATTGCAAATACCGGTATAAAAAGTTTCAGTAGTTTCATTTTCTTTCCTTGTTTATAGCTCATCTTTCGTATAGTATTTCCCGGACCGCTGGCGTTCATTTTCCATTGCCGGTCATCATCTCAATTTCCGCCAGTGCCATTCTGAGGTCTGATTCAGCCATGTAGTAATTCATCTGCTGCATCAGAAGCATTCTGTATGATTCTATTACCACAGTAACCGGCGTACTGTTATTCTGCCAGGCACTCAGCTGAGCTCTTGCGGCCTGTTCATACAGGGGAATTACTTCAGTTGAATAGAGAGTGATCTGGTCTGCCGATGTTTTATACCTGTTGTATGCTGACTTCAGCTGCGCGAGCATATCCCGCTGCATATCAGATTTTTCAAATTCGATACCTTTGATTCCGGCGTACAATTCTTCCTCACGGGCCTTATATTTTTTTGAGCTCCATGGAGCAAACGGAAGTGTAAAGGATGCCATGACAGAGTACATATATTCTGTCATAGGTGTTTCCATCTGCAGCATCTCCAGATCGGTTTTTGTTGTCAGGTACATTCCCTGCGGTTGTCTCATTACCATAAACTGAAGCATCATGTCTGGAAATTTTTCCCTGCTGTTTGCTTTCAGCATAGCCCTGTTCATATCGGCCATGCTGTTCATCTGTTTCAGAGACGGGTTACTATCGCCAAGCCTTTCTTCAAGTGCTTCAAATGAAACATTCAGAGTATCTTTGGGAAGATCTGCAGTCACACTGACCGAAGCAGATGAAAGATCACGTCCGAGCAGTTTATTCATTTGAGCAGATTCAGATTCAAACTCACGTTTGAGCGCCAGTAGCTGAGTATTTCCGGAAGCGATTTCACTCCTTATGCTCAGTATATCAGCCGCCGCTGTTCTGCTTACCGAATAACTGGTATTCAGCAGTCTGAATAGATCATTGTACAGGGCTATATTCCGTTCCTGAACTTCCATCTTTTTTCGTATCATCCACAGTTTATAATAGCTCATCTTAACATCAGCTATCAGTTTTATCCGGTATATTCCATAATTGTCAGCTACAACAGAAGCGCTCTTCTTCTCGGCTTCAGTCATAGCGGCTACTTTCCCTCCGAGCATGAACATCTGTGATAATGACAGCCGGTTTTCGAAAGCATCGTTTATCAGATTATACTTGCCGAAAGGTATTCCGGAAAACTCCACTGACAGTGACGGTGCAGGATAAGACTCTGCAGACCGCGCGCGCAGGCCAGCAGATTGTGTTTTTAATTCGAGTGACCTCAATGCCGGGTTATTGTTCAGTGCTTCGGATATCAATGTATCCACTGTCTGAGCCTTGGCGTTGCCAAATGCCACGAGCAGAAGCATACAAAATGTGTATATATTATTTTTTATTTTCATGGTTATATTATTTTATTTGATACAGTACAGTCCTGCCAAATATCTTTGCTCTCAGCAATTACTTCATCCAGTCAGCCATTTTCGATACTTCCAGTGTTCCTTTCTTCAGTGCCCGTTCTTTCATTATAACAAATAGTATTGGGGTTACAACCAGCACGTGAATTGCACTCGTCAGAAGTCCTCCGATCATGGGTGCTGTAAGGGGTTTCATGACATCACTGCCTGTACCGGTAGCCCACATTACCGGCACAAGTCCTATCATCGATGTAGCAACTGTCATTATCTTCGGACGCAGTCTGAGTACCGATCCCTCTACAGTTGCCTCATATATATCCTGTTTCGTTATTTCCCCGCGCTCTCCTTTGTGGAAAGCCCGCAGCCTCTTATCAAGTGCTTCATGCAGATAGACCACCATGACCACACCGGTTTCGACGGCAATTCCATAGAGTGCAATGAATCCGACCCAGACGGCCACAGAAAAATTATAGCCCAGAATATAAACCATATACATACCGCCGATGAGAGCAAACGGAACCGACAGCATTACCACTCCCGCCTCTTTATAGTCCTTCAGTGTAAAATACAGCAGCAGGAATATTATCAGGAAAACCACAGGCATGATCACGGTGATAGTCCGCTGAGCCCGAATCTTACTCTCATACTGTCCGCTCCAGTTGTATGAATATCCAGCCGGGAGCTTCAATTGTTCATCGATTGCCTTTTTGGCATCATCCATCACGCTTCCCATATCACGTCCTCTGGTATTCATGAATACTATTGAACGCAGCATACCGTTTTCGCTCGATATCATTGGCGGTCCGGTGTTTATCTTTACATCTGCCAGTTCTGAGAGTGGAATGTAGAGCACCTGATTCTGCGCTGAACTTTCCAGTGAAAAACCTTCCGACAGTTGTACACCGCTCTGAGCCGTATATCCTGCCTGCTGTGTACCAGACCCCATTGACGACATGCCGGACGATGATGACTGAGCATCATTCATTCCGCCCGATGCACCCACAGACGAAGCTGAGGACATCTGTGCCGGAGCACCCATGGCAGTTGCACTT
Source organism: Bacteroidota bacterium (assembly GCA_050258935.1). Lineage (GTDB taxonomy): Bacteria > Bacteroidota > Ignavibacteria > Ignavibacteriales > SURF-24 > JBLMZS01. The sequence continues at coordinate 125,951 of JBLMZS010000013.1, forward strand.
GCAACAGGTACAACCAGGTTTTTCAGTTCTTCTATACTGCTCCTGTAGTCTCGTTCGTAGCGCATGCGTACAGGAAACCTCATACGTCCGTCGAGTATTGTGCCCAGGTTTTCACCTCCAATAGCGGTTTCTATGATATCCTGCAGATCCTGTATATTCACGCCGTATCTTGAGGCAGCATCACGCTTTATCTGTATATCGAGATAGTATCCGTTCTGTACGCGTTCGGCAATAACGTCAGCAGCGCCAGGGACCCTCTTCAGTATATGCTCCGCCTTTATTGCATAAGCCTCAAGAGTATCCAGATCAGATCCGAAGATCTTAAATCCGATATCTGTTCTCACGCCTGTTGCCAGCATATTGATACGATTGATAATCGGCTGCGTCCATCCGTTTCTTACGCCCGGGATCTGCAGCTTGCTGTCGAGTTCAGCTATAATATCATTCTTCGTAACCCCCGGTCTCCACTCACTTTTCGGTTTCAGAAGAATTATGGTTTCAATCATACTCAGAGGTGCATTGTCCGTAGCAGTTTCAGCACGACCGGCTTTTCCGAGTACATGATGAACCTCCGGTATGCCTTTGATGATCTTATCCTGTTCGTACATTATTCTGTTTACTTCAGTAATAGAAGCATTCGGCAATGTGACCGGCATATACAGAATAGATCCTTCATCCAGAGGCGGCATAAATTCGCTGCCTGTATTCATTACCATCGGGATGGTTATTATCAGAGCCAGTACGTTGATTGCGATTGTGATTGTTCTGTGCTTCAGTACCCAGTGAATGACAGGTCTGTAAAGACGGATAAAAAAACTCGTTGTTGGATTTTTATCTTCCGGGCGGAATTTGCCGCGCATAAGCATTGTCATTAGTACAGGAATAAGTGTAATCACTACAATGGCGGATCCCGCCATTGCAAATGTTTTAGTGAAGGCAAGCGGTTTAAACATCTTGCCTTCCTGTCCTGTAAGCATGAACACCGGGAGGAATGACACAAGGATTATCAGTTCCGAAAAGAATATAGCACGGCCCACCTGCTTTGCTGACATTATTGATATCTGCATATATTCTTTATTAGTGAGGTGTCCTTTTGCCTCCATAGCCATAGCGATATTCCTGTATGCATTCTCCACAAGCACTATTGATGAATCGACTATTACTCCCACGGCAAGTACAATTCCGCCCAGGCTCATGATATTTGAAGTGATACCGGATATGTACATCAGTATAAACGATATCAGTACCGCAACAGGAAGTTCTATGAGTATTCTAATTATGCTCCTGAAGTGCAGAAGGAATATTGCGACCATTATTGCGACAGTAATTGAAGCCTCAATCAGAGCTCTTTCCAATGTACCGACCGCCTGTTCAATGAGTGTGCTTCTGTCGTAAGAAGGGACGATCTTCACTCCACCGGGAAGTCCGGGTTCGATCTCTTCTATTTTTCTTTTAATCCTGTCTATGAGATTTTTTGCATTTTCGCCCGATCTCATAACGACAATACCGCCTACTGTCTGGCCCTCTCCGTTTTTCTCGAGCGATCCTCTTCTGATATCACCTCCGAGCTGAACTCTGGCCACATTTCCAATCAGTAAAGGAATGCCGTTAGCACCGGTTTTGATCACGGTATTCTCAATATCGGCTTCATTTTTAATATATCCCTGTCCGCGCACAAAATACTCGGCGTCATTTCTTTCAATGATTTTACCGCCTACTTCGTTATTGCTTCTCTGAATCGCGTTTGTCACTTCTGAGACTGTAATATTGTATGCACGCAGTTTGCCCGGATCGACATCTACCTGATACTGTTTTACAAATCCGCCTATTGAAGCAACTTCAGCAACTCCGTCAACCGAAGCCAGTTTATAACGTACATACCAATCCTGTATTGCCCGCAGTGTACCCAGGTCATATCCATTTCCTTCGACGGTGTACCAGAACACATGTCCTACTCCTGTCCCATCGGGTCCCAGTGAAGGCACGACACCACGCGGCAGCTGGGCCTGCACGGTATTTAATCTTTCCAGAACCCTGGTACGGGCGAAGTATGTATCGATGTTATCTTCAAATATTACGAAGACGAATGACATTCCGAACATGGAAGAAGCTCTTACCGCCCTGACACCGGGCAGCCCCTGCAGTCCTGAGGATATAGGGAAAGTCACCTGATTTTCTATAATCTCCGGAGACCGGCCCATCCACTCAGTAAATATTATCACCTGATTTTCCGAAAGGTCCGGGATGGCGTCGACGGGCAGGTTTGCGGCACTGTAGATACCGAAACCTATAATAGCCAGATAAGCCAGTATAACCAAAAATCTGTTTTTTGAACTCCACTCAATTATTTTTTCGATCATCGATCGGCTCCTGTTTCGGCGATAAAGTTTTTACAATACACTTGTAACAATAACATTGCAATTTATGCAATCCTTGTGCCGTAATATTTATCCTGTTTTGGCGTGAAAACGCAGGAGCCGTCAGGAACACCATTAAATATTTTAACTCTACCGTTAAATTATTTAACTATCGTTAAATTATTTAACTATACCGTATTGCTCTATCCTGGAATAAAGTGTAGGGACCGAGATCTGCAGAATTTCCGCGCTTCTCTGCTTGTTCCAGTTATTCGCATCAAGCACCCGTTTGATGTGTATCTTTTCCACTTCTGCAAGACTGAGTGTATCCGGGTAAACTTCCGGTATACCGGTATCATTTTTTCTGATCAGTATATTCTCCTTCAGCAGAACATCTCCGGGTGTAAGCACTACCGCCTGCATGAGTGTATTTTCCAGCTCGCGTACATTACCCGTCCATTCATATTCTTTCAGCATAGTCATAACCTCACCGGGTACTTTGTTCACGTTCTTGTGGAGTTCAGCATTTATTTTCCCGAGGAAATGGTTGACCAGTATAGGAATATCATCCATCCTTTTTCTCAATGGGGGAATTTCTATATCCACGACCCGCAGCCGGTAGTAGAGATCCTCGCGGAATTTTTCCTGCCGTATAAGTTCGGTCAGATCCTTGTTAGTAGCGGCAATGATCCTAGCCTTCATAGGTATCGTTGTCTCACCGCCCACTGCTTCAAATTCCCGGGCCTGAATCACTCTGAGAAGCTTTACCTGCAGCTGTGGTGAAACTTCCGCGATCTCATCCAGGAATATTGTACCGGCGCCTGCCAGTTCGAACTTTCCCTTTTTATCCCTTATCGCACCGGTAAAGGAACCCTTCACATGTCCGAACAATTCACTTTCAAGGAGTGTTTCTGTAAGTGCTGTGCAGTTTACCGCGACGAAGGGCAGGTTCTTAGTAATGCCGCTGAAGTGTATGCTTCTGGCTACAAGTTCCTTTCCTGTACCGCTTTCACCGCTGATCAGTACAGTGACCCTGTTGGATGAAACCTGTCCGATCTTCTTATAGATTTCTTTCATTTCTGCCGTACGGCCAATTAACGTGTTTTCCGGTGAGTAGTCAGGTACGCCGGCAGTCATAAACGAGGAGAGCTGTTCACTCAGGCGTTTATTTTCCAGTGCCCGTTTTACAGCTATTTTCAGTCGCTCGATCTCCAGGGGTTTTTCGATATAATCGTATGCTCCCTTCTGCATTGCCATTACTGTAGAATGCATATCATCATGGGCTGTAATGAGTATAACCTGTATGTGCTCATCCATAGTTTTGATTTGTTCCAGTACATCCATGCCGGACATGCCAGGCATCCTGATATCAGAGACAACAAGATCGACCTGTTCATCCCGCGCTATCTCTGTACCCGACGAACCATCTGAGGCAGAATATACTTCATAGCCCTGTCGTTTCAGGTAGTTGGTTATTGTTTTTCTGATAGATTCATCGTCGTCGATAATGAGTATTTTTTCCATTTTTATCCTACAGGCAGTGAAATTTCAAAAGTGCTCCCGACCGATCCGGCAGCAGTAATCAGTTTCAGCGTCCCGCCGTGCTGTTCCACTATTTTGCGCGATACCGCCAGTCCAAGACCGGTACCCGCAGCCTTGGTAGTTACAAACGGGTCGAATATCCTCTCAGGAACAGATACACCCGGACCGTTATCCGATATATAAATATGCAGCATCGCGCCGCAGATTTCAGATGAAACAGAGATCTGTCCGCTGCTGCCCATTGCATCGAATGAATTCTCGAAGAGGTTTATGAGCACCTGCCTCAGTTTTCCGGCATCAGCCATGATTACTGTCTCAGCAGCGACATTATTTATTAAATCTATATTTTTTGAGGCAGATTTTGCGCGGAATTGTATTATCACATCTCCGATAAGTTCTGAGATATCCACACTTGAATAATTTAATTTCTGCTGCCGCGATATTGAAAGGACATCTTTTACCAGATTATCCAGCCGCCTGATTTCCTTCTGTATTATCTGGAATGATTCCCTGTCTTCGTCGGTCAGTACGAGTCCTTCTGAAAGAATGTCAGCATTCATTTTAATAGATGTCAGCGGGGTTTTTATTTCATGAGCAAGTACTGCGGACATCTCTCCGAGTGCAGCGAGTTTCCCCGCCTGTAGAAGTTTCTTTTCGAGATTTTTTCTCTCAGTAATGTCCACCTCCACAAACATATAACCGGCAATATCGTTGTCCTTTGTGAATACCGGTGACATGGTAAGGAGCATGTTCCTGATGACGGAATTCTTATTAGTGAATGAAAATTCACACTCATAGTTTGTCCTGTTCATCAGTCCATTTTTTATTTCCTGCGGTACAGCATCCCTGCTTTCCGGGAACTGAAGTTCAATAATATCGCAGCCCAGTACCTCATGAACCGGCCGGTCGAGGAAACTGGCGAATGTTGTATTTGCCTCCACTATAACTCCTGAAGTATCGACGATCGCAATAGCCACCCTCGATTTTTCAAATGCATTAAGCAGCATTGCAATCCTGTGTTCCCTGGCTTTCAGCTCTCCGGAGTTCCGGTCAAGTGTAATTGCCATTTCGTTGAATGCTTCGGCCACCTCACCCAGTTCATCATTTGATGCCACTGAAGATCTGACGCTGTAATTCCCCTGCTGAATCCCGAGGGCAGTATTTTTCAGTTCTCTCAGAGGATACGAAATTATCAGGTTGATGAGAACCGCCATACTGATGCTTACCAATAGTCCTCCGGCCATGCTGACCGCAAAATACTTCAGCCAGTCTTCATTCCTTATTCCAAGCAGGGTCCTTCCCAGCGGAACCTGTATAAGCATTATTATTATAGGCACAAGCACCAGGGCAATGAGCATCACCTTCCTGTTTATGCTGAATGCCCTGACCCGGTCTGAAGCTTTCGGAAACATATCAAACTTTCCAATGGCAATGAGTGTAAAGGCTATCACACCTATCAGAAAAGCAAGAGGGCTTACTTCTACCAGGTAATAGAATCCAAGTACCCAGGGGATGAAAATACCGAACAGGAATGAAATAAGATTAGTTATGACGAGTCCCGACAGAAACAGTACGATCTGCATTCTGATGCGTGAGTGTTTCTCCTTTTTTAATCGTCTGAGCAGTATGGCGGAGGAAAGCAAGATCAGAAACGTGTACCATAGCAGATAAACCGGATACAGATCAGTAAAGTGAGGTTCGAAATGCATGTGATGGGCCATTGAGTCGCCTACGAGAAGCCCGTTCCACAGCATTGCCAGCACGGCAACAGAAGGCACAAGTATGAAAGACGCCTTCAGGTAACCTGTCCTGCGTTCATCAGGGAAATTCCAGGCAAAGAATGTCAGCGTAATATTTATAAGCAGCAGGAATGAGTGACACGAACGGTCAAGTATTGTTACATCACCCGTAGTCATCACCAGAAAATGAATGACGTGTGAAACTATGTACCCTACGACCAGCAATAATGTAAGTATGAAAAGACGGTTATTCTTCTGCTCATTGTTCCTGGAGTATATGATTATTGCGAGGCCTATGGCCGCCAGCACAGTGGATACCAGAAATATCAGATCTGTAATGTCGGGTTTCATAACATTTTGCCTGCCGTTATTGATAATGCAACACTGTTCCTCCGTCTGACATCCATCCGGAAATACCTCGGACTGTTTTTGACCGTATACAGTGTTTTAACTGTATAACGATTTTTCTGACCAGGTGGTTCACTATTGCCGGGCAATGTTTAGTTTAATGATAAATTCTATTTTTTTACATATATTTGAATGTTTGTATATTGTATATCTGGAATTTTAATTTCCAACTAATAATGCAAATATAAGACTAATAATGCAAATAATATGACACCGATGGAATTAAGCGATCGGGAAAAAACCATCTTACGCAACATAATACATCAGTTTGTGTTGACTGCTAATCCGGTGGCTTCCCGTTACATCGCAAAAAGATACGATCTTGGATTATCTCCGGCCACTATCAGGAATATCATGGCTGATCTGGAGGAAGCAGGGTTTCTTAATCATCCGCATACTTCGGCCGGGCGCATTCCAACCGATAAAGGCTACCGGGTTTATGTGGATTCGCTGATGGATCCCCCTAAGCTCAGGAAAGAAGACAAGGACATTATCAGCCGTGAGCTGAAAGCATTTACGGATGAAACCGACGAACTGCTGAAGATCACTGCGACTATACTCAGTGATATAACCAGTCAGCTGGCGCTGGTGACTTATCCGAAAATGGATATGGGTATACTCGAAAAACTGCAGATAGTCCAGCTCACTTCTTCGCGTATTTTGGTGGTCGTCAGTATTAAATCCGGACTGATAAAGACGATAACGCTGGAGCTTAACGCTGAGATCGATACTTCGCACATTATAACTATACAGAACCTGCTGAACGAAAGATTATCCGGACTGACATTTGCCGAGATCAGGCGGACTTTCAGCGAGCGCTTCAAGGATGTAAGCGATACTTACAAGCCTATCATCAGGGTTTTTCTGGATTCTGCAGACCGGATATTTACGGATATGAAAGGTGCAGACAATGTACTGGTTACAGGTGCAAAGAACATAGTCAGACAACCCGAATTCGAAAAGCACGAGCATCTGCAGGGTGTAATAGAGCTAATGGAAGATAAGGATGTAATTGTTCATTTCATGTCAGACAGCGCTCAGAAAAAAGAAGATGATGTCGTTATCAGGATCGGCAGCGAGAACAATTCCAAATTGTTCAGCGATTACAGTGTTATTACGAAGGATTACAAGATCGGAGAAGTCTCGGGCACAATCGGTGTAGTCGGACCCAAGCGCATGCATTATTCAAGAATTATAGCTGTAGTTGTTTATGTCGCCGAAGTGCTATCAGAATACATGAGAAAAAATCCCTAACAGAATTTATTGAAAGGAGCAAATTCAAAAATGAATAAAGACAAGAAGAACAGCAACGAAATAAAGATCGAAAGAGCTGAAGAAAAGAACGAAGGAATAAACGAAATTCCGGATTCGGAAAACGGACAGGCAGGACAAGCAGCTGAAGCCGGCCTTAAGCATGACACTGCTTCTGCAGAAATGGAAAAACTGAATGCAGCTGTTAAGGAACTGACAGATAAGATTTCCGCACTCGAACAGGAGAATCTGGATCTTAAGGAAAAAGTGCTCAGAAAGGCTGCTGAATTTGAGAACTACAAAAGAAGGACCGAAAAAGAAAAATTTGAGATTGCAGAATTCGCCGCAATGCCCCTGGTAAAAAAAGTACTGTCGGTATATGACGACCTTGAAAGATCTCTGGTGCATATAACTGATTCGGCTAATGTGGATGCTATAAAGGAAGGACTCAATCTGGTAGTCTCCAAGTTCTCTAAAATGCTGGAGGAAGAGAACATAAAAAAAATTGACGCAAAGGGGAAACCATTTGACTTCAACTTTCACGAGGCGCTTCTTCAACAAAAGGCAGAAGGTGTTGAACCCCACACAGTTCTGGAAGTGGTTGAAACAGGTTATACATACAGGGACAAAGTGATCAGGCACGCAAAAGTAATAGTAAGCGAAGAGTGAAGGAAGTTCTGAGTTCTGTCCCGCCTCTGGCGGGATCCCGCCAGAGGCGGGAAGTTATAAGTTTTAGTTGTTGTACCGATAATTTTCCAATATATTAAGGTTGTTTAGAAGAACATGGATAAAAGAGATTATTACGAGGTCCTTGGTGTTGACCGCAATGCATCAAAAGATGATATCAAGAAAGCATACAGAAAAATGGCCATGCAGTATCATCCGGACAGAAATCCGGACGACAAGCAGGCAGAGGATAAATTCAAGGAGGCTGCTGAAGCGTATGAAGTGCTGAGCAACGATGAGAAGAAATCCATTTACGACCGCTACGGACACAATGGTCTCAGGGGCGGAGGACAGGATTATCAGGGATTCAACAATATTAACGATATATTCTCGCACTTCTCGGATATTTTCGGGGGAGGCGCCTTCGGCGGCGGCGGTTCTATATTTGACGACTTCTTCGGCACATCTTCTTCACAGAGCCGTTCACGCAGGAAAGGCTCCGGTACTCCCGGCACTGACCTGAAAGTGGTGCTGAAACTTTCTTTAGAAGAGATTGCATCCGGAACCACAAAGAAAATTAAGATTAAAAAGCACGTAAAGTGCGAGATCTGCAACGGCAGCGGAGCAAGGGACGGGAGTTCAGTAAAAACATGTCCTGTATGCAACGGAGCCGGAGAGGTAAGGACCGTGTCGCGGTCAGTGTTCGGCCAGTTCGTCAATATAGCACCCTGCTCCAACTGCGACGGAGAAGGTACTGTTGTGGATACCCCCTGCAAAAACTGCCAGGGCGACGGCCGCGTTTACAGCGAGGCAACCATAAAAATCAATGTACCTGCCGGAGTTACTAACGGGAGCTATATGACACTGCGCGGCGAAGGGAATGCCGGGAAAAGAAACGGACAGGCTGGCAATATAATCGTAGTATTCGAGGAAGCACCGCACGAGTATTTTGTGCGCGACGGCGACAATATAATATATGAACTGTTTATCAGCTTCCCCGAGGCCGTACTGGGTGCTGAAGTTGAAGTGCCTACACTCAACGGAAGGGCAAAACTGAAAGTTGAACCGGGAATTCAGCCGGGGAAATTCCTCAAGATGCGCGAAAAGGGCATTCAGCACCTTAACCGTCATGGCGCAGGCGACCAGCTGGTCAGGATCAACATATACGTTCCTTCCAAGGTAAACGGCAAGGAAAAGGACCTGCTGAGGGAACTGATGAATATGCCTAATATAAAGGCGGAGTAAATACTTTTTTGGGGGCAGTTTTGAACCCTGAAAAATGGGCCCACAGACTGGGCTTTACATATGTCGAATTTAAAGTAATGGCAATTCTGCTGCTGCTGTTTGCAGCTGGTCTTGCCATTAAGTATTTTTCACTGAACGATCCTGTCTATATACGATATCACGGCGTCGTTCAGGACAGTCTGGATGAAAAGACTGACAGCCTGTTGTTCTTCAGGTCTGCTCCTGTGCTGCAGGAATACAAGAAAGAAGCACTGGTCACGGAAAAACGTGTGTTCAGGAAAAAGGTCCTGCCGGCAGAAAAAAGCATCAACCTGAATACAGCCGGATTGGCTGAATTGATGCAGCTGCCCGGTATTGGCGAAAAAACAGCACTTAAAATTCTTGACCTCAGGAAAAAAAAAGGATATTTTAGAAGACCTGAAGATCTGAAAGAAGTAAAGGGTATACAGGACAAAAAATTAAAAAAAATTATCAAATACATTTATATCGAGTAAACAGATGTCCATATTCCAAAACCATATCGGCGTAAATATCTCTTCCTCCAAACTTCAGCTGGTGGAAGTATTGTACAATGGTGACGATTTTGTACTTGAAAATGTGGATGAGGAATACTTTGACGAATTCCTGCGCTTCGATCAGAAAGAAACCAGGATTACTACCCTGCTACAGAACGCTTTCAACGAACTGTCTATGCGACAAACGTTCAAGAGTAAAAACATTTCGTTTACGCTGCCGCATGAATTCTTTAAGACGGTAATGCTGCCTTTCGACAACACACTGACCAGCCACGATCTGACGGAGCAGTTCAAATGGGAGCTTTCAATGCTCTATCCTGAAACTTCTTCTGAAGAACTGGTAATTCAGCACATTCAGGTTGAAGACTGCAGAAATGCGGCCCCGGATAATGCTATCATTATTGGTTTATACAGAAAATACCTGCGGATATTGAAGAATTTTTCTGATCAGAATAACCTGACGCTGAAATATGTCGATAATCTGCACATCGCCTCTGACAGACTCATTACTCTCGATGAATCCATATCTGAAAACGAACTCGTACTCAGTGTATATGTTGCCGGCAACCTGATGTCTGTTTCTTTTCTCTACAACTATAATCCGGTTTATTTCAGGGTAATTCATATTGAACAGGCAGGCGAGATCCTTTCGCGTCTGACTCATGAACTGGCGTCAATTAAGAATCCTGATCTTGACCAGAAATTTATCACAAAGGCATTTATAAGCGGAGACAACATTCCGGATTCACTGATTGAGAAAGCCGGAGTCAGTCTGAAAATGCCGTTTCACCGTCCAAATCCTTTCGAAAAGATCAGAATCAATCCAGATCTGTTCAGCCGGAAAATAATTACAGAGAAACCATATTCTTTTTCGCCGGCTGCAGCCATAGCCTACAGGGTAGTATAGAAAAGCATGAGAATTATTTCAGGAATATACAAGGGGAGAACTATAAAAGCTCCCGATTCGAAATATACAAGACCAACTACAGACCGCGTCAGAGAAACTCTCTTCAATATACTGAATAATGAAATAGATTTTGAAGATATCCGTGTACTGGATATATATGCCGGTTCTGGCGCCCTCGGACTCGAATCGCTGAGCCGCGGCGCTGCAGAAGCGCACTTTATAGAAAAAAATTTCCCGGTATACAAAATCCTGCAGTCAAATATAGACAACATCGGCGCCTCTGAGAAAAGCAGGATATTCAGAATGGAAGCCATTAAATTTTCTTCTATGTCCGGTCATTTGCTTTATGACCTTATACTCGCTGATCCTCCGTTTTTTAAGGATGATATTCATGGCGTGGTAAAAAATATACTGAGCAAAGGCTTCCTCTCACCTGAAGGTATACTCGTGGTCGAACGTTCAATCCAGACGAAGCAGAAGGATACGGAATCATTCGCTACTGAACCGTTCAAGCGCATCGGAGACACTCTGCTGTACAGATTTACAAACAACACTATTAACAATACTGAACAATGAGAAAAGTAATATACCCGGGCACATTTGACCCGGTCACATTCGGGCATATAGATATTATACGGCGCGCAAGCGAACTGTTCGACAGCGTCGTAGTGACCATTGCAAAAAATCCGGATAAAAACAGGACACTGTTTACCGTTGAGGAGAGAATTATACTGCTGGAGGAATCACTGAGTGAATTTCCTAATGTATCAATAGACAGTTTTGACGGACTTACAGTAGAGCATGCGAAATCGCTGGGCGCCGTTGGTATAATCAGAGGACTCAGAGCCGTAAGCGATTTCGAATACGAATTCCAGATGGCACTCATGAACCGCAAGCTGGAAGGCGAGATCAGCACTGTATTTCTTATGCCGCATGAAAAATATACCTACCTGAATTCATCAATAATAAAAAATCTGGCCAGCTATAATGCTGATGTCACCGATTTTGTACCATCCAACGTTTCAGAAGCACTGAAAATAAAATTCGGATTCAGTTCGTGATGCACGACACAGACTGCAACAATATACTCTAATCAGATTTTCTGCAGAGGTACAGCTTTTTATATATATTTATTCAGCTGTACCTGTTGCTTTTTATCCATTTCTTTTTGAAATTGTAGAAGCACAGCATCTTGTTACCATTGCTCCTCGTCTTGTTTGACATCAGAACAAATAATTCAGGAGGTTAATATGCCAGTCAGAAAGCTTAAAGAATTTCTGGATCAGAACCACGTCAGATATGAAGTGCTGAATCATGCGGTTGCATTTCCGGCCCAGGAAACTGCAGCCAAGGCTCATGTGAAAGGAAAAGAACTGGCCAAGACGGTAATGATCAAAATTGACGGGAAAATGGCAATGGCCGTTATTCCTGCCAACGAACGCGTAAACCTCGGAATGCTCGAAGAAATTACCGGAGCCGGTAAGGTAGAACTCGCCAGCGAATACGAATTCAGGAACAAATTCCCGGACTGTGAACCGGGCGCAATGCCGCCGTTTGGAAATCTCTACGGCATGAGCGTATTTGTCTCCGAAACTCTGTCCGAAGACGAAGAAATTGCCTTCAACGCCGGAACCCATACTGAACTCATTAAACTGTCATATGATGATTTCGAAAGGCTGGTTCAGCCTACCATACTGGGCTTTACAGTGCACCACAGGGCCTGAGCGTCATCTGTGAAGATCATTTTTTAGGAAGAATTCCAAGCTTTCTGAAAGTGAGCATACTCCTTTTCGGAAAGCTTGGGGTTCTTTCCTGACTTGGCTTTTGAACTTGTCTCTGAAAAATTTTATTCACAGCCAGGGGAGATAGATACATGAGCCTGAGTGTAATTGCCCGCAGCATCTGCGCATCACCCACACTTAAACTGAACGAAAAAGCCGCTCTGCTACTGGAGAAAGGTGATCCGGTAATACATCTCGGCGGCGGAGAACCCAAGACGCGGGCACCAATTGATGCCATAATATCTGCTGCTTCATGCCTCAATACGGGCGAACTCAGGTATGCTCCGGCCGACGGCATACCGGCACTGAAAAAAGCAGTGATACGCTACACCGAAGAGTTTTACGGCAGGAGTCCCGCGCCAGAAAATGTTATCATATCCGGAGGAGCTAAACAGGCTATCATGGTCGCTCTGCAGGCAATCTTAAATCCACAGGAAGAAGTAATATTCCCTGCTCCTTACTGGGTCAGTTACCCGGAGATGGCTAAGCTCTGCGGTGCTGCAGGCGTACCTGCCCTGCCCGAAGACGGTTCATTCTACCCCAGCATCAGCGATATTGAGAGCCGCACCGGCCCTTATACAAAAGCTGTAATAATAAACAGTCCCAACAACCCTACTGGCGCCGTGTATTCGGAAAAATTCATTTCGGATATTGTCCGGTTCTGCGAGGAAAAGGATATATATCTGATAATAGACGACATTTACCACCGACTGCTCTTTGACGGCCGAAAACCAGTCAACTGCTTTAAGTTTACCGAAAGGAGCATAGAAAACTCGAAACTGATACTTATAAACGGTGTATCCAAGCAGTACGCCATGACAGGCTTCAGGATCGGATGGGCTGTGGCCGGCAGAAAACTGATAGAAGTGATGACCAATATACAGGCACACCAGACATCAGGACCATCGGTACTGCTGCAGAAAGCTGCAGTAGGAGCATTGTCAGGAATACAGGCCGGAGTCGAAAGCCTCAGAATAACACTCGAGAATAACCGCAATATTATGATGGATAATCTGCTGTCACTAAGCGGCGTAAAGGTGCAAAAGCCTGGCGGGACATTCTATTGTTTTGCTGATTTTTCGGCCTATGAAGCTGACTCCAATAAGCTGTCAGAATTTCTGATTGACAAAGTACAGGTGCTTACCGTGCCGGGAAGCGAATTCGGCCTGGAGGGGTACCTGCGACTGAGCTATTGCTGCAACCCCAAGGATATAACCGAGGGGATAGAGCGCATCAGATGGGCACTGGACACTGAGTCGGCAAATGAGCTGTATATAGGCAACCATAAATTAGTAAGGGACTGGCTATGAGTAAATATCTGGAATTTTCCACTCCCGCATCAAAGGAGGCCGGAGAGCTGGCTGCCGATTACAAACTGGATCACAACGGGCTCAAGCATATAAAGAAAACCTACTGGAACCTGCCTGATCCGGCGCTCTGCGAGGAAGCGGTGTTCCGCGCAGAAGGCCACCTTGCACTCCACGGTCCCCTGCTCGTCAAGACTGGTAAGCACACAGCCAGAGCTGCAGCCGATAAGTATATTGTTTCTGAGGACAGCTCGTCAGACAAGATCTGGTGGGGCAGCTACAACCGGCCGTTTGCATACGAAAAGTTCAATATGCTGCTCTCCAGGCTACAGGCATACTGCCAGGGAAGCGACTTGTTTATTCAGGACTGTTTTGCAGGGGCCGATCCGCGCTACCGTATTCCGGTACGGATCATTACAGAGAAAGCCTGGCACAGTCTGTTTGCACGGAATATGTTTATCACCACAAGCGATCATGAGCAGCTGAAACATTTTGTGCCCGATTTTACAGTCATTGCGCTGCCTGGTTTCAGGACCGATCCGGTAATTGATTCTACCAGAAGCGAGACTGCGATCATTATAAATTTTGCCGAGAGGATATGCGTCATAGCCAATTCGGAGTATGCCGGAGAAATAAAGAAATCTGTATTTACGCTGATGAATTACCTGCTGACATTTCAGAACACGCTGCCCATGCACTGTTCAGCAAATATCGGGAAGCAGGGTGATGTTGCCGTGTTTTTCGGGCTGAGCGGCACGGGAAAGACCACGCTCTCTGCAGATCCCGGGCGCAGGCTCATTGGTGATGATGAGCACGGCTGGAGCCCTGAAGGAATATTCAATATCGAGAACGGCTGCTATGCAAAAGTTATACGGCTGTCGGCCGAACACGAACCCGAAATATATTCATGCACACGCCGCTTCGGCACAATACTGGAAAACGTCGTGTATGACCCGGTATCAAGGCATCTCGATCTTGATGATGATACGATAACGGAAAATACAAGGGCTTCATACCCGCTGGAGTTCATTCCCAATGCAGTGCCGGAAAAAATGTGCGACAGCCATCCTAAAAACATCATTTTTCTCACCTGCGATGCCTCCGGAGTATTGCCCCCTATTGCCAGACTGAACCCGGAACAGGCGCAGTACCACTTTATCAGCGGCTATACTTCTAAGATAGCGGGAACTGAAATTGGTCTGGGAATAGAACCTCAGATTACCTTCAGCGCCTGCTTCGGGGCACCATTTATGGTACGCCCGCCTATAAAATATGCGGAAATGCTGAAGCAAAGGATACTGAAACATAAAACCGGCTGCTGGCTGGTAAATACAGGATGGACCGGCGGCAGATTCGGAATAGGCAAGAGAATCAGCATAAAGCACACCAGACAGCTGCTGAATGCGGCACTCGACGGCAGCCTTAGTGATGTTGAATACCGCAGGGACAGGCTGTTCGGTTTCGATGTTCCTGTCCGCTGCCCCGGAGTACCGGAAGATATACTCGATCCGGCCGGCTCATGGGGCAACAAAGATGAATACTGGCAGAAATATGACAGTCTGGCGGCTCGTTTTATAGAAAATTTCAGGCTGTATTCAAAGGACTGTCCCGATGATGTGCTGGCAGCAGCTCCGGTAAGGATGCGCATTTGATAGAAAAATACATACAGTCTTCCAAAATTGAGATATTATTTCTATAGTTGTTGAAGAAAAGCAATTATATAAATATCTTTGTGACGTAAATTTTTATTTTCTAAGAGGAAGACTTGATATCTGACCGAATAAACAGGGTAGGAATATCCCCTACCATGAAAATTGCCGCGAAGGCGCTGGCAATGAAAGCTGAAGGAGTGGATATAATCGACTTCAGCGTTGGCGAGCCTGATCTGCCTACTCCCCCTAATATTAAGCAGGCAGCAATCGAGGCAATAAACAACGACCTTACTAAATATACCGCCAACAGCGGCATGCCCTCCCTCAAAAAAGCAATTATAGAAAAACTGAAGACCGAAAATCACCTGGAATATTTACCCGACGAAGTAATCGTATCGAACGGAGGCAAACAGGCCATATTCAATGTCATAATGGCGCTGATCGAAGAAGACGATGAAGTAATCATTCCGGCACCCTACTACGTTTCATATCCGGAAATGATAAAGATTGCCGGCGGAAAGGAAGTGATAGTACAGACGAGGGAAAAAAACGGCTTCAGGCTTACACCGGAACAGCTGGCCTCGGCGATTACTCCCAAAACAAAAGCCGTCATACTCAACAGTCCTTCTAATCCTACAGGCACCACATATACACGCCAGGAACTCGAATCTCTCGCACATATCATTGAGAACGAAGACATATTTGTTATCTCTGACGACATCTACGAGAAACTCATCTATGATGGAATTCCCTTTACCAGCATAGCTGAAATAAGCGAAAAAATGAAGCATAAAACCATTGTGGTCAATGGCGTTTCGAAATCATATGCCATGACGGGATGGAGACTCGGTTATGCAGCCGGACCGCGCGAAATCATTGAGAGTGCAGCAAAGATACAGAGCCATAACACATCCAATGCTTCGACTATATCACAGTATGCAGCACTCGAAGCACTGACCGGCAACCAGGACTTCCCTGCCATGATGCGCGACGAGTACCGCAAGCGGCGCGATCTCACTGTCGATAAACTCTCAGCCATAGAAGGCATCAGATGCTGCCGACCTTCAGGTGCTTTTTATGTGTTTGCCAATATTTCTTCGTTCTTCGGGAAGGAATTTCAGGGTACATTTATAAGAAACTCGTACGGTCTTGCACACTATCTGCTCGCTGAAGCTAAGGTAGCAGTTGTGCCGGGAGAGGCATTTGGAAACGACGACTACATCAGAATATCATACTCAACTTCTGAAACCAATATAATCAATGGAATCGAAAGGATCTCCGAAGCGCTGAAAAAGCTTCAGACGCCTCAGCACGTGAAAATATTCCAGATTTCCAATACTGCAACACGCATCCGGCGCCAGGTGGAACTCGAATCATCTATCGATAAGGAACAGCGCGATGCGCTCGTCGCCGAAGCAGAAGCATATCTGAAGAGCAGAAACCGATTCGAATGGGATGCTCTTATAAACGGCGTGGTAGTAAGACTTAAAACCAATATTCCCCACCTGTATGATTTCTGGGTGGAGAACTGGTCGCCTGCACAACTGGGTAAAAATGAAAAACCCGGCGGTGTCATTTATGCCATTGACGGTGTGGTGGGCCGCGATGCCCTGGCATTCTACAACTCGCAAACCAAAACCGGACTGCTCTTCAATACCGATTTCTACGGTTCCTTAAGGAGTCTGGCCTTCGGACTGGTTACCGACTTCGGTGAAAAAGAAGGCGACTTCCACGCCATCAGAGGCATGTCCGCAATCTGCAGGGGGCGCGGATTCATAATGATTGGTCCCAAGGGCACAAAGAAAACTGAAATCTTCTACGGGCTTATCAACGATATCAGCGTAACAATGCATTCCAGTGATATCGTGTTTGTAAAATACGGAAAGACTCCGAAAGCGCTAAATCCGGAACGCAAACTGTATATCCCTACAAATGTCACGGCTGTAATTCCCAAATTCAACGAGCTGTTCGACTTAAGCAAGTGCGAGAATGTTGCTGTGCGCAGCACCGACTGCGAAGTGAAGGGATGCGTCAATAAGGATGACTGTCAGATGGATAAAGGTTTTCCATATTGCTTCAAAGCGACTCAGGATTCCTATGCAATGCTAGATCCTTACTGGATAGGCGGCATGCACAGGCATGTAAAGAAAATGGACCTGAAAACAGTATTCATACTGCAGAGCGAACATGATCAGCCGCTGATGAGAAAACTGGAGGCACAGGAAGCAATAGATATACTTGAAGCCGGTTTCCCTGCTGAAACAATATCTGCTCAGCCGACTCCGTTCTATAATAATCACCTGCTGTTCAATACACCGGAAAGATTTGAACTGCAGAAAAAATACTACAATCAGCTGTTTTCGAAAGCAGCAGCATATGCAGTAAACATTATGGATGCAAATGTTGATGAAGTGCGTAAGCAGATAGTCGAGTGCCTTAAATAAATAACGGCTTAGCTCAAACTTATTTTGCCGGACAGCTTCCGGAATGTTAATCCTTCCCGGTCTGTGTCTATAGCAGACCGGGATTTTTATTTTATATCCCGCAACTTGTTTCTGTTGTCCAACCGTCCTTACGCAGCTAAATGCTGATTGGGTACCGCCGCTATTGCGCATATCATATTTTCATCTCTTTTGCTTAAAGTCAGCTCTCATAAATAACTTATATTAAGAATCATACTTATGAACATAGGTGGGTTTCAATTCAGAATTCAGAATTTGCTCTGCTCCATTAGCCGCTATCTACGAAATACACTCCTGACAACTTCATCGCTGTAGTTCGAATACTGTTTCTGACTGTCGAATGCTCTTATTCGGTAGCGAGTCATTTCACGCTGACTGCCTGGAACAAAACTGTACTGTTTGTCTGTAAAGTAATTATTTTTTGTCGTGCCGATTACCCGCCAGCCACCTTTTGCCATGCGTGAAATCTCATAGAGAATAATATCCGGTTCCAGGTTCGCTTCCCATATAAGTTCCACGCTGCTGTCAGCAGGATTCTTTTCAGCTCTCAGATTCTGAGGGCGGGCAGGAGGCAGTGCGGCAGCAGATGAGGCAGTGGAGAAAATTCTGACAGTTATCTGAGTTCCGGTCTGTGAGGTCAGTGCAATAGAGATATTCGTCGGTCCGTTCTTCTTTGACGTACCGGGATTGCTCCAGGGTGTAATGTAACGGTTATAGTCAATATTAAATGCGTCGGTTTCGTCCCCCATCACCTCGCGTGTCAGCTCCCATTTGCCTGTAGTTTCGTTATAATCATGCCATCTGTGCCAGTTGCGTCCCTCGTAATTAAGTATATCGGGCTCTCTGTCGCCCAGTCCGGAGTCCATATTCCGGTCCGTCTGCTGTCTTCTGATCAATGCCAGTTTTTTAGGCCACCCTTCAGGCATATCCATCCAGCCGTCAAATTGCCACTTCCACAGACCGTCAGCCTGCAGTGATTTGATCCTGGGCGGAAAATTTCTGCCGCCCTGTATATACCAGACATAAATCCCCCTGCCTTCTTTTGAATCCGGATCAAGTGCTCCCTGAACGCCTCCGCCCCTGATTATCTGGTCATACGGACTTATCCTCTGGTGGTTCTCAATGATCAGATATTCATCGGAAGATGCTGAACTAAACGGAATATTTATTCTGACAGCATCACCTTCAGTAACATAATCCTTCAGTGTCCTGGTAAATCCATTTTTATCTGCTACCGGAATGGAGATGTATCCCAGCTTTTCCCGTTCCCAAGCGCTCATAGCTTTTGTATCGCCGTAATAGTCGTATGGATCTCCTGCCATGAGTCCGCCAAGACGTATATGGCCGCCCCCGAACAGATAATGTCCGTATTCATGAGCAATATGGATAGCCATATCAAAGCCTGACTTTTGTATCCCGCGGTTATTTGATGTAATGCCGGAACCATGTACATTCAGCGCGTATCCGGATATTCTGATGCCGTCGTGAGTAATGAATTCAGATGACAATCCCAGCTCCGCAATACCTCCGGCAAGGCCGAATGATCCCGGACCATTGCGGTAGATAATTATCATCATGTCAAAATAACCATCGCCTTTTCCCTCAGAGAACACGTGTCTCTTTCCGTCGAATGACCAGTTATCATACCGTTTAAAATCGATGCGTTTTTTATTCAGCGACTCCATCACCAGTTGATTAGCACTTCGGTAATGCATATCGCCCTCAAGTGTAATGACCTCAGGATAGATATCACCAATAAAATCAAATCGTCCAACGGACATTTTTCGGAAATAGTCAGATATGGTAAGGCTTCTGTAGCTGGAGGACACTTTGTCGTCGATCAGTTTACCGGCCCAGTCGGGCAGTGAACCTTTCTTCCAGTTGGATATGGACGACTGATCGTCCTTGAACTGAGCGAATACAATGAGTGCGCGCATATATTCACCCGGTGCGGTCTGAGATGGTTTGTATAGACCGCCTTTCTGCGCCTCAGAGTGCGCAGGTTCAGCAGAGTGCAGATAATGGATGGTTCTGAATGGCGGAGATAGCAGTGCAAGGTATATACAAAGACAAATCGCCCGAAGTCTCATTGTTCATCCTTTCATAGCAAAGTTTATTCATATTTGTCCATACCAGGTTTCACACACACCCGGGCACTACAAAGTAACCTTACACAAAAAGATATTCACAAGAATTGGAACCGCGGCTCCCTATTCACATTCAATTGCTTAAGGTCAGTAATTAAATATAAAGCAAAAGATGCATGTCAGACAAATCAGAAATTTTTCCGCTACAGGTTTTCTTTCTTCTTGTTTTTCCACTGCTTTATCCAGTTATAGCACGGAGTTGTATACGGTACAGCAGACAATGCACCGCCAAAACCTATATACCGGTATGTAAACATCTGAATATCGGTGGTCCTGACGTTTTTCAGCTCCGCATCGTCTATTTTCAGGTTGTATTTTTGGGCGAGTTCTGCTGTAAAGCCGTTATATTCTTTTTCCATTTTGCCGTTGATAAGTTTTGCTCTTATAGTCTCCTTTTCGTCCTCAAAATCACCACCAATTGATGAAAGAGTATCCTTCTTCGCGACGAGTTTAATTACGGCATATCCGTGCTCAGCCCTCATTGGACCGTAAATTTCTCCAGGTTTCATTTTTGCGGCAATATTCCCCACTTCTCCCAGTAAGGATACCGGAACCAGTCTGCCGGTATTTTCTGCCGGGTACCTGTTGTATTTTTTCTCCAGCTCCTCAAAACTGACCCCCTTATCCGTCTCTGAAAATATCTTTTCTACGACTTCAAGACTGTCAGTTACAATCTGCATAACATGCACCTGCATTTCTGACACCGGAGAGGTTTTGATGTGAGTATAATACTCTCTGAGTTCTTCATCGCTAACAGATACACCATGTGTTCTCTGGTTTCTGAGCAGCTGGGCCAGATAGCTGTCCTGCCATTGTTTCAGGTCTTTCCTGACTGCCGGCAGCTTATCCAGTCCTAATCTGTAGCCTTCACGTGCAAGTATATCATCCTCAATAAATCTGTCGGCTTTGTACTTCAGTGATGCAAATACCCTGCCTCTGTCTGCAACAGAAAATCCGTTCAGTATCAGGTAAGACAAAAATTCCCTGAATGTCAGTGGTTCAGGCTGCAGGTATGCAATAGGCATACTGAGTGTATCGGCCGAAATTGTTTTCTTTATGTCGAGTATATCATTTTCACTCAGATACAGATTTTTTTCTCCGCCCGCAGATTCCTTTGCCGAAAGATTTCTCAGTATCTTCTCTCCCAGGAGCTTGAACAGTTCCCTGTTGATCCTGACATTCTTACCTTCAAAGAGTTTGTCGAGGTATTTGATGCCGATTGCCTTAGCCCTTCTTTCCTTCAGGCGCATCTTTGCTTCGAGAGAACTCTTATGTGCCTCCTCCTTTCCAAAATTTGTTTTCGTCTTCTCCAGCATGTAGAAAACGAACCAGCCGTCTTTTGTCCCGACCGGCTGTGAATATGTACCCGGTTTCAGAGAAAAAATTATATTCTCCACTTTCTCATCGTCCATCTGTCCGTACCTGATGATATACATCGGAGCCTTACCGCTGCTGCTGTCTATGGTGATCAGAGAATCGATTTTCACTCCCCTGCGCAGATCAGACCACGCATTGCTGATTTTTGCCGAATCCCTGCTGCTCAGTATATACACTTTCAGCACCCACTGGCTGCGCTGCTGTGCATTCCGGATATCATCTTTTGAAATGGATACCTTACTGCCGACCTCGCGGTCAAACAGCGCGTCTCTTATAAGCATTTTTTCCAGCGGTTTATAGTAAGACGTAAAACTCTCGTGACTGTCAAGTCCCATATTGCGCGCTTCCATTGCCCACAGTTTCTCGGATATCATGGACAACAGGAATTCTTTTTTCAGAGAATCCGGTCTGCCGGTAGTACCGGGGTGGGGTGAGAGTTCATAGCGGTTGACATATTCATCAGAGCTTATCGTTTCTTTTCCAAAATGTGCAAGGGCTTTTGATTTTTCCTGCGCTTCAGTTGACTGAGCCGTCATGGAAAGAATAAACAACACCGGGATGAATAAAGCTGAAAGATATTTTATTTTCATTTTTCTATAGTCTGGTTAACAAAAAAGATTGCCGAAATTTATACAATAATATGTTCATATTAAATAATAAATTTCGGCAATTATTGAGGCAATGCATTGACTACTGTTTAGTATATACTCTCACATAATCCACAACCATCGACTGAGGGAAGAAGGTACTTTCTGAAGGGTTTCCCGGCCAGTTGCCTCCGACAGCCACATTCAGCAGCAGGTGGAAGCGTTTGTCAAATGGTTTGGTGTGTATCTCGCGGTGATACACATTTCCATCCACGAACCATCTCATACCGACCTCATCCCATTCAATCTGGAACACGTGAAATTCGTCCGCAAAGTTTCCCTTGGACAGTGCATATGTACCGCCGCCCTGCTGGTGATCCTGCGGAGAGCTTCCAAAGTGAATTGTACCATACACTTTATTGGTTTCGTGTCCCAGCAGTTCCATAATATCTATCTCGCCGCTGGCCGGCCATCCACCGTACTCCCAGTCACTGGGCAGCATCCATATTGCAGGCCACAGTCCTTTACCCTTAGGAAGCTTTGCTCTGATTTCAAAGCGGCCGTACTTCCAGTCACCCTTGAACCTTGTATTTATACGGGCTGACGTATATTCCTTACCCTGATATTTTTCCCTGATGGCCTTTAGAATCAGGAATCCGTCCTGCAGATAAGAATTCGCTGCGGCATCTGTATAATACTGGAGTTCGTTATTGCCGCCGCCGTTACCGTTTACTTCGTGGGTCCATTTAGAAGTATCTATTGCAGTTCCTTTGAATTCATCGTTCCATACGAGTTTCCAGCCTGGGATATCCGGAATAGAGTCTGAAGTATCAGCAGGTACAGGTGGATCCACCGCCTTGTCCTCGCTTTTGCACGCGACGATCTGAGACAGAAAGACGATATACAATATAAACGGGAATAATATTTTCATTTTGATATCCTGTTAGTTTTTGACTAGTTCGAATTCACCGGATTGCAGGTTCTGAGAATCAGTTCCGACAAAGACCCTGAATTTGCCCGGTTCGGAAACATATTCCATTTTGTCATTATAGAATCTTAGTTTCTTTTCATCAATTTCAAATTCGACACTAACCGACTTGTTCTTCGGGATAAACACTTTTTTGAAATCTTTCAGTTCCTTTACAGGCCGTGTTACCGATGCAAATTCATCCTGCAGATACAGCTGAACTACTTCTTCTCCGTCGTACTCACTGTTGTTTTTCACTTCGACGGATATTTTAATCATAGAATTATTATCGAGTCTGCTGCTGCTCATATTCATTTTGCCGTAGCTGAAAGATGAATAACTCAGGCCGTATCCGAACGGATACAGCGGTGTAAGCGGCAGATCCAGATATTTAGAACTGTATGAGTTATTTACGTTGCCAGGTCTGCCGGTATTCTTGTGGTTATAATAGCACGGCACCTGTCCTACTGTCCTGGGGAATGTAACCGTCAGTTTGCCGGATGGATTGGTTTTTCCAAACAGAACATTTGCTATTGCGTCACCAGTTCTTATTCCCAGGAACCATGATTCAACTATGGCTGGTATATTTTCACTGATCCAGTTTATGGCAAGCGGCCTGCCGTTCATCAGAACAGTGACAATTGGCTTGCCTGTTCCGGCAATAGCTTTTGCCAGTTCATTCTGGACTCCGGGCAGTTCGAGAGAAGAGCGGCTGCGTGCCTCACCACTCATGCCCGCCTCCTCACCGACCACCAGTATTACGACATCAGCCATCTTTGCAGTGTTTACTGCTTCATCAAAACCTTTAACAGACGGATCTGTTATTGTACAGCCTTTGCTGTAGAGAATTTCAGTACCCTTAGGAGCAGCATTCCTGATACCGGCAAGAACAGTTGTAACATTTTCCGCTTCACCTCTTTGTGCCCATGCGCCCAGCGGATTTGCAGAGTCATCAGCCAATGGTCCGATAAGAGCAATTTTGCGGGCATTGGATTTCAGAGGAAGCAGGTCTTTTTCGTTCTTCAGCAGCACTATTGATTTCTCTGCCACCTGGAGTGCAGCGTCTCTGATTTCGCGGCTGAGAACAGTTTTCTTTTCGTAACTGATGTTGCTGTATTTGTATGGATCATCAAACAGTCCGAGCACAAACTTCAATTTCAATACTCTCCTTACTGCTTCGTCGATAGTTGACACATCAACTTTTTTATCCTTTACCAGAGATGGAAGTGATTGGACATATGCACGTGACTCCATATCCATATCGAGTCCTGCGGTAATGGACAATTGTGCAGCTTCTGAGTTATCTGATGCATACCCGTGATTTATCATTTCACCGATTGAATTCCAGTCGCTGACCACCATTCCTTTAAATCCCCATTCTTTTCTCAGCAGATCCGTCATCAGGAATCTGCTTGCTGATGAAGGTATTCCGGCTATTTCATTGAATGAGCACATGAATGTAGCAGCACCGGCGTCAACGGCAGCCTTAAACGGCGGGAGGTAAACCTCGCGCAGTGTTCTTTCTGACATATCTACTGTATTATAATCCCTGCCGCCTTCTGCGGCTCCGTATGCCGCGAAATGTTTTGCGCATGCAAGAACAGATGTGTTGTCGGACATATTTCCCTGGTAACCCTTCACGCGCGATGCCGCGATCAGCGAGCCGAGATACTGGTCTTCGCCAGCACCTTCTACTATTCTGCCCCATCTGGGGTCGCGTGCAATATCCACCATTGGCGAGAAAGTCCAGTGTATTCCGGCCGATGCAGCTTCAATTGCCTGCCAGCGTGCAGACATGCGGGTTATCGCCGTATCCCACGAGCACGCTTCAGCGAGTGGCACCGGGAAAGTTGCTTTATAGCCGTGAATTACATCGAGCCCGAAGAGCAGAGGTATTTTCAGGCGGCTCTCTTCCATTGCAGTTTTCTGCAGTTCTGTAGTCAGCTCGCTGCCCACTGCATTCAAGAAAGATCCGATCCTGCCTTCGCGCACAAGTTTTTTCTGATCGCTCAGTTTTTCATCCCTTACCAACGGTCCGAATCCAAGACCGCTGGAGAGCTGATTGAGCTGACCGATTTTTTCTTCGAGTGTCATCATTGAAATCAGTGAATCGATCTTATGGTCATATACAGTGCTATTGATCAGCATTGGTGAAGAAACCTGCTGCTGCGGATACAAGTCAGTTTTGATTACAGATGCGAATAGTATCGCACCCAGAAATAGTATTTTTTTCATATTCATAATCGTATTAGTGTTGTAAAATATAAAAATGGACGAAACCCGCCCTCTGCCAGAGCAGATCCCGTCCGTGTGCGTAACATGAACGAGTAAGCTATGTTAAATTACAATACTCAGTATGATAACCCGAATCCATATTTGAAAAGCGGTTCATAGGTCTTATCACCAATGTTAACCGGTATCTGATCCATTGATGCAGGCCATGAAAACGAGAGTTTTCCCGACGGTTTGTAATCCCCGAACAGAACATCTGCCACTCCCTGTCCTTCGCTTCCGGGCAGCCATGCAGCAATTAGCGCGTCGCTGTTTTCAAGCACGTTCCCGAGTATCATCGGTCTGCCTGAGAGCAGTATCACAACGCACGGAATTCCTTTGGCTTTTATGGATTCTATCAGCTGCCTGTCTTTCTGCGGGATACTGAGATCTTTTCTGTCGCCTTCCATTTCGGCGTATGGTTCTTCGCCAATTACGACTATGGCAGCATCAGTTTTTTCTGCAGAGGCGATATCTTCCGCATATTTTACTGTGGTCTTATTTGAGACAGTATTTTTTATTGCTGACAGTATGCTTGTACCCTGAACGGTGTTACCGCTTTTCCCCTGCCAGCTGATAGTCCAGCCTCCGCACTGCATCCCGAGATTATCGGCGCCGCTGCCGGCAATAAGCAGACTGCCCATGTTTTTCTTCAATGGCAGCAGTTTGTCCTGATTTTTCAGAAGCACAAGCGACTGACGTACACAGTCTCTTGCTATCTGACGGTGTTCGGCAGAACCGACTGAAGTAAGCAGCGACCTGTCCGTATACGGATGTTCAAACAGTCCCATCTGAAGCTTTATTTTCAGTATCCTTCTGACAGCATCATCGATCCTGGATACGGGCACTTTTCCTGCGGCAACGAGTTCCTTCAGATATGTGACAAACTCTATATAGTTATTCGGAGTGCCTGCTGCGAAAGGTATCATCACCATATCAAGTCCGGCATTTATGGATTCCTCAATATCGCTTTTATAATCGCCTGGCAATTGGTCAATGGCAGCCCAGTCAGATACCAGGAATCCTTCAAAGCCCAGTTCCTTTTTCAGTAGGTCTGTCAGCAGGTATTTATTCCCGTGCATCTTTTTACCGTTCCAGCTGCTGAAAGAAACCATAATAGAACCGGTACCTGCCTTTATAGCTTCTATATAGCCGGGCAGATATATTTCACGGAGTGTTTTTTCATCGCACCGCGTGTCCCCCTGGTCTTTTCCATTTACCGTTCCGCCATCACCCAGGAAATGTTTTGCACATGAAAGCACTGAAGTTTTGCCGTCAAGCTTTCTCCCCTGAAGTCCTTTGACGGCAGAAGCTCCAAGCTCTTTCACCAATTCGGGTGATTCGCCGAAGCTTTCGTAGCTGCGGCCCCAGCGTTCATCGCGCACGACAGCAACACACGGAGCAAATGTCCAGTCAATTCCGGTGGCGGCTATTTCTCTGGCGGTGATCATTGAAGCTTTTTCGACCAGTTTAGGATTCCTGGTGCAGCCCAGTCCTATATTATGCGGAAATATGACTGCGCCGGTTACATTATTGTGGCCGTGTACAGCATCGATACCGTATATCATAGGTATTTTCAGTCTAGTCTTCAGAGCATACGACTGATATTTATCGTATGCGTCGGCCCAGCCTTTCGCTGAAATATCTGCAATTTCGCTGTTGCCGCCGCTGAGCAGTGAACCTATATAATACTTTGCAATATCCTCAGGTGATTTTACAATTGCATTCTCATCGACCTGAGTCATCTGTCCTATTTTTTCTTCGAGCGTCATTCCTGCCAGTATTTTTTCCGCCTGCTTTTCAATTGCATTCCTGTCTTTTTTATTTCCGGCGTAGCTGTCCGCGGGCAGTGCGGTAATCAGGCAGGCGGACATCAGCAGCAGTGAAGCAATCGCAGGAGAAAAGTCCAGTCTTCCCGTACGAAAACCGAAAGGAAATAATTTCATAGTATATCCTGATGATAATGAATCATTTGAGAATTATAGATATAAAAAGAAGCTAGATGCGGCGGAGCTGCTAGAGTGTGCCGCATCTATTTCACCCTTCTAAGGAGTAGAGAGTTAAAAAGTAATGAACTAAAAAGTAATACCTACAGAGAATTTCTGTATTTCCTCGAGTCTGCCGAAATCCGCATAAGAATAGTCAAATTTAACTGCGACGTTTCCGAGCAGCATCTGTTTCAGACCGATACCGAGAGTAAATGATTCCTCGGAATCATCGAGGAACAGCGATTTGTAGCCGCCGCGCAGGAAGACAACATCGCTGAATGAATACTCGGCGCCGACGTTTACGGATTCATAGTTGTCGCTCGGATGAAGGGCATCGACTGCAATTGCAAGTTTATGGTCTTCAGTGAACTTAGCCGTATATCCCAGACCTACTCTGAACATAAGCGGCAGCGACCATTCATCTGTCTGGAGGTTTGCGGGAATGTTTCCGTTATTTCCTGAATTTTCCGGATCGCTGTCGTATATAACCACATTGGAATTTCCGGTCATCTGCATTTTTGTACCGAAGTTTGAAATTGACATAGCGAGAATAATACCTTCAAAAGGAGTGCGGTATTTAACACCCATATCTATTGCAAATGCGGTAGCGCTCATTTTCCAGATCGACTGATGTACAAATTTCGGATTAAAGCCTATGGCAAAATTGTCGGTAAGGTTTATTCCGTAGCCGATACTGAATACTGCATCGCTGGCGCTGAATATTTCACCTGTGCCCAGTGGTTCGTCTACAGTAGTAACATTCATATCGCCATAGCTAGAAGATGTAAAGCTCACACCTATCGTTCCCATACCGCCCAGTCCGTAAGTCGCTGCCACATAGTTGTAAGTAACATCGGAAATCCAGTTAGTATGATCAAACACAACCGCGCCATCTTCCATGCTGGCAAGTCCTGCCGGATTCCAGTACATAGAGCTTGGGTCATCGGCAATGGCAACAAAGGCACTGCCCATTGCCGTAGCCCTCGCACCCTGTCCTATCAGAAGAAACGGAGCGGCGGATGTACCTCTTTTGGACACATCAGTAACGATGCTCTGTGCATGTCCAACTGTCACAATAGTCAACAGTAATATCACTAAAAATTTATTTCTCATTTTTCCTATCTCCGTTATTTAATTACTGCAAATTTGCCGATATAAGTACCTATTCCCGGAGCGTCGACGTGATAGAAATAAACACCGTAGGCTATTTCCATTCCATCTTCTGAAACCAGGTTCCATGATATGGATCCGTCAGAAGGAGAGGAATCCTTTTCGAGCGTCTTAACCAGCGAACCGGCCATGTTATATATTCTGACCGTACATTTTGCAGGCAGGTTGATAATATCTATCTTACGTTCACCTCTGTCGTTAGTATTCAGAGTCCTCCTTTCCCATGAAGCCGCTCCGAGGTAAGGATTAGGTACGACGCTGATCTTTGACAATTCAGTTTTTGCCATTGAATTGTCGACCGACATAGCCTTAGGAGTAAATGTGAAATAGTCACCTGTTTTGAACTGTTTTGAAGTCTTTATCTCATACTTATCGCCGCCTGCAGGCATAACCGGATTTGCAAGAGGATCATCGGGAGCAGAATACAGAACTCTCCAGGCTATTCTTGAATTGCTTACAGACTGGCTGCCGACGAACTCAAGTATCTGAATCTCATCACCTATTGTAAGTGAGCCGGACAGGTCGTAATCCTTTGTAGCAAATTTGGAACGCTTGCCGGTAGTCTTATTGGTTATAGTGAAGTTAACCGGGAATTTTTTGTATCCCTGCGCAGCCGCTTCTATAAATGAAGTATCTGCCGGAGCGTCAGTAAACTGTATTTCATAATCTGACGGCCATGAAATTCCGCGGCTGGATGTTTCGGGCAGAACGTGTATGCCTAAGTTACTCTTGCTTGACAGCCATCCGGTTGCAGTATCTATCACTGCAATAGCAGTATCATTTTTCACAGACATTGTAAGTCCGTCAAACGGCGGGCTGTACTTGTCAACTCCAATGAATGATGTATCGAGTGCTGCCTGAAGAGTATCGGTAACTCCGTTCAGTATTCTTAGAATGGAGTAAGATGTAGTTTTGTATTTCGGTACATCACCGGCAGAAGTGAACTGGATCTTGTAGCTTGCACCAGCCTTTATAGCATCCGGGTTCAGTACGAAAACATTCAGACCGCCGGTTCCGATACCCTGTGCGCTGTTAAGGTCACCTGTAATTTCGGGAGCCTTGTAGCCGGCCACCGGAGCGTTCGGAGTAATGACGGCGCAGTTAATGTCTACGAACTGCACGTTTCCGGCATAATCTTCAGAAATAATTTTAGTACATTCAGAAGGCTGGAGACCTTTAGTACCGTAACTCGGGTCACCCATATCGTATGAAACGAGAGCATAGTAATAGCGCTGACCGTTCTTAACATCAGTATCGACGTAAGAATGCGATAGTCCCCTGTCGTCACCTCTCCAGAAGCTGGCGCCATTGATGCCAACCGGATCGGGACCGGTGATTTTATCTATCTTATCAAACTGAGCAATGGGTTTCCAGTATTTGGCTGCACCCTTTGAATCTGTAATAGTCTTGATATCATTGAATTCAGCTTCAGTACTTCTGTAAACGAGATATCCTTCAAAATCCTTCTTGTAGCCCTTAGTCATATCTCCGCCTTCAAATCCTAAGAACGGATCGCGCGATTCTTCTGCAATTGAATCCCAGTAAAGGAATACTTTTCCATCACCCGGGACTGCAGTAAGAGTAGGCTTATAAGGTGGTTTTGAGAAGTTGTAGTTCGCATTGTAGATCTGCTGAACTGTTTCTTTATTGAACTTTATGTCGTCCAGATTATCTCCGAACAACAGAGCCATAGAGAATCTTTCTCTTTTCCCTTCGTTCAGCGGGAAACTTCCCGAGGCAAATACCATACTGATATTTGATTTCTGAAGAGATGTATCGAATTTGGTAGAACTCATTCTCTGCCACATAGCTTCGTCATCCTTCGGCCATCCGCCGCCAGTTCCGCCCTGGCCCAGTCTGTAAATAGAAACCGAAGTAAGGCCTATCTGATCAGATTCATCCTTGTCAGTCTTATCGAAGTTAGGCTCGCCTGCAGTAGGAATTCCGTCACCTTCGCCAGGATCAGGACCGAGGTACTGAGGGTCAAAAGGACCAACGCCATCTTCACCGACATCATCGTTGAGCGGTTCGTTCAGTTTTGAGTCCCATTTACCGTTACCATTTATATCGACATAACTTTTCCAGTCTTTATCGTTGTCGATACCGTCATCGCGTTTTTCATCTACAATACCGTCCTCGTCATCATCCATTCCGTTTGTTGAATTTCCCGGACTTTCGAGGTATGCATATCCGTAGTAACCAGTTTTCCAGTCATTCGGCACTCCCTTGCCGTTTGAGTCATAACAGTATGCAAGGTCGATTTTTTTATCGAAGCTGGCGTTATCATCTTCCGAGTCATCCTTTCCGCCCACACCGCAATCGGTATAGAAGCCGAAATAGGTATTCGGATACGGGTTATCGGAAATATTCACTATATCATAGTGCCAGAAAATGATATCCTCAGCCAGCACGTGCGACCACTGAAAGCCGCGTACTTCCACTCTGAGTCCGAGTCCGCCTCTGGAGGAATCGGAAGCCAGCGGGTAGTATTTATATGCAGGCTGCTGCCATTCTCCGTCCTTAGAATCGTCCATGACGAAAAATGTTTCGAAATCGGAGTTGTTGACTCCGCGGCCGAAGTATCCGTACCAGTAGCCGTTCCATTCTGAGGAAAGACCGAGAGCGGATGGCCATGTTGCAGGCCAGCTGTTTTTATTGGTATTCAGCGCCATATTTTCAGAGCTCTCATTGAAGTATCCAGGGACAGGTTCCAACCCCCAAATGGTACCTGTCTTCAGATCCTTATCCATCCATTCCCTGTAGGATGTCTCTAACGGGTGCTCTTTTTTGCCGGTTGCCGGAGCAGTAATCTCTGTGGTTACCAATACAGCAACACCGTCCAGGTACGAATGGCCGGAACCCTTTGGCCATTCACCCGAAGGCATATACGGCCACTGTCCTACTTCGCCGTTGTTGTAATACAGGGTTCTGACCAGGTTACCATCCATGACTCCTTCCCTGCGGTAGCGGACATCACCTTTCAGGTCATCCCTGTATTTCTGAATCTGAGGATCGACTACCTGCCCGTATAATGAAGGGCAGACGACCAGCAGCAGAAGCCAGAGTTTTTTCATATAAGATTTATTTGTATTCAATTTTTTAAGCATTATATTTCCTCCGGTATAGAAAAACATTAAAATCCAAATCCGAAACCAAGTCTGATCTCTCTCGGCGAGGAATACATGCTGGGATTTGAAGTATATTCAGAAATTGTATTCATCCCGATAATATCCCCGGCATATTTAGTATTGAGATCTCTGTTGGCGCGTCCTGTTGTAGAATAAACACCATTTTCATTTTTTATATCGAGCAGGTTATAGACCAGCAGGAATGTATTCAGATTAACTCCGTAAATGTTGAATGTTTTCTCTGCACGGAAGTCTACATTATATGTCGCCGGTTTAATTCCGCCGTTCTGGAATCTTATACCGTTTGAGACCTTGATATCTTCGGTATATGGGAAGCCTGATCCATACTGGAATACTATGCCGGTCGTCCAGTCGCCCGGTTCACCCACCGTAAGTTCAAGGTTGAGTGTATTTCTCTGATCCCAGTCGAGGGGCAGCACTTTCTTTGTTTCAGGAATCGGGGGATCTGTCTGGTTGTTGTTGAAAACGGACATAGGATCAGATGCATTGCCTTCTGCGATCTGATATGTATAATCCACCTTGGCGCTGAAGTAGTCGGCAAATCTCTTTTCGAGGGTAACTATAAAACCTCTTACGTTACCATAGTCCCTGTTGATATACCTGGCGTATTTGAAACCTTCATATGTGTTGATGATTTCCATACCAAGAAGATTTCTGATATCACGGTAGTAGGCAGTAAAGTTAAGAACGACGTTCGGGAACAATACCTGCTGAAGACCGATTTCATACATTACAGTTTTCTGCGGTTTCAGATCGGGATTACCGGTGATATATGAAAGCGATTCACCCGGATTAACTATGAAATCAGGGTTTGTATACAGGTTTTCATAATTCGGTATCTGGAAGAAGTGTCCGTAGGAAAATCTGATGATACCTTCATCGGTGATCGGGAACGAAGCTCCGAGTCTTGGGCTTATCTGAAATTTCGGATCAACTTTTCTCATCACTCCTGCATTGGGGAAATCGGGATTTCTTCTGGGATTCCTGAGATCTGCAAGCAGTTCTGAATTCGGATCGAAATAATCGAGCCTGATACCGGCATTTATGATCATGATATCATATTCCATTTTATCCTGGATGTATGCCGAAAATTCGCGGGGCGTTTTGTTATAAAGTATATTTGAACCCTGGTCGGTCATAGTGCCCTGATCAGGATAGCCAGGTGTAAATATTACCTTGCCCGTCAGAGTGTCGACCTGCCCGTCTGTCAGATTTACGAGATCCAGATTGTGCTGAAACATCTTGTGGAGCCTGGCTTCTGCACCCATGCCGATCTTGTGTTCCTTGGTTATCTGTGAAGCAAGTGTCCACTGAATAATTTTTGTAATAGTTGTTCTGTAATATCTTCCGCCCTGATTGCCGCCTGACCTGAACACATAGTTTGTAAGGGCGACACCCTGGCGGGGACTTACGTATCTCTGGTCGAACATATCCTCATAAAGATAACCTTCATAGTTATGTTCATTATATGAGAACTTAAGGCTCTGATAAGTGTTGGAACTGGGATAGTGGAAAATCTGAAAACTGTGGATGGCATTTTTCCTGTAATGATTCATTATACCATCAGGAGTCCATGAATAGCCATGATCGTAGTATTTATTATAATTATCGTCCCACATCAGGCCGTATGTAAATTTAAGATAAGGAGTTGAATAACTGATCTTTCCATTTACGGAATATTTTCTGTCCGGATTCATAGGTACGTATGAGCTGTCGCCGGTATGGATATAATAATAAACATTGTCTCCAAAGGGCAGTTTGACCGGAGCGTCGTCATTTACGCTGTAGATCCTCCTGCCATAAAGGTGCCCCTTGTTATCAT
This sequence comes from Bacteroidota bacterium, assembly GCA_050258935.1. GTDB lineage: Bacteria > Bacteroidota > Ignavibacteria > Ignavibacteriales > SURF-24 > JBLMZS01. The sequence continues at coordinate 159,261 of JBLMZS010000013.1, forward strand.
AATATCTGCCGGATACAAAATAAGTCAGATTTTTTACGATAGGTCCGCTGAAACTGAACTGAAAATTTTTCGTAGCTATATTGTCAAGCTTGTCGAGGTTTTTGAAAAGATCGTCGTGTGTTGTAAAATAGTTTCCGATATATCCCGAAGCTGTTCCCTCAAATTTTGCAGACCCCTCCTGAGTAACTATGTTTACTATACCAGACATAGCCTGTCCGTATTCAGCGTTGAAAGTACCGCTAATAACTTCCATCTGGCGAATCGAGTTATTATCCACCTCAAGGCTCATGCCGCCGTTATAAGCATCTGTAACGGACACTCCGTCGATCAGATATGCAACCTCGTTGGAACGTCCGCCGCGGAAGTGTCCGCCAACGACACCAGCCTGAAGGTTGATCACCTGGCCGACATCCTCAACCGGCATCATCTTCATATCCGAAGCGGAAATGGTGGCTGATGTGGATGTAAGATCCTTCTGAACCAGTGGTCTGTCTGCCTTTACAACGACTTCCTGCCCCAGTGTAAGCGTTGTCGACTTTATCTGTATATCTATTCGAGTAGTTAAATCTATTTTAACTAAAACATCTTCAACGGTCACTTTTGAATAGCCGACGGCACTGGCAATAATCTTATGAGTGCCGGGCTGAATGTTGCTAATACTATAATATCCATCTATATCCGTTGCGGCACCCAGGTAGGTACCTTCAACTATAACATTCACACCAAATACCGGTTGTCCTGTTTCATCGGTCACTTTACCTGTAATCTTTCCAGTGGTTCCGGCAAATACTGCTCCGGAGGCCAGCACGGAAATTATGAACATGAGCAGGTACTGTTTTGCATTCGCAAATCTTATAGTAAACCGCTCCATGTTAGTGTTTTTTTCAGCAGAGGTTTCCAAATCCAAAGCCTCCTTATATTGTATATTCAGCATATTCACAGTCTCATTATCTTTAAGGATTAGAACAGGATATCTCCCGGTTCGGGAGATATCCTGGAATGTGTATTATTTAATTAACATCATTTTCTTTACGCTCTGGAAATCACCGGCCTTTATCTGATAGAGATATATACCGCTGGCCAGATGCGAAGCATTGAATGATACTGTATGTGAACCGGCATCCTGCTGCATATTAACAAGACTTGCCACTTCTCTTCCCAGTACATCATATACCTTCAGAGTCACTAATCCGGCCTGTCCGAGCGAATATTTGATCTGAGTAGACGGATTGAACGGGTTAGGATAATTCTGATCGAGTGAGTATGTCGTAGCAACCATTGGTTTGTCATTTACTCCGACTGTCCACTGATCACCGATCCAGGTGTATAACCATCTCCATACATCCTGATACGATTTATCATCGTTGAAAGGCGAGTAACTGAGGATACCTTCTCTTTGACCAGTAGCATCGGCATCATTAAGAGAGATATCAATTGGAATTCTCATGCCGTTTGCAGGAACGAACAGAGAGTCGAAATTGGTGGCGCCTGCATTTCTTTTTCTTGCAAAATCAGCCAGAGGAATTCTTGCTTCTACTACATATCCGGTCGGGAATTTTTCAGTCCATGAATAATTAGCTCCGGGAAGCAGCAGTGTATCAAGTGACTGTCCGTCAAAACGGGCTTTGTCCTTTGAGAATCTTGCATGATAATCGGGTGAAAGTCCTCTTCCATAACCGGCGTGAGGAACACCGTGCCAGTCATAGAGACCTATATAGAGATCTGCACAGTCATTCTTATAATCGTCAGTATTTGCAGGATTGACAGTTATCATATCGTCTTCGACGTCGTAAGCAACGTAAAGGTTTTCCTTGTCAATAGCGAGGTAAACTTTTGCTGAGCAGTCTGCGTCATCATTGATAAGTGTATTAGGAGCAACAAATCCGGTACCCTGTGATCTTGCAACAGTAATCGGAGTGATTGCTGACCATTCTTTCAGATCGCCGTCGGCAGCAAATGAAGTTGCCGGAGGATTGAGTGATATTGTCGGAACACCGAGAGCTGTGTTAGTAGCTGCACCTGCAGGAGCTGCTATTTCACTGGCATTACCGAATGCGTCTGTACAAACGATAGCATAATAGTATGTTACCTGCTGATCAGATACCGGTGCACGGAGAAGGTGCTCGACTACCGAAACGTTCTCTCCTATTCCCTTCTTTACTACTTCTACGTCTGATGATTTGATGTCTGTAATCGGTGATTTTGAATAGTATACGTCGTATACTTCTTTTGATTCACCAGGTACATCTGTCCAGCTGATAAGGTTGCTGTTTGTGCTGGCATTGACCATTACGCCGTCAGGTTTATTCGGAGCGACAACGTCAAATACAGGGTTGCCTGTCCAGATATCGTCCATATAGATATCGCATGCCTTGGATGAACCGTTTTCTGTGAGAATTTCGAATTTCTTCACCTTTGAAGAATCGAATCCGGCTTTATTATCTGATACCACCCAGTTGCGCAGAGGTATTCTGATAGTTTTCCACGTGCCGTCCCAGTTGTAGTCTGCAGCTTTTGCAACATATTTAATTGCTGCATCAGTACCTGCCTGGGTATTGCTCATGAACTGAATACGTATATCATCGCCGAATTCAGCGGGAACTTTCACTTTCATTTTCAGAGTATCGTTGGTGATCCAGTTTCCGGCCATGTTCTTTTCAGCAAAGTCAAAGTACATGCCCGACCAGCCGCCGCCGCCGCTCCACTTGATAGCCGATTTACCCTGTGCAGAGCCGGAATTTGGTTCAATAGCAACAGAACCGCCCCAGCCTCCCATTGTAAGGTCGCCGGTAACTACTTTTCCGTTGAATACTACGAACGGTACAGACCTGTAGCCAAACCTGGTGAAATTATCGTAGCTTACGACTATCGAGTCCATGGGAAGATTTCTCGGAGCCACATATCCGGTTGTAATTATACCGAGGTTAAAGCCGACTATTTTATCTCTGTCAAGCTTTTCATTGTTGTATGTTCCGCCGCCCCAGCTCTTCGGGAAAAGTACAAATCCCTCTGCATTCGGAGTTACAGAACCATCGGTAGGACGTTCAACGAGCGGAACTCTCAGGTTAACCCAGCCATCTGCCTTGTCCAGTATGACGGTCTGTTCGTAAATGTATTCTTCGTTAGATACATCGGCACTCGGTCTGTCGGCAATGTGAATCCTGAAGACCATGTTTTCAGGGAGCGTCGGGGCCTGATGAACTTTGATCCAGATGCTGAGTGAATCACTTCCGCTCCAGTCGAACGGAGCTGCATCACTGGGAACACTGTAAATTAACTGGGCATAGCTGCCCCAGGGATGTGCAGAATCAACAGTAGCTGTTACTTTTACTGCACCGGTACCTTCGTGTTTGTCAGTCTGATCGATCACGTTGACCATCTTGGATTTTCCCTCGATGCTCACCTTGTACCTGGTACTCAGTGAATCGAAATTATCGATTTCGAATACCTGTGCGTATGACATAACAGGAAGAAACCACAACATCAACAGAAGTGATTGTAGCAAACGCTTTTTCATATTCTTACCTCCTGATAGTTTTTAAATAAACATTTTATAAGAGCAGCATTACCCTTATATGACTTACTTCACTTTTCTAACTCAACAGATAGAAACTCTATTTATTATATATCCATTTGAGAAAATATTTTCAGGTAATAATATCCCTGAACCGGTCTGTCAGAATGGATACTTGCCCGCTGCAGTAGCCTTAATTTCGGCTTCACCGGGTATTTCATTTAACTTCGCTACAGTCATTGGAACAGGAAACATTTTACTGATAGCAAATATCATAATAGTACAAATTGCAAATGAAAATATCGAGAAATGCAAAAAGTTAATATTTACTATTGATCCTACGAGACTCGCAGGACTGGCATCTGCGAAATAATTATCGAAGAGCAGTTTTGCCGATCCGAGGATTTCACCCAGCAGCAGCGTCCAGAAGGCACCGCGGGCATTTACTTTTTTGTTCATCAGTCCGAATAAAAAAACCACAGTAATCGGAGGAGCAAAAAGTCCCTGCAGATTCTGCAAAGAAAGATAGACCTGCGAATTAATTATCTTGATTATCGGGATGCATAGTATAGCCACAATAACCATTCCCATCGTCATAAGTCTTCCGACGAGCACCAACTTTACATCTGATACATCCGGATGGTTAAGCTTGTAATAATCGTTGGTGAAAAGTGCTGCCGATACATTGAATACGCTGGCGAGTGAAGACATAATAGCCGAAAGCAGACCCACGACCACCAATCCTTTAATGCCGGCCGGAAGAATATTGCTGGCTATCAGTGTCGGATATGCCTCGTCACCCCTTATTTCCGGGAAAAGTGCGACAGCAATGAGTCCCGGCAGAACCAGAATGAAAATAGGTGTTATCTTCAGCAGTGATGCGAATATGGAACCCTTGCGCGCGTCGGCGATGCTGCGGGCGGATAAAAGCCGCTGGACAATATACTGGTCAGTACACCAGTACCAGAATGCCAGTATCGGAGCGCCGAACAGCATTCCGGTCCACGGGAAATCCGGATCGCCTGCAGGTTTAATAATATGGAAGTACTGGGGATCCAGCTTCTGATACAGCCCGGTAAATCCGCCAACATGATACAGGCCGAATACAGTCAGTATGACCGCTCCAAGCAGCAGCAGCACTGCCTGCAGAACATGTGTTTTCATAATCGTATAGGAACCGCCGATAACGCTGTATATACCGGTTATAAGCACCAGTATTATTGCAGAAGTATATATGTTCAGTCCGAACATTTTCTGGAACAGAAAGCCTCCGGCCAGAAGGGATACAGAAATCTTAGTGACTATATATACAATAATTGAAATCAGAGAGAACAGTTTTCTGCTTCGGCGGTCAAAGCGCTCTTCCAGAAATTCAGGAGTGCTCATTATGCCGGAGCGTATGAATACAGGAGCGACAAAACGCCCGAGCAGTATCAGTATAAACACCGCGAGCAGTTCAAACTGCCCTACCGCCAGACCACGTGTTGCACCTGAACCGGCAAGTCCGATGAAGTGTTCACTTGATATATTCGTAGCAAATATTGATAGTCCGACGGTAATCCAGCCCATCTTTCTGCCTGCAAGAAAGTATCCGGCCATGTCTTTGGTTTCACGGCTGGAATAATAAAATGCCATGCTCAGCAGTACGATGAGATATGCAAAGAGTATCGAAAAATCTATTAGTGTAAATTGACCGTTCATCCGCCTACAATAAAAATGGTTATTAACATATTCTTTATGTCATAAACAATGCCAGAGGTGAAAAGTCTTCAAATCCGTAAAATTTCGCGGTATTGTGTATCCAGTGGTATTTCCGGGCAGGGTTTTTATTTATTAAAATTATAATCGGTTTTATTATTTTAATAAGGGAGCATACAGTTTTCAGTTGTTAGTTCTCAGTTCTCAGTTAACTAACAACTGAGAACTAATAACTGAGAACTAATAACTGATAACTATTTAAGTCCCAGCTCTTTGGCCATGCGGTAATAGTTTGAAGGAGCGAGCCCCAGTTTCTGTGCTGCTTCAGTATCTGAAGAAGAGTTTTCCCTGATAAAAAGGAAATATTTCTGTCTGAAAATCCGCTCCATTTCCTTCAGTGGCAGCACTTCGCTTTCTGTATTGAACTCCACACAGTTGCTGTTGTTGCCGAAATTTTTCTGAAGGTCTATACTGTTTATGAGCATCTGTGCATGGTAATATGTAATCAGATTTTCATCGGTAAAGAAAAACCGCTGAACTACATTGATCAGTTCCCGGACATTTCCGGGCCAGTCGTAATTCAATAGTACATCCCATGCACTCTGGTCGATTACGGGTTTTTCCCTGGTCATATCAATCGATATCTTGTTCAGGAAGTGTTCGGTCAGCAGTGGTATATCGCTTTTCCTCTGTTTCAATGGCGGGACGACTATCTGCACGACATTCAGGCGGTAATAGAGGTCCTCGCGGAATCTCCTGGCCCGGACCTCCTCCTCGATATTTCTGTTTGTGGCGGCAATAATTCTGACATCCACTTTTACCTTTTCGGTCCTGCCGATTTTTTCGATCTCGCCTTCCTGAATAACTCTCAGCAGTTTCACCTGCGCAGAAAGAGGCAGTTCCGTGATTTCATCCAGAAATACCGTGCCCCTGTGCGCAATCTCAAACAGTCCGGGTTTTCTTTTATCTGCACCGGTAAATGCACCTTTCTCGTATCCGAACAGTTCGCTTTCGACAAGATCGTTCGGAAGGCTGCCGCAGTTGATCGGTACAAAGTTTTCCGAGCGGCGGCTGCTGTTATAGTGGAGGTTATATGCAACCACCTCTTTGCCAGTGCCTGAATCGCCCTTGATCAGTACATTTACGTTTGTCTTTGAATATTTCAGCAGATCCTCTTTTAGTTTCACCATGAGTGAAGATTCACCTATAATACGCTTGGCCTCCAGTATAGAATCTGCATTCCTGAGTAGTTTCTGGTTTGACCTGTTCCTCTCTTTTTCCAGTATCGATTTTTCATAGGCGTTGAATATACTTATAATAAAGTCGGTCGGCTGATAGATAAAGTCCTCTATATCTCCGGGATATTTGGTGCAGTACCAGAAAGCGCCTGCCTTCAGCAGTTTATTCGCAAAGTCGTAGTCCGTAATGTTAATAGTCATCTTTGTAATCACTATTATCTGCAATGAACAGTTGATCTCCTTTATTCTCTGGATAAGTGCATCACCCATCAGTCCGCCTGCTATCTGGAAGTCCATAATCACCACATCGTAGGTCTCGCTTCCCGATTTGATGAGCTCAATAGCATCTCTCCCATTGGAAACAATTTTCGCTATCCTGATTTTATCTTCAAATGGCTTGATAGTGTTTTCCACCCGTCTGACGTCAAAGTCTTCATCTTCAATCAGCAATACCTTAATGACTTTGTCAGTATTCATCATAACTCCGTTTATTGATTAATTGAAATAACAAACCGGCATCCTCCAGTCGCAATATTCTCCGCATCCAGTTCCCATCCGCACCGTTTACTCATCACATATGCAATATAGCAACCGTATCCGTTATTTTTTATGCCGGACTGTTTTGTAGAACTGTGTTCCAGAAATATTTTTTTGAGTGCCTTGCTGTCATCTGTTTCGAGAAGACCGGGTGCGACTCCTTTGCCATTATCTTCAATACTGAGGACAATTTTGCGGTTATCACAGTCATACTTTGAACATATTTTTATAGTTACAAAATCCACCCCGCTGTGTTCGATGCAGTTCTGTATCAATGGTTCAATTATCTCCCACAGCACAAACTCATTTATCTGGAGTACCGGCAGATTTTCTTCCAGGTCCATTTTTATTTCAAATGCCTGTGACTGGTATGAGATGCGCAGGAAAATATTCTGCACTATAAAGTTTATTACTTCGTTCAGGTTTGTCCTGAATATCTGATTCCTGATAGTCTGCACCGGCGGATCAAACCATTTCATGTCATATATCACTCTGGAAATGAAATTGCTGTAGCGTGTAACGCGGTATTTGATTTCTTCTGTATTATGCTGAGAAAGCTGTCTGAGATCATCCTTTATAAAACCCATGATCTTTTCTGCCTTGTGGTGCGTATGATAAATCCGCTTTGTAAAAGTCATTTCCTTTTCGTGGTTGATCTGCTTTTCAAGGTTGCTTTCATATTCCTGCAGGAGCATCTTCTGCGCCTCATTTCTCTCCTTTACGGTATAGGAGGATATAAAGAACATGGCTAGGAGTCCCAGAAGTATAAGAGACATATATATCAGGGATGTTTCGTCGTAGCTGTATATGATCTGATCGGTTATTACCGAAAAGTCCGGTGTATTCCTGATGTACAGGGCACCTATGTACTCTCCACGGAGCACAAGAGGTACAAATGTATGGAAAGTTCTCTTTTCAGTTATTATGCTTTTTATCTGTTCCTTTTCTATAAGAGTATTTTTAACCTGTCTGTACAGTGCAATAGTGGAATCATATTTTCTCTGTGCAGGGGCTATCTCCCTGTGCTCAAGGAACAGTGTAAAAAAGTTAGTACCATCATCAATTGCATATGTATGTCCGTTCCGTTCGACTATTATGCACAGCTCCCCGATATTATTCTGAAGTTTCTGCTGACTGAAGACAATATCAAAAGACTGTATAATGTTTTTCAGCTCTTCATTGCTCATATGCTCTTTTCCGCTGATCGATTCGAGCAGCAGTTCAAGAGAAGTGGTAGTGAGATTAGCCAGGTTTTCGGCCGAATCCTTCTGATACCATTCCTGAGTGCGCCCAAGAAGTCTGGTAATCGAGGACTTGTTCACCATTGACAGCACCAGCTGAAATGCCAGCAATACTATGAACACTACCAGCAGGTGCTTGACCTCAAAATGATAGTAGCGAAGTTTGTCGCTGATTTTTTTGCTCATGGCTTAACCTGTAGCATGTGCTTAAAACAAATCTTTCTTTTGCATATAGTCATTCTTCATTCCTCATCCGGCAGTATCTTCAAAAACACTTATTTCATAAAAATTCTTTTGGATTCAATAGCTTCTTCCGCCCTGCTGAGAGCTTCGCTTACAGACATTCTGTTCCTGATGGCCTGGTTCAGGTAATATGAAAGTTTGTCGGATATATTAGTATAATTTTCCAGAAATGGCCTGTGAAATCCTGCAGACAGCAGCTTTTCATTAAACTTAAGTATTGGATGATTTTTCGCGTACTGCTTGTCGGCATAGACTTTAGTATTTACAGGAATATAACCGCCCTCCTCCAGCATTATTTTCTGGGCTTCCACGCTCTGGAAAAAGTTGATAAACATTACAGCCTCAGGTATCTTGGTAGAAAATGCAGAAACCATAAGGTTCCATCCCCCGAATACTGCTTTGGGTGGATAACCGCGGAAATGAGGGACCGGAGCTTGTCTGAGATTCGGATTGAATCCCTTTACATAGGGTTTATCCAGCAGGCCCGACCAGCCTCTGAGGAATACACCATTTTTTCTGAGGAAATAACTGTAACTGGGGTCTTCTCTGAAGCGGACTATATCTGAAGGTGACATATTATATTTATTGACCAGATCAACCAGCAGCTGAAGCGCCCTATGTGCCTGTGGTGTATGCAGCTGCAGCTTTCCGTCTTTTACCATAGGGCATGACAGACTTTCCATGAGTTCTGCAAATATACAGATCAGTCCCTCAAAATCATCGGCCTGGTAGATAAAGAACGGACTTCCGGCTTCGCCAAGCCGCTGATGCAGTGCAATAAAATCTTCCCAGGATATAGAACTGTCTATTTTTTTCTGTATTTCGGCGTAATCAGGGAGCTGTTTGAGTGCGTCAACATTGTAATACATCTGTGCTATATCAATATATAACGGAGTGGCAATTAACCTGCCGTCATAATAACACGAACTGAGCGAGTAATGCAGCAGCTGCTCTTTCTGATTTCCGGCGATATATTCTTCCAGAGGCACCGCCCACCTGGCAAACCGGGGTACCCAGATAAGGTCAACAGCAAAAACGTCGATACGGCCGCTTTTACTGCGCAGGTATCTGACGAGAAGTTCTTTTCTTTCGTTCGTGCTGAATTTATCGAACGGCAGGTCGACCGCTTCAACCTCAATCTGCCCTTTGTAGCGCTGATTGAACAGGTCAATGACGCGTCTGTGTGCCGGAGATATGCTGTCTACATAGTAAATCTTCTTGACCGAATTATTGTCCAGATCACTGGGACCGAACAGAGATGAAATGAATACGAAGAATGCAAAGACCAGTATTATAGCAGTGCTGATCACTATATAGTATAGTTTTTCAGATCTGAATTCCTTCAGATATTCCTGAATCTTCCTTATAAGATTTTCCCGCATAGTTCGCCATACCGGAATAATTTGTCAATCATTTTTCATTCTGGGTGATTAATATATGGAATATAAATTTTAAAAAGAAACAGCCCCTTCTGCAGAGAATCCCTGTGGGAGTATGTTTTAAGCACAAACTCCAATCTGAAAATTTTATTTTCCTGCTTCTGGCGGGCTTATGTTTTTGATAATCGAAAATTATTAAAATGATAATCAGTGCAAAAATCAGCGTACAAATTTGCATCGAATAGCACTAAAATGGCGCTTGATGAAGCCACAACCGGAAAGGCATAGAATTTGTCGCTGCAACACCGTAAATTGTATAATTACAAATAAAAGATACTTTGACAGGAGATCATAATGGCAAGCTCAGCTACGGTTATGGAACCGGGAACAAAAAAACGAAACGGAGCAGGCGGTACCGCGGAGGATAAAAATTACTCCTTCCCTCTGACTGTTCTGACCTCACTGTTTTTCATGTGGGGATTTCTTACGTGCTTAAACGACATTCTAATACCACATCTGAAAGCTGTGTTTGACCTGAACTATACACAGGCCATGCTGATTCAGTTTTGCTTTTTTGCGGCGTATTTTATAGTATCGCTGCCTTCAGGCATAATTGTGGAAAAGACAGGTTACAAGAAGGGAATCGTGATCGGACTGGTTACAGCAGGTATAGGCTGTCTGATTTTCTATCCCGCCGCCGGAATGCGTTCCTATCCGGTATTTCTGTTTGCATTTTTTATACTTGCCTCTGGAATAACATTGCTGCAGGTGGCGGCAAATCCCTATGTTACAATTTTAGGCAAGTCCGAAACGGCTTCGAGCAGGCTGAATCTTACACAGGCGTTTAATTCACTGGGTACGACCATTGCGCCTTATCTGGGATCACTATTCATCCTTTCGGTTGCCGTCAAAACCGCCGCTGAACTGAAAGCCATGGATACACACCAGCTGGCAATGTATCAGGAGACCCAGGCCAATGCAGTTCAGGTACCATACCTCGGACTTGCCGCTGCACTGTTTGTAATTGCAGCTATATTTGCAATAATAAAACTTCCGGAAATTGAAGCACATACAGAACCCGCTTCAGGAAACGGGACAGCCGCAGTAGCCGGGAGTGCATGGGGCTACAGACACCTCGTGTTGGGTGCACTCGGAATATTTGTATACGTAGGAGCTGAAGTTTCCATAGGAAGTTTTCTTGTAAATTATATAGGCCAGCCGTTTATAGCTGGACTCAAGGAAGCCGATGCCGGCAAATTCGTGTCATTCTACTGGGGCGGTGCAATGGTCGGAAGGTTTGCAGGCTCGTATATTCAGCGCAAAATTAAACCCGGATATATGCTGGCATTCAATGCATTTGTTGCAGCAGCTCTCGTGGTCACCACGATGCTGACATCAGGTTATTTTGCCATGTGGGCTATATTGCTGGTAGGTTTATTTAATTCCATCATGTTCCCTACCATTTTCTCGCTGGGAATAGAGGGGCTGGGAAAACACACCGGTCAGGGCAGCGGAATCCTCTGCATGGCTATTGTTGGCGGAGCAATAATACCTGTAATTCAGGGGCTGTTTGCCGACCAGATCGGAATTCATCATGCTTTCATACTGCCCGCAATTTGCTACATCTATATTGCATACTACGGCCTGAAAGGACATATACCGGTCAGACAGTAATTATTCCACATATGTGTGAGATTCAAAGGCGGATTTATCCGCCTTTTTTTTTGCTGTGGAGAATTTTTTGACGATTGAATAACAATATTTTTGTTATCTTTGGAAGTCAGTATTCTGATATCTATACTTTTAATTGCATCGGTTTCTTCACTGCAGCAGCAGGATAAACAATGAAAGGGAAAAATAACAATACGGATATATATATCGATGATGTAACAGAACGTTATCTCGCCCTGTATGACCGTTCATCAGAATGTATTTTCCTGATAGATACCAGCGGTAACTTCATAGAAGCCAATAAAACTTTCCTGACACTTACAGGTTATACACTTCCGGAGCTGCAAGACCTCAATATCTCCGATATTGTTATTTATAATACTGATAATTTCCTCGAAGACCTGAAAAGTGAAATATACTACAATAAATTCGAGGACACCGAGAACCTCGCACGGCAGGTAGAGCTGCGTGTAAAAAGCGGTAATGTTATTTATGTGGAAATCCGCTCGTCTTTTCTGGAACATGACGGTGAGCCGTATGCCATACAGACACTGGCCCGAAATATCACACAGCAAAAAATGGAAGAAAAGACTCAGAAGTGTCTTTTCAAAATTTCTGAATCTGTCAATTCGACCCGCGACCTGAATGAACTGTTTTCCAGCGTCCACCGCATTATCGGTGGACTAATGCCGGCAGAGAACTTTTATATATCTCTTTACGATCCGGTCGGAGATGTGCTGACTTTTCCATACTGGGTGGATGAATTTGATAAGATGCCTCCGGGAGAACGGCATCCGGGACGCGGTCTTACTGAATATGTTCTGCGCACCGGACAGGACCTTCTTATTGATGAATCACTCGACGCAAAACTGCGGGCACAGGGTGAAATAGAACTCATCGGAGAGCCTTCAAAAATCTGGCTCGGTGTCGCTCTAAAGCTCATGGACAGAACCATAGGAGTGATGGTACTGCAGGACTATCATAACGAAAAAGCTTATGGCGAGAAAGAGAAACAAATTCTGATATTTGTTTCTGAACAGATAGCACTGGCAATCGACAAGAAACGCGCAGAAGAAGAACTTAGAAGGTATACAGAGGAAGTACAGTTCAGCCGTGACATGCTCGAAGAAAGAGCAGCCGAATTTGTAAGACTCAACGAACAGCTTGCGGCAAGCGAGGATGAACTGAAAGATCTGAACGCCAGCAAGGACAAATTTTTCTCAATAATTGCTCACGACCTCAGGAGCCCGTTCAGCGGACTGCTGGGTTTTTCCAATATGCTCCTGGATGATTTCGATAAGTTATCCAAAGAAGAGATAAAGAATTTCACTATACACATAAACTCATATACAAAAAACCTGTATAACCTTACGGAAAATCTGCTTCAGTGGTCCAGACTCCAGACCGGGAAACTGGACTATCAGCCAATAAGAGTGGACCTGCACGATATGGTGGCGGATGCACTGAACATACTGATGGCCAACGCCCTGAAAAAATCTATTACTCTAGAAAACAGCGTCCCCGAAGATACACTGGTTTGGGGAGATCAGAACATGCTGCGTTCGGTAATCCAGAATCTGGTTTCCAACGCCATCAAGTTCACCAACACAGAAGGAACAGTTGCTATTTCGTGCTTCGAAAGTAACGAATTCTATGAGATATGGGTAAAAGATAATGGCATCGGCATCAGGACAGAAGACCAGGACAAAATTTTCAGAATAGATACAACCCATTCTACTTTGGGTACTGCACAGGAAAAAGGGACCGGTTTGGGACTGATTTTGTGCAGGGATCTGATAACCAAACACGGCGGTAACATCTGGCTGGAGAGTGAACCAGGAGAGGGGAGCACGTTTAAGTTTACTCTGCAGAAATTCCGGTAACCCGCCCTGCCCTAATCAACTAATACTCACTTTATTCTCAGGGGATAACATGAGAACTTTTTATATCCTTGCCTTGCTCTGTGCAATTCTTTCAGCTGATGTATTTTCCCAAACCCCCGTTGTCAAACCGCACTATTCACTATCCGGCTGCATAATAGATTCAGTCAGCGGTAATGCTATACCCGGAGTCAACGTAATAGCATATTCTCAAAAAGGTCAGAAACAGCTCGGCGGCTCCGCAACTGATATGAACGGGGCTTTCAGAATTCCTGCCCTGTACGATTCTGAGATCAGAATTAAATTCTCAATCATCGGATACAGGACAAAAGTGATTGATGCTGTACTGAACCCGGTGAAGAATATTGCAGTGCTGGATACAATCCGACTGTCTTCAACCGTTCTTACAATGGGCAGTGTCCAGATAACAGCTGTCAAACCTATGATCGAATATCTGATAGATAAGCAGGTGGTGCACATGGATAAAGTACCTGGCGGCAGCGGCTCAGTGGCAGATGCGCTGAGAAGTACTGGTACTGTTGATATCGATCCGGTAAGCAATAAAGTAAGTCTCAGAGGCCGTTCAGAAGTTAACATAATGATTGACGGAAAACCAATGCCCGGAGCAGAAACACTGATATCGCAGATGCCCGCTTCCGGAGTCGAGAAAGTGGAAATTATTACTAACCCGGGAGCAAAGGAAGATGCGGAAGGAGACGCAGGAATAATCAATATTATCACAAAGAAAAGCGAACGCAACAGCTATAACGGTTCTGTCAATCTTACATTCTCCACCAAGAAAATAAACCTCGGTACTGTCGCACTAAACTACAGGAAAGACCGCCTGAATCTCTATTCAAGTTTTACCGGCGGACTGGGTACCGAGAATTTTGAAAACAAGGGGGAAAGGATCAACTTCAACAGCCAGAGCAATCATACTCTGTCGTCACTGGAAAATTCCGATATGCATGGTCATCTTGCTTATCTGAAACTTGGTGCAGATTATGACTTTAACGATAATAACAGCATGTCTGTCACCGGATCTTTTCTTAACCTGAGCTTCGACAATAACCGTAACGGGAATCAGAATGTGGTAAGAAACAACAATATACTGAACTACAGCTATCTGCAAAAGAACAACAGCACCAACGCAAATATAAATTACAACTTTACAGCATTTTACAAACGGAAATTCAACACTCAGGGTCACGAAATTACAGCCGATGCATATTATTCAAAAATTGATATGGATAACGATAACCGACAAAAGATAACTTATCAGTATGATCCGTTTTTCCCGTTCATGCAGAACAGTTTCAATAATATAGATAACAAGACTCTTATACTGAAAACCGATTATGTCAATCCTTCCAAATCATTCGGCAAAATTGAAACCGGTTACCGTTTTACTTTCAGGGACAGAGGCAACGACTATACTATAAGAAATTATGCATACGGTGATGAACAGTGGCATGATGACATGAATTATTGCAACAGATTCTACTATAAGGAAAACATACATGCGCTGTACCTTTCTTATACCAACAAGATACTCTTCCTTGATTATATTGCAGGACTCAGGTATGAAGCCACACTAACTGAAGGCAGACAGGTAATGAACGGCGGTTCATCATTCAGCCATGATTACTCGAGCTTCTTCCCGTCATTCAATATTGCATATAAGATCAACAATGAGTTTCAGATAATGTTCAATACAGCCAGAAGGATTAACCGTCCCAGAATGGAATACATCAATCCATTTACCAGAGTGGACGGCCCGAACAGTTTCAGCCGCGGCAATCCCCAGCTCGACCCGGCATACGTCAACCTCTACGAGCTGAAGTTCAGTCCTGTTCTCAACCTCTTCCATACAAATTCAACAGGCAGACCATACTGGCTGGATACTATAGAGCGCGACAGTATAAAATACAGTTCCGTCATTAATTGCGGCAGAACCAAGACATATGGTGTTGAGGTTTCGGTTCCTCTTATCAATGATAAAAGATCACCGGTAAAACTTCCTGCCTGGCTTAATATGATAAACCTGTTTTACTCATACACACATATGATCGATGAGGGCATATACCTGAATGAAGATTACTCAGCGACAAAAAATACATGGAGCCTGTCGGTCAATACGAGCCTGAATTTGTGGTATGACATTGGTTTGATGATCAATTTCAGATACCGGCCCAAAACCGAAGACCGGCGTACTATTACTTACGAGAATAAAAATCTTACCTGCTCACTCAGCAGGGACTTTTTCAACGATAAACTCACTGTCAGCCTCATGCTGAATGATCTCCTGAATTCCAATACATACAGGACAGAAAATATCGGATCCAATTACCACTCAGATTTCTCAAATACGAATATTCACAGCCGGGGTGCATTTCTTTCACTCACGTATATATTCAATGACTTCAAGGCAAAGCGTGACAGAAATATTGACGACGGCAGGGATAAAACCGAAGGCGGGTTATTCTGATAATCGCTGTATTTATAGTTTAATCATGTAGAATCACAATAATATAGTTGTGCTATGGGTTAAGGGACACTATGGGTCAAGGTACCCCACGGGTTAAGGTACCCGCGCCCATAGCACAATTTGCTATATTTATTGTTCATTTTTTTCACTGTTCATCTTCTTCACTTTCCTGCAATTCATTTTTCAGATCCTGGTATTCCAGCGAACGAACGATAAGATAGTCATCATAAAATTCCGTATATTCACTCAGCAGTTCCATGTATCTGTCCATATGCATATTCAGTATTTCATCCGCCGCTGCAAACAGTGCATTGATCGATACCATGGCATCCGATGAAATAAAAGTACTTATTTTTTCATCCAGTGAGTTCCTGAAAGAAATTATCCTGGAATAGATGATATCAGGATCGCAGATATTCATTTTCTGCAATTTTAATTCATCCCTGTATGTCTGACAGAGTGCATGAAGCATAAGCGCCTTATCCAGAAGCTGGCTGTCGCGCAGACGTTCAAAACTGCTGTGAGACAAGCGCACTTTTTCTTTCAGCTGTATATCCTGAATTATTTTAGCATAATAAAATAACGATTGTGCCAGGGGAACGAGCATAATTATAAGTTCTTCCTTTGCTCTCGAAGAGACTATTGTCTTCTCCAGTATATCTGATGACAATTCTTTCTCTTTAAGCTTAATGTCATCAATACGTTTTCTCAATCTGGTTACGGATGAATTAAACCCCCTGACGGTAGAGGTGATATCCCTGTTTTCCTGCAAATATGAAATTACCGATTCGTACATACCCAGTTTAAGTTTTTGATTGTCTGTCATTTCCGTGCCCTTCTATTAGTTGAAATTCCACCACAGCTGTTACTTCTAAGACAGATACTCAGGACTTTGACTCTGTCTTAGAAGTAACCTGCCGCACTGACTGTTGTTGTTTTATTTTTATTTATTATCGGGTTCTTCTTGTTCCGGTAGTATCACTTCCGGTACCGGTCTTGTCCGGTCTGGCCTCATTGTCTCTCATTCCGGATCCCTTTTTCTTGTTCTTATCCTTTGTTGTACCCGGAGTAGTACTGTTGTTGTCATTATTCATCGGATTGTAATCCGGATGCGAAGCCTGAATGCTTTCACTTACCTGGCCGAACCACTCGCTCCGGAATTCTCTGAAATCATTTTGCTGTTTGGTATCCAGGACATTTTCAATTTGGTTTCCTATAGAAGTTTCCACGTCTGAGCCGACCAGCGATTTATTATTATGTGTTCTGCCGGTATGGTCATTGACAGACTGATCTTTTGAGTTTACCATATCTCTCTGATAGCCTATCAGTATGTTACGGATTTCCTCCTGCTGATTCGACTTCAGATCGAGTCTTGCCGACAGTCTGTTTGTCAGATCGTCAGCTGTTCTGTAGTAAGAGACTGAACTATTTGTAGTATCGTTCATCAGTCCCGAAGTTCCGCCCGGCTGAGTTGAGTCTGATCTGTTCATAGAAGAATCTGTGCCCCAGGTTGTCCCGGAAGGCATACCTGAAGGATTTGTCTGGGCAAAAATCAGTGTCTGCACAAATAACATTGTCATCAATACACTACCGGCTACCCATAGATTCTTATGTATTATTTTCATAATATCTCCGCTGTTTATATTTATAAATTTATCATTTATAACATAAACCATTATAAATTCCTGTGGTATAGGCCAATAACTGAATTTATTGTAAGAAATAATGAAGGATGTATGTAGGATAAAGACTACGGCCGTTTGAGAATAGAAATAAAGGACAAATAGAAATAAAGGACAAAGGGAAAACCATTGTCCTTTATGTGTTCAGGGGATGTATTACAGTTGTAATATATCAGGATCTGAAAGCCTTGCTCTTCAAAAAATCCTTGACAAGAAGATACAAGGAGATAAACATGCATATATAAATCAATCCCCCTAAATTAAACGATGACGTTACAATAATAATCAGAAACGTAAATACAAGAAGCAGATTCCATAACATAGTGACTCCGTTTATATAATTACCCTCTTCTTTCATAAACGTATTTTTTTCGCTGAAAGTCAATATATCTGCTTAAGTACTGAATAGACATTTTATGCAAGGAGATGCGAAAGGTGTTTGTACCGGCCGGAGCATAAACTCCGGCCGGTATAACATTTTTAGGGTGAAGGCGGATTTTAAAGGTGAAGCCTGACGTTCTTTTTTGTAAACCAGGCGGTGATCAGCACCATAAGAAAGGAAAACACAACCGATCTGACTATACCGGTTATGCCCTCTCCGAAATATACCGAAAGAACATTTATGTGGAACAGTGTAAGCAGCATATAAAAAATATCAGGCAGTATGTATGCTAGAAGCGGATTGCTGCCGGCCGGTTTAATAAGCGAGGTCCATGCTGTATATTTTTTTACATCTGTCAGCCAGTAGAGCAGCATATATATAATGCAGCTTATTGCAGATGAATACAGACACCATGTTGGAGTAGCCATATTTTTGTCAATACCGTACAGCGGCCTCAGCATAAGTCCGGACAGAAAAAGTATAAGAACAAAGCCGGAAAGCCAGAACATTTTTGCCCTGTGTGTTTTCTCTTTCGATGTTATAACCAGTACAGTGATCATTCCTGCCAGTGCTATTGAAGAGTGCCCTCCGATATGAGCTCCTATAGACAGGTAGTTTTGAATGAAAGGTATGTTTATCGCATGAGCATTGTCGCCGATGTAAAGCAGTATAAAGAATGCCATCACTCCGACAAGTGCCGCAAGCTCACCTTTGAAAATGAAATATACGGCGCAGCACGTCAGGTATGCCCAGCCTATTAGTCCCAGTATTCCCCACCACGCTGTATGCATCCAGGCGGGATTTTCAGGTGTACCGCTCCTGTAGATCAGCAGCAGTATTCCAAGAAGTATAAATCCTGCTATTCTGAGCCCCGGATATAGATACCTGAATTTTATATCCTCATTATTCTGACGCCCGGGATATTGATTCCATACCAGCGCCACACCGAGGAACATCAGGAGACCCCATAAATGTCTGTTCATACCGGTCAGTGTTTCATTCAGCCGGCCTATGTTCAGCATCATCAGTCCCAGAGCCAACAGTCCCGCACCTCTGATGAATATATGTCCCCATAATTTCGCAGGCGTATCGCCTTTTTTCAGTCTGTTCTGAATTGCAAGAGGGATTGCCATGCCGACAATGAAAAGGAATGCCGGAAATACAACATCAACAAACGTCATTCCGTCTGTATTCGGCAGCTGGTGTTTCATCCAGGCAGGAATATTCCTGATACCGGCCAGATCATTAACAAAGATCATAGCCAATATTGTCAGGCCCCTGAAGGCATCAATCGACAGAAGTCTCGAAGATTTTTGTATTTCCGGAGCCGATTCCTTATTGCGCAGATTATCCATAAAGTTTCCGATTATTATTTAGGGTGAGTCAAATTTAGACAGATCAAAATAATAAATTTACACACAAAATTACACCGTGTATTTATTGTACCAGAACTTTTATATGCGCATAGGTTTTTATTTGCGGATTAGTAATTCAAGCGTGTGAGAATTTCACGTATAAAATGTGAGTGATCAGTTTCAATTTAACCGATAAATAATTATAATTACTAAAAACATTATCAGAGAGGGGCAAAATGGACTATGATTTTGCAGTCATAGGCAGTGGTGTAGTAGGTCTTGCGGTCGCAGAACTGCTCTCTCGCAGGCACTATTCCGTTATAGTCATTGAAAAGGAACAACGTATTGGTACCGGTATCTCCAGCCGAAACAGCGAAGTGATACACGCTGGTATATATTATCCGGCCGGATCATTAAAGTCACGCCTGTGTATAAAGGGCAAGTACATGCTGTATGACTGGTGCGAGAAGAATAATGTCCCTCATAGACGGATAGGTAAATACATAGTAGCCACTGATGATCAGGAACTCGGGCGCCTTGAGGCTATAAAGTCCCGTGCAGCAGAGGCAGGTATGACTGAACTGTATTTCCTGAGCGCCGGCGAAGTAAAGAAAAATGAGCCCGCTATTACCGTCTGCGGTGCGCTGCACTCACCTACTACAGGCATAATATCAGCACACGGACTGATGGATTCGCTAAAAGCGCACGCCGGTGAAAACGGTGCCGATTTCGTATTCAACTCCTTCGTTAAGACATGCCGGAAAAATTCCTCAAATTCCGGATATGAACTGGAAATCGAGGACAGCCGCAATGAAACCGTTCAGGTGGAAGTCAACGGTATAGTCAATGCAGCCGGTCTGAATTCGCAGAAAGTTGCTTCAGTACTGGGCGTTGACGATGAAGGCTACAGTATGTCATTTACAAAAGGTAATTATTTCAGACTGCGGGGACACAACGGCATATTTAAAAAACTGATATACCCGGTTCCCATGCCAAAGCTGCACGGGCTGGGTGTTCACATTACGGTTGACCTGGCCGGATCGGTGCGTTTCGGACCGGATGTTGAGCCATTGCAGGACGGTCTGGAGAATTATGATGTCGATGAAAGCCGCAGAATGGACTTTTATACTGCTGTCAGGAAATATTTTCCGGCCGTGAGTCCTGATGATCTGCTGCCGGATATGGCAGGCATAAGGCCGCGCCTGGCGGCGAACAAAGATTTCAATGATTTCATTATCAATGAAGAAAGTCCCCGCGGACTCAATAAGGTCGTTAATTGTATCGGCATTGAGTCGCCTGGACTGACTGCATCGCTTGCAATAGCCGAATATATAGAATCGCTGCTCTGAGGGCATGGAATCTGTTATTTTTCAACGCTGATTTTAGTATTTCCTTTTTTTTTCGATTATATTTCGTGTGTCAGTATAGTAAGTGTACTTCAATAATAACGGATGACTTAATGCAGCATAACGAAAGAGAAGCATTACTCGAAATTTACCGGGATATAACGCATAACATCGATGAATTCCTGTACAGTATAAACCGCGAAAACGAAAAGGAAGATGTTTTTTTTACAGATGGCATCAAAATAATTACCGGTTATACATCTGAAGAAATTATCAGCCTTCCGGGCAGAATCTTCTCTCTCATTCATGCCGAGGATGCATTTGCGGTCAGGAAACAGTATTCTGATTTCGAAAATGACCCTCAGCGCAGTTCGTTGACGCTGATTTACCGCATAATTCACAAGTCGGGTAAAACTCTGTGGCTCAGGGATACAAGAAAGGCAGAGCGCTGCCACAACGGGAATATACTGCGTATCTATGGTATTGCCTCAGATGTAACCGATCTGAAGGAAACTGAACTGGAACTTAAGAAATCGAGTGATCACCTCAAACAACTGAATGCAGCCAAGGACAGGTTCATATCAATCGTATCTCACGACCTGCGGGCCCCGTTTACAAGCATACTCGGATTCGCAGAAATCCTCCTCAATGAACCCATGCTGCCTGAAGAAGAGAAAAAAGAATATCTGAACTATATATACGAATCATCAAATACCCAGCTTCAGCTGGTAAAATATCTGCTCGACTGGTCGCGGCTGCAGCTCGGGAAGATCAGGATTGAACCGCAAAGAATAAAGGCAGCCAGCATAATAGAAAACTGCATTGCCGCTCTCAGCGGAAACGCCAGAAAGAAAGGCATAACCGTTAGCTGCAGTATTAAAGATGATATTTATCTGAACGCGGACGAAAAACTCCTGAACCAGGTAATTAGCAACCTGCTGAACAACGCTATAAAATTTACGCAGGAAAACAAATCTGTGGATATTTCAGTCAACCACTTCAAGGAAGGTTTCGTAGAAGTCGTGGTTCGTGATGAAGGCATAGGAATCCCGGAAGCCAATCAGGCCAAAATATTCAGATTTGACGAAAAATTCTCTACAGACGGCACAAACGGCGAAAAAGGCAGCGGACTGGGACTTACACTCGTAAAAGAAATTGTGGAAAAGCACGGCGGTGATATCTGGTTCTATTCTGAGGAATTCAAGGGGAGTGAATTTCACTTTACCGTCCCGGAAGCTTCCAGACTGGTCATTATTGTAGAAGACGACAGTTCAACATTATCGCTGCTTTCAAGACTTGTCCGCAAAGCCATGCCTGGCTTTAATATTGTTGAAGCACAAAATGGTTATGAAGCAATCAACCTGATCATGCGTGAAATGCCGTCGCTTATTATTACGGATCACTACATGCCGCTTATGAACGGCACACAGCTTATAGAATCCGTACGGAAACTGGATTCCGGAGCAAACGTCCCTGTAATAGTCGTAGCAGGAATACTATCAGATGATATAAAAAGCAGGTACATCGATATGTGCGTCAGCATTTTCCTGAACAAACCCATCGAAGTCGGTACTTTTTCGCAGGCCATTGAAGAAGCTATTTCACTATGATAGCCGTTATTTCTGATCATTAAAACGGCTTAGACTGTGATTTGATTTTGAATTTTTATTTCTGAACTTTATATTTATTACTGTTTATTTTAAAAACGGAAAAAGTATTGTCTTTTACTAACTCAAATGAGAGCAGCATCCGGAAAGAAAAGCAATGGTATGCATTCTATACTAGGCCCAGACATGAATTTGTGGCTGCTCAGCAAATCGGAGAAGCGGGCATTGAGTATTATCTCCCCACTGTTGTAAAAACCAGACAGTGGAGCGACCGGAAAAAACGCGTCACACTGCCATTGATCAGCGGATATATATTCATTCATGCCGATGAAAAAGACAGGCTTCTGGCTTTGCAGATCAGCAGCATAATACACTGCATTACGTTCGAAGGCAGACCGGCTTCTATTCCTGAATGGCAGATAGATAATCTCAGGAGAATGCTCGAGAATCAGGGAGATTTCTTTATTACTGATGACATTTCTGCCGGAACTACTGTGAAAATAATCTCAGGACCTTTTGAGGGTGTCATCGGAAAAGTTACTGATTCGGCAAACGGCAAAGTTATTTCTGTTTCCATAGAACTGCTGAAACGTTCGGTTACTGCTTTTCTGCCCAAAGAAAGCGTTGTCAAACATCTTGATACATAACACTAATGCTATGAACCCTCAGAAAGAATTGTCCAAACTTATCAGAGGAGATTTCCTCGATCACTACCTGCTGGTCAGAAAGTGCGAGCCAAAGACCACGCAGCATAACAAGCCATACATTGTGCTTGAACTGTGCGATCAGAGTGCAGCGCTGACTGCATACCTGTGGGATATTCCGGATGAATTTGACTTGTCATCTATGTCAGGGGCTGTAGTCAAGGTATCCGGAGTAATTGAGGAATATAAAAGCCAGCTGCAAATCAGGATATCCGGCATTCGTCCTGCCTGCGGGGATGATGATGTCAGCCCGGAGGATTTCCTCGCAAAATCCAGAAGAGATTTTGTGGTGATGAAACGGGAGCTGGAAAACCGAATTTCCAGGTTCAGAAATGTATTTCTAAAACAGCTGCTTAAACAGATACTCTCCGGAGAATTTTATGAACGGTTCCTGCGCGCCCCGGCCGGAAAATCATGGCACCATTCTTATATACACGGACTGCTCGAACATACACTTGAGATAATAAAGATATGCGATTTCATGTGCGATATCCATCCGGAGCTCAACCGCGACCTGTTGATCAGCGGCGCCATACTGCACGATTCCGGTAAGGTCGAAGAACTCGTGTTTAATTCAGCATTCGACTACTCGGATAAGGGAAAACTGCTGGGACATATTATTATCGGAGCTCTCGAGATAAATGAAAAGGCAAACAAAGTTTCCGGTTTTCCTGAAGACCTCAAGGTCCAGCTTATTCATCTTGTACTCAGCCACCAGGGCAAGCTCGAATATGCCTCGCCTGTTGTCCCGAAAACACTCGAGTCAATAGTCCTTTATCAGGCAGATGAGCTCAGCGCCAAGACCAATGCGTATAAGAGTGCAATTATGGCTGAATCCGGCAGCAGCAGCAAGTGGACGAAACACCTCAGTCTGATATCCACTGCATTATATATCCCCGACAACTTCGGTCAGGAAGATCCACAGATTGTGAAAACACTGTTTGATTCATAAGACTCAGAAAAGTAATATCAAAGGATATCAAAAAAGTTACAGTATAATATTGACATAGAAGGCGTAAATATTTATATTTAGGATTCTTAATAAAACATTTTTAAGGTAGGAAATGGCGCATCATAAGTCGGCAAAAAAAAGAATTAAAACAACCGAAAGAAGAACCGCAGACAATAAATCTGCAATATCAAAAATAAAAACTTTGACAAAAGGCGTATATAACTCTGAAGACAAGGCCGGAGCTGAAGTCTTATATAAAGCTGCCGTATCTTCTATCGATAAAAATGCAGTAAAAGGGCGCCTGCACAAGAATACAGCTGCCAGACAGAAAGCTGCCTTGACGAAATATATAAACAGCTTATAACAGCATTTTTTCCGTCCCCTCCTTTCTGCACGTTAGCCGAATAAGGGCCGGTTTGTATTCAAAAGTTTAAAAAGTCAAAAAGTCCACGCAGTAACCATGCTGCATGAACTTTCTTGACTTTTTTTATGCCCTAATGTGTATATTCAGGGCCCTGTATCAAAGATCCTCTACCGTATCGATTCCTTCCGGCATCGGCAGGTAGAACTTCACCGGCTGTATGCTGCCGTCGCGCTTAATGATCTTTTCGATATGTTTTTTTATCAGTACGCTGTGTTCGATGAAAAGATCATCTTCTATGACTGACCCGAATATATAACTGGTTCCTTTTATAAGTACATTTTTTCCGATTATAAGCGGATATTCATCGCTGCCGGTCATATTGACACTGGACTCTATCCTGGAATTCTCCCCTATTTTGATACTCCCCTTTATTATGTCTCCCCAGAGAATTTCCACATTATCACCTATGCTGAATTCCTGGTTCGGCAGACAGGACAGATGCACATTTTCCCACACAGTCACATTGCGCCCGAAACGTACATTGCTGTCTACGAATACATTCTTCTTCAAAGTAAGGTTATAGTTCAGTTTGACACCCTTTCCAATGTAGACGCCCTTGCCGATTTTTATATCCAGCGGCACACCGTTGCCATCGACATTCAGTATTTCCTCGATGATGCTTTCGTGTATGAAGAAATCCTCCGGATCTGCAATCTCTATAATATCCTTCAGTTTCTCGTAGGCATTGTTGCGGGCGATTGATTCCATTTCGCGCAGCACGGACTTGTTGTTGAATCCCATAATAACATACTGATCTTTCGGGCTGACGGCACCTACGCTGTAGTTTCTGGAATTAAACAGAGAGATCAGATCGGTTATATAGATTTCCTTCTGTACGTTGTTGCTTTTCAGTTCCGGTATAAGCTCTATCAGTTTTTTATAATTAAAGGCATAAACTCCCGAGTTGAACTCGTTATTTCTTATAAGTTCATCGCGCGTATAACAGTAGCGCCTGCCGTTGAACATGAGTTCATACGGCTTTTCAGCATCGAGATGCAGTATATCCTTATGCTCCATGATCTCAATTACCTTGCCGGCGTCGCTGCCCGAAGGATTTCCGTCGGCATCAAACTGCTTTACCCTGATTATTCTGCCGTAGCTGTTCAGAGCCGGATCACCCTCATATATGCCGGTAAGCACCATCATATCATCTCCGGATGATATGAACTTTTCCCTGAACATGTCCATCGTCTCCCTGTCGATCAGCCCCATGTCTCCGGGCAGGACGTAAATGGTTCCGCTGAACCTGGCCGGATCGATCTGCTCGAGCGCAACCTGTACCGCATGTCCGGTACCGTTCTGTTCGGCCTGCAGTGCAAATACGGTCCTTTCTTTTTTCCCGATCACATCCATTACATCGCAGGCCTTTATGCCCACGACCATCACCACATTTATATTTTCGCTGGCTTTTCTGCACGCATTAAACACTCTTTCTACAGTAGGTACTTCCCAGATTTTGTGCAGCATTTTGGAAGTCTGTGACTTTATCCTTTTCCCGTGTCCGGCAGCCAGAATTATTGCAGCTTCACCGGAATTGTAATCGATACCGGAAGACAATTGTTCTATCATTTCCTGAGCAGGATTCTGAACAGTTTCCTTAATTTCCATCATACCCTCTATATTCTTTGTGTGTAATTATATACTGCCTATGCATGTTTTGCGGAACTTTTTGTTTAAATAATATATATAAAATATTTAAGAATTGTATTTTAAATACAGCATAAAAAATCTATTTTTATGTGTTTAAACTTATAAAATAATATCTTGGAAATACTATGATTCGGAAAATTCTGTTACTGACGATGTTAATTCTATCATTCACGGGTTATACACCGGCACAGAACAGCGGCTTCGGTGCAGGGTTAAAGTTTGGACAACCTACAGGCATTACCGCAAAATACTGGCTGGGCGGCAATAATGCACTGAGCGGATCGCTCGGATATTCGCTGCTTGCAGACGGCAAGTTCTACCTGAGTGTCGATTACCTATATCATTCTTTTGGGCTGGTCAAGTCGACCGAAGAGTTTCCGGTTTTCTACGGATTTGGCGCCAGATTTATCGCTCAGGAAAACGACGGCGGTTCTTTCGGAATAAGGGGCGTAGGCGGAATATCATGGCATTCAAAGCAGTACCCGCTGGAATTATTTGTGGAGTTCGCACCGGTATTCAGACTGCTGCCTACAGCAGGACTCGATCTCGATGCTGCGCTGGGCGGAAGATACTACTTCAGCATTTCCCAGTAATTATCCCGGTCATAACCACCGGTTTCTGGCCGGTGGTTCCATTTTGTCCCCCACAGAAGAATCCGGGGTTAATATATTCTGTTCTTTCAGATCCCCTGTTCATACCTTTCACCTCTTATCAGTTTTAATCGGAATTTTCTGGTAGTCGCCGGGAATATTCTGCTGAAAATATCTTCGTATTTTTAGTATATTTTTCTTTAAAATATTTTTTATACAGGACAAAAAAAGAATCAGTTATTATACTAAATACGGAAACAAAATGAATTATTTGACAAAATATTTACTTCTGATTACTACGACGGGCATTGTTTTTCTGTTGTTATCATGCAACAATTCAGCTTTGAATGCTCCAATCAATAATCCAAATTATGGGCCGAAAACCAGAGAACTGATCAGCATTGTTGATAGCAATCCATACATTAAATCATTATTGGAAAAATCCATTGCTCAGGCAAAGCTTGTCAATCCCGATAAAAATACAAATCCTGCTCAGACACTCGAAGAATATTACCAGTTCGTTACATGGGCAGAAACCTGCATGCCCTGGAGTATTCTGCCTAAGACGCCGTATTCTTCTTTATACGATAAGATAGACCAGAGTTTGAACTATTTCTACTTCATCAACGATCAGCCGCTGAAAGAGCTGGAGGGACAGGGATTCTACAATAACTCCCTGCAATATGTCAAACCATACAGCGACTGGCTCGTAAGCTTTGTAAAAGCATGGGGTCTGTATCTGGACAGTCCCGAATCATGGAATGATGAATACTATAAACTGGCTATGACCGATAGCAAGTTTGGCCTGTCGGCCGGCTGGTACGAAGATCCCTCTAACTGGAAATCGTTCAACCAGTTCTTCGCCAGATATCTGGCCTCTCCGGATAAACGCCCGATTACATCGCCGGATGACAACTCCGTTGTTATATCCCCGGCAGACGCCGTACCTCAGGGCATGTGGTCAATAGATTCAAAATCGCAGATTGTTCAGCAGGATGGCGTACCTGTAAAATCAGGGACTTTAACCTCAATTGAAAAACTGATCGGCGAAGACAGCCAGTATGAAAAAGAATTTGCGGACGGTATAATGACTCACACTTTTCTTGATGTGCAGGACTATCACCGTTTCCATTTTCCGGTCAGCGGAACAGTCAGGGAGGTAAGGAATATTGCCGGACAGGACGCGGTAGGCGGAATCATTACATGGAACCCGGCAATACGGCGATATATGTTCGATCCCACAGTTCCCGGATGGCAGTCAATCGAAACGAGAGGCTGTGTAATAGTTGAGACAAAAGATTTTGGCCTGGTTGCAATACTTCCTATCGGCATGTCTCAGGTCTCTTCTGTAAAATTTGAAGATAATATTAAAGCAGGCCTCCGGGTAAATAAGGGAGATATGCTGGGATGCTTCCTGTTCGGAGGCTCGGATATTGTAATGATATTTCAGAAGAAGGCCGGATTTGCGCTGCAGCCTGCAACTGGAGTGTCTGCTGGTCAGTCCTATAATCATATGCTTATGGGTGAAAAGTACGGCGTTATGAAGGGTGAATGATCCTACTGAAACCCTTATTTACGATTCTGAATTGACTCAGGTATGTAGAATGCATTTATGGAAACCGATTTATTGCTGATGAAAAACCATCGTTATTCGGTTCAGCAACCATTGAATTGTAATTTGATTTTAATTAAGTTATGTGTGTGAACTTTATCAGTTTATTCTAACCTACGGAGGAGTTTAATGAGAGTATTTTCTACAAAACTATTGACGGGCATATTATTGTTTACAGCCTGTATTTCTTCCGGTTCATTTGCACAGCAGACTGAGTCATGGAAATACGAGAGAAAAATAACATTTCCGGTGGCCGATTCAGTCACCGCTAATCCTTACTTATGTTCTCTTGATTCAAAGGGACGCCTATACGTAATATCATCGGTCGTAACAAACCTCAAAGCTCACAACGCTATTTATTACGCCGATCCCACTGACACTGAATTCAAAGTCCTGGTTGACTACACAGCCAAGAACGATACTATAAATGTCAATCAGCTGATAGGCATCACTACTATAGATGATGACGTTCTTGTTACTACTAAAGCTCATAAATCCGTTAACGCCGGCGGAGTTTCAAGAGGCTATTACATCACTGACGGTGATACAGCCAAAGCACAGCTTATTGGATTTGGTGCGGGAGCTTTTTCAGGCTGGGGTACACTGGTTTACGGATGGGCATCCACCAAGGATTCAATACTGTTCTCAGGACTTGCTTACGGCGGAACCTCAGTAAGAGCTTATAACTTCAGCCATAACTTTACCGGTTCCGGCTGGGGTTCATTTATTGCTATGGACGGACTGACTCCTGCCGAACCAGGCGGACCGCAGATCGTGCCGGGATTCGATATTATACGTGACTGCGCAGTCAACCCGGTTGCTGATTATTCAAAACCTGAAACCAAATGGTATACATCCAGAAACGCCGGAGACAACCAGGCGGCTAACGGTGGTATTGCTGTATGGACAGGCGGAACACAGACATCTCCGAAAACTTACGTCGGACAGAGAGTCTCTGACCCCAACAAAGACGTTGAATTCGGTCCTTCACTCCCCTATGGCATTACAGTCGACAAACTCGGCAGATTATGGGTCGCCGGTATAGACACGCTCAGAAGATGGGTCAAATGCTTTGAAGTTGACGATATGAACTCTGCAAGTGAAGTTCTCGAACTTCCCAACCAGAACAGTATGTCTGCTCCTGATCCGAACGGAGCTGCATTTACATATCCGTGCGACGTGGCGGTGGATAATGATCTGACAAAGGCATATGTTGTCGATGCCGGTACTCGTGCTGCTTATGTATTTATAAACGGTACCAGCGATGTAGCTGACGGCAAAAACATTCCCGTGGAATTTGCTCTCGAACAGAATTATCCAAATCCTTTCAATCCTTCTACGACAATAAGCTATTCGCTTCCGAAGGCCATGAATGTCAGGCTGACTGTTACAAACAGCCTCGGCCAGGTGATTTCGACCCTTGAAGACGGATTCAGATCTGCAGGCAAACACGTTGTTTCATTCAACGCTTCAAATCTTGCAAGCGGCATCTACTTCTATTCACTCAAAGCTGAGAACCTGAATATTAGCAGGAAAATGCTGCTCATGAAGTAATTCATTTCTGAAGCAAATAACAGTTACTTTATAAAAGCGGATCTGATTTTCTCAGATCCGCTTTTTTTATTTTAGTTTCAGCAATTTACTTACCTCTTCTACCTTGTGTGTCTTATAAGAAATGGTATGCTCCGGCTGATATATGGCAGAAGATCAGGGATCAGACCCGATATGAGCCTGCTAAAAATCATCCGCTGAACCGCTCCTGCATATAACAGTCTTTTCGAATATCTTTTCATCCATAGCTCCCCGTACCTGTTCTCATACCATTCACAGGATTTGCCATACCTGCCTGTAAGCTTTTCCTCAATAACCATTGCGGCAAGCAGTCCGCTGCTGAGTGCCATGGAAATGCCGTCGCCGGCCAGAGGTGCGATCACCCTTGCAGCATCTCCTGCCACAAACATACCACTGCTGATCAGTTCGCGTCTGCCGAAATATATATTGCCTGTGCCGTATCTGTGCAATCCCGCAACTGCTGCAGCATCGCTGAATGTATGCCTGAATACCGGAAACGATTCATACAGTTCATGAAGTACATCACCCGCCTGAACCTGACGCGTCAGGCGCTGATCTATCAGCATGCACACGTTTATTATCCTTTTGGAGACATAATTGATCCCGCAGTAAATTCCGCGCGACAGAAGTATGTGTATCTCATTTTTTCTCACAGCACCGTATGCTGCCCCTTCATCATACAGGCATTCAGTACAGGCAACAGGCACATGGTATTTAATGCCGATAAAACCGGATTTCACACCATCAGGCTTGCGTGAGAAACTGCTGTCAAGCGAACTGTACTTGCCATATGCAAGTATGATCTCACTGCATGAGAATTTCTGCCCAGACTGAGCATCCTGTACACTCACGACATACTTCCCGTTATTGTGTGTCACCGATTTTAATTCTGCAGGCATCAGTATTGTACTGCCTGAACGTCTTGCAGACTGCATGAGCATATCATCGAACTCACCTCTCTTGAGTCCATATGCAGTAAAGCCCAGCGGGATGCGGTACGGCAGTGATTTGACTGCAGAAACTGCAAATGTGTCTATAGGATTTGGATCAAGCGCAAAATAATTGTTTTTCAATTCCAGTTCATCCAGCACATCTAACGACTCTGGCGAATAGAATTCACCGCAGACCGTTTCTCTGGGAAACATTTTCTTCTCAAGGAGCAGTACACTGAAACCCGCCCGGCTGAGGTATAGCGCCGCCGCTGATCCCGCAGGCCCCGCCCCGGCAATTGTTATATCATAGTGCTGCATCAAATTACCTGTCTGATTCAATTGGGCAATTCACTGTCGTTACAGATAAATTGTGACCAGCCATCTGAATGCCCAGCGGTGGCTGATATCATAATTTCTTATACCTGCCCGCTCAATTATCAGTATCAGTTCGCGCTTAGTAAAGCCGCGCAGCACGGACAGCGGTGCATCGTGTTTTACCATACGGCTTTTTGACAAAAGTGCTGTCAGTATTCTGATCCCTGCCAGAGCAGTTCTGCTCCTGTGCAGGTCATTGATTATAATAGCAGTACGTGCGACGTTCTTAAAATTGCTGAGAAGTTCCGCAATACTGTTTTCGTGGAAATGGTGCAGGAAGAGCGAACAGTGTATTATCTCCACACTCTTTTCCCTGAAAGGCAGAAATAGGGCATCTGCACAGATAACATGGAGTCCGGGAGATCTCATCTTGCTGAACCTGCAGGCAGCTGGATTCCTGTCCACTGACAAATTGTCGCCGGTAATATTACCGGCTCCGGCACCTATATCGAGCAGGGAGCTTCCAGCAGGAAAATTTTTCAGTGCGCGGCGGCTCGAACTGTCGCCTCCGAGGTATTTGTTGATAACCAGAAGTTCTTTCAGGGCAACCGTAAGAGTCCCGTTCTGAATGGCAAAATCGTCCATCAGTTCTGTCTGATAGCTGCGCCGGAGTTTCATCGGCTGCTTCCGGCAGTTCCTCTGAAAATGGCAACTTCCATCGTAAGTCCTGGCCCGAAAGCTGCAGCGCACAGGTATTCATCCTCTTTCGGTTGTACCTCATCCAGCAATTCTTTCAGGACAAACATTATTGAAGCCGATGACATATTGCCATACTGCCTGAGCACACTGCGTGAATAGCTCATCTGTTCATCACTCAGTTCCAGTCCCTGCTGGAGCGCATCAAGTATTGCCCGTCCCCCCGGATGAAGCGCCCAGTATTTTATTTTATCAATTCCTCTGTCCTTCAGAATTTTCCTCAGGGCCGGTGCAGCAGCCGAGACAATAATCTTTGGTATTTCAGAAGACAGTTTCATCTCGAAGCCGGTATTCCCTATTGCCCAGCCCATCAGCTCGCTGGAATTGTCGAACAGTATGGTTGCTGTATCGAGGAGTTTAAGGCGTCCCTGCCTGCCAGTGTCATTTGTAAACAGAGCGGCTGCACACCCATCAGAAAAGATAGTATTTGCCAGCAGGTTATCGCGTGTGGGTTCAAACTGAATATGCAGGCTGCACAATTCAACAGACACCATCAGTATTGAAGTCGGGTCTTTTGCTCTGGACAGGGCTTCCAGAACCGAAGTAAATCCGGTAATTGCAGCTGCGCACCCCATAAATCCTACATTAGTTCTTTGAATACTGCGGGGCAGTCCAAACTGTCTGATGAGATAATAATCGGGTCCCGGCGCATAAAACCCGGTACAGGTGACAGTAATGAGGCGTTTGATCTGTTCAGGTGTCATGCCGGTATTGTTCAGCAGTGTGGCGACTGCCTGGCAGCTAAGGCTGCGCGAAGCCTCCTCGTATTTTTTCATCCTCTCTTTTGTAGTAGGAGTGGAATTGTCGCCGAAAAGGAACTTATCGGGCGTATCGTCGCTTTCCAGTACGATAATATTTCTGGATTGGATACCCGAGTGATTTATAGCGGCATCCAGGATTCTGGCAGCAGCCGGTTTTTCAGCTGTCATCCGATTCTTCAGCTCCGCGCATGCGGTCTGCTGAGACACCCGGAATGGAGGCAGGGATGTAGCAATATCTAAAAGCATAAGGTACCTTTATATTTAAAATAATTAAGGGCATATAAGATGCCCTTAATTACAATATAAACGATACGTTCACATTGTCAATCCAGAAACGCCGCAGAGTCTTAAACGCCGCAGAGTCTTAAACGCCGCAGAGTCTTAAACACCGCAGCATTTTAAGCACCGCAACGTTTTTGAAATGCCGGATATTTTATCGGTCCATTATTTCTCGCGCTGCTGAGACCTTCTCATAGAATCCATACGGCTTCTCAGTATTTCATCCAGCACGGGATTTTCATCGCGTATGATGTCAAATCCCTGGAAATTGACATTCTGTGTGCCATCCTGGTATCCCGAGCCATAAGTCTGCGGTTTTGCCTGCAGGCTTTGATCAACGTCATTTTCGCGGCCCATGAATCTGAATTCCCGGATACGTTTCTTCAGCTGTTCAGAAGATGCAAATTCCGCTTTATTATCTTTTTCTGCTGCAGCAGCCCTGCCTGGTGACGCCTGAAGACCGGTTTCTGGAAGCAGGCGGCTGGAACCGGAAGGTTTTTCTGCCGTCAGTTCGCGAGACGCTGAATGTTCTTTTAATATTTCAGTTCTGCGGGCTGCAGCACCCGGATCCTCTTTTATAACCTGCTGTGAATCTGCTGCACGCCTTGCTATCTGGTTCTGCTGATCGTCCGCAGTATTTATGGGCAGCAGGAAGAACAGAAGCACTGCTGTAATCATTATAGCAGCCGGATACAGTATTTTTGCCAGCGGCAGCGATGCAAATACAGACCATCTCTCCGGCGATTTCTTCTTCATTTTTTCAGGACTGCTCTCGAGCAGATTTATGCGCCTTTTAAGATCGGCTTCAAAATCCTCAGGAGCAGCAATACGCGGAAGGCCGCGGAGAGAGCTGATTACGTTCTTAAATTTCTGATCATCTTCATTATTGTAACTTTTAATCATAGGCGTCACTCGTAATAAATATGTTTCAACAGTTTTTGTAACTGAGCCCTTCCACGGTTTATACGGGACTTAACCGTCCCTATAGAAAGTCCTGTAATTTCGGCAATTTCCTCGTAGGACATCTCCTGTATATCGCGCAGTATCACTACCTCACGGTACACGGGTTTAACTTTAGAAAGGGCATTTTCAATTATTGTATTCTTGATACCGCTGTCCGTAATAACATCCGGCAGGGCAGCTTTATCCTTGATATCAATCGTACCTTCATCATCATCGCTATGAATTGAAATGAATTTTTTTCTTTTCCGCCTCTTCAATTCATTTTTCGCCAGATTGCCGGCAATAGTATATATCCACGTCGAAAACCTGGCGAATGATTTATATGATTCTTTGTTCAGGTAGAACCTAATCATAGTATCCTGAACAATATCAACAGCAGCATCTTTATCGCCTACGAAACGAAAAACGAAATTCGTCAGCGGGTCTTTATACCTTTTAACGAGAATTTCGTATGCTTCTATTGTATTATTGGCCTGAAATTCGCCGATCAGTTCTTCGTCGCTGAGATCTTGTAAGTTGCCCGACAATTATATTATACTCGATTTTTGAAAAAATGTTTCAATTAGTATGAATAATTTAAATGAAAATACCTGTCAAAATCAATTTATTTCAGGCCAAAATTTCGGCCAACAGTACCGTTATGACGGTAGAAGGATCGGAAGCGGATGTTTTGATGCTCAGGTCGGCATTAAAGAGTGCTCCGGCCGCTCTGAACAGCCTGGTATCCCTGAAGTAGCGGCTGGCATTTTTGTAGCTGTCGAAGTATTTATAGTAAATTCCGAGTCTCTGCGCCACATCCCTTTCTGACGGAAGTGATTTTTCCAGTTCCGGGACCTGGGCCACTATAGTAAAAAACCTGGTCAGCATGGATATAATGAACAATGCTTCCTTTCCCTGTTCAAGCAGGTTAATGGCTGCCTCGTAAGATTTGACGCGGTTTCTCTGCGCTATTGCATTCTGAAGGTCAAATATTGTAAGTTCCTTCAGATTGCTGGAAATACTGTTGACCACCTCACCGGTAATTTCAGCAGTATTCTCGCCGCCCATAAAGGACAGTATCTTCTGGAGCTGCATTTCAATCAGGCTGCGGTTTTCGCCCGCAATGGTAACCAGCAGCGAGGCATTCTCGGATGTAATTTTTTTGCCCCGTCTTGCAGCGTATTTTACCACCCAGTTTATCAGTTCCTCGCCCTTGGGTTCCCTCGCTTCAAAAATATAGTTGTCCCTGGAAAGCGATAAATATGGTTCTGCCTCAAGATTTGAGATATTTCCGTGCTTAGTCATGATCAGTATCGTGGAAGGATTCGGGCTCTGGATATAGTGCACCAGCTTTTTCTTATCCCCTTTTACCTCATCGAAATCCTTTATGATCAGCAACTTTTTGCCGTCGCCGAACGGATACGATGAAGCCATATCTATCAGTTCGACAATGTTCTTTTCCTTGCCTGTAATTACTTCCTTGTCGAGTTCACTGGAAAGAAGCGGTGAGATATTGTCCTCGAGCAGCTTTACAGCTGCATCTATACTGTAGGAATCGTCTCCGAAAAAAAAATATACCGGCAAAAAGGTTTCCGGCTTCAGGAACCGGGCAAGCATCTGTATAGACTGGACGGCAATTTTGCTTTTGGACATATCTGCAGACTGTTTTTATAGGTTTTGTGCGTTTATTTAATATCGAATATGCTGTTTATATTGCGTGCTCTTTTTTCTATTATAACTTTATCCATAACGACAGGATTTACCGGTTTGCCGTCACCCGGATTCATTCCCGGCAATATCTCCCCTTCTGCAATTTTATCCACTGTATCCATTCCGGATATGACGCGTCCGAATATGGTATAGTTTTTAGGAAGCTGCAGAAGGTCGTTTAGTGCAACAAAAAACTGGGACGTATTTGTATTGGGACCGCTGTTTGCCATAGCTACTGCACCCCGGACATAACCGTCCTGGTAGCTGTAGGTTTTAGGGTCCAGTTCATCTTCAAAGTCACCACCATATATGCTGGTTCCTCCTGATCCTATACCAGTCGGATCGCCTCCCTGAATTACAAACCCTTTGGCAACGCGGTGGAATATGATGCCGTTATAGTAGCCGCGTCTGCTCAACTCAATAAAATTAGCCGTTGTTTTGGGAGCATCTTTCGTATAAAGTTCGATCTCAATATCACCCAGTTTCGTAGAGATTACTGCAACGAACACGGAATCTTCAGATATTTTTACTATTTTTGCCACGTCTGGTTTTGAGACATTTAAGGAATCCTCGCTGAGCGGTGCGGCACTAATGCATCCGGCCGCGGCAAGAGTAAATAAAAATAAAAAAATTCTTCTCATCTGTAAATCTCCCTCGTTGTGATATCACAATGGTTCGTTATATATTGCACAGCTCCTTTTCGGCAGTGCGTCTTTCAGATTTTATATATCAGGGCTGCAGTATTCCCCTGTATATGAGAAACAACAGTACTGCCCCGAGTATAACCCTGTAATATACAAAAATAAAACTGCTATTTCTTTTCAAATATTTCAGAAGAAAATCGATTGCCAGGTATCCGCTTATAGCCGATGCTATTGTTGCAACGGCGAGGTTCAGCGCCATATCTGCATCAATGTATTCGAGAGAATGATAAAATTCGAGCAGTCCGCTGGCCATAACTGCAGGTATGCTGAGCAGGAATGAAAATCTTGCAATCGCCTCTCTTTTATACCCCAGGAATAATCCTGCTGTAATAGTAGTTCCTGAGCGGGAAGATCCCGGTATAAGCGACACAGCCTGAGCACAGCCAATCAGGAAGGCATCCAGCCATCTGATTCCGGTAATTTCTTTCTTGAAACTGCCGGTTTTTTCGGCCAGAGCCAGCAGAAGTCCCAGTATGATAAGGCTGAAAGAAATCACCTGCAGATTTTTCGTAAATGCACCCTCTATAAAATCCTTGAACAGCAGTCCTATTATTCCGACCGGCACAGAGCCTATTATAATATACCAGCCCAGCCTTGAATTTTCCGACTGAGCGCTGAATGCCTTTCTTTTAATAAGATTATCCCTGAGAAAATCAGTTGCAATGTTCCACAGATCCTTCCAGAAATAATATATCACAGCGACCAGAGTCCCCATCTGTATTACAGCAATAAATGCTGTCCAGTGTTCCGGATTTGTTTCAGATATCAGGTTCATCAGACGGCCGGCAAGAGTGAGGTGACCGGTACTGCTTATAGGAAGGAATTCAGTAAGCCCCTGAATAAGTCCCAGAATAATTGCTTCAAAAATATTCAAAACGTGCTCCTAGAATGTGTATGTTAGTCCCAGCCTGATCCCGGCAGAGAATGAATTTGCGTCAGTATCCGTAAGCCGGAAATGCAGCTGTGCTGATGCATCATCCGCACTGATGTCGCCGGATATGTCATAGTTGAGAAGCAATGAAATATCAGCGTACAAATTTCTGCTGAGTGCGGTATTGCCGTCTGCCTTGAGTTCAAAACCTAATCCCGTGGCAGAATATCCGTTAGACGCAATAAATCCGGGCAGAGTTTCATCTATCGCAAAAAATCTGGGACCTGCTCCACCCCCGAACTTAAATCTGTAACCGATGCCCTCAATGATATAATAAGCCATAAGCGAGGGTTTGTGTGTTATCTGAGAATATTTGTACCCGCCTGCGACATCCTGCGAGTATATCGCATGGGCATATTCTATTGCAGTGACAAAATGCGGAGTGATCTTATATCCGGCTTCAGCGAAGAATACCGCGCCGGTATTGAAATCGTTCAGTTTTGCACCCGAAGGAGCATAGGAATTTATATGATCAATAACATTATTTCTGACATAATCTATCCCCATACCCGCTGATACATCCAGCTGTGCAAAGGCAGGAATCGTAGCAAATAGAAATATTATTATTACTTTCAGCTTCATAGCCAGTAAATTATTGGAAGTATTTTATTTTTTTCAAAAAAGCCCGCTCTGCTGAGAGAGACGTAACTTTATTATCCGCCGGGAGAAAGCATCACATCCCTTTTTCCATATTCGTTTCCAGAAAATCCACCAGATTTTCGCTCCTGCCCGTTCCTCTGGAGTACTTTTTATTGAGGTAAAAGAAAAAGAAAAGTGCGGCAGCAATGAATATCACGTAGGATATTATATGCGTAAGCACAGCGTATGCAACCGATATCTCCTCTGACAAACCAAACAGGAGGACGAGTACAGAACGCGCTATCGTATGATATGAACCCGTTCCGCCCGGTGTAGGAATTACCACACCTATGGAACTTATTGCCATCATGACCCAGCCCATCGCAAACGTAACGGTTGAGATCTTTTCTATTCCAAGAGTGAAAAAGCCGACATACGAGTTCACCGCGTACATTACCATAATTGCAATTGTAAAAAGAAAAGTATATATATAATTTCTGGTACCCTTGAGAGAAGAGAACCCGTCAACCAGCATCTCGAACATATGCTGAAGTTTTTCCGAGACAGCAGGCGATATGCGTCCAGCAGTAAGTACAATGATCCTGTAGAACCGGTCTTTGAACCTTATTACCAGCAGCAGCAGTATAATGAACGCCGACAGGCCGAATGCAGCAAGATACAGTGTTATTCTGAGCCAGGGGAACTCTTTGTAGATGTTGCCGTCCCATATGAGTATGCCGATCAGCAGTGCTGCAGCAAATGCCATCATATCGATGACGCGTTCGACTATCACAGTACCGAACATTGCAGTGCGCGATAGTTTCTCCCATTTGCCCAGCAATACTGCACGCGATATTTCTCCAAGGCGGGGAATGACGCAGTTGACTCCGTAACCTACCATCAGAGCACCGAACAGATTTGTCACCGAAACCCCGGGCTTAACCGATTTCAGCATCACCTTCCACCGGATAGCGCGCAGGTAATGCGACACGAGGTTAGTAAAGCACAAAACAGCAATCCAGAAAAAGGATGCCCTTTTCAGGATTGCTGCCACGCCTTTAAATTCAACTCCATACAGCGCGTAAAACAGGAATACTGCGGCCAGCAGGAATGAAAAAACAATTACTGTAAGTTCTCTGACCCTGTTATATTTCTTATCTGAGGTCAATTACTTTTATACCCTCCGGCGCCTGGAAAGAGAACCTGTTTGAATTCAGGTTCTTGTTGATCTGAATGTCCGAAAGCTCAAAACCGTACCTGCCTCCCTGAGCATCCACTAATTCAACTTTCTTTACAAAATTGGCCGCTGAGAACCAGATTTTGGCTGTCCTGAAGCTGCGGTCGTTTTTTGATGCAAATGAAAGCACTGAATATTCTGAGCCGTCAATTTTTTCCGTGCCCATACTTTTGACCGTGCTTCTCTTGGGATAATTGACAATAATATTCTCGAGAGAAAACGGCGAGTTTTCGCCGGTCACATTATTGATAACAACTTTTTTATCTTTTTTATTGTAGTTCCATACGCTCTCTCCGTTGGAAACAATAGTCATGTTTTTCAATTCTATACGGTATTTATTGCCTTTCTGGTAATATATTTTTCCGTCAGATATCTTTGAAGAATTGCCCAACTGAGTAAAGTCAGCTGACAGGTCATTTATCTTATAAAAATGATCCTGCAGGTTCTTCAGTAATTTATCGGCTGGCTGGGCAAAGACAGAAGCCGAAGCTAAAAACAGCACGAGCAAAAATGCCAGTCTTTTCATTGTATAACTCCATTCTTTCACATTAGTTTCTATAGTTTATGCACATACAAATAAATATAGCGCTAAACATATCTTTTACAACCGGTGTGCAAAAAAGTTCTCCAGAAGCTAGAGTGCTCTGAGAATTGTCTCGAGCTGCTCTTCGTCCTCTACGAGTACGGCGCGTACTTTGCTGCCGTCGGCAGAGCCCACTATACCGGCCTCCTCGAGCTGATCGACGATCCTTGCGGCTCTGGAGTATCCCAGTTTGAGTCTCCTCTGGAGCAGAGAAACCGACCCCTGCTGATGCCTTACGATAACGCGTGCAGCATCCTCGAACATCGCATCCTTATCTGCCAGGAATTCTCCCCCTGCTTCCTTTTTCTTGTCGTAGAGCGACGGCAGGAAGTAACGTTTTGAGTAGCCTTTCTGTGAATATATAAAATCCGTAACCGCTTCCACCTCATCGGTCGAAATAAAAGCGTTCTGAATTCTTATCGGTTTCGGAGTGCCGCTCGGAAGAAACAGCATATCACCGCGTCCCAGCAGCTGTTCAGCTCCGTTCATATCCAGAATCGTGCGCGAGTCTATTTTCGTTGCCACCTGATAGGCTACACGCGCACTGAAATTGGCCTTGATAACACCGGTGATCACGTTGACCGAAGGGCGCTGTGTGGCAAGCACGAGGTGAATTCCGACTGCACGGGCAAGCTGTGCAAGGCGTGCTATCGGTTCTTCCACTTCCTTGGAGGCAGTGATCATAAGATCTGCAAGTTCATCAATTATGACCACGATATACGGCATCTTGTAGTGCTGCATATCATCGGTATCTTTCGGCTTCTTTTTCGGATCAGCTACCTTAATGTTGTAATCAACAATATTCCTTACGCCGGCTTTTGCCAGCTTGTTGTACCGTTTCTCCATTTCATACTCAACCGATTTCAGCACCAGCACCGCGTTCTGCGGGTTTGTAATGATTTCTTCTTCCAGATCGGGTGAGACGGCAAGAAAATGTTTATTGAGTTTTCTGTAGAATGAAAGT
This sequence comes from Bacteroidota bacterium, assembly GCA_050258935.1. Classification (GTDB taxonomy): domain Bacteria; phylum Bacteroidota; class Ignavibacteria; order Ignavibacteriales; family SURF-24; genus JBLMZS01. The sequence continues at coordinate 199,719 of JBLMZS010000013.1, forward strand.
TCTATTTTCTTCGGATCTATAATCACGAACTTCACATCCGAAGGATGCTTGGCGTACAGTATGCTGGAGATGATCATATTGATGCCGACGCTCTTTCCCGAACCGGTTGAGCCGGCGATGAGCATATGGGGCATTTTTGCCAGATCGGTCACATATATTTCCCCTGATATAGTTTTGCCAAGTGCCAGAGGCAGCTCGGCTTTCTCCTCCGAGATCTTTGCAAGCACTGAACGGGCGTGTATCATTGCAGCCTCGGCATTCGGGATCTCCACACCAATTGCACTCTTGCCAGGAATAGGAGCAATAATACGGATACCTCTGGCAGCAAGTGCAAGTGCAATATCGTGTTCAAGACTTACGATTCTGCTGATCTTTACGCCGGGCGAAGGAACTATTTCATAGAGAGTAACGACGGGTCCGGGTGTAACAGCTATATCCTCTATTTTTATGTCGAAAAGCGCCAGCTTTTCCTTCAGCAATTCCGCATTGCGCTTGAGTTCTTCTTCAGCAACAGTGAAGTTCTCCTCCGGAGCAGGCTGAAGCAGCGTAAGCGGAGGCTGGTTGTATTCGATCTCTTCGTTCCACTGTTCAGGATACAGATTTTCAGCAGCCTTGTCAATTACCGGTATGTCAAATTCATCGCGTATTTCAGGCTTTTTATCTGCCGTCTCTGACATACCTGTTTCAGGCTGTGCACCGTCTGCTGCAGGACTATCCATACTGTCATCAGCAGTCGCTTTATTCTTAAGAGACTTGAGAGAAAATGTTTTGGGTTTTGCCGGATTGTTTTTTCCGCCTGCAGTTTCCATCGCAGGCGCTTCATCCTTGCGGACTATACGGATAGTGGTTTCATCAGTATCTTCAGTCTCCGCTGCAGCCTCGGTTTCTGCAGGTGTTACTCGGAGTTTCTTACTCCTTTCTTCCTTGAGCTCCTTAACTTTGCTAAGGTTGTCGGATACAGTTTTTGCTTTTTCCTTCTGTTTGTTCTCATCAGCTATTCTGCTGTTTTCGCGCATCTCTTCAAACCATTCGACCAGACGCTGAAATATATTGTTCAGCAGCGACACAACTTTGCCAAGTTTTATATCAAAGGCAATGATGAGAACAGCCAGCACGAGTGTAGTAAGGAAAAACAGGCTGCCGAGTCCGCCGAAAAGTCTTCCCAGTGCCATACCTATGGCATTGCCGGCGTTGCCCGACAGTTCGTTAATATCGCTTAATATCTGGAGTTTGAATCTTAACACTCCGAAGAATGAAGCTACCAGGACACCGATGGCGAGCAGGAAATTGGATACGTCTAGTGCGAGTTTATACTTTTCCTGGCGAATAATTACATATCCCCAGAGGAACAGCATAACGGGGAAAATAATGGATGAATATCCGAGGGTTTTGTTTATGAAGAAACCTGAGACATAGGCTCCAAATACACCCAGCCAGTTATTTGTGCTCTCCACCTTATGGACAAACGCAGGGTCGGAAGAAAATACACGGAACAGATCAGAAAACTGGTATGTCAGATTTGCTTCATCGGTTCTGGAATAGGATATGATGCTGAGGAAAAGAAACCCGGAGAACAGCAGCATGAACAGTCCCAGCAATTTTTTTTTCTTCTCGATCGATATATCAAACAGCTTTCCGTATGTATTTGTGGTTTTTGTTTTCTTTTTAGACGTTCTCATCCAGACTGAATTTTACTTTATATCTTACAGAATTATTTTACTTAGATCGGTGAACCGAAAAATACCGGCTATTTTTCTTCCTGAAGCTGGGCTTCCTGTGGATGAATAGCCTTTATGATGCCATTGGCAAAATACGGAAGTATTTCGGTCGTATTGATTTTGGAGCAATAACTGATATCTGCATCAAACCCGTTTTCAGACAGTGTCCTGCCGTGCTCGCATTCAAGAAGCATACGGTTGATGTTCTTGCCGAATGACTTGGCCAGTATTACGCTTGCTTTTGCAGCGTCTGACAGCTCGGCAGATTCGTTCAGTTTCTGCACCTCTGCGACTACCTTGCCGGCACAGACAGAATCTTCAATACAGAATGCACCCTGTACACCTGCACACAATACGACAACATCCTTATCGAGTGCGACTATCTGCCTGGCAACAGCGTGAATATTGGCGAAAGCACATATATAGAGATTTTCAGAAAACTTTGCCTTTACGACGGCCTTGGAACCATTTGTAGTAAACAGTATCAGCGATTTACCGCTGACAGTCTCGCGTGTATATTCCAGGGGCGAATTACCGAGGTGAAAGCCCTCGATCTTTTTTGTATTGCGCTCACCGCCCAGCAGTGTCTGACCACCGAAAGCATTCCCGGAAACCTTCATGGCAAATTCGACTGAATTCACCGGTATCACCTCGCGCGCACCGTTATTCAGTGCAGTTATAATAGTAGATGAAGCCCTCAGTACGTCGATTACCACGGTCGTCTTAGAAGTAAAAAACAATTCATCGGTTGTAAGAGGAGAAAAAAGTACGTTAATTTTCATAATAATCTAGTTGTTAATAAGTCGTTAAATTCCATATAATCTTTAATTATCTTCCCATCAGATGTCAAAACAAGTTTAATGCCTGAACTACTTTAATGCATTATTTTCCACAAACGGCAGTTTTACCACCGTCGCAGGAATTTCTTTTCCTCTTATCAGGAAATTCACAGATGTACCGGCTGCTGCGAATTCAGTATCCACATATCCCATTGCTATGGGTTTATCGAGTACAGGACTAACGGTTCCGCTGGTAATCACACCGATCTTTTTTCCGCCGGCAGTAATGTCGTAACCGTGGCGCGGAAACGCCTTTTCTTCCGAGGTAATAGCTACCAGTTTTCTTTTCAGTCCATCACTTTTTGCTTTCAGCAGGCTGTCCTTACCGATAAAATTCTCTTTATTCAGTTTTGTAATCCAGCCCAGTGAAGCTTCCAGAGGATTTGTAGTCTGATCGATATCATTCCCGTAGAGGCAGAAGCCCATTTCAAGTCTCAAAGAATCACGTGCACCGAGTCCTACAGGTTTTATTCCGAATTCTTTTCCGGCCTCAAATACTTTATTCCAGACAACGGCTGCTGCAGATTCATCAGCCTTGAAATACAGTTCAAAACCCAGTTCTCCCGTATAGCCGGTTCTGGATATGAGCATATCTATACCGGCACATCTGGTCATAACGAAATGGTAATATTCCATGGTAAGCGGATCATCGCAGATCTTCCTGAGTACTTCTGCTGAAGCAGGACCCTGCACTGCCAGAAGCGTATAGTCGTCGCTCAGGTCGGTCAGTTCGGCACCGAAAGGATTATTCTGTTTCATCCAGTCGTAGTCCTTATCCTTGTTTGAGGCATTGACCACCAGCATAAATTCTTCCTGACTTATCCTATAGACCAGAAGATCGTCCACTATGCCGCCGTCATTATAGCACATAGCCGAATACTGAACTCTGCCGTCAGTAAGTTTAGACGCATCGTTTACCGTAATGTGCTGAACGAAATCCAGCGCCCTGGGGCCCCTGACAAATATTTCACCCATGTGTGAAACGTCAAATACTCCCACACCTGCACGCACAGCCTTATGTTCAAGAATTATGGAATCGTACTGAACCGGCATCATATAACCCGCAAAATCGATCAGTTTTGCGCCCAGTGATTTGTGTAATTCGTAAAGCGATGTCTTTTTCATATCAGTTTTTGTTTATTTAAAAATTTCTTGAGTTTCCAGGTATCATATGAATCAAACGCATTCCTGCCTTGAAAGGCTGGCGGTGTACAGCACGATTATATCATGCAGCTAAAGCATATGCTCAACAGTATGCACAATGAATAACCTGTTCTGCAAGTGCATCATTCTGCGGAACCTGTTTTATATCATCTATTTATCGAGCTTTTTCCAGTCCTTCAGAAAAGCTTCGAGTCCGCTGTCTGTAAGCGGATGCTTGAATAATTTTTCTATTACATTAAATGGCATTGTAGCAACGTCGGCACCCATGAGAGCAGCGTCGCGCAGATGCAGGGGGTGACGGATACTGGCAACCAGCACCTGTGTGGCAAATCCGTAGTTCTCGTATATTTGAACGATCTGTCCGATCAACTCCATACCGTCGTGGCTGATGTCATCGAGGCGGCCGACGAACGGACTGATGTAAGTAGCTCCTGCTTTAGCAGCCAGGAGCGCCTGAGCAGGTGAAAAGCAAAGAGTGACGTTTGTCTTAATATTTTTTTCGCTGAGTGATTTAACGGCTTTCAGGCCTTCCTTTATCAGCGGTATCTTCACAACAATATTCTTATGAATGGCCGCATATTCTTCGGCTTCGTTCATTATTCCGTCGTAGTCGGTGGCAATAACCTCTGCACTTACTGGTCCATCCACTATCTGCAGTATTTCGTCCAGCAGGCTGCGGAAGTTCCTGCCTTCGCGCGCAACGAGTGAAGGATTGGTTGTAACGCCGTCCAGAATACCCAGAGCCGCTGCTTCCCTGATTTCTTCAATATTAGCCGTATCTATAAAAAATTTCATCTAAAAATATCTCCGATATATTTGTCGTAAATTTAAAATTATCACCAGTGAAATTACGAAAATATTTATACAGTGGAAAGTGGAATAAAAGAATTTCAGAGACAGCGGTGTACACCTCTAAAAACAAACGGCGCTCATAAGGAGCGCCGTTCAGCAAATTCATTTTTCATACTACAATTTCACCGGTCAGGTCTTTCTGTGTTTTTGCCGAGTGAAACATAAATGTCGTGGGTTTTACGTTCTCATCCTCTATCAATTTTATGCGAATAAGATATTTGAACTGCAGCCGGGTAATTGCCCTGATGTTGCCCTCTTTGAGTTTTTCACCCAGGGAGGGATGCACATACAGTACGAGAAATCTCTCTTTGGAATGCCGTTTAAATCGTTTTATCCATTCCTCTATTTCGTGCAGCAGGTTAGAACGTTTTGTCAGCAGTCCGGTTCCAAGACAGAACGGGCATACTTCGTTCATTGTATGCAGTATATTTTCACGTATTCGCTGTCTGGTAATCTGGATTATGCCGAAATCGGTCATGGGCAGCACCGATACTTTTGCTCTGTCCTTGCGGAACTCCTTCTTGAGTTCGTCGTATATCTTCTTACGGTTCTTATCGTCTTCCAGGTCGATAAAGTCGCAGACTATAAGTCCGCCTATATCTCTCAGTCGCAGCTGGCGTGCTACTTCACGAGCCGCTTCGAGGTCAGTTTTGAGTGAATTGAGTTCCTGTTCTTTTTTGGCCGCATACCTTCCGCTATTGACGTCTACGACGACCATAGCCTCGGTATGTTCAATTATCAGATATCCGCCGCTGGGCAGGGGTACCCTGCGTCCCATAAGCGTCTTTATCTGTTCTTCGATCTTGAATGCTTCAAAAACCGAAGTATCTTCCTTAAACAGTTCAATCTTATCTATGAGTGCAGGCTGGACCAGATGCACATAGCTCTTGATCTGCTTATACAGTTTTTTGGAATCAATGAACACTTTTGAAACGTCGGGCGTAAACAGATCGCGTATAACACTGGAGGTGGTATTCATATCCTGATAGAGCAGTGCAGGAGGAGTCTCGTTTTTCAGAGAAGACTGTATATCCTCCCATGTCTTAACCAGATATTTCAGGTCGTCCAGGAGCGAATCTTCCGCCTGGTCTTTTGCAGCCGTACGTATTATAAGTCCGCAGTTATCCGGTAGTATGCCGCGCGCAATACTGCGCAGGCGTCTGCGTTCCTTAAATTCAGAGATTTTTTTTGATATACCGATTTTGTTGTCGAATGGCAGTAGCACACAAAATCTGCCCGGCAGCGAAATAGCGCTGGTCACCCGCACGCCCTTGTTACCTACCGGTTCTTTTGTGATCTGAATGATGATTTCCTGGCCCTTGAAGAGCTTCGGGATTGGTATTTCACGTTTTACCTGATCTTCCGTCTTTGCGGGCTGGGTTCTGGTTCTGACGGGACCACCGGCTTCTTCATCGTCATCGTCTACGTCAGAATCGTCGTCGAGTATGCTTTGCAGCCCCTCGAGGCGGTCTCCTATATCCGAGAAATGGAGAAATGCATCGTGCTTCATTCCTACGTCAATGAAAGCAGCTTTGATACCGGGCAGCACACGTGCGACCTTGCCCAGGTAGATATCACCGACCATACGGCGTTTTTCCGGATGGTCAATAAAAAAGTCAACGAGATTTCCATCCTCTGTAATAGCCACACGTGTTTGTGAAGAGGAGGAGTTAATTATTATTTCTTTAACCATTTATTTGTACAATTTTTTAATGAACATTAGTATGATTCCATTTGTGTATTTATCCAGAACAGAACCCGTTCATTAAAACTTCTTTTTATTCTTTCAAAGTCCTCTTCGGGATAAATATTATTTTTAATTTTCTCGGTATGTTCCGAAAGGAAACTGATCACCGAGGATTTCTCATTGAGCTGAAATATATTCTCCAGCAAGTGTGTAATGCCGTTAAAATAGCGGTAGTACCAGAGAATATGTTTTTTAGCCCTGTTGAGAGCTATGGGTTCACCGGCATCCCGCACCAGCAGTTCAAGATGCTTTATCACGGTATTCAGAACAGTATCCGCATCGGGATGACCGGGATCCGCCCCCGATTCCATCAGGGCATTAAATCTTTCAAATATAAATGGATTACCCAGAGCACCTCTTGCTATAAACACGCCGTCGCACCCTGTCTGTTCTATCATCCTCAGACAGTCCATCGGTTCCATAAGTGAACCATTTCCCACGACAGGGATCGATACGCTCTGTTTTACCCTTTTAATCCATTCCCATACAGGCGGATTTGCGTATATATCCGCCCTCGTTCTGGCATGAACGGTAATAAAGGATGCACCGTTTTTTTCAATCTGACGTGCATTCTCAATTACGTTTATTTTCTGCCAGCTGGCGCCGAGCCGTATTTTCACTGAGACCGGAATACCGCCTGAGGCGTCGACCATTCGTCTGACAAGTTTGCCTAAATATACCGGATCATCCAGCAGTCTTGCACCCATGTTGTATTTGCACACCTGAGCGACAGAGCAGCCGCAGTTCAGGTCTATCACATCGGGCTTCAGTTTTCTGATTTCCTCGACGGCAGCGCCCAGATTGTCTATATTGCCGCCCAGCATCTGGACACCGATGGGTTTTTCGTTTCTGCTGAAAGCCAGAAATTTCAGTGTGTCAAAGGAATTTTCAGAAACTCCTTTTGCACTTATCATCTGTGTAAAAGTCAGACCAGCCCCGTGTTCACGGCACATCGTCCTGAACGGGGCGTCAGTAACCTCGGCCATGGGAGCCAGTATAGCCTTACTGCCGATATCAAGTGTCCCAATTTTCATCTACTGTCTTTCTTTCCCGGATCCGGTATTTAAATATTGATGTTTCAATAAAAGAAATTATTATGAATAACTCAATAATTTCTTTCATTGAAATCATTATATCTGCAGTTTTGCTCTGCTTAAAGTCATCTCATACCGGATCACCTGCTGCATTCGGCTTTACGCTGCGCGCAGCAATATTCATATATATAGCGACACTCCGCGTATAACGGAGTGTCGCTGGAGTATTTCTTACTGCTGAGGTTTCTCTTCAGCCGGCGCCGGACTATCCGGCAGCAGAACCTTGCGGCTAAGGCTGAATTTCCCGTTTTCTATCTTCAGAAGTTTTACTTTGAATATATCGCCTTCCTTTATGACATCAGATACTTTCTGTATCTTTCTGTTTTCAATCTGCGATATGTGCAGCAAGCCTTCCTTACCGGGCAGAAACTCAACGAATGCACCAAAATCGGTTATCTTGACGACTCTGCCGTCATATATTTCGCCGACTTCGGGAGAAGAGGTGAGCAGTTTTATATATTCCTTAGCTGCTTTTGCAGCTGCGCTGCTTGCTGCAGCTATATTGACAGTACCGTCTTCTTCTATGTTTATATCTACACCAAACTGCTTCTGTATACCCTGCACCATTTTGCCGCCAGGTCCGATAAGAAGTCCTATCTGATCCTGCTGTATCTTGATGGTGATCAGGCTGGGGGCATACTGTGATATTGTAGCCCTTGGCTGTGTGATTGCCTCACTCATTACAGAAAGAATGTGCAGTCTGCCTTCAAGGGCCTGTTTCAGGGCAGTTTCCATAATCTCAAAGGAAATTCCCTGAATCTTTATATCCATCTGAATTGCAGTGATGCCGGTTGCAGGACCTGCAACCTTGAAGTCCATATCACCGAGGTGATCTTCATTACCCAGTATGTCTGTCAGCACGACGAACTTGTCGCCTTCCTTTACCAGTCCCATTGCAATACCTGCTACAGGTTTTGACACCGGAACACCGCCATCCATCAGTGCAAGCGAACCGGCGCATACCGTTGCCATTGAAGATGAGCCGTTGGATTCGAGAATATCTGAGTTGAGTCTGATCGTATAAGGGAATTTTGCTTCACCGGGCACAACTTTCTTCAGCGCCCTTTCAGCCAGATTTCCATGTCCGATCTCTCTTCTGCCTACACCGGACATGCGTCCGACTTCACCGACACTAAACGGCGGGAAATTGTAGTGAAGAATAAATTTCTTCCTGTATTCTTCCTGGAGTCCGTCTATTATCTGTTCATCGCTCTTTGTACCGAGTGTGAGTGTAGTAAGACTCTGTGTTTCGCCGCGAGTAAACAGGGCTGAACCGTGAGTCCTTGCCAGCACACCCAGCTCAATGGTAATAGGCCTTACCTGTCTGGTATTGCGGCCGTCGAGTCTGAGACCTTCCTCGAGTATCCTCTTTCTCATTAGTTCTTTTTCGATATCGTGCAGAAGCTCTTTTATAGCGGATTCTGATTCAGGATATTTTTCGCTCAAAGCCTCGAGCACCTCTGCATTCAGTTCCTTGTTTTTTGCAGAGCGTTCTTCCTTTGAAAGCACCGATGACACAATTGCTGCATATTTGTCGTATGCCAGCTGTTTAACATCGTTGACGAGATTTTCGTCGATTGTGATCTCAGGAACCGCTTTTTTAGCTTTGCCGCACAGTTCGCGCAGTTCATTCTGAAGAGCAACGATCTTCTTTATCTCTTCATGAGCAGATCTGAGGGCTTCGAGGAATTCAGCTTCACTGATTTCATTGGCTTCACCTTCAACCATCATAATTGAATCGGCGGTTCCGGCTACTACCAGTTCCAGTTCACTCTGTTCCATTTCGGCAAATGTAGGATTTACAATGATCTTTCCGTCTATTTTACCGACTCTTACTTCGCCGATCGGTTCGAGGAACGGAATATCAGAAATTGCCAGAGCTGCAGAAGCTCCTATTGCGCCAAGCACATCAGCTTCGTTTTCGCCGTCGAATGAATAGACAAAAGCGATTACCTGGGTTTCATTTTTGTAGGCTTTAGGAAAAAGAGGACGGATAGGTCTGTCGATCAGTCTGGCACTGAGGATTTCCTTTTCGGAAGGCTTTCCTTCGCGCTTAAAAAATCCGCCCGGGATTTTGCCAGCAGCCGAAGCTCTTTCCCTGTACTCTACAGAAAGGGGGAAAAAGTCCTGATCCGGTTTTGCTTCTTCAGAGGCAACCGCTGTAACCAGTACCATTGTGTCCTGGTAACGTACCATAACGGCACCGTTTGCCTGTTTAGCGAACCGGCCGGTTTCAATAGTAAGAGTTTTTCCGCCTATTTCTATTTCTTTAGTATAAATCATTTAGTGTCCTTATTTCCTGATGTTTAATTCTTTGATAATCGTTCTGTATCTTGCGATGTCCTTTCCGGCAATGTAATCCAGAAGTCTGCGTCTTTTACCGACGAGCATCATCAGCCCGCGACGTGAATGATGATCTTTCTTGTGCTGAGAAAAGTGCTCAGTAAGATCATTGATTCTTTTTGTCAATATGGCCACCTGTACTTCAGCCGTACCGCTGTCTTTTTCGTTCTTGCCATATTTCTTAATGAGTTCGAGTTTGTCTTCTTTAGTAACCGACATTTAGTTCTCCATTTATATGTGATACAATATAACCCCAGTAAAATGTCAACCGGAGTTAATTATTTAGTTTAATATTCATATTATAGTACTGCATCAGTCTTTCCTGAAACGCTGAAAGATCAGCTGACGTGCGTCTGCCGTATCATTCTGCATCTTCAGTACCAGTTCCTGTACAGAAGCAAATTTTATTTCAGGGCGCATATATTCAAGTAATTTTACAGTAACCTCGCGGCCATAAATGTCCCCTTCAAAATCCAGCAGGTATACTTCGATTACCTGTTCGGTTACATCCGCAAAGGTAGGGCGCAGTCCGATATTCATCAGTCCGTAAAAACTTTCTTCAGTTTGCTGAGTATTGCCGCCATCCGGATGAATAACAAATTCGACAAGATATATACCGTTAGCCGGAATAAGCTTGGTCTTATCTCCGGGCTGTATATTGGCCGTAGGGAATCCCAGCGTGCGTCCTCTTCTGGCACCCGGTACAACTTTGCCTGAAATTTCGTAGTGTCTGCCCAGAAACCCGGAGGCCTTTGCGACATTTCCTTCGAGAAGTGCGTGTCTGATCTTTGTACTGCTTACAGTCTCACCGTCTACATTAACGGCAAATACCGGTTCGACACCAAAAGAGTATATGTGGCCCAGCTGCCTGAGTTTGCTTTCATCCCCGTCACGGTTGCGTCCCAGCCGGTGATCATAGCCAATGACGAGCTCCGAGATACCGATCTTCCCGGCAATCACCGTCCTGAAAAACTCTTCAGATGTGAGCTGAGCAAATTCGCGGGTAAATTTCAGTATAAGCAGATTTTCCACTCCGCTACTGCCGAAGAGCCCGATTTTTTCCCTAGTGGTGGTAAGAAGTCTGAAATCCTCTGATGTGTTTACCACACTGCGGGGATGCGGGTCAAATGTAATTACCAGACTGCGTCCGCCTCTGGCATTGGACAGGTGCTTCAATCTTTCGATAATAGCCATATGTCCGAGGTGCAGACCGTCGAAAGTCCCAATCGTAATAACTGTATTTTTTTTTCTTTGTATGTCCGATATATCAGTAAAAACATTCATCGATAAAACATTTCAGCGTTAGTATAAATACATTCAAAACTATGATAACTTACTAATATACACTTTTTTTGTCATAAATAAAACTAAGGCATTCCGCCCGCAGATGAAGCGGCAGTCTCAAACTGTTCAAGTGTAAAAGCATCCGAGACTCTGAAATCGCCGATTACCGTGCGCCTCAGCTGCTTCAGATAAGCTCCGCATCCGAGTTTTTTCCCCAGATCGTCCGCGATCACCCTTATGTATGTGCCTTTTGAACAGGTAATCGAAAAGCTTATATCGGGCAGATCAATTCTCGTTATTTCAAAACTGCTTATGTGGATATGTCTGGGAGCACGAACGACTTCTTTGCCTTTGCGTGCATACTTATATAGCCTTTTGCCGTTTACTTTGAGAGCTGAATACATGGGCGGTATCTGAAACGAGTCCCCCAGAAAGCTGTCCCTGGCTTCAAGTATCCGCTCTTCGGTAATACCCTCAATGCTGTTTTCCTCAGAAAACGGCGTCTCAGCATCCATAGAAGGAGTAACCTTGCCCAGAGTGATAATGCCCGTGTAGGTTTTGGGGAGTCCCTGAAATTTTTCTATTTCCTTAGTCTTTCTGCCTGTACAGATTATCATCAATCCTGTGGCTGCAGGGTCAAGCGTGCCGGCGTGACCGGCCTTTTTGACATGTGCAAATTTTCTGATTTTATATACGACATGGAAAGAGGATTTGCCGGCCGGTTTGTCGACCAGTATGACCTCTCCGGATAGGAAATCCCGGTTTGAGAATTCAGATATGTTATTGGTTAATACATCTTGTGTCATAAAACATGCATTGTGAAATCCGCCTGTGTCAGCTTGCGGACAAACGCTTTCCCCGTTCATCGTACATACAGTTAGTCATCATCTCTTTCATCTTTTGCGGCAGCATCATGACCGGCTGATGAATCACTCCCCGATGGTGATTCCCCGGCACTGGTCTGAGCCTCCTGATCGTGTATCTTCCTGAAAAGATTTTCCATTTTTTCAACATAGTCAGGTGTATCGTCAATATAGAAGTCCAGATCGGGCACAAAACGAATTTTGATTTTATGCGCCAGTTCGGAACGTATAAGTCCTTTCAGCTCATACACCTTGTCGAGAGTTTTCTTTCTGTTCTCTTTCTGAAAAACCGAAAGATATACCTTTGCAAGTTTCAGATCCGGACTCACCTTTACATTCGTGATGGTAATGAAGCCCAGAGCGGGATCTTTAAGTTTATGTATAAAGATCCAGCCCAGCTCTTCCTTGATCATTCGTTCAATTTTATCTTTTCTGTAAGACATCAGGCTAATTTTTTCTTTGTTTCAATGAGTTTGTAAGCTTCGATCGTATCGCCGACCTTGAGGTCATTGAAGTTATTTATGTTCAGACCGCATTCATAACCGGCATCGACTTCCTTGACGTCATCCTTGAATCTTCTGAGTGATGCGAGCTCACCGTCGAAGATAATTATGCCCTGACGGATAAGTCTGATCTTGTTATGTCTCTGTATCTTACCTTCCTGGACATAGCAGCCGGCAACAGTTCCGATCTTTGGCACCTTGAAGGTTTCCCTGATTTCTATGGTAGCCACGATCTCCTCTGAGATAACCGGTGACAGGAGTCCTTCCAGTGCAGACTTGACTTCATTTATCGCGTCATAGATCACATTATAGAGTCTGATGTCGACCTTCTCATTCTCGGCAAGTTTGCGGGCATTGAGGTTAGGTCTGACGTGGAATCCGATAATGATAGCTCTCGATGCTGTAGCCAGCAGAACGTCACCTTCAGATATGCCGCCAACGCCTTTATGAATAACCCTTACAATCACCTCTTCGTTTGAAAGCTTCATCAGTGAATCCGACAGAGCCTCAACCGATCCATCCACATCGCCTTTGACTATAAGCGGCAGTTCTTTCACACCGCCGATGCTTATCTGTCGTGCAATCTCATCGAGTGTTACGTGATGTATCTGGCGCTGATCCTGTTCGCGTTTAAGCTGCTGACGCTTCAGAGCTATCTCGCGCGCCGCTCTTTCAGACTCGACAACCACAAAAGTGTCGCCTGCCTGCGGAGCGCCCTCGAAACCCAGAACAAGCACGGGTGTTGAAGGCGGAGCCTCATCGAGCTTATTATTCCTTTCGTCGAACATTGCCCTGACACGGCCATAGTGTACTCCGGCTACGAACGGATCTCCGATTCTCAAAGTACCTTTCTGAACAAGTATGGTGCCTGTAATACCGCGGCCTTTGTCAAGCTGGGATTCAATTACAGCACCTCTGGCCGGTCTTTCCGCAGCAGCTGTAAGTTCAAGTACCTCAGCTTCGAGCAGTATTTTCTCTAGCAGTTCGAGAATATTCACACCGGCTTTGGCCGAGATTTCAACGCACTGATATTTACCGCCCCAGTCTTCTACTAGTATGTTGCGGTCAGCCAGCTGCTGTTTTATTTTATCAATATTGGCGCCGGGTTTATCGATCTTATTTATAGCAATTATTATAGGCACTCCTGCAGCCTGAGCATGGTTGATAGCCTCAACCGTCTGAGGCATCACGGCATCATCTGCAGCCACTATAAGCACCACAATGTCTGTAACTTTTGCACCTCTGGCTCTCATGGCTGTAAATGCCTCGTGGCCAGGAGTATCGAGGAAAGTAATATGCTTGCCGTCTTCAAGTGTAACCTGATAAGCACCTATATGCTGTGTAATACCGCCTGACTCGCCTGCCACAACGTTAGTAGACCGAATGCGGTCGAGAAGCGAAGTCTTGCCATGATCTACGTGTCCCATTATGGTGACCACTGCCGGGCGAGACTCGAGTGTATCCGGGTCATCCGGAGTGTCCTGCAGTTCTTCAGAGGTATACTCTTCTTCAAATTCAACTTCATAGCCAAATTCATCGGCTACCAGTGTGATAGTCTCTACATCAAGGCGCTGGTTGATAGACACCATTATACCCAGGCCGATACATTTTGCAATTACATCGCTCACTGAAACCTTCATCAGGTTAGCCAGTTCATTGACTGCGATGAATTCGGTAACGTGCAGTTTCGTCGATTCTTCGGCATCCTTCTGCTCCTGAATGCGTTCCTGCACCTCGAGTTTTTCTTTTTTCTTTCTCTTCCTGCTGTTTGCTCTTTCAGCAATTGCAGAGTCTTCCAGGCTGAGCATAGTCCTTTTAATAGCTGCATCTACGTCTTTCTGGTCAACTTCTATTCTCTTAAATTTCTTTTTCTTTGGTGCAGCTGCCGTTTCCTCGACACCGCCGGTTTCACTCTTTGTCTTTTTCTTTGGCTTCGGCTTCTTCTTTTTCTTTTTACCCGCAGCAGCTTCCTCATCTATTTTAGCCTGTGTAGCTCCAACTGCTTCACGGTGAAGTGTCCGCTGATCTTCCGGTCGGGTCCTGTCGAATTTGGGTTTTTCGGGTCTTCCCTTTTCGACTTTTTTATCTTCTTTTTTGTCCAGATCTATTTTACCAATAATTTTCAGGCCGCGTCTTTTGGCCAGTTCGCGTTCAAATTTCGTCTTAAATACTTTTACCTCTTCAGGTTTTCCTGCTTCAGTTGCCTCTGTGCCAGCAGTTTTACTTTCGGGGACCTCAGTTTTTTCGGGCGTTTCAGGTTTTACAGGCACGGCAGATGTTGTCTCGCCAGCACCGGTGCTTCCCGACTCAACAGCCGGTTTTTCATCAGCTATTCTCTCAGATGCCGGCATCTCAGAAGCGGTCTTAGGCTGTCCAGCAGAGGGTTTATCCGTAACAGGTTTTCTTTCTGTCCCGGCAGTGGTGTCAGATTCTGCCTGCTCAGGTGTACCGGCTGGCTGCACAGCGGCTGATTCGGCAGGGCTCTGTACTTCGTCGGCAGGTTTTTCTGCAGTCTGCCTTACCACAGGAACCGCTTCAGACTCAGAAGTTTCAGGAATCTCTGTCAGCTGTTCATATGCCGTTTGATCTTCCGATGGTTCAGCTCTTTCCGAAGATACCTCGGCAGTTTCCTGCACTTCTGCTTCAACTTCAGATTCTTTCGGCATCTCAGCCGATGGAATTTCTTCCTTTTGCCTGTCTTCGGATTTTTCCGCTCGCTTTTTATTGAATTCAGAAACCTTCCTGTAGTGCTTTTCGGCCTTTTCAATATCCTTCTTGAAATGATCGGCAATATCCGACATCATCTCATCGGTAAGCGGAGACATGTGAGATTTGACCTCAAATCCTTTCTTCCGCAAAAACTCGACGAGCATATCCGCAGAAAGGTTATACTCACTGGCAAATTTATAAATCCTGAGTTTTTTCTCTTTTACATCTTCGGGCATATTATTGAAAACCTGTATTTTTAAGTAACTTTTTGTCGATAGAGATTTAAGCTGTTCAGAAAAGGATTATTCCTCTTCGAACTGGCTTTTTATTATGTTTATTATTTCTTCAATCTTCTCGTCTGAGAACTCTTCAATCTCAGAGAGTTTTTCGGCTCCAGCCGTAAGCACTTCCAGAGCAGTGTCATACCTGTGATTGATAAGTATCTCATATACATCCAAGCCGAGTTCTTCTTTGAGGTCAATCAGTTCGATATCCTCATCATATTCCTCGTACGGTTTTTCTTCTCTGAGAACCTCAATATCGTATCCGGTAAGTTTCATTGCAAGGCGTATATTTACCCCTCCCTTACCTACCACAAGCGATACCTGATCACTGTCTGCCACTACCGTACATTTCTTTGTCTTTGTATTTACGCTGATCGATTTAAGTTTTGCCGGGGCCAGTGCTCTCTGTATATAGATTTCAGGTTCGTCGGCATAATTTATCACATCTATGTTTTCGTTATTCAGTTCGCGTACAATTGCATGTATTCTGACGCCTTTCATACCGACGCAGGCGCCAACGGCATCGATCCTGGCATCCTGGGATTCCACAGCAACTTTTGCTCTTTCACCGGGTTCGCGTGCAATGCCAAGTATGTCTATAACGCCGTCATAAATTTCAGGAATTTCGATTTCAAACAGCCTCTGGAGGAACAGGTTATCGGCACGGGAGATGATGATCTGAGGATCGCCAGGAGTTTTTCTTACTTCCTTGACAATAGCCCGAATAGTTTCGCCTTTTCTGTATTTTTCGCGCGGTATCTGTTCAATACGCGGCAGGCTCATTTCGTGTTTGTTGTGATTAACCAGTATCTCATTTTTCTTGACCTGATAGATGTCTCCAACCACTATCTCACCGACCATGTCGTTGTATTCGTTAAATATAATATCTTTTTCGAGTTCACGGATCTTCTGATTCAGATTCTGACGCGCCAGATTGATAAGTCTTCTGCCGAAGGAACTCAAGCTCAGCCTTTCGACGTAGGATTCACCGACTTCGAGCTCATCTTCATTTCCGCGGGAGTTTACCTCGTCGATACTGATTTCAATATTCGGGTCTTCTACGGTGTCGACAATATGTTTTTCGAGATATATTTCTATATCACCTTTATCCATATTAACAACCACATCAAACACAGCATCGTTGCCATATTTTTTCTTAATCATAATGCCGAATATTTCTTCGATAATGCTCGCAAGTACATCCTTATCGATACTTTTTTCGCGCACCATTTGTGAAAACGATTCGACTATCTCTGAATTCATTTGTGTTCCTCCGTACTCAAAAGCTTATTAAAACTTTGGCTGCTTTAATTTTGTTGAAATTTATTACTACCTCCCCACCGTCTGACAGAAACGTCAGATCCTCTCCGTCCACATTCAAAAGCTTGCCGGTGACAGTACTTGTCTGTCCGGCCTCATCGAACTCAATCTCAAACTTTCTGTTAACGTGTTTATGATACTGTTCCAGATATTTTAGAGGTCTGTCAACACCGGGAGAAGAGATTTCGAGACGATAGCTTGACTTGATCAGAGAGGAAGACTCGATGATATCGGCAACCTCAGAGCTCATCAGTTTGCAGTCCTCTGTGGTAACACCAGTCTTATTATCAATAAATATCTGCACGATATGCATCCTGCTGTCACCTTTCAGGACAGTATCGACCAGCAGAAATCCGCATTTCTCTGCAGCCGCAGCTGCAGCATTGTTAATATCCTTCAACAATTCACTCATATATGCTTCGAATAAAATTCAATAGTGCGGGACTGAAGACAGGAATCAAAGCCTCCGGACAGACTCTTTGTCCGCTCCGGCTAAAACTCAAATCATTTAATACCCGACACTACAAATAAAAATCGCCCTTAGAAGGGCGAATTGAATATTGTAATTTACCATTATTTTTCAGAATTAGCAAGATAATTACTTAATCAGGCTCAGCTTTATCGTTTTGGCAAAATTCTCTGCAGCCGAAGCTGCATTCATATTGAGGAAATATATTCCCGAAGGCAGTGAGCTTCCATCGATCTGCAGTGAGTATGTACCCGCCTTTTCATTGCCTTCCCTGAGTACACCTATTCTCTGCCCGGTAACCGAGAATAATTCCAATTTAACAAATGCATCCGCCGGAATAGTGTAGCGTACAGCAGTGGAAGGATTAAACGGGTTGGGATAATTCTGCGACAGTGCGAATTCCGCAGGAACACCGACATCTGCCAGGGCTTCACCGCTATATTCAACCGAACCATCCAGATCGACAATTTTCAGGCGGTAATGGTATCTCCCCTGCTTAAGCCCTGCTTCACTGAAAGAATATTCTCTCGGCTGAGTACTGTTCCCGGCAGATGCGACCGATGCTATGCTGCTGAATAATCCGTCGTCTGTTCTCCTCTGCACATCAAACCGTTCGGTATTCAGCTCAGTTGCAGTTTTCCATTTCAGCTGCACCTGATCACCGTTAACCCCGGCTGAAAAGCTAATCAGTTCTACGGGGACATTTGGCTCTGCCTTATAATTCAGGTCGTCCATATTGATAGTCCATTCGGGTGACTTATCCGGCGCCGTGAACACAACCGCATCCAGCGTAACCTGTGAGGCGTCTATGATACCGTTGCCGCCAGCATAGGAAGACCAGCCGGTATTATGGAATTTCCACTGATACAGATGCCACTCGCCATCATTTATGACCGGAATTTTTTCTGAAATTTCGGTTCCGGCAGAATCATCAATTGTCACGGATACTGTTGCACCGGACGGAGCCGTAGCGGTTCTGAGCCATAAACCCACAGAACTATTGGAAGGCATCCGGACATTGTTCGCCGGATTACCTAGTCCGGAGAGCAGTCTGACGAACCAGTCCGAACTGACCGAGGCATTGTCATTCAGCACTACTCTCAAGGAAGAATACCCGTTCTTAGCGCATGTTCCGTCCTTTGAAGTATTTGAAGTTATGGCGATACCCGTTGTCGAACCGCTGTATGCAGGAGTACTGGTAAAAGTCCCTTTTGAATATTCGAAGTCTGAAAGGTTTGTGTAGGCCGCATCGGATTTGCTGGCAAAGGCTTCTTTAAGCGCACCCCAGAGCTCAGTGTTTGAACCGTCGTAGCTAAGGGCCCACATACCGGTTCCGGCGATACCGCGTGACTTTATGGCCTCATATTTTTTATACAGACTCAGCGAATCATCATACCATACCTGGTGCCACTGTGCACCGCTCTGATACCTGTACCATGGCGTGCTGTACTGAGTATCAAAAAATTTGTCAGTCGAAGGAATAGAAGCTATTGCAGTTTTAGCCGCCGTATACGTCTTCGATACGCCGTTTGCAGTAGCAGCGGCCATTCTGGCATTGCTGACCACCGGCCAGTCAAATCCATAATACGGGAGTCCTGCTATGAGTCTTTCCTGAGTAGCGCCGGCAGAGAGATAGTAATCTATGCTGCGTGTTATGTGGCGTATTGCAGTTCCGGTAGTCAGGGGCGCAACCGGACCCGCATTGTCGCTGCCCTTCCAGTAATAGTCATATGCCATCAGGAAATAATAATCTACTACCGGGTTATTGCGCGAGAAAAATGCCGAATTAAATTTCACGCCGCTCCAGTCGACTGCCGGCAGGCATATGGCAAGTTCCTTGTTCTGCGCCTTCAGTGCCGTACCCAGGTCAAAAATGAATGTACTGAAATTTTCCGCCTGTGAGGTGGCGAAACCTTCAAAATCTATATTCACCCCGTCTGCACTGCGCAGATTCACCTGTTTTATTATATTATTGATCAGGTTCTGCCTGTATGCGGCATTTGCCAGCACCCTCTCGTGATAGTCGAACATGGTTATCGTAAGATGAATCTTTTTGCCGTATTTTCTCGCATAATCCACCACCTTGGTTGTAGCCCACGAGGATACATCCGAAAACCCTCCGGTAGTGGAAGTCGAATTATCAACCTTTGCATCAAAATACGCTATATGAGAAAGCATGCTGTAGTAGTATCCGGAAGCGCTGGCATCGCTGACCCAGTAAGGGTGAAACCCGTATACTACTGCCGACATCGAATTTACCCCCAGCAGGTCTGCCCGCTTTGCCAGTTCAGGCACAGAAGATTTCTGTATCTCTTCCGGATGGGCCCGGTAATATTCGGATTCCAGCTGGTGCACCGATTTGTGCACAGTATCCTGGGCTGCAAGCTGAAAGTTCAGGACAAGGAAAACACTTAAACCCCCCGCACATATTTTTTTCATAAAACGATATTTCAAAACAATTCTCCACAGTTTGGTTGCTGAAATGATAATTCGCCTGGAAATATAAATGTTTTATGACACAAAAACACCACGCGCAAAAATTTACTTAAGGGAATATGCCCGGTATGCCGTGCTTCCTGTCACAATTTCCATAATTTATATTGACTATGAAAATATTTTTTTTACTTTAATATTAGGTACCGGTAAGAGGGCAAATCGGTTTATCTGATTTTTACCGTTGCTGTTAATACTACTCCACCTATCAATAGATTCATTTTTCTCATAATACCGTAACTGCTGATATCCATCCAGATAAATGCAGTTATTTGAAAATGAGGGGGCACTATGAAATATCCTATAACAGGAATACTGTGTCTGCTTGTTATTTTTTTTCCGGATACTCTGCATACCCAGTCTTGGCTGGATAATGCCTGGCAGTTCCGGAATCCGGTTACAATCGACAACCAGACCAATCCATCAGGGCTGACAGATCATACTGTCAGAATAGCACTCGGAAAGCAGTCGTTTAATTTCAGCAACATACTGCCTACCGGAGCAGATATCAGATTTACAGATACAGACGGCACTACACTGCTGCAGTATTTCCTCGAGACCATATCTTATCCTGATACTGCTGTCATATGGGTAAAGATACCTACTGTCGCCGCTGCTTCAAAAAAAACAATATACATGTACTACGGCAATTCTTCGGCTCTACCGGTAAGCAGCGGTAAGACCACCTTCCCGTTCTACGACGGATTTGAGGAGTTCAAAGTCATGAATGCTCCACTGCCGCTCAATACACCCACATATGACGGATCGGGACAGATGGTGCACCCGGATATACTGTTTTTCGAAGAAGGCTGGAACGGTTATAAATACTGGATGGTGATGACTCCGTTTCCCAAGAATAATGATGACTATGAAAATCCTTCTTTACTTGTCAGCCAGAACGGACAGGACTGGTCCGTACCGCCCGGACTGACAAATCCTATAGTCAGCATAGATACATCACGGGGTTATCTCGACGATCCGGACGTAGTCATGGCCGGAGATACAATGGTGGTTTACTATAACGAAGTAAATAAGGACGGGCATTCATACATCAAAAGGATGTATTCTCTCGACGGCATAAACTGGAGCACTCCCAGAACCACATTCATATATACTAACTATCTTACATCACCTGCTATAATATACGAAGACAGCACTTATTACATGTGGTTTATTTACTCCGATGGCTGTTACTCCACCTCGTCAATAATATATCTGTTCAAGTCAAAAGACGGCAAGAATTGGACTGATGATAAGGAAGTCAATCTGGCACTCGACGGAAGAGTTGTATGGCACTTCAATATCATAAAGAACGGTAATAAGTATCAGATGCTGCTGAACACTTTTTCAGGAACTTCACCAGACTGCGCAAGGACAAACCTTTACTATGCCGAAAGTACCGATAAGATAAACTGGAACGTAAACAGCAAAGCGATCCTGACACCCACGTGCAGCAGCTGGGACAGTTATAACATATACCGTGCATCTTTCCTGGCCGACAGTCTGAACAATCTCCGAATATGGTATTCGGCCCGCCATACAAACCGCAACTGGAGACTCGGATATACTGAAGGAAATCTGGAAACATTTCTAAACCCCAATCAGTGGACGAGCAGGCAGGGGGATTCTTATGCTTCATCAATATACAGGCACAATGGCACCTACTCTCTGAAACAGTTAGGATGTACAACGCTGCCCAAATTATTCAAATCGACCTCCGGCCAGAAGAATTATAACGTCTGGCTTCATGACGATCTGTCCTCGGCGGGCAATCAGCTCGCTCTGTTACGGCTGTATGACAATCAGAACAGCCCGATAGGTATAGGCATCTGGACAGACAAGACACAAACAAATTATGTATATCACCTGAAGAACTACCAATACTATGCGACCTCAATTCCAAGGAGTACAGGATGGCATAAGCTTACAATTACTGTAACTTCGGCAAGTACACGCTTGTATCTGGACGACATACTCATTGCTGAAACGCCTGATATGAACGAGTCAGCTATTATTAGATTTTCACTGGAAGGACTTACCTCAGGAGAAGCATACTTTGATGACTGTTATGTAAGGGAAAGCCTCTCAGCAGAACCCGTTATAGCTATGGGTACAGCTGAAGGAATGATAGCCGTCAATCTGCATGCCTATCTTCAAGGGGCCTACAACAGTTCGGCGGGTGAAATGTCAACTTCGCTGAATCCCTATATTCCGCTGTCGTCTCCCTATCTGCAGGCTCCCTGTTCTGTTAGTGTGGTACCGGCCGATGCAGTAGACTGGATACTGCTGGAATTCAGGGTGCCTTCAACAGATACAGCCGCGGCATACAAAAGTGTTTTCCTGAAGAAGGACGGGCAAATATGCGACCCTTCATCTGCGGCGGTACTGTATATCAATTTGCTGCCTGGGAACTACTATGTAATAGTCAGGCACAGAAATCATCTGGCTGTTATGACCTCGCTGCCCGTATCGTTTTATTCCGGAGCTCCCGCTTTTGATTTCAGTTCTTCCGGATCAACTGCCTGCGGTGATAATGATATGAGCCGAGCCGAAGACGACAAATATACAATCCCTTCAGGTGACTCCAATTCTGATGGTTATATAACCGGTTCTGATTTCAACACACTCTATTCTGATTTCATGAACGGTTCAAGCGGCTATCTGAACACTGACTTCAATATGGACGGTCAGGTAACCGGAACAGATTTCAACTATTTTAATTTAAATTATTACTTGGGACTAATTTCAGTCATACATCCATAGAAAGGTATGCTTATGAAAAATCTATATTTAACACTGATTTCGCTGCTCATAATTGCGGCGGCCGCAGCCGGTACTTTTGCACAGACTACTATTGATCAGAAGCTGATCGTAGTAAGGAATGATGATTATACAGGCGGTGAATTCCATATTGCTGTTCAGCTGAAAGGGACAAATCTGACTGTCGCGAACACACTGGGCAGTCTGACTATCGATATCGAATATGATCATAGTCTTCTGCAGTTCCAGGCCAGTGATGCATGGGCTTACGGAAGTTCAAATGGTTACAACCGTTTTGTCAGTTACAATACATCGTCCACCCCATGGTTTGTCAGGGTAGGCACCACCGGAATGGGAGTAAATGCAGATGGTAACGGCACTCCGGCCGGGTATGATATCAAGAATGCATATGAAACCATAGTGGTGATCAAGTTCCAAATACTAAATGCTGAAGAACCTGTTTCACTTATCATAAAAAACATTACAAACCAGGTAGGATTATTTGAAAATCATTCCAATAATCCGCTCACTGCAAAAATCACCAATCAAACGCTGAGTGCTCCTATAAATATAGAGAGTATTCCGCTGCCTGTAGAACTGAGTTCATTCTCAGCAGCCTCGCAGAACAACGATATTGTTCTGAAATGGATAACCGCTACAGAGCAGAACAGTTATGGTTTTGAAGTTGAAAAGTCTGCAGCAGGAAGTGAAAATAGTCAAAAGAAGTGGACAAGCATAGGTTTTATTTCCGCCAGAGGGAACAGCAGCGCTCCGTTAAGCTATAGCTTTACTGACAAGTCTCCTTTGCCCGGGAAGTATTTATACCGGCTAAAGGAAGTGGACAATGACGGAAAGTTCAAGTATTCAGACGAAGTGGAAACCGCTCTTATCAGGCCCCTGAAATTTGAACTTGAACAGAATTATCCCAATCCATTCAATCCGTCGACCACTATACGTTTCTCACTGGAAAAACCGGCACAGGCTGTTGTCAGTATTTATAACGCTATTGGTGAGAAAGTAGCCGTTCTGAACGACAGGTATATGGATGCAGGTTTCTATACAGTTTCTTTTGATGCATCATCTCTGCAGAGCGGAATTTATTTCTACGAACTGCAGGCCGGTAATTTCAGACAGATAAAGAAAATGATGCTCATAAAATAGTATCAGCGTCCTTTCCTCAACCCGGAGGCAGCCGGCCTGTCTGCTGCCTCCGGGCAGACTATTCTCCAGTATTCATCAATACACCGCAATTTTGTATTGCATCCTTCTGTATAATGATTATCATTTAATAAATATTAACAGTATACAGACAGGAGGGATTATATGCCTGAAGAAACTGAAAGCGATCTGAATGAAAAGATCTCGAATGAAAAAATAAAAGCTGAATTGCGCAAAGAGGACAAGCCACGCCTCGAGTCGATGTACGAAACCATCAACCGGATACGGCAGAAAGGCTATAATGATGATTTCCAGATGACAGAAGAAGGTTTCACTTCAAAAATGACTGGTAAATTTTTTCAGCCGGAAGAATTAACTATAGACTACGTATACCGTTTCGAGGGGGAGTCCAATCCGGATGATATGTCAGCACTGTACGCCATCAGCTCTGACATCGGCATTACGAAAGGAATGTTTGTGGATTCATACGGTGTACATGGCTCTTATAACAGTCAGTCACTGATAGATTTTCTGCGCAAGGTGAAGCGTGCGGCCTGATATAAATTCAACTTTAGGGGTATAGACTGTTCAATTCGGTACGAACTGCTTGTCCTGTTTATATCCCTTTTTTCTGAATATACTTCTCCTGTCTCGGCGATTTGACCTGCCCAGCAGCCTTTTATAATCATTCAGCAGTTCCGAAGCTATTTTCTCCCATGAGAACAGTTCAGCCGCGCGTATTCTTCCCTTCTCAGCGATTTCCGTTCTGTGTTCCGGATCTGCCAGCAGCGCTGCTATCTTCTGCGAAAGTTCGTCCACACTTCCGGGTTCGAAAAGCAGTCCGCTCGTGCCGTCTTCAACCACCTCCGGTATGCCTCCTACTCGCGGTGCAATAACCGGCAGTCCGCTGCCCATAGCTTCTACGAGCGGCAGCGGGAAAGCCTCGATGAGAGATGAATTTACAAATATTCCGGCCTGTCCATAGTAAGATGGCAGCTCTGAGTTTGGAATAAATCCGGCAAATTTCACGCGCTGTTTCAGTTCAGGTCTTATCATATTCCTTACAGCTTCGGTATACGGAATGCCATTATAAAACCTGGCGAGTTCCTGAATTCTGATCTCCTGGCTCAGATTTACCAGCTGCTCAAATGCAAGAGGATTCTCTGGTCCGATCAGTATCAGATTTGCAGCCGGTTCCATATCAGCAATCCTGTTAAATGCCTCGATAAGAATGTGCACGCCTTTTTCAGGCGATATTCGCCCTACAAAAACTATATCGCTGCTGCGCTGCCGTGTAGTTCCATCCGGCGGCTGAAATCTTTTCAGATCCACTCCGTTGAAACATATGCGGCACTTATGTCCAATCTCCGGGTGTGCTCCAATTGCAATATTCCTGTTGTGGCTGCTGCACTCGAGAATCAGGTCGGTTTTTTTTAGCCGTTTACTCAGTACTTTCCTGTCAAGATAACCAAGCCATTCGAGGTGATTATGAAGAACAATTTTTATTTGCGGATTGACAAATTTTATTACAGGTATGAATTGCGAAAGCATATGAATGTGTACCACATCGCATTGTTTTTTTCTCAGATCAATTGCAAGCCGGAGCGCGTACCAGAAATAATAATATGGCTGTATGAAATACGGCTTGTCATTTTTCCACAGATGGAGCTTCCTGTTAAGCGTCTTAAGTATTTTATCAAATATCCGTTCATAGCGTATGGGAAGATGAACTGAATGGATACTCCCGTCTGTTGATTCACAGCGCCCGTTTCTCCCGTATATATAAACTTCTTCCGTTTTTCCAAAAGTCTGCGCAAGTCTGCAGGTAAGGAGTCCTATCGCCCCTCCTTCGCCGATACCCGCCCATGGTTGCGTAACAATTGCAATCCTCATAATCCCTCTCATTCTGAGAATCTAAGTTATAATTGGCGGCGTTTAATTCATTTAGGAATGTATCATGTTGTGCCCTCTTTTGTTAATATAAAAAATGTGCCGACAGATGCAATTAACTTGTATATTTATTTATACTGATTTTTTAATTACCAGAACTGAACAGATGCAAAGCAAATATTATAAGTGCGGGCAGGTAACTCTTCACATGTATCTCCCGGATAGACGCACGAATGACCAGGTGCCGCTGATAGCACTGCACGGCTTTACCGGCAGCGGAAATGATTTTCTGTTTCTCGGGGACCAGATTAACAATCCTGTGTACTGTCCCGACATAACCGGTCACGGCAGAAGCAGTTCGCCATCCGGTGTGGAGCATTACACTGCAGAGGCATTGTGTAATCAGCTGTATGAACTGACATATTTGAGCGGACACCGGAAAATATTTCTGCTGGGATATTCCATGGGCGGCAGGCTGGCGCTGTCGTTTGCACTTGCGCACAGGAATATGATACAGGGACTGATACTCGAAAGTTCGACTCCGGGACTCATCAGTCCTGTTGAACGCGAACAAAGGAAAGCCAGTGATGAAAATCTTGCCGGATTCATTGAGTCATCTTCACCTGAGACTTTTACAGATTACTGGATGAACATCCCGCTTTTCTCGTCGCAGAAAAATAAGCTCAGCAAGGATACACTGAATGAAATCAGAGCGGCAAAACTGAAGAACAGCACGACAGGGCTGGCAAATTCGCTGCGGGGATTTTCTACCGGAGTAATGCCTCCTTTGTGGGATAAGCTGCATCTTATTGATTTTCCCATGCTGCTTATTACCGGAGCGCTTGATGAAAAATACACCGGAATAGCCGCAAAAATGATCGAGCATTCAGGTGCAGGAAGCTACGCCAGTCACACTATTTTCGAGGGTTGCGGGCATAATGTGCACCTTGAGGATACGGCCGGATTTTGCAGCAGCGTCAACAAATTTTTAGCCGAACATGGTTAATAGCCATTATTTTTTGTACTTTTAAACAATAAAATTTGGAAACAGAAATGAAATATAAATGGACAGTTGTAAAGGAATATAAGGATATTATCTTCGAAAAGTTCGAAGGAATGGCCAAAATTACCATCAACCGCCCTGAGGTCAGAAACGCTTTCCGTCCGGAAACCGTGCTTGAGATGTATGATGCATTCAGCATCTGCCGTGAGGATTCATCTGTCGGAGTAATACTGCTTACCGGATACGGACCGGCCAAAGACGGTAAATATGCATTCTGTTCCGGCGGAGACCAGCGTATCAGGGGCGAAGCCGGTTACATCGGGGGCGATGGGGTACCAAGGCTAAATGTTCTGGATCTTCAGAAGCTCATACGCAGCATTCCCAAACCGGTAATTGCTCTGGTAGCGGGATATGCCATAGGCGGCGGTCATGTGCTGCATGTGGTCTGCGACCTTACAATTGCAGCCGACAATGCGATATTCGGACAGACAGGCCCAAAGGTAGGATCATTCGACGGCGGATTCGGCGCCAGCTACCTGGCCCGACTGGTAGGACAGAAGCGCGCCAGGGAGATCTGGTATTTATGCCGTCAGTATAATGCAGTCGAAGCCTATGAGATGGGACTGGTAAACAAGGTTGTGCCGGTTGACCAGCTGGAAGACGAAGGAGTTCAGTGGGCCCGCGAAATTCTGGAGAAGAGTCCGCTTTCTATACGTCTGCTCAAATCGGCTTTCAACGCTGAACTCGACGGACAGCAGGGAATACAGGAACTGGCAGGAAATGCAACGCTGCTTTACTATATGAGCGAAGAGGCACAGGAGGGTAAGAAGGCCTACCTGGAAAAAAGGAAACCTGACTTCGGTAAATTCCCGCGCCTTCCCTGACAACTTATATAAAAAACATTTTTCGGGATATTTCTGATATTACAGATGACTTCAAATAAACTTAACAGCTGGATTCTTGCCAGCAGACCAAAGACACTGCCTGCTTCGGTTTCACCGGTTATTGTCGGAACAGCACTTGCCGTATATAACGATGCCTTTGATGCCATAGCCGCACTGCTGGCCGTGTTCTGCGCATTGCTCATACAGATAGCGACCAATTTCACTAATGACCTGTACGATTTTCTCGCCGGCACAGACACTACAGAGAGGGTCGGTCCGAAGCGTGCCCTTGCCGAAGGATGGATTACAGTCAGCGAAATGAAAACTGCAATTATACTGACTTTCGGGGCAGCATTTCTAGCTGGATTGTTCCTGGTATACACCGGCGGGTTCTGGGTACTGGTAATCGGAGTTCTTTCCATACTGGCCGGACTTGCCTATACAGCCGGTCCGTATCCGCTCGCCTATAACGGCCTGGGTGATATTTTTGTCTTCATATTTTTCGGCCTTGTGGCAACAGTCGGAACTTACTACGTACAGGCACATTCAGTGGCATCAATTGCAGTAGTTTCTTCTCTGCCGATGGGTGCCCTTATTACGAACATACTGATCGTAAATAATTACCGGGATCTTGAGGATGACAAACTGGCAGGCAAAAAAACCATGGCCGTACTCTACGGTGCCGCCTTTACACGCTTCGAGTACCTGTTCCTGCTGATTGTCTGTTATACAGTACCATTTATAATTTTCTTTTTCTATGATGCCAGCATTACAGTGCTTATGCCCCTGCTGTCGCTTCCGGTGGCCATAAGACTGTTTGCCATGCTCTTTACACACAAGGGGGAACAACTGAATCAGACTCTGGAATATTCGGGTAAATTAACCCTGGTGTATGCGCTGCTGTTCTCGCTCGGTCTGTTTCTTTAAGGTGTTTTATGAAAATTGTTGATGTTCAGTGCTTCCCATATAATCTGAGTCTTAATCCTCCCCTTCAGGGCTCAAAAGTATATATTAGATCCAAGCAGGGCTTTATTGTAAAACTGACCGATACAGCCGGCAACGTTGCATTTGGAGATGTGTCACCGCTGCGCCTGTTCGGATCGGAATCATATGCCCTGTCCATGAAGGCTTACCATAATCTGGCAAAAAAGATAATTCTTATGCAGCGACTGTCGCTCAAGAACCTTGATGATAATCTTTCACCGCTCAATCCTTTCCCTGCACTTAGGTGTGGAATTGAGCAGGCATTGCTGGAACTCATAGCAAAAGCCAAAAATACCACTCTTTACTCCCTGCTCGAACTGGATGAACCTGCACGCAATGTAAGGACAAATGCGCTGATAGGAATTCTGCCTGTGGAGGAAACACTCGCAAAAGCACGGGAGTATTTGGAAAAAGGTTTTGATACTATAAAGATAAAAGCCGGAAGAGATGATTTTGAAGAAGACCTGCGCGTACTGAAAGAACTGAGAAAGCTTGCCGGTCCGCAGGTAAATATCAGAATTGACGTAAACGGAAAATGGACACTGGCTCAGGCAAAGGAACACATTCTGGAGCTGGCAGAACTGAATCCCGAATACATCGAACAGCCGGTCGCCAGTAAAGAGGACCTTATCGAACTTTCCCGGGTTTCACCCGTACAGGTTGCCGCAGATGAATCAATAAGAAATATTAACGATGCCAATGAACTGCTGAAATATAATATTGTATTCATACTGAAACCTATGATCATCGGCGGAATATTGCGGACTCTTGAGATAATAAGAAAAGCCCGTAAGAAGAACAGGAAAATAGTTATTTCCTCCTCGATCGAAACTTCTGTCGGAAAGGATGTGCTGGATTTTCTTGCATCTGTAATCGAGGACGATACGGCACACGGTCTGAATTCTCCAGGCTTCCTGGAAGATCCTGACCTGCCGGCACTTATAAGCGAAAATCAGATTATCAGAAGATCCGGATTTATCAGACTGGTTGGCCAGTATATAGCCGCACTCATACAGCATGGTATATCCGGTGGAGACAGGGTAGCCGTCATTTCTGAAAACAACATATATTATCCGGTACTCCTCTACTCGCTCTGGAAGCTGAAGACCATTCCAGTTCCTCTGAATGTAAGACTGACACAGAACGAACTTACCGGAATAATAGAGCATGCCGGCTGCAGACACATTATGATGAGCAGATCATTCGCAAATTCTTTTAATTTCGAAAACGCCATCAGTTTTCCCTTTGACCAGAACCTGCCGCCTGTTTCAGGACAGGACGGGATCATTCCTGCATTTACTAATAATACTGAAGATAAAGCCGGATCTGTGACTGGAAAAACCGATTACCATACGAATGAATTTGAAAAAGCTGTCCACGAGGACCTGTTCTCGCTGCTCGACCAGACTGCACTGATAATCTTCACCTCAGGTTCATCCGGCAAACCAAAGGGTGTTGTACTGACTTTCAGGAATCTGCTTGAAAGTGTTTACCTGACTGACCAGATAGTAAATCACAATGCTGGTGATAAATGGCTGGCCAGCCTTCCGTTTTATCATATTGGCGGAATAATGATATTACTGCGCTCATACGTTCTGGGATGCAGCGTAATCATTCCTGAAAACCTGCATGTGCAGGGAATTAAAAAAGCCATGACTGAACTGAAACCTTCATTTGCGTCACTGGTCGGGACTTCGCTGAAACAGCTGCTGGAAACTGGAACAAAACCGCCAGAAGAACTGCGCGCAGTATTTCTGGGGGGAGGCCCTGCAGACGACAATTTGGTACGTGAAGCACTGGATGCCGGATTCAGAATTGTGAAGGTATATGGTTCTACAGAAACCTGTTCTATGATCACTGCAGTCGATCTTGCCCGGCATCCGGACAAGATTTCCTCATCAGGTCACCCCCTGTCGTCCGGATCTGTAGTAATAAAAGGGAACAATAATAACAGGGTTCCGCCCGGAGTACCTGGTGAAATAGTGGTGTCCGGAACAGTGATCTTCAGGGAATACCTGGATGATCCGGGATCCACATCTGACAAAATAAAAAAAGGCAGGTACCAGACGGGCGATATCGGATATACCGATGACGACGGTTACTTATATGTACTGAGCCGGAGAACGGATCTTATCGTTTCAGGAGGTGAGAATATCACCCCCGTCGAAGTGGAAACCGTCCTGAACAGACACCCGAAAATAACCGAAAGCTGCGTGTTTGGATACAGCGACGAAAAATGGGGCGAAATCGCTGCAGCAGCCGTAGTGCCCGAACCGGAAACAGACATCACCGAAGGTGAGATAATCACATATCTCAAAGAACATATTGCAGGCTTTAAGGTCCCGAAAAAATATTTCTTTGCAGCATACTTACCGCATACTTCCATAGGAAAAATAATGCGGGACGAAATAAAAAAAATGTTCCTTCCGGATGATGTCTGTGACTCTCAGGAGACTGACTCTCAGGAGAGTGACTCTCAGGAGACTGACTCAAAAGATGCATGAGGTCTGTCAGACCGCATTTTTCTGCAGGTATGCACTTAGTTCTTCGGGCAGCGGAGACTTCTTCCAGAGAGATTTGTTCAGACAGACGTGAACATTCTTCACTATAGCAGCCAGTTCGTCCCCGTAGTAAAATTCATACGTGATTTCAAAGGAAGATTCTTTCAGGACTGTTACTTTGACATGAATATCCACATGAGTCACCGGCAGCAGGGGCCGTTTATAGTCTGCTTCAGAATGCAGTAATGGCGTGATGAAATCTCGGTCCACAAAATAGTTGCGCTCCATACGTCCTTCCTGTATAAATTCCTCGAATGCCGTGTGAGCAAGCCTGAATATATTGCCGTAAAACATAATGCCGGCTGGATCGGCATCAAAAAAATTTATTCTGAGTTTGGTCTTGAACATTTGATCTCCCTGATAGTATGTTAATATTAACAATAATAATTATCCGGAATCATTTCCACGAGCCGTTTTACGGAGCAGCACGTACTGACTTTTGCTGTCCGTACGGACTTTTGCAGTTCGGAAACTTTTTTCTCCGAATAATTGTAATGATAAATGAACTATCCAAATATAAAAAATGAAAAACAGATTAGTATTATATTGTTTGTGTTTTCTCTTCACAGGTTTTTCACACCTTTTTTCGCAGGAAAAAGAATATGAAATAAGACACACTTTTTTTGACGACGGGAAACTGAAATCAGAGGGTGTATATCATTACGGTAAAAGACACGGCATCTATCGCGAGTTCTACCGGTCCGGGAAAATCTGGAAGGAATGGTATTTCGAAAACGACAAGGAAAACGGTGTTTCCAGATGGTATCTCGAAAACGGGAAAGTATATTTTGAATGGAATTATGCTGACGGAAAACTGGAAGGAATATCCAGATGGTATTATGAAACCGGTGAGCTGTGGGCTGAAGCCAACTACGTTAATAATATACAGGAAGGCATTACCAAAACATACTACAAGAGCGGGAAAAAACTGGGCATCTGGAATTACCACAACGGCAAGCTTAACGGACTCTCACGTACGTATTTCGACGGCGGGGGCATCGAAGTGGAAAAATATTATATAGATGGCAAACAGGAAGGCATCAGCCGCGTATATTTCGAAACCGGTATCGTGGCACTCGAGGCCAACTATAAGAATAACAAACTCGAGGGTACGTCCAGATTGTTTTACCCCGACGGCATGGTCAAGGTCATAGACACATACTCCGACGGCCAGCTGATCAAGAGGATCAGATACGGCATTACCGGCAAATTTGAGAAGATCGAGGAAAGCTTCAAGAATTATTACGATAACGGAATGCTGAAATCCGAGATCAGTTTTAAAGACGGTATAAAACACGGTCCTGAAAAAACCTATTACAGCAGCGGTTATGTAAAGAGCGAGGGCAGATACAGATCGGGCAAACCGGACAGCATATTTACGACCTATGCCGACAGTGGTATAATAGCCTCGGTAGTATCTTATGACAACGGACTGAAGCACGGCGTTTCTTACGAGTACGATAAAGATGGACGACTCAGAAGCGAGATCAGCTACAGAAGGGATGAACCCGACGGCAAGAGCAAGATCTATTATCCCAACGGCCAGCTGAAGGAAGAGTATTACTACCTGTCGGGGAAAAAGGAAGGCAAGACTTACGGCTACTATCCCAGCGGCAAAATCCAGTGGGATGAAAGCTACAAAAACGGAATGAAAGAAGGTCTGAGTACCTGGTACTTTGAAAACGGCAATATTGAAGGCTATACATACTACCGCGCTGACAAGCTGCACGGCTCATATGTCACTTACTATGAGAACGGTGTAGTGGGAAGTGAAGCAAAGTACGACAACGGCAAACTGCTAAAACAGCGCAGGTTTGATACAAAAGGAATGGAGATTAAATAGTTATCAGTTCTCAGTTAACTGAAAACTGAGAACTGATAACTGAGAACTTTTTTATCAGAAGTCTGCGCCCAGCGATATATAGTATTTCGGTTTCGACCACACATCAAGGTCATACGACCAGGCAACATCGAAGCGGACCAGGAAATACAGGAAGAATATCCTGGCGCCTGCACCTGTACCCATCAGGAGATCCTGCGACACAGTCCCTCTCTGCGGATCCTTCTTGAAGAATTTCAGGCTCCTCGTATCATCCCAGGCTGAACCCATATCCACAAAAGCAGTACCGAGTATATTCTGAAAGAGCAATGGGATCGGCCCGGTAACCAGATACCTGATGAGCGGCATTCTGAGTTCCAGATTCAGCAGGGCGTACTTAGTACCTATCCTTTCTGCATAGTTATATCCCCTCAAAGGCATAGCCGGCGTCAGGAATGCAAAATCCGAAGCGCTTTCAATAGGAATATCCTGAGTGGTAAACGTACGGTTGATCCAGTTTTCAGTGCCGCCCATAAAGAATCTCTGCGGATTCTCGCCGCCTGATACACCGCCGGACAGCCTGAACACGAATGAATTGTCGTACCAGAAACGGTTGTAATTCCTGTAATCCATCGTGAAAGAATAAAAGCTCAGCTTCTTTTTGCCGGATATTGGATTTCCGAAAAGTGTCAGATTGTAGCGCGTTCCATCTATCGGCGAGGTATATCCCCACAATACGTTGTCATGGACAAAGCTTACCGACGGGATCACATAGGAGATCTTTTCAGTTTCCTCATCCGGATTATCCAGGTTCTCGGATGATACATTCAGCCATGCCAGACTGGCATCGAACCGGTAGAACTTGCTGAGCGGATAGCTCATGGAACCTACAGCACCATAGTTCCTGAAGCGGAACAAGTTGTCAGCAAAATTCCTGGTAAGGTAGACAAACCTTGCCGTATGAAAACCTTCAATACCGTAATCGATCTTCTTAGGCAGATAGTAATAAGCCAGACCATAGTCGCTGTTCTTCAGATCAATCTGCAGGCTGGTTACACCAACGATACGGTGATTGCCCAGCATATCACTGAATGAAAGGACAGTGGTTCCGAGCAGTCCATATAGAGTACTGTAACCGGCATTGGCATAGATGATGTCCGGAGAAAAAGTAATTTTATACTTATTCACGAGATAATTTCCGTTGCTGTCCAGCTTGCCTGCCATGCTGAAATTCGGATTGATCTGTGCATTTGCAGAATCAGCACCGGCTACAATTGCCTGGCCGTTGCCGAATATCTGACGTCCGCCTGCCGGAGAAGGAGTCCCGGAAACTGAAGCAGTATCATTTTCACCACCCCGCCTTACTTCACCGGTGAATATTGCCGGGTTGGAAACCGAAGCAGTACTGTCCTTGCCGTTTACAGTCGTGGCGAGTCTTGAAACTGCTGAAGCAGTATCGCCCGCTGCCGGTGTCCTGTCCTGGAATAATCTGTTGTACGGTATGGTTGAGGCCAGATAACGCTTCGTCGTTTTCGGTTCAAACGGATTGGTAAGCAGGAAAATATTGTATGCGCCTTCGTACATAGAACTGAAGGCCAGCTTTTTCCCGTCTTTAGATACAGACAACTGATAGAGTCCGTTAAGAGAATTTGTAATGGGTACTATATCAGTAGAATCATCCTTAATGGTATGATCGAGCGAAGTGGTATAAATATTATTTATTCCGTTAAAGCTGGAAATAAATATCAGCTGTTTTCCGTCGCCGGAGCATTCAGCAGATGTTTCGTCGCTGTGCGGCAGATCGGTGATTCTCTCGATTGTTTTCGAAGCAATATCAAACCGGTATATATCCATCTGCGAATAGTCAAATTTTGCAATATTGAACGAGTCGGGCAGCGCTGCGGAATTTGTATATCCTTTGCGGTCAGATGAAAAAAAGATGCTTTTTCCGTCAGGAGCCCAGGCCGGATCGGAGTCTGAAAAGATGTCGTTTGTCAGATTGACTAATACTTTTGCCTGAAGGTCATAAATGTACAGGTCGGACATCTGACCGTTATGTCCTATGAAGGTCAGGAATTTGCCATCGGGCGACCACTTTACAGATGCTATACCCAGCATTTTAACGGGCACCTGTTCCTCGTCTTCCTCCTCGACATCAATGATATGAATTGCATCGTATCCTGAAGTCTTGGCAGAAACCACAATTTTCTTTCCGTCCGGCGACCAGTCGAGTCCGGGAGTAAGAATGTTCAGTTCCTCAAAATCAGCGCTGCGGTTTCCCTCGACAATTCTCTTGATAATCTTTCCGTCGTGGGAATTCATTATATAGACGTCAAAGTAGAAATTCCTGTTGGATATAAATGCAATCTTATCTCCCTGCGGGGAGAGAGCAGGACTTGTATTATAAAAACCGCCGTCTTTTTTGTGGTTGGTTAGGCGTTTTGAAAATTCATCCGGATCCTGTCTGGTAGCAATGTCAGGCCAGTAAGCTTTTTTCAGCTCCTTCTTCCATCTCTCGTTCAGTTCCTCGTAGTTCAGTCCTATGGAAGCCTTCAGCCCCTCTTCAAAGCTGTTGAGTCCTTTTGTCTTGTTTATCAGTTCACCTATCTTCTCGCGGCCGTATTTCTGGGCAATATAGTAGAACAGCGACTGGCCGGCGCGGTATGCCGCATAGTCACTCAGGTTGGTCAGATCGGGCAGATACTGGTTAATTATAGCATCCCTGATGAACATATCGGTATTGGTATCCCAGCCGAGTGACTGGTATTCAGCCATACCTTCGTGGAACCACAGCGGGAGCTGTACGGATATGTTCTTGGATATTACATTCTGGAGCGATCCGCCGTAGAACATATCATTTATAACCGCATGGACCAGTTCGTGGTGGATCACGTGTCTGAAGTTGGCATAATTACCTTCAAAAGGAAGTACCACCCTGTTTTTGAATATTTCAGTAAATCCGCCTATTCCCTCGTCCAGATATTCTTCCGTGACGTTGGTCTCCTGAAAATCATTACCTGACTTATAGATAATGAACGATATCCTGTTGTTGATACGGTAGTCAAAACTTTTCTGTATGGAATCCAGCGCGGATTCAACAGCCTTTGCAGCAAATTCTGCTATTCTTTCTCCGCCCTGCGAATAATAAATATCGAAGTGCAGTGTCTGAATATAATACCACGTGTAGTCTTTATATTGTACTTTGTTCTTACCGAACTGCGCGAAGGCAGTGTTGCCGGCTGCGAGCAGCATCAGTATTACTAATATTTTTTTCATATAGTTATATCCAATTATGAACCGGTTTATAATCAGAGTCCGGAAATACTGAACGATATTCAGGATTCAACTATCTCGAAATCTATTTCCCGTCTGTCCTCATCCACTCTGATTAATTTAACTACAATTTTGTCTCCAAGTCTATATCTTTTTTTTGTTATCTTTCCGGTAAGTGAATAGTTCTTTTCATCATAGTAATAATAATCATCGTCCATATCCCTGAGCCGGATCAGTCCTTCGGCAAGTGAATCGGTCAGTTCTATAAACATACCGAAACTGGTAATGCCCGAAACGATGCCGTGAAAATCCTCACCCAGATGATCCCTGAGAAATTCGAGCTGTTTGAGTTTTACAGACAGGCGTTCAGCATTGACCGCATTTCTCTCTGTAGCAGAAGTATGCTCGCAGATCTCTTCGAGCTCATCACCGCTCATCAGAATTTTCCCGCCAGTCTGCATATAATGATGCAGCAGCCGGTGCACAATCAGATCCGGATAACGGCGGATCGGAGAAGTAAAGTGACTGTAGTATTTAAATCCCAGTCCGTAGTGTCCGATATTCTCTGTCGAATAAACCGCTTTTGCCATAGATCTGATGGCGACTTCGTTAATAAGATTCTCCTCTTCTGTACCTCTGACACTTTCGAGCAGTTTTTGTATCTGCTTTGGTTTATTGGCACCCGACGGATCGAAAGAATACCCGAGAGATTTAACGAATGCAGCAAACTCGCGTATCTTAACGTCATCGGGCAGATCGTGAACCCTGTATACAAACGGCAGCGGAAATTTCTTTTTTGATCCGCCAATGTGTCTGGCTACAATCTGGTTAGCCATAAGCATATATTCTTCTATGAGATTATTGCTTTCCTGAAGTTCTTTCTTCATTATCTTCTCGGGAACACCCTGACTGTCAAGAATGAATTTTACCTCGGGCGTAATAAAGTTAATACTTCCGGCAGATATTCTTTTTTTTCTGAGCGTCCTGGCCAGCTTGTTCAGAGCAAGCAGTTCTTCGGCAAAATCGCCTTCACCGCTATCAAGCACCTGCTGCGCCTCTTCATATGTAAAGCGGCGCTTGCTGTTGATGACCGATTTCCTGATCTCGTAATCGACCACCCTGCCCAGGGGAGTAACTTCTGCGATTACAGAATATGTCAGCCTGTCCTCAAACGGCACGAGTGAGCAAACTCCGTTCGACAGTTTTTCAGGCAGCATCGGGATTACCTTACCCACAAAATACACGCTGTTGCCGCGTCTGAGCGCCTCATGGTCAAGTCTTGAGCTGTCAGTTACATAATGACTTACATCTGCAATATGAACGCCGATACTGAAATTGCCGCCGGGCAGCTGTTCTATAGACACAGCATCGTCAAAATCCTTTGCATCCTCCGGGTCAATTGTAAAAATCACTTTATCCCTGAGATCGAGCCTCTGAGAGAGTTCATCTTCAGAGAGGTCGACTTCGAGACCGGCAGCTTCTTTAATGACGGCTCTGGGAAACTCATAGGCCAGATTGAATTCTCTGGCCAGTGCAGAAACCTCCGCGTCATAGCTGCCCGCCCTGCCGAGCACTTCACTGATCCTGCCTTCGGGATTCAGCAGCGGATTATCCCAGAAAATACCGTTTACCACTACCTTGTCACCATCCCTTGCACCCTTAAGGTTTCCGGGATCGATATAGATGTCGCGGTGAATGTCATTATCGTCCGGCTTTACAAAATAGAAGGATTTGGATTTCTGGAGCCGTCCGACAATCTCATCGCGTTTTCTCTTAACGACTTCAATAACCTGACCTTCGATATTTTTACCCTTTCTGTGGGCAAATAGTTCCACAGCAACAGTGTCACCGCTGAATGCAGTACTCAGATTTTTTGAGGAAATATATACGTCACCGTCCTCAGAATTATCGAGGCGTACGAAACCGTATCCGGCATCCACTATGGATATAATGCCGGTAAGTTTTGCGCTGTGTTTGGGATTCAGGCTGTAACGCTTGCCTGCTCTGACAAGAAATCCTTCCTTGTACAGTGCAAACAGCATGGCCTTAAGTGCTTCATATTCGTAGTCATAGGCGATGCCCAGCAGCTGAGCTAACTCAGTGGATTTAATGCTCCTGCCCGGATTGTTTCTAAAGAAAGCAATGATCTTTTTCTTCATGGTTTTATTTTTAATTTACGCAAAATTCCGTTATAAATTAAAAAATAAATTTATAACGCAATGAGAGTTCGTTGATCTTTTCGTTCAGACTTGAAGCTTCCAGTATGGGGTCTTTCCTCTGGAAACGGAAAAACAATCTGTCAGTGAATGGATATTCAAAACTTAGGTTTGCCTTACTGATGTCCTGCAGTGTTTCATCGCTGCCGCCGAGAGAATATCTGAAATTCTGGAACCTGCCGCTCAGACTCACGCGCGTAGAAGTACCTCGTTTCTCGACCTCAAAATCCTTTACTATATCTCCCAGCTGTGAATTGGCAAAGCTGCCAATGAGTCCGCCGAGTATGGATGTGGTATAACCGGTTACATTTCTGGACAGGTCAAATGCCGCCTGCGATTTTTCATTGGCAGTAAGTTCATCCTTGAAGCTGCCGGTAATGATGAATGAAATTGCATCAGAGGCATCGTACTGTGGATCAGGGACGTCATTTTCAATATCTGATTCACCGACGTATACCGCAATCTTGTCTTCGCTGGCCTGTATAAAATTCTTGCTCAGTTCCTGAACCCTGCCCTGTATCTTTATCTTCACAGCAACCATCTGCGATTCACCGGCAGCAGAATCACTGTGTTCCGATTTATATGTCGCCACTACATCGAGCCTGGGGTTCGTGGGATCACTCTCAAAATAAATGCTTCCGCTTGCATCAAAAGTCTTGAAATAATCCAGCTTGGAACCTTCGAGAAGGTTGAATTTTCCCTGCGCCACTCCGCCGGATTCGTATATCATCTGTCCGTCGAGTACTGCTGTAAGCCTCTGGTTTGAAACCCGGTCAACTACAAAATAGACAGTAGCCTCGTCCTTTATTTCCAGACTTACATTATACTTGAAGCCCGTCTTTTTCGAACTGCTGCTCTTCTGGGGTTTACCCATGGATGAGTATTTTTTTGAAAGCGAAACTATCTGGTTGAATTCATCCTGCTTCTTATCAATGCGGACAGAATCAACCGGGAAATGATAGTTATATTCATTCTCACTGCCGTACGAGGAGCTGGGAGGTATAATAGTCAGCTCTGCTTCCTTAAG
Source organism: Bacteroidota bacterium (assembly GCA_050258935.1). Lineage (GTDB taxonomy): Bacteria > Bacteroidota > Ignavibacteria > Ignavibacteriales > SURF-24 > JBLMZS01. The sequence continues at coordinate 238,976 of JBLMZS010000013.1, forward strand.
CAGTACCTTGCCGTTGAATTCTGAGTTGCCTTTATTATAAGTATAGCGCCAGTCATTTCCTGTCTGAATGACCACATCCCCGTAATAATTAGGAGAAACCGCCCTGGATGCTTCACTGAGCAATGCAAGGTCCCCGGATACGTTTAATTCTGCGGTCTCCAGACCGGCAGCTTTCAGCTGTGCGCTTCCTGATCCGGTCAGCCGGCCTCTGTAGTTGCTTCCGCCCTGATTGCTCAGCACAAAATTGTCCACCAGTACCGATTCATTCTGAAGTTTCAGATTGATGTCGAGTCCGTAAGTCAGGTTTGTCAGGCTGGATGTAAATACAGCATTACTCAGACTTATGTTACCGCCGTAGTTGAACTGTTCGGTCGTTCCGCCTATTTTCAGTCCGGCAGACAGTTTACCTCTGACGTCGTATGTATATGGAATAAGTCCTGATAGTACGGCTATGTCAAAATTTTCTGATCTCACCGCGATATCGACAGGCTTGTCGCTGGGCAGCCTTTGTGTAACTCCCACAAATCCCAGGTCAACTGGAATATCACCCTTAACTGTAAGCAGCGGGGCCTGGAAATTCATCAGTGAATCAACGAATACAACATCGGTCTTCAGCATTTTTTTTGAATAGTCAAACTTTCCGTCGAGCGATCCGAAGTTTTTATCATTAACCCTTATTTTATCTGCTTTCAGTTTCAGATCGATCACCGGATCGTGCAGATATCCGTTCAGCAGCATTGAAATATTCAGATCGGATGAAAGGTATTCCTGGCTGAGTCCCAGCAGGTTGTTCAGCAGTTCTGCATCCAGATGTGAAACATCCAGTCTTAGGTTCTCTTTTCCATCTCCGTATACCGATCCTTTCAGATCAATTGCAGATCCATTTCGCACCAGTCTGAATTTATCTATACTGAACTCGTTTTTATCGTAGTGTGCTATGAGCGCGCTGTCGTTTTTCCACGTAAGTGATTTATAGTCCGCAACCAACGTATCGACTGAAAGATCGAATCCGTGTTCTAGTATTTTTGCACTGCCCTGAAGAAGTGCAGATGCGGTGGTATCCATCTGTGCAGAAACCGAATAATTCATATCTGAGTTGTTCAGGTTCAGCATAACGAAAACATCTTTCAGATCTGTATTCGAAAATACCCGGTCGGTATTAAGTTTCAGATCCATTTTCATATTATCAAATCTGACCGCACTGTTATCTCGGCTAATACTCGAATAGAAGTTAAGATTTGAAACATACGTTACATTGGTTTTTGAAGTTATCTTCAGCTTGTCGAGCACTATATTTGCATCGGCATAGAAATCAGAAGCAGTATTCTTTATTGTTCCAAAAAACCGGCCGTCGGTATCTATCGTATTTACACCGGCAAATGCAGCAATCAGTCCAAAATCCTTTACGAAGAGGTTATAATCAAGACTGATATTTTTTTTGAATACGGGAGGATTCTCCTGCCGGGCGAGCTTCAGCTGCATTTCAAAATTCGCGGCTTTCAGCGAATCGTTGAACAATGCATATGGGTTTATTTCATAAATCTTCTGCTTAATCAGTTTGACAATTACGTCTGACTGGTAAGTCATCATATCTATAGCATCGTCAAGCGAGTAATCACCGAGGAGAGTAAATACTGCAAAATCAGTATCCAGTCGGATCAGCCTTTTGTTGTCATTCTGCCTGATATATGCAATATTCAGTGCCGTGGTATCGAGTCTCATGTCTTTGAAAACCGAAGGCAGTATGTTCATCCTGAGATGGCTGTCCATTTTTTCGAAATCAAAACTCTGCCCGTCGAGCGCAAAAGTAAAATTGAGGTTGGAGGACAGGGAGGTATCATTGACGAACCTCGAGAGATTCAGCCGAGCAACCCGTCCGTTAAGACTGAATATAGCATTTGCAGTATCCCTGTAGTCAACATTCGCGTCTGCACGGAAGTTAGCGCCTGCAGAGGAAGTAATCAGCCGGAATGCCAGCTGACCGTCGCGTACCGAGCCGGAGAGGTCGAGCGAATCTGCATAATAGGTTCTGAAACTAGAGTTAAGGAGCTGAATGTGAGCAGTTGAGTTCATCTTCTGAGGTGAGAATGATTCTCCCCTGAAGCTGATATTCGAATTCAGCGATGTCCTGCTCTTTATCACCGGTTCAAGATCCAGCTCCTTTGTACTTACAGAAATATCATATTTCGAAACCTGTCCGCTGAAATCCAGATCGGCTTTTGATTCGATGGAACCCTTTGGAAGATCTGTCCTGAGAGATGCAATAAACTTCTTCGGAGTGCCTTCATACTCAGCTTCGATGTTGTCCAGTACCAGTCCCTTATAATCAGGAATGCTCTTTATACCCGGCAGCAGCTTATGGACATCATCCTGGTTGATTTTCGAATTATAAAGTTTAGCTTTTATAAACAGATCTGACGGCACGTGCAGATTCTTAACGTTGCCGTTGAGCTCAAGGTGAGTCTGCAGATAATCGAGTGCAAGTTTTTGTATGTTCAAGTCGCCGTACGGACCCGAGGCTTCAATATTTGCTTTTACCGTACCCTGCATAATATCGGTTGCTGAAACAAAACTCGTCAGGTCGGAAAAATCAAACAATCTTGCGTCGAGCGAAATCTTAACAGGCGACGTCTTCAGTTTTTCATACCTGAAATGGTTGAAAAAATTCACATCTTCCATGCTCGCCGTCAGATTGAAGTCGCTGCTGTTTGTTTTCAGATACAGATCGTTTACTCTGGCATAATGGTCGGTCAGATCAAAGTAACCGCTCATTTTATACAGCTTGAATTTCAACAGGTTTGCTCGAAAATTCAGTGCATCGATTTTGAGCTGAAAACTGTTGCCGCTGATATCTGCAAATGCACTGAGCAGAAGATTCAGGCTGTCCACCCTCAGATCATTGAAATTCAGTGTGTTATAGCTTCTGTAACTGTTTTTATTTATTCCGCCTGCAATTCTGAGCGAAGAATTTATGATCCTGAGCTCATTGACATTTATGGTGAACGGGAATTTAGATTTAACTGTATCTGCCTTCTTGGGTTTAACCAGGCGGGATATGTTGAATTTTCCCGATGAATCCTTCAGCAGCGCAATTTTAGCACCTGACAACTCAAACTCGCGCACATAGATCTTCTTCAGCAATATCTGCAGCGGACTGGTTTTCAGCGAGATCTTTCCTGAATACAATATTGTATCGCGATCCAGTGTAAGCGAGGTGTTTGTAAGTATCAGAGATGTAAAAATCGTACCGTCAATGCGTTCGATGTTTATTTTCCCGTTGAGTGAGCTGTTCACTTCAGAGATGACGGTTTTTCGCAGGAATTCGCGGAATGATTCAGTCTGGGATATACCCACTAAGACCACCAGAATCACCAGTATTCCAATCAACACCCCCAGAAAGGCATTTACAATTTTATGGAACAGGCTTCTTTTTTTCTTTATGTCTGTTTTTTCCGCCATTATCTGGTTTTCTGCATTCCTGCTTTGTTATTATTATATCCTGAAATAATACTATCTGTATTTCTCAAGAATGCTGCTGATGATCTTAGATGTCGACTGATCATTGACAAAGTTTATAGTCTTAACCTGCCCGCCGTTTGCTTCGACCACACTGCGTCCGACGATATTATCGATACTCCAGTCCCCGCCCTTTACAAGAAAATCAGGGATAAGTACGTCTATCAGTTCGCCGGGAGTATCCTCATCGAACAGAGTCACATAGTCAACTGCCCTGAGGTTGGCCACAAGATAAGCCCGTTCAGCCTCGGGTATTACGGGCCTGTTTTCACCCTTAATTCTTTTTATGGAAGAATCACTGTTCATTCCTACTATCAGAACGTCACCGAGTGCTCTGGCCTTGTTCAGATAGTCCACGTGCCCGGCGTGCAGTATGTCAAAACAGCCGTTTGTAAATACCACCTTCTTGCCTGACTTTTTCAGTGCTTTCCGGACCTCAGCAATCTCTTCACGGGTAAGTATATTTTTCATATTAGTATATCTTTTATAATTTATTCAGCTTATAGAAAAATGAAATACAATTTTATCTGCATGCAGTAATCAGTATTTGAACAGTGCAGACTGATTCAGACTTCTTCTCTCAGAACTTCCTGGAATAACCTGTCTGATTCTATTGGTATTATTCCGACTTCCTCGCAGACAAGTCCGCCCGCAAAATTGGCCAGATAGGAAGCTTCGCAGATATCGGCTCCGGCGGCAAGTGCAATTGTAAGCGTTGAAATTACCGTATCGCCCGCACCCGAAACGTCGGCCACCTTGCGCGCCTTTGTAGGCATGCGGCGTACGCGTTCGCCATTCTGAAACACCGCGATGCCCTGTTCACCCAGTGTAAGCAGTACATACTTTGCACCCAGTCTGTCAAGCAGACTGTTGCCGGCGTTCAGAATATCTTCGTCGGAAACTATCCTGATACCGAAGGCATCCTCGGTTTCTTTTCTGTTCGGTTTGAACACGGTAACATTTTTGTAGTCGAAGAAATTATTGAACTTCGGGTCCACAGTAATAATAACGCCGTTCTGATTAGCGAGAGAAATTATTTCAGTTATCAGATACGGTGTAAGCACACCCTTGTTATAGTCCTGAAGAATTATACCATCAAGTTTATTTATATTGTTCCTGATGCTGTCGAGAAGTTTCTGCTGTATATCTTCACTTACAGTGTCTTTCTTTTCCCTGTCTATGCGGACTATATGCTGGTTATGAGCAATCACCCTGGTTTTTGCTGTAGTAGGCCTGTCCTCGTCAATAATGAGTGACGAAGAAGATATGCCGGCCTCTTCCATAAGTGAGTTGAAAATCGAGCCGTGATTGTCGTAGCCGATCACTCCGACCGGAACCGGTATGCCGCCGAGTTTCAGTATGTTATAGGCGCAGTTTGCAGCACCGCCGAAGCGGTAAAATTCGTTGTCGATTTCTATTACCGGAACCGGAGCCTCAGGTGATATTCTTTTCACATCTCCCCAGAAATAACAATCCAGCATCATATCGCCTATGACGGCAATTCTTTTTTTCTTAAAGCTCTCCTTCAGTTCCAAGAGCCGGTTTTCGGTTATTCTATAGCCTTTCACCATTCAGGTCCTTATAAATTATTTTTATTTCCAGCGGGCAAGCTCGTTGGTAATTTTGAGCCTCAGCAGGCCGGCCTCCGTACCCATCCACATATAGTCACCGTCGAAATACATCGAAGTAATTTTATCTGAAGGCAGGTTGAGTTCATCCTTTGAAATCCTGCTTACATTTTTATTAATGCGGTTTATCAGGGCTATGCCCTGTCCGCGCTGTTCTTTCTTTTCCCTGTTGAATTCATAAAGACTGGCCCAAATAACGTTACCCGTTCTGGCCAGGCAGAAAATGCCGTTGCCAGCAAAGCCGGTGCTGTTATCGAACCTTTCCCATGTATGCTGCCTGTCGAAGTGGTATAGTCCGCCTATGTTGAAATTCGGTTTCTGAGGAGTAACGAATTCGTCGAGGCCAAACCAGATCGAGTTCTGTTCAAAGAGTATATCGGCTGCCGATATTGCATCGCCCTGCCCGTTAAAATAGTTGTCTGAATTGCTGATATACTGTCTTGATAATGGGTCTGCGATATCCATACTCTTCAGGTATTTGTGTATTCCGGACTCAGTCCCGAAATATACGACCGAATCGCCGTCCAGTTTAATGGTCTTTATGTTGTTGCTTTTTACATCGCCGTTGACAGTCAGGTCAATATCGGTAAATCTGTTCTTTTCAACTTCATACTTCGTCAGATACTTGAAACGCCCCACCCACACAGTTTCTATATCCTTGTCGTACGCAATTGCTCTGATCCAGTTTCCCAGCTCACCGCCTTTGCCGAACTTCCTTTTGCGCCATGTGTTCTGCTGCTGGTCGTAGGTAAACAGACCGTCACTCGAACCGGCCCACACATACCTGTCGCTTACAGTTATGCAGTAGAAAAAATCCTGCTGAAGGCCGCCCTTCTGCGTGGAAAAATTCGTCCACTGACCGTCTTTGAGGCTGTACTTGAATATACCCCTGCCGTATGTAGAGATCCAGAGATCCCCGTTATGGCCTGCAATACCGGTGATCATTGCACCCTGCAGAAATGTATCTATCTGAGGCTTCATCTGTGCACGGGCCGGCAGGACCAGCAAAAACAGCATCGCCGTCTGCATTATCAGGTATCTGAACATTCTCACAATCTTTGCGTCGCTAAAATTCATCTGTTTCTTTGGTAATTCTTTTCAGGTTAATTTTTCAGTTAACTTTTTATCAGTAACTTTCCTTCTCCGACGGGAACTGTCTTTCCTTCACATCCCTGACGTATCCTTTCACCGAGTCGACTATTTCCTCTGCAAGATTGGCATAATGTCTTACGAATCTGGGATTGAAGTCCACATTCAGCCCCAGCATATCAGGAGTAACGAGTATCTGTCCGTCGCAGTAAACGCCTGCACCGATGCCGATAGTAGGAATGGAGATAGTTTCTGTAATCTCTTTGGCCAGCTGAGCCGGAATTTTTTCCAGTACAATTGAAAACGCGCCGGCCTCTTCGAGTATCTTTGCGTCTTCTATGAGTTCCCTGGCTTCTTCTTCCTGCTTGCCTCTTGCCTTATAGCTGCCGAACTGATGAATACTCTGAGGTGTCAAACCGATATGTCCCATCACCGGTATGCCTGCCTCGGTAATTTTCCTAACTGTTTCAGCCACTCTTTTTCCGCCTTCGAGTTTCACACCTCCTGCGGGAGTTTCCTTCATTATCCTTCCTGCGTTCCTGAAAGCTTCATCCATATTAGTCTGATACGACATGAAAGGCATATCCACAACGACCATCGCCCGGTCCACGCCTTTTGTCACTGCCTTAGTATGATATATCATTTCATCCATAGTCACAGGCAGAGTAGTTTCATTGCCCTGAAAGACATTGCTGAGCGAATCACCGACAAGTATCAGATCGATACCGGCCTGATCCAGCAATTTTGCCATTATAAAATCGTATGCGGTAAGGGCAGAAATTTTAACGCCCTTCTGTTTTGAAACATATAGCGACTGTGTCGTTATCCTTCTGAAATCAGTATATGTACTCATTTTATCGGTCCTCAATGATATTTAGTCTTTTCCATTTCTCATCAGCCCCACACCACGGTCATTCCTCGCAGGAATACCGGGCCAAACGGGCATGAATAACGGAAAATAAAACATAAAAGTAATAAAATTTACATATAAATTCAGGTCAAAGCGTATCATCAGGCTGAAATAATGGTATTTAGCAGAAAAAACTGTGGTTGTGTGTTGTCTGGAAGCGGTAAATCAGTTCTGTTCAGTGTAAATTTATATTCCACTCGAGTTCGAAACCTTTCGCTATAGATTCCCTGAGCCGCTTGTAGTCAGTCTTTGCGTTCAGTATTTCTCCGAGGTCAACGGTGTTTTCATCCAGATGTCGGGCCAGCTGTAATTTCTGCTCCTCGCTCTGCATCAGATAACCGGTTATTCTTTTGTGAAAAGATCCGCAAAGAAGCGATCCGTGCTGAAGAATGGAATTGTTTAATTTTCTCTGGGCACTGCCTATAAGTTTCCTGCCTTCATACTTGACTTCGCTTTTTGCACTGCTTGCAAAACACGCAGTGCCTTCAGAAGTTTTCAGCAGGCCGGAAAAATCGGGCTGAAGTGTTTCCAGTTCAACCCTTTCAAGTCTGGGATCATATATCTTCAGTCCCTGCACGAGTGCCAGACTTATCCCCGAATAGATCTGTGCCGAAGAATAACCGCAGTGTGCCGGCATAATGACCGAATACGTAAGCTCTTCGGCGTGAAGTACCGCCCTGCCGCCGGTCGGGCGCCTGACGACGTCTATACCGTCAGCAGCAGCCTTTTCGATATCGATCTCAGAAAGGTTCTGGTTTGCACCCAGTGATATGCAATATGGCTGCCATCCGTAGAAGCGGAGGACTGCCTGATCGTCATGGCATTCCCGCGCCAGTTGCAGGTCTGTTTCCATATTGCCGGCACCGGCAGCAAATCCTGAATCGATCAGCCTCCAGATCATCTGCGGATAATTGTCCTTTTGGAGCGTTCGATAAAGTTGATAATATTTTCCACCAGAGGATGTCCGGGGTATGTCTCGCGCATTTTTTCTTTGGCCTGAGATATGTTCAGTCCCGATGTGTAGAGAATATTATATGCATCCTTTAGTGTCATGATGTCAGAGTTGCTGAAACCGCGTCTTCTCAGGCCGATCACATTAAGCCCCGAATACCTGAGCGGTTCGCTTGCCGCAAGCACGAAGGGCGGAACGTCCTGTGTAACGCGGAAACCGCCGCCTATCATCGAATGCTGGCCGATGTGTGAAAACTGGTGCACCGGTGTAAGTCCGCCAATAGTCACGTTGTTTTCTATCTCCGCGTGTCCGCCAATCTGCACACCATTTGCTATCACGCAATTATCTCCCACCTTGCAGTCGTGGGCCACATGTACATAAGCCATAAGGAGACATTTTTTTCCGATTTCCGACTTCCCGGTTTCGCTGGTGCCGCGGTGCAGTGTAACGAATTCGTGTATAGTGGTATCGTCACCAACTATAAACAGTGTAGGTTCACCGCTGAATTTCAGATCCTGAGGGATATGAGCTATAGAAGCCGACTGGTACACAGTCACACGGCTGCCAAGGCGTGCTCCGTCATAGATGTTTACAGACGGTCCGATACGGCATCCGTCTCCTATCTCGACGTCATCGTGTATCACAGAATACGGGCCGATAGTAACATCCTGCCCTATCCTGGCTTTGGGGCTGATGATTGCTGTAGAATGAATGTTGCGCATATAACCTTGAATTTATAACAAAATAATTATTTTACAGATCTAAGATTTTAGATATCTAAACTTATTTTTTTTCGCCGTCAGCTCTGTCGACAATGGCCGCCATAAATTCGGCCTCTCCCACCAGCACACTGTCCACATAAGCCTTTGCACCCACCACTGCCAGCTTGCTCTTCTTGCTGATGAGTTCGCACTCAAAGACTATCTGGTCTCCTGGAATTACTGGCTTTCTGAACTTGGCATTGTTTATCTGCATAAACATCACCAGTTTTTCCTCCGGATTCGGGAATGAATTCAGCAGCAGTATGCCCCCGACCTGTCCCATTGCTTCCAGGAGCAGTACACCCGGCATAATTGGTTTGTTCGGAAAATGTCCCTGGAAAAACGGTTCATTTATGGTAACGCACTTTACCCCCACAACTTTTTTGTCCAGCTCGAGATGTGTGATTTTGTCGACGAGCAGGAAAGGATATGCGTGAGGCAGTATGCGCTTGATTGCATCTATATCGAAAACGACACCGGCAGTTTTGACGAACTGGTACTTCTTAACGAGTTTTTTCTGCTGGTAGAGTTTTCTGATCTGTTTTGCAAAAGCGACGTTTGACTTGTGACCGGGACGCGCAGCAAGTATCTGGGCTTTTATGGGAGCACCTATCAGCGCCAGGTCACCCAGCAGATCGAGAAGCTTATGTCTGACGGGTTCATTTCTGAAACGCAGAGTCTTGTCGTTCAGGAAACCGGTCGAACCGAGTGTGATTTCACCTTTGAGTCCTATTTTCCTGCCAAGTTCTTCGAGTTCCCCGTCTTCAACTTTTTTATCTACTATCACGACTGCATTGTCGAGGTTGCCGCCTTTTATAAGTCCCCTGTCCGCGAGCATTTCAATTTCGCTCAGGAAACTGAATGTTCTTGCAGGAGCAAATTCTCCCACAAATTCGCTTTCCAGGTCAAAGAGTCCTGAATGCTGGCTTCCTAGAGCAGGGTTCTGGTAATCAACCATTACTGTAGCGCGGAAGTTATCGAGCGGCAGCGCCACTATATCGACCTGATCTTCTTCGCTGTGATACTGCACTGTTTCATCTATAATGAGGTAATCCTTGGGAGCTTCCTGTGCAAGGAAACCGGCCTGTTCAAGGATTGTTACATACGGCATGGCACTGCCGTCACCAATAGGAGGTTCCATCCCGTTGAGTTCAATTATAATATTATCTATCTGGAGTCCTGCAACTGCAGCCAGGACATGTTCAACTGTATGAATTTTTGCCTCACCAATACCTATAGTGGTGCCCCTTGAAACATCCACAACATTATCTGCGATAGCCGGTACTTCGGGATTTCCGCCCAGGTCAGTCCTGACAAATCTTATTCCATAGTTTTCCGGCGCGGGTTTGAAAGTCATAGTACACGAGGTGCCGGTATGAAGACCAGTTCCCGACATACTGACCGGATTGGCAATAGTCCTTTGCGTTTCGAGCATTATAAAATTCCTTTTTCGTTCAATTGATTTAATTTTTTCTGCAGATCCTCGATCTGGCTTTCCATTTTCTTGATTTTTTCGGCAGTCTCTGGGAGGTTTCGTATATGTCCCTCCAGTCTGAGCGCAGTGCGGTGTTCCTTTGCAGGTGACCCGAAATACGTTCCGGGCTTGCTGAGACCCTTGGATACACCCGTCTGGGCAGCCAGTATTACGTTGTCTGCAATCTCCACGTGTCCGGTGATACCGACCTGACCGGCAATAATGCAGTTGTGTCCGACCTTAGTGCTGCCGGATATACCCGACTGTGCCGAAATGACCGTATTCTCGCCTACCACTACGTTGTGTGCAATCTGCACGAGGTTATCTATCTTGGCACCTCTTCTTACAATAGTCGAGCCGATTGAAGCCCGGTCGACAGACACATTTGAGCCCAGTTCTACATCGTCTTCCAGTATAACGTTGCCTATCTGCGGGATCTTTATGTATCCGCCTTTCCCGTCCGGAGCATATCCAAACCCGTCAGAACCGATGACTGTTCCGGGATGAATGATCACGCGGTTTCCTATCACACAATTTTCCCTGATGCTTACGTTCTGAAATATCAGCGAACCTTCACCTACGGTAACATCACGTAGCAGCACGGTATTGTGGAAAATTTTCACGTTATCACCTATGACGCAGCCGGCAGAGATGACGACGTTTTTTCCGACAGATACGTTCTCACCTATTTTTGCCGCAGGATCGATATAAGCCGTAGCATCAATGCCCGAAAGGTCAAATGAGGGTTTGAAGTACTGATTGATTATTTTCAGAAGTGCAGCATTCGGATTGTCTACCTCGATATAGGTAATATCGTCTCTGGTTTTATTGAAACCAGGCTTTACAAGAACAGCAGAAGCCTTTGTGTTTGCGAAATATTTCTCATATGCCGGCAGATAAAGGAAGGTAAGATCACCGGGTTTAGCCTCTTCTATCTTTGCAATGTTCGTAATAATGAGTTCAGGGTTACCTGAAACAATGCCGCCGGTAAGTGCGGCGGCGTCTTTAATTTTTAATTCCATCTACTATTTATATTCTATTTAAGTTTTTCCAGTACAAGGTTTGTAATATCGTGTTTTTCCTTTGCATACAGGAACATTATATCGCCGCTCCTGTCAAAAACGAAATCCAGGTCTTCTTCTTCAGCCACAGTCTTAATGGCGTTAAATATCCTGTTCTGAATGGGTTTCATAATTTCATCCTGCTTCTGGAAGAGTTCGCCGTTTGTGCCGAACTTCTTCTGCCGGTAGTCATTCATCTTCTCTTCCATTTTCACCAGTTCACTCTCTACACTGCTGCGTGTCTGATCGCTCATAATCAGCTTCCGCTTCTCATAATCATCGTATTTGTCCTTCCACGCTCTTTCCATTTTATTCAGTTCATCCTGCCATTCCTTGATCTGGGTATCAAGTTTCTGCTGGGCGTCCTGAGCATCAGGAAGTTTTCCCATAATTGTATCGCTGTCAACGTATCCTATCTTCAGCTGTGCAAAGGAGATCTGTGAAAGGAAAACAAATGCGCACAAAAACAATAATTTTTTCATGTCCCCACCTTCTGAATACTAAAATCTTCAAGAAACATTTTAATAATACGCAATTTAGATAAATAAAAAAAGCACAGGCTGACCGTACAAACTATTCGCAGGTTCACCTGTGCCAATAAAAAACCGACTCTTATTTTCCTCTTTTCAGCTTGTCGAGTACTTTATATGTAATATCGAAAGCAGTATCGGCATAGAGAAGAATGATGTCACCGCTCTTGTCAAATATAAATGTCATACCCTCTTCTTTTGCCACAGCCTGAATGCCCTTCATGATCTTTTCTTTTATAGGAGCAAACAGTTCTTCCTGTTTCTTGTATATGTCACCGTTCTGTCCGAATTTCTGCTGTTTGAATACATTTAATGCCTGCTCTTTTTCAACCAGCGATTTCTGAGCTTCGCGCTGCTTGTCGGCGTTCATAGTGTTCTGCTGCTTCTGATACTGGCTGTATTCCTGCTGAAGGACCTGAGTCATACTGTCAGCCTGCGCAGAGAATTTCTTGCTCAGGTTATCCAGCTCACCCTGTGCCTTTATGGCTTCAGGCAGAGTCTGTATCATTACCTGAGAATCGACATATCCGATTTTCTGCTGCATCTGTGCAAAGACTGTTGAACCAAAAATTAAAAGTACCGGCACTATTGTTAGAATCCTTTTCACATTAACCTCTTACTGTTTTTTCTTGTTTTTTAGTATGTTGTTAAAAACTTTAAGTGCAAATATACAAAAATTACTTTAAAAACCTTTACCGAACTGGAAGTGGAATAACCAGCCAGGTTCGTTTCCATCTACACTTTTACGGTCAAAGCCGTAACCATAATCAAACCCAATCAGACCAATAGGATTTATAAGCAGTCTGGCGCCGATACCGACCGATCTTTTCAGATCGAACAGATCTGCATCAGTGCTTATTCTGTCAAACACATTGCCGGCCTCAGCAAAAGCCAGCAGATAGATTGGAATCGGTTCGAGTGCAAGGGCACCTCTCAATTCCATAGTGTACTTTGTCATGACCCTTCCGCCCATCACATCATTATCTGCATCGCGCGGGCCGATGGTCCTGTCATCATAACCTCTGAGCGGGGTGGTTGCAATAACCAGACCGTTGCCGCCCATGAAGAATTTTTCAAACGGATTGATCTTAGTTTTCGTCTGAGTATCGAGTTCATCGAGAAATCCCAGATCAGCAGATGTATACAGTGCAATACGACTAGTATTGAAGAGCCTCTTGTACCATTCGGCCTTGAACTGAATCTTGTAATAATTCAGTGTTCCAGGCAGGAACGGGCCGCCGGAAAGTTCTGCATCCAGCACATATGACGAGCCCATAGACGGGAATATCGGGTTGTCTATGTTCTTTCTTGATATCGTGGCACCCAGAGTGAACTGTTCTGATTTTCCTTCCTGGTAATAGTATCCGCCTTCGCGAATGTCGTTGTTCTGGTATTTGAACGTACCCTGAACGTTGAAATAGTGATCCGGCCACTTAAGTCTGCGTCCTGCCCTCAGAGTTCCGCCGTACTGGCGCAAATCATATATGTACTGCTGACGAGTATCGAATACATCGAAACCAACCAATGTGGGTGTATCCATGAACCATGGTTCTGTAAAGCCAAGAGTGAATGTACGGTAGTAGTTGCCCACACCAAACTGCCAGCTGAAGTTGAGTACCTGGCCTCCGCCGAGTGAAAACGGTTCGGCCAGAGAGAAATTCGTCAGGGTTACACCCACCGAACCGCTGAATCCATAGCTGCCGCTGTAGCCGACAGAAGCGTTCAGATAATCGCTCGATTTTTCTTCAACTTTATAGGACACAGCTACCGTGGAATCATCTACGGGAAAATAATCAACACCTTCCTGGTAGAGTTTTTCGACGTTGAAAAACTGAAGGTTGGCCAGCTGCTGCAGGCTGGTAAATATTGCACTCCTGCTGAAGTAATCACCAGGTATCGTATAGAGTTCTCTCCTTACGACCTTATCTTTTGTCTTGTCGTTACCCACTACATCAACGCGTCCGATCTTATACTGGTTGTTTTCTGTAACCTGAATGTTTATGTCGACTGAATCTCCACCGGCTGTCTCCTCAGTGGTTTTGAAGTTGCTGCCCAGGTAACCGTTGTCGACATAGAGTGCAGCCACGTCGTTCTGTTTTTCATTCGGTCCGCGCAAGTTGCGAGTAAATTTGTCGTAGTCGTAAACGTCACCCTTCATGAAACCCAGACGGCTGTTCAGCTGTTCGTCAGTGTACACTGTATTGCCGGCCCAGTTTATATTCCGTATCCTGTACTGCCGCCCCTCAAACACAGTGACCACTATGCGGGCATCTTCCTTATTGTTCGAGTAATAAACGGTATCCGAGACAATATCAAAATCGCGGTAACCGTTTTTCCTGTAGAAATCCTTCAGCAGTTTTTTATCATCTTCAAATTCTTTTTTGTTCAGCTCTGCGCTGCTCCAGAATTTCCACCATCTTTTTTCCTTTGTCTTGTCGAAAGTGCCGCGCAGTTTGGCATCGTCGAATGCAGTATTGCCTTCAAACTCAATCTTGCGCACCGTAACGCTTTCACCTTCGTCTATCCTGAAGACAAGCAGTATTCTTTCCTTGACTTTTGAAGCAAAGTTAGAAGCTACTTCCTTTATTTCATACGTGGTCTTATACTCATCGGCAAAGTCCTTTTCATTGTGCCAGGTGACTTCAATTTCATCATCAATCGTATCTGCAGATACAAATGAAAATCTTACCGGTTCGATGCGGGCATTCAGCAGGCCTTCTTCTTCATAGAGTCCCTGCAGCCTGGTTTTCATATTGTATATCTCCTGAGGCTTCAGTGTCTGGCCGCGCGTGACACTGATCTTCGCCTCAATATCGTTCTTGCTGAGTTCATCGTTCCCTTCATAGATCACCTGGTCAATTCTCGGATATTCTTTCACTCTGATGACCAGAAACACTCCCTTGTCTATCTGCTTATCGATTACCAGCTGCACATCTGAAAAAATATTCAGTGCCCAGAGTCGCTTAATTGCGTTAATAGTCTGGTCACCCGGTACTTCAATTTCATTGCCTACTTTCAGTCCGCTGTTGGCAATAATAGTGACTGCATCGGCAGATTTGTTGCCCTCTACGGTAATACCAAGTATCTGATACTGCACTTTATTCAGCTGCGGAAGCAGAGTGGAATTAAATACAAACAGGAACAGTATTAAAAAGACAGGGAAAGCTGGAATTTTCTTTAGGTTAGTTCTGATCATTCTGTTAAACCTTGATTTTCGTTGATATTTGTTCGCTCACAAGACCGAACCTGCGTTCTCTATTCTGATAACTTTCGATCGCCCGGTAAAAATGCTCCCTGCTAAATTCCGGCCACAAAGCGTCTACTATGACAAATTCTGTATAGGCTATCTGCCAGAGCAGAAAATTACTGACCCTGAACTCCCCGCTGGTCCTGATCAGCAGATCCGGATCGGGAATTCCGGCAGTAATAAGTGAATTGGAAATTACCGATTCATCGATTGATTCGACGGCAAGCTCTCCCGATTGGACTCTGCCCGCAATTTTCTTTACCGCTTCGACCAGTTCCCAGCGGCCGCTGTAACTCAGTGCAAGGTTCAGCGTCATTTTGGTATTGCCCGCGGTTTTTTTAGTGGCTTCATTCAGTTCCTGCTGTACATCAGCCGGCAGGGAGCTAAAGTCACCTATTGTCGTAATCCTGATATTATTTGCATGCAGCTCGTCGGTTTCATTCTGCAGACTTTTAACGATCAGACGCATGAGCATGGAAACTTCATCTTTAGGACGTTTCCAGTTTTCTGTAGAGAAAGTATAGAGTGTCAGATATTTGACACCGAGTGAGGCAGAGACCTTTACAATTTCTCTTACCGTGTCTACTCCTCTCCTATGGCCTGCCACACGGGGTAATCCCCTTTTACGGGCCCAGCGGCCATTGCCATCCATGATAATCGCAACATGTGCGGGTATCTCGCCCCGCTGTTTCAGCATTTCTTCTATATCGGTTTCTTTTTTTACCTTTGTCAATTATAACTCTTAAAATCGGTTAGATTCCAAAAATAGTCTATGTAACAGAAAATGTCAAGGTAATACCCCCTTGGGAATATACCATAACCAATATAAAATTAACGCCTTACGGTTACAACAGTCCTTTTACAACACCATACATTAAATTGTTTCTTTTCATAATTATTATTTTTTAGTGAACACTTGACATCTATACATTTGTTCACTATATTTCATATGTATACAAATGGTCACTATTATCCGGAGATAGTAATATGAAAGAACTGACAGAAAAACAAAAAGCGGTACTCGATTTCATAGAGAGTTTCATCAGGGAAAAAGGATTCCCTCCGACAATCAGGGAGATCTGCCGGGAATTCAATATCTCTTCTACATTTGGTGTAAAGCGCCATCTCGATGCGCTCAGCAAGAAGGGATACCTGAACATCAAAAGCAATCTCAGCCGTGCACTTTCGCTGGTTGGAAGTGAAAAGAGCGGGATATCCGGCTTCGACGGCAGCAGAAATGATGCTGACAGGACGGATACCGGCAGGTCTGACGACGGCAATATGACAGAGATCCCTATCGTCGGACGCGTAGCTGCAGGCATGCCGCTGCTTGCTCTTGAAAATATAGAAGGCAATATAAAGCTGGACCCGGCTTATATAAAAATGGGCGCCGGCTGTTTTGCGCTCAGGGTAAAGGGCGACAGCATGATAAATGCCGGCATATTTGAAGGCGACCTGGTAATCGTCTCACCGCGCAGCGAAGCTTATAATGGTGAGATAGTCATTGCTCAGCTTGGCGACGAGGCTACTGTAAAAAGATTCGAACGCAAGGGCAATGAAGTATTCCTTATCGCCGAAAATACCCGGTATAAACCGATTATAGTTAAAGAACGTGAAGATTTTTCGATAATAGGTAAGGTGGTTGGTGTTTTAAGATGGTATAATTGAAATTTTAACTAATATCTAAACAGGATGTACGATGAAAACCATTATCTTCGCAAATGCTATATTTAACCACTGCAAGATCAGATTCCTCTATGGTTTGGAGGAGGTAGTACTGGAACCCTGCTTTGTCACATTCGACAGTCGCGGCAAGAAAACTCTCTACGGCAGAACCGCCTCGGCGCATGGCGAAATCAGAAGCTTTCAGTTCTCCAGGATAGCAAATATAAAGCTGCTGAACAGCATCAAAATTGAGCCGGACATTCCGGTCATTTCACAGATCTGCCTTAACTGATCTTTTTGAGCAGCGTTTGTTTTTTTTGTGAGTGGTGTTCTTTTCGTATTTGCGCGCGGATATTATGATTAAAATGAAATGATCGTTGGAAATCAGGATGTAATTTTGCCGGACCGCAGGATTTCATAGCAAATCTGCTATATGTCCGGACGTATTTTATGTTTTGTATATAATTAAGATCGGAGTTATGAGATATGTTACGTAATTCAGACAGAGAAACCGTTGACCAGCTGATCAAGCATTTCTGGCAGAATGGATATCTGACCATCAGCCGCAGGCATGGCACATATCTTCCCCCGCCAAGCCCTGTAGGAAACTACAGCGTGGATGCTATCGGCAGGTATAATAAAAAATATGCAATAGGGATAATTCTCAGTACAGAGGACATTGCAGACAGCAGAACGCCTGCAAAACTGTCATTTCTGGCGACTCGCCAGACCCGGTACAGCAACAAACGAGTAAGTCTGTTTGTGGGTGTTGATGCTGCCGACCTGCAAAAAACTAAAGAGCTCGTCTCGAAACTGAATGATGATGCCCGCAGAAATATAAAACTAGTCGTACTGGATCCGCAGTCCTCAGCAAACAGTGAATCCGAAGGCAGGAAGTCATTCAGACTGAACCTGCAGTAAACGCTGATCCGGAAGCGAATATCCTGCCGCGGAATGAAACAAAACAGCTCTTATACCGGAAGCGCCCGTATCCGCAAATTCAGTGAAATCCGAGCACTTCCTTTATAAGAGCTGTTGCATTAAACCATCATTACTCTACCAGCTTAAAGAAATTCTTTCCTATTTCGCGATTATTGAAAACGCCTCTGAAAATCTCTTCACCCGGTCCTGATGCAAATACGCCTACTGCTCCGACGGTGTGACCTTTTGTAAGGAAACCAAATTTCAAATCCTTTGCTTCCCTGTCACCGTCAACAATGCCCATACCGCCGGTTTCATGATCAGCTGTTACCACAACCGTAGTATTCATGTCCTCTTTTGCAAAATCCAGGCACAGGTTAATAGCTTTGTTAAAGTCATTCAGCTCATTCTGCACTAGCTTCTGGTCATTTGCATGACCGCCCCAGTCGATCTGCGAGCCTTCGACCATAAGCACAAATCCGTCTTCATCCTTGCTCAACTGTGTAAGTGCTGCCTTAACCAGATCTGCAAGGCTGTAGTCGCGTTTATCAGCCGTAGGAAGGCTGGATGGTTCCAGAAGTGCGTAAACTTTTTCAGAACTGTTATTTTTCAGTTCATCGAGAGTATAGACTACCTTATAGCCGCGGCCGGCAAGTTTCTCTGCGAGATTTTCACCATCTTCTCTTTTTCCTTTCTGCTTTTTCGGCAGGAAGAAATCTGTACCGCCGCCGATTGCGACATTGATGTCAGATTCAGTGAACTGCTTTGCTATATCATATTCCTTTGCCCTGTCATCAATGTGTGCGACAAATCCTGCAGGAGTGGCATGAGTAATCGAGCACGTAACCACCACACCGGTAGCCTTGCCTTTCTTCTGCGCAAGTTCCATTATATTCTGAAGCGGTTTTCCCTCCGGAGTAACACCGAGATAATGGTTGTTTGTGCGTTCACCTGTCGACAGTGCAGTAGCGCCGGCAGCACTGTCGGTTATAAGGTTATCAGCCGAGCAGGTTACTGAAAGACCAAGTGAATGGAAGCGGCTGAAAGCATTGTCTTTATTGCTCAGTATAACGGAATTGACCTGATTGAGGCCCATACCGTCACCAATCATTATTATCAGATTTTTCGGTTTTTTGTCCTGCGCACTGACGGCAAGACTAAAGCCAATCACAAGGATAATAGCTGCAGAAATAGTTTTTTTCATGATTTCACCATTACTTGTACTGTTGTATTTAGCAGATAAAAAATGCCTCCCCTCAACGAAGTGTGAGAGGAAGCACCGTTAGTTAAGTCTATTTAATTTCCTGGCGTCAGATATAGCAAAGCCAGTTGTGTGTATCTTCGGCTCTGCCGTACTGAATATCCGTAATTGCATCAAACAGTTTCAGCGACATCTCACCGGGCTGGCCGTTGTTTATAACCATTTCCTTATCCTTGAATGTCAGCGAACCGACCGGAGAAATTACTGCGGCTGTACCTGTACCGAATATTTCTAGTACATTCCCTTTTTCATATTCTTCAATTACTTCATCTATGCTTATAAGTCTTTCAGTAACATTCTCTCCCCATCCTTTAAGCATTTCCAGTACAGTCATTCTTGTGATGCCTGGCAGTATGCTGCCGGTAAGCTTCGGTGTTACTATTTCATCTTTGAAGCGGATGAATATGTTCATAGTGCCGACTTCTTCGATATATTTTTGTTCGACGCCATCGAGCCACAGCACCTGTGTAAAGCCCCTTTCCTGGGCCATTTCACCTGCATAGAGACTGGCGGCATAGTTGGCAGAGGTCTTGCAGTCTCCCAGTCCCTTTCTGACAGCTCTGACATAATCATCCTGAGTCAGAATCTTGACCGGCTTGAATCCTTCCGGATAATAAGCGCCCACAGGACTGAGAATTATCAAAAGTTTGTATTGCTTTGACGGGTGAACGCCAATGAACGGATCCGACCCGAAAATGAACGGGCGGATATACAACGACGTGCCGTTTTTAGTTGGCACCCAGTTCTTTTCAATTTTTATGAGTTCTTTCAGCGCCTCAATTAGTAATTCACTGTCGCTCTCGGGTATGCACAGTTTCTTCGCCGAGTTGTTAAGACGCTGGAAATGTTTATCCGGTCTGAACATTGCAATTCGTCCATCGACTGTTCTGAAAGCCTTCAGCCCCTCGAATATTGCCTGTCCGTAATGGAACACCGTGGTAGCAGGACTCAGCGACAGATTCTCAAACGGTTTTATTGTTGGTTCTGTCCATCCCTGTTCATGATTGCAGTAATTCATCTCAAACATATGCCTGGTAAACAGTTTACCAAACACAAGATTTTCGGGCAATTGTACCTTGTCCTTATTGATCTCATCTACAAGATAAGTGATATTTTGCATTTTACTCACCAAACTATTAGTATATTATTCTACACCGAGCGTGTAATTGGTCTAAAATAACATAACTTTTGATCATTTGCTATATTTGGAGAAAATAATTCGCGTAAAAACAAAAAGAAATCCCGCGTCATCAGATACGAAGCACCGGACAAAAAAATGCCCGGTGGAGGGCGTACCGGGCATTTCATATGATTCGTCTGTTAGGGGGCAGTATGAATCATTATTTCTGTACTAAATATCGGATCAAATTCCTACATAAACAATAAACAAAGTAAAGCATGCCTGAATTTGCACCCGGGGAAGTATAAATGATACACAAAGACATAGAGAGCGCGCGCTCGGGAGTAATAGAACGAAGAGATATTATATCGCAGGGTTATTTTGAGTATTTTAGTTTTATTAACTGCCAGTTGTTCAGACAACCAGCGGCTGCCTTCTGCTGTACTCCGGAAATATCAGGCTGATTGCCGTACCCTTGTCAGGAATGCTGTTTACTATAAATTCACCACCCATCAGCCGCGTCAGGTTGTATGCAATGGTTAGTCCGAGACCTGCTCCCTCATACTTTCTTTTGTGGCCTTCGTCCTCCTGTGAAAACGGTTCGAGCATGCGGTTCAGGTTTTCCTGTTTTATTCCCCGGCCGGTATCTTGGACAGCAATTTTAACAAATCCATTTTCCGCAGTGCAGGAAAGACAGACGCTCCCTTCATGCTCATTGTACTTTATAGCATTGTCGACCAGCATATTCAGTATTTTCTCCAGCTTCGATTTATCCGCTTCAATGAATATTCCGTCTCCGGCATCAGCTATAAATTTGATACTTTTCTGCTGAGCGAAATTCGCGAAATTGCCGCAGACCTGCAGCAGCACAGATGATACGTCTGTAAATTCGATCTCAAACTCTGTTTCACCGGACTGTATAAGGGATACTTCCAGTATATTATCCATCAGTGCCAGCAGTCTGTTAAAACCATCCTTCAGGAAGGGAAACAGCTCAGCAGTAGTACTTATATCACCCGATCTGACGTCGTCTTCTATCAGTTCTGAATAGCCCACTATTGCATTGAGCGGAGTACGGATCTCGTGCGACATATTTGCCAGGAATGAACTTTTAAGCTTGCTGATGTGGGTTTCCTTCTCGTAGGCTCTCCTGAGCCGGTCTTCATTGAGCAGCTGTTCCGTGATGTCCTTAAGACAAACAATAAATATTCTCTGGTCTTCAAAATTATCGTCTGTAAATGTAACCGAACCCAGATACTCGCGTTCAGAATTCATCTCACGGTATCTGAATTCCTTATATGTAATCCCGGAATCCTTCAGTGATTCAAATAGGCTTGTCAGTATCGAATAAAACCGCGCAGGAAGAATATCGGCGATGGGTTTTTCAGTCACTTCCTCCCTTTTCAGAAGGAATGTGGAGTAAAAGTTGTCATTTGCATTCTCAAAGACCGCCGTCCTGTTCTGCTGTCTTACTATAAGCAGCAGATCGGAAATGTTATTAATAATTGATTTCTGTCTTTCCTCTGAACGCTTAATTACGCGGTTTCTGAGTATATAATCGGTGATATCGTTTGCCGTAACTATAAATTCAGATGCTTCGCTGTAGCCGGTTCTGACCGGTGTGATTTTCAGTTCCCGGTATACCAGTTTTCCATCGTCGTTGAGTCCAGAAATAACCTTCAGGCACGTATTGCGCGAATTTATGGCTTCAGATATATCGTCAAGGTCATTTTTGCTGAGCAGAGACGCCATGATATCTGAAAGAGGCTGGTTATAGAGATACTCGATATTACGGCCCAGTATCTCCTCGAAAGACTTTGTAGAATACTTTATTCTGCCCGCAGAATCCGTTGTAATTACCGGGACATTACCGAACTCCAGCGCGTTGTGCAGATTATTGATCTTGTCTTCAATGTCCCTGGTACTGTCCTGAGATGAGAGTATAAACACGAAATATTCTGAATCAGCAATATAGACACGTTCAACCTCCACGGTAAAAAACGAAGGTGAGGAAGCGCTGTCAAGGTTCAGGAACAATTCTGAGTGAAAGCTGCTGTATCTGCTTTTTTCGAGTCCCTGTATGAGACTGAACAGGTTGGGGTCGGAATTTATCAGTACTATATTCTGATTTTCGCTGAGACCGAATATATTTTCAAATGAGTGGTTTGCAAATATGATTTCTCCCGAATCATTTATAATAGCCATCGATTTTGTTTCGGGAAATTCCTCGAGCATTTTGAATTCATGCAACGAATTAAATCTTTTGGGAGATTTCTGGGTGCTGTTCTGCTGGTTGTTACGGAAATTTTCTGTCATTTATCGCTGCAACTTTATCAATAATAATATAATCTTTATTATCTTCCTTAAATACCAGACCGGACGGAAGTTTGTTATTGCTTAATTTATTTATCAGATTATACAGTGCGGAATTTATAAAAATAAATTCGTCGGTCATAGCCTCTTCAAGTCCCTCGATCAATGTAGCAAGAGCCGATATCTCATATTTGTCTATTGAGCCAGAAAGTCCAAGAGCAAGTATTCTGTCAAAAAGTTTTCTGATTCCCTTTAATTTAACCGGGCGAATATCCTCATCCTGATTGTATCTGCCTTTAGCTACCGACAGATTTACAGACACCAGCGAATACGTACCGGTATTACGCATATTTATCCTGTAATACTGGCGCAGGTCCCTGGTAATTCTCAGGAAATCCACTTCAGTTTCAAATTCGAACTGTTCTGCGACAAATACAAGAAGAAGTTTCTCATTCGAAGAGAAAGTTACTTCCTTTAGCTGCCATCCGATTTTTGTAAGCAATCTGGCTGCAGGAGAGAACCTGATCGAATCGTGCAGATTTCCTTCTTTATGGAGCATATGCTTATACGGAGCCGTATAGGCATTGTGCCCTGAGCCGTGATAGTTTATATCCGGCTTTATTATGTCGATTTTTTCAAGCATATACTACCCCTTTATATATTATCGAAAGGGATAAGTATTTATTTAGTCGTGCAGAACGGAGTCAGATTACCAGCCATTTATGCCCCGAAAAATTTCCCTTTTGAGGCAGTCAGGGTCTGGAAGCAGTTAAGGCTAAGCCCCCGGGTGTAAGTACCTATTCAATCCTGATCATTTTGTTGTCAGATGTATAATCTACTACCTCGGGATTCTGCAGGTTCTTCAGTGCCTCTACGAACTTTTTGATTCTTTCGATGGATTCATTGATCACATAAAAATCTTCTGCAAATTTCTTTTTGTCGCTGTCGAGCTCACCTTCAAGAGTTTTCAGAGACATTATCAGACTGCTGAGCGGGTTATTGATCTTGTGTCCAATGGTGCAGGCCATTTCAACGATAGCCTTGCTGTGTTCCATACTTATAATTTCATTCTGCAGGTTGTGTATTCTTATACCTGAACGTATCCTGGCCAGCAGCTCCTGATTTTCTATAGGCTTGACCAGGAAATCGTCCGCGCCTATATCCAGACCGGTAACGCGGTCCTTCAGAGAAGCTCTTGCTGTAAGCAGGATAAAATATATCAGTTTCGAAGAATCACTGTTCTTGATATTATTGCACAGCTCAATGCCGTCCATCTGGGGCATAGTCCAGTCGGCAACCACAACTTTGGGCTTATAAGTCTCCAGCGCTTTGAGTGCCTCGAGTCCGTTGTTGGCGGTTTTTACCTCGTAATTATTCTTGACCAGCAGTCTTTCAAGAATAAACCGGGTATCCTCTTCATCTTCAACTATAAGTATTTTGTCTTTTTCTTCCATCTGGGGTAGTCCAAATGTTCTGTCTGCCATTTAGTTCATTACTAGGCTGTTAACCTTATTCAGCAGATCGTTATAATCTATTATGGGTTTAACAATATAATCATCAGCCATTGATTCTTCAAGAAAATTATTGTTGCCGATGCCCTTCTGATACGCAGTAACCAGCAGTATAGGGATATTGCCGAACTTTTCGTTTTGTTTTATAAAGCGGGACAGTATTACTCCGTCTACTTTTTTACCGTCCATATAAGTATTCTTAAGATTAATATCCATAATAATCAAGTTCACTTCCTCCTGCCCCAGGTTTTCTATCAGTTTATCGCCGTCTTCCATAGTGACGGTCTGGTAGCTGGTCTTGGAGAACAGATATTTATAGAATTCCTGTGTAAACGGATCATCTTCCACTATAATTATTTTTTTATTCATTATATCACCATTCAAAGCGTCTTTATATTAAAGTAATTTTCCGGTTTCCATTTGTATCTGTCAATACAGATACATCTTTTGTCAGTTATACTTGACTATAATGCTTATACGTCTGTTCGTAATATCATACGGATCGCTGATATTCCTGAGTCTCTGGTCAGCATATCCTACCACCGAATCGATGCGTTTCTCGGGCAGTTTGCCCATAATAAGTGCCCTTCTTGCAGAATTGGCCCTGTCGGCGCTGAGTTCGTAGTTTGTATATCCCAGGCCGCTGTTGGAATAGGGCCTCGAGTCGGTATGCCCCTCGATAATCACCTGATTGGGCAGGGTTGCCAGCTGAGCGCCGATTTTTTCGAGAAGTGCCAGAGCGCTGCTTTTAAGCTCAGCCGTACCTATTTCAAAGAAAACATTCTGCGAAGATTCCATCATTTCTATGCGCATTCCCTGGTCCACAAATTCTATAGTAATCTGATCCATCAGGTCCTTGAATTCGGAGCTGGAAGACAGTTCATTGACAATAGCCTGTCCCATTTTTTCCATTTCAAGTTTTTCAGCGGCTTTCTGCTCTGCAGATGACGAGGCCTGCTGCAGGCTCATATCGATCATTTTATTGCCGCCTTTCTGGTCCAATAGTCCGCGTCCTTTCTTTGTAGAAAAGCCCATCGGGTCCTTGAAGTAACCGGAAACTGCCTCCTTGACCTCCTGTCCCTGGCTGAGAATCCAGAGCACAATAAACAGAGCCATCATTGCGGTTACAAAGTCGGCATATGCCACTTTCCATGCGCCGCCGTGGTGTCCGCCGTGTCCCTTGTTCTTCTTTTTTATTATAATTGGTCCGTCTTCGCTCATCTCGCTCTACCGGTTACTCCTTTTTGCCGCGGATGTATGCTTCGAGTTCACCGAAGGAAGGTCTTTCATCTGAGAATATAGTACGTCTGGCTATTTCGACGGCTATAATGGGCGGATTGCCTTTGGCGTAAGCAACTATACAGGCTTTGATAGTTTCCAGATATCTGACCTCGTGTTCCAGGTTATGTTCAATATTGGCGGCCAGAGGACCGACAAATCCGTAAGCCATCAGAACACCCAGGAATGTACCCACCAGCGCTGCAGCCACGTGGTGTCCGACTTTTTCGGCACCCTCGTTTATAGCGCCCATCGTAACAATAATGCCGAGCACAGCCGCCACGATACCGAGTCCCGGCAGCGCATCACCGGTTCTGTTGATAGCGGCGGCCACGGGCTTTTTTTCCATTTCGAAAGTTTCAATTTCCGTATCGAGAAGCGATTCAATTTCGTGAGGTGGGACACCGCCCGAAAGCATCACCTTCATAGTATCGCAGAAAAAGCTGCGTGCAAAACCGTCGTTTATGAATTTTTTATTTCTGGAAAGAATATCGCTTTCCTCGGGTTTTTCGATGTGTTTTTCGATTGCTATAAGACCGTCTCTCTGCGCCACCAGAAACAGATCGTTGAATGACTTCAGCAATTCCAGGTAATCTTCCTTAGTAGCACCTTTATGAGAAATTGCCGCAGGTATGGCAGCCACTATTTTTTTAATAAGCTGAAGAGGCGATGAAATCAGCAGACTGCCAATTGCAGCACCGCCAATGGTAATGAATTCAGACGGCTGCAGCAGCAGCGCCAAATTTCCGCCGGCCATTGTAAAACCGACAACCACACCAACTAAAACAACGATCATACCTACGATAATAAACATTTTGGCTATCCTTTTGTCTGAACAAGGTTGATGTTTTCAATTTCAGCAACTTTCTGGCACAACACTTTGCATTTGGATTCGATGAATGACCAGTCAAAATCACCCGAAAGGATCTTGTCTTCGATTTCCCCGCTCAGTGCCGAAAGTTCAGAATAACCTATAGTCCCGCCGTTGCCGCGGATTTCATGGGCGAGCGTGCGAACCAGTTCCTTATTTTTTGTTTCAAGTCCCAGTTGAAGTTTCTTCTTCTTTTCGGGGAAGCTGCCGAGAAAGAATTTCAGCAGAGTTTTCTGCATCTCAGATTTTTCAGAATCGCTTATCGTTTTCTTCTTCTGGGATTTTGATAGTACTTCACTGCCCAAAAGTTCATTTACAAATTTAATGATTACATCTTTCTGAAGCGGTTTTGACAGCACTCGTGCTGCACCGGCTTCAATTGCAGCCAGCACATTTTTTTTGTCAGTATTTGCACTGATGACAATGACCGGAATTTTCTTTATGTTATCGAGCACCTTAATTACCTGCAGCATCCTCATACCGTCAAAATTAGGCATCATAAGGTCCAGGAAAATGATATCGGGTTTAAATTCGCTTGCCTTCTGAACTCCTTCCAGACCATCGAGACATGTAATAACATCGAAGTTGTAATCTTCGAAGAAGGTTTTCAGCGCATGGCGTATAATATCGGAGTCATCGACTACCAGTACTTTTACTTTACCGCTTTGTTCCATTATTTCTTTGCTTTATTTACTTTAAATTTGCTCAGATCATCGGTCAGTTTTTCACTGCTGTGACGTGAAGCTTCAATGGTAACCTCTTTGAGCTTCTCGTACATTTCTCCGCGCAATATCTTGTGTGAAGAGGGAGCTTCAATACCAATTTTGACCTGACTGTCCGATAGGGATACGATCTTTATGACTATATCCTGGTCAATTCTGATTTCCTCATTAAGTTTTCTAGTCAAAACTAACATAAACATCCCTGTTTAATTTTCTAAGAACAGAATATAATCAATTGGGAAACCATCTTCATCTAAAATTTTCTGTATTCCCTTCTTTTCTTTAAGATTCACGTATACAGGCGCCTTAAGATTAACCGTGATCTTTTTGGGGTCCTTATTCAGGTTGACGATCCCAAATGGCTCTGAATCCTTGACCTGGGGATAATCCTCCCAAAGCGCATTGATGCCGAATAGCGGAAAAACTATTTCCGGTTCCTCCACCGACATCAGCCACAGAAATAGCTCATCGCCGGAATTGACGATCAGATAGTTCTTCAGGTTTTCAAAACCTATAATACCATCCTCAAATTTGATCAGCATTTCCTGCGTGAATTCAATTTCACCGAATTGTTTGTTTGCAACTTTCATTCTGTTTTATCATTTGTTTTTAAAATTACAATATCTACGCGTCTGTTCTCTGAGCGGCCCCTGGCATCGCGGTTTGGAGACACCGGTTTATACTCGGCATAACCCACGATTGAAAGCTTATCCTGGGGCAGCCCCTCCTTGTTAATGAGATAATAAGCAGTATTCAGTGCACGTGCAACCGAAAGATGCCAGTTGGAGGGAAACTGGGCAGATGCTATCGGTACGTTGTCCGTATGTCCCTCAACCCTGATATCGTTCGGCAGTTTTCTAATAACTGCGGCTATTTTTCCCAGCACGCCCTCCGAACCTTTGCTCAGATCAGCGGTCGCCGAAGGAAAAAGTATCTCATCGAGTATATGTATGGTAATGCCGCGTTCGTTTTCTTCGAGACGCACACTGTTATTCAGATTGTTTGAGGTTATCAGATCCTGCAGCTGATTTTTCAGCTCCTTATTTATGCCGATCTGATCCTTTATATCAAATTTTTTTATTATCGCGTTGCCATGACCTGCAGTTATACTGCTGACGTTAGTCTTGCCGAAAACGCTGCCCATAAGTGACATCATTTTCTCATACTTGCCGATATCCACGCTGGAAATGGCATAGAGAATGATGAACAATCCGAGAAGCAGTGTGATCAGATCGGAGTATGTTATGAGATATCTGTCTTTATCAGTTTCTTCTGTAAAGACTGATGCCTCATCTCCGCCAAACCTGTCAGCCTTTTTTCTTCTTGCTGGGGCAGGAGGCTTAAAAGTCTGGCCTTCATCACCGAAGGGATTTCTCCACTCTGTAGTGTCAGTACTCCCTCCAAAGAGATCTGCATCATATGTTTTTCTTCTAGATGGCATTGTCTCAACCTGTCTGCTATAGGGAGCCAGAATAAATTTGCACTCAGAACGCCCCACAAAGTTGCAATAAACGCAGTTGCAATATTGTGTATGAGAATATTGGGGTCGCCGCCGGCATTTGCGAGCGTCATCACCAGGCCCATTACCGTACCCAGTATTCCCATGGTCGGTGCATAACCTCCCATTTTGGTAAAAATAAATATATTAGAAAAATGTCTTTCTTGCATGGATTTCATCCCGGATAATGCAATATTTTCCAGGTTCTCCGGATCTGTTCCATCTATGACCAGCTTGATTAGTTTTTTCGGAAATTCATACTCCAGTTTGTCCAGTTCCTTTTCGAGAGACAGTATTCCTTCTCTGCGCGCAAGCACTGAAAAATCGATAAAGGAAAATATCAGTCCCGTATAGTTATAGCTCTTCGGGAAGTAAGCCAGCCGTGCCAGGTAAAAGATCTCCCTGAATTTTTCAAATCCGAATCCGATGATCACAGCCGCAAATGTTCCGCCAAAGACCACAAACAGCGGAGGAATAAGGAACAGCGCACGCAGTGAACCGCCATCCAGGAAGAAAGCCCCAAATATAGCAAGCAGTCCCAAAAATAGCCCGCTGAATCCGCCAAGTTTCTCTGTCATTATTATCTCTGTACTATAGCTGTCGCATGTTATAAATAATCCAGCAGTGATTTTGTCATTATCATGGAAGACATCTTATACGAAAGATCCAGATAGTACTGCTGGTTCTGCAGATCCATTATGGCTTCTGCATCATCGACATCCTGTTCATCTGAAAGCAGGGTTTTTAGTTCGAGTATCTGGTTATCCACAAGTTCATTAGTATTGTCGAGCCTGTTTATGGTGTCGCCCGAGGCCGAAATCTTGTTCAGAACATGCTGCCCGAAATCCTGCACTATGTTTGCCTGATCAATTGAAGGCCGGGTACCGTCTTTAAGTTCATCTCTTATCGATATAAGAGTGTTAAAAATATCACCCGTGCCCACTGTACCGAACAATTCATCACCGGTTGTGTTAATCTTCTGGTACGAATCCTTGCCGGTCTTTATTTTCTGCTCTCCGGCCACACTGCTAACTTTCACCTCAACAGCGGCTGATGTTCCCGGAGCAGGTGCGTCTTCGAAACCGTAGGGAGCCTCCGCAAAGTCGGTACCGCCGAATATATACTTTCCGTCATACTCCGTATTAGCCAGTTCCAGCATGGAGTTCAGTATATCGTCTATTTTTTTGGAATACAGTTCGGTGTTACCCAAGTTTGCAGCATTGTTTATCTCGCTCAGCACCTGATTGGCTTCCTGAACCCTGTTGTATATACTCTCCATCACCGAGACAGATGTATTTACAAATGACAGTCCTTCATCGAGGTTTTTCTTGTATACCTGGTTGTTCCCAAGCTGATTTTCGATGCGCAGTATCTTTCCGGTTCCCGAGGGAGAGTCTGAAGGATTGCTGATTTTTGAACCGGTAGTCAGCTGCATCTGAAGTTTCTGAACTTCATTTTTGCTCTTGTTCATTGAAATCAGGTATTCCCTGGATACTGTACGGTCGGTTATTCTCATCATAATTTCACCGGTAGAATATTATACCATATTTAATAATGTCTGCAGCATTTCATCTGCTATATTTACCATTTTTGCGGCAGCATCGTATGAACGCTGGAACCGCAATATATTTGTCATTTCCTCATCGAGCGAAACTCCGGAAACGGATTCCTTTGTATCCTGCAGCTGATCGAGTACCAGCTGGTTGGATTCGGCCGCCTGATCATTCAGCTGTTTTTCGGTGCCCAGACCGGTAACTATCTCCGAATAGAACTCGCCAATTGTTTTTCCGTTTATGGTCTTATTATCGGATAGTCCCGCAATTTTTAAAGCAATATCGCTGTTTCCGGATTGCCCGTTAGAAGATATTGCAATATTCTTATGATCACTTATAACGGCAGAATTTATCTCCAGTCTGCCGCTTGTATAGCTGGAGAAGAAATTTATTCCCGTCTGCGGGGGATCGTGCAGTGTGCTTCCCGTAGAATGCAGGTCGTTTACCGAGGTCATAAGCGCCTGTGCCATCTGGTCAATCTTATCCTTATAACCAGGCACCACATTGGAAATCATATCCGTCAGTGCATAGAGTTCGCCGCCGTTCAGTGCAAGTTTTGTAGAGTCATTCTTTATCGTGATATATGCCTTGCCGCCCGAATCATAGTTCGTCTTGAACTCATTATAGTTATAGCCGTCGAGTGCAAACACGCCGCCTATGGAGATAACCGCTGCACCATTGTCATCCAGGTTGACGTTAATATTTCCGAGCTTGCTGAGTTCATCTATGTACTTATCCCGCTTATCCAGCAGATCGTTCGACTCCTGTCCTGAAACCTTCGATTCCATTATCTGTTTGTTCAGCGAATGGAGTTCCTTTACGATGGTATTCATCGACTGAACTTTTTCCTGCAGCTCGTTCTGCATATCGGAATCTATCTGGTTGATGCCCTCGTAAACGCTCTGTATCTTGGTGGTTACTTTCTGCGCCGCCTGTATTACATCGGTGCGCAGCTGTTCGCTGTTCGGGGTTACAGCCAGTTTGCTCCATGAGTTGAAAAATGAATTCATCAGGCTCGACAGTCCAAGCTCGCTCGGTTCACTGAACTGTGTCTCGATCTGTCCCAGCACATCAGAACGGGTACTGTTGTTAGAAAACTTTGAGTTATAGGACCTGATCTGAGTATCAGTCATCTGATTTCTGACGCGCGAAATTTCATCAATCTTGACACCGGCGCCCCATTCACCGTCAGCCCTTATGTCAGGTCTTTCAGTTTCAAAAATCACTCGCTGGCGCGAATAGTCCTCGTTATTCGCATTTGCAATATTATGCGATGTAACGTTCAGTGCTCTCTGATATATCGAGAGACTGCGGGCCGATATGTCGAACAGTCCTGAGATTCCCATGGTAGTTGTTCTTTTAGTGTTGTCAAATATTAAACGAAATTGTTTGTAATTATGCGGCACTGCCGCATAATGTTCAGGTTATACTTTCTTATCCAGTAATTTCTTTCTGGACTGCAGCACAGTCATAAGTGTTTCCTTGACAAATGCCCTGGAGTGTTCTATAAGATAGAGATTTTTCTGATTCTGGTTTTGTATGGCAAGTATGATTTCGCGCAGTTTTTCTTCTGCCTTCAGAAGCTCGCCGGCTGACTTCCTGTCGATCCGGTCGCCTGTTTTATCTACGAATTCATACAGTCGGTAGTTATCTATCTTCACCCCCATAGTCCTGCATATCGTATTCATGAGAGTGATTCTTTCTTTTTCAGCTGCCTGAATAGAAATAAGCAGACTCTGTTCTTCTGTAATGGAAGCTTCCAGCTGTTTGTAATCGTGCGAAATGAGTGCTCTCTGCTTTTTATCAGCGGTCTCTTTCATTTTGGCCAGATTTTCAGTTTGTCTGGCGAGTACTTCAAATAATTCTTTGGGTTCCATGTTCGTTTCCATTGATAGATATTTATTTGTTATAAATAAACTTTCTCTCATCCGTTGAAGTGCTTCAGATAGCCCATAACGCGTGTGATATAATTTCTTGTCTCTGTAAACGGCGGTACGCCGTTATACTTGTTTACGTTTCCCGGACCGGCATTGTAGGCTGCAAGAGCCAGTTTCAGGTCACCGTCATACTTTTGAAGCATCTGTGATAAATACTTCGTTCCGCCGTATATGTTTTCCTTCGGGTCCCATATATTTTTCACACCCATGCTTCTCGCAGTCGAATCCAGCATCTGCATCAGCCCCTTTGCCTTTGCGACAGACTGAGCGCGTTCATTACCGGCAGATTCTGTCAGTATAACCGACTTTATTATATTCTTGTCTATACCGAATTCCTTTGAAGCGCTCTCTATAATGTCGTCGTATTTTTCTATACGGTTCAGCGATTTGCCCGAAGGAGTTATAGAAGAACCCGAAGACGGAATCTTTACAGCCGGAGCCTTGTCATTTTTTTCAGTCTCATCAGTAATCCGGTTTTTTTCTCCGCTCAGCAGTTCCTTGAGTTTTTTTCCGTCGAGTTCCTCTCCGGTCAGTTTCTTGTAGAGCATTCCTGCAATTCCGAGTCCGCTGGATTTGGTGATGTATGAGGCCAGTTCATTCTGAAACAATCCGTCCATCACATCGCCGCCGAATCCTTCTTCACTCTCCGAAATTCCCTCACCCGATTGTTTCATGCTCTTGAGCATCATGGAGGTCATCAGAGTTTCAAAATCCTGAGATGCCTTTGCAAGCTTGGCTTTTTCGGCCGGGCTGTACTTTGAACCGGTTTCTTTTACGCCGGAAAAGTGCTTGTCAGAATTCGTTATTTTCATTTCAAGATTATTCATATGTATCCAAACATTCTCAAAGTTGACGGCTATATTACCACAAGTTCAGCAATAAGTGCGCCAGATTCTTTCAGCGCCTGAAATATAGATATTATATCCCTGGGAGAGACCTTGAGCGAGTTCAGGGCTGTTGCCACTTCCTGTACTGTCGAGGCTCCTTCAATTGCCACTGTCTTGGTGTTCTCATCCTGTTCGACCAGCGGAATCTGGTTATTGACCACTACAGTGTTTCCATTTGAAAATCCGTTCGGCTGAGATATCACAGGGAATGAACGTATAGTAATGTTCAGGCTGCCGTGAGATATGGTAACCGGAAGTATCTTCACATTGCTTCCGGACACTATGGTTCCGGTTCTCTCGTTCAGCACTACCTTGGCAATAACATCGCTCTGCACCTGTATCGATTCCAGTTCAGCCAGGTATGCAGTAATATTATTCTGCTTGTCTGCCGGAACATTTACCACTATCTCCCCGGCATCCATTGCCTGTGCGACCGGTGTGGAAGACTTTGCGTTTATTGCAGTAGCAATATTATTAGAAGTCGTATAATCCGGATTTTTCAGCACTATCGTAACTTTTTCCCTGTCGAGTGAATCCCTCTGAACCGGGATCTGAAGAACACCACCGGCTGGAATTCTGCCGGCAAGTGCGTGATTTTTTGCAACACGGCTGCCGCTGGAAGTAGTGACATCATATCCGCCAACTGAGATCGCACCCTGGGCAAACCCGTATACGTCGCCTCTCATACCCGACAGCGGGGTCATAAGAAGTATTCCGCCCTGCAGACTCGTCGCATCACCCATTGATGCCACGTTCACATCAAACTCAGCACCGGACTTCTGACTGCCGTTCAGTTTGGCCGTAACCATCACAGCCGCAACATTCCTTATCCTGAGGTCCGTCTGCGGTACTGTAATGCCGAAACGCTTCAGCATGCTCGACACCGACTGTACTGTAAATTCGGAGCGGTATGAGTCACCGGTTCCGCCCAGGCCCACCACGAGTCCGTAGCCGACTATCTGTTCGGAAAGCGTACCTTTGAAATAGGCTATGTCTTTTATCCTCTGCGCGGATAACGTAGTGGCTAAAAATAGTACTATGGCTAATATTGGGATGATTTTTTTCATTGCTTTGTCTGTCAAATTTCTGTTGCTCTAGAATATCCAGTGCAGAAACCGTGTAAGCCAGCCGGGTTTCTGTGAGTCGTTAATAAGTCCCGCCCCTTCGAAAGAGATATCTGCTTCTGAAATATTGTATGAAAGCACCGAATTATCCGAAGAGATGTCTGAGTTCCTGACTATCCCGCTGATCTTGACTACCTGATCCTCACCGTTTATTGTAATCTTTCTGCTGCCCTTAATGTGCAGGTTGCCGTTTGACAGCACCGAATCGATGGTTGCGCTGATCTTTGTGCGTATAAGTCCTGTCGTCTTTGTAGATCCGCCGCCCTTAAAATCATTATTCGATCCCACGCCTATTTCAGCGCCGTTTGCAGCAGCTTTTCCTGCGGCAATAGAGCCTGAAAATCCCAGATCACTGCTGCGCCCGGATGAGGTTTCAGCGTTATTCGAAGCCTGAGAAGATTCTACAACTATAATAGTCACTGCATCGCCCAGGCGGTTGGCTTTCTGATCAGAGAACAGCGAGCTGTATGAATTCTGCCGCATGTCCTGCGCATATATTGACGAAAAACCCGCAATCAGTATAGTTATCAGTAATATTCTCATATACTTATATCCATTTGTTTTATCTTCTAATCTACTATGTTTACCAGTCCCTTATCGATCACCTTTGCCCTGAAGAGTTTGTTGTCAGAGGTGACTATACTGATGATTTTACCGGCCGCTCCGTCCTGTCGTGCTGTCGCCTCGAGCGATATTTCCAGATTTCCTCTGACCGAATATGCAGTAACTTTTTCGCCCCTTCTGACCAGCGGACCCTCGCTGAGTGATTCCTGCATCAGAACATCTCCCTGTCTGATACTGGCATCTGCAATATAACCCGAAAAGCTGCCTGTTCTGACAGGAGTTCCCTTAAGTTGTGCAACATCTTTTATGCCAGAGATGAAGTCAGCATACGAGACTGTTTCACCCCTCCTGATATCGCGCATGGCAGTATAGACCTGCAAGAACAGCTTTAGTCTGAGAGTAATCACACTCCTCGAAGGATTGCCTTTCCCTGTATTTACAATCACCGGCAGGTATCCGATTGCGCCGGAATTTCTGAAAGTTCTGCCCGTATCGATGCTTATTTCCCTGAACAATCTGGGCAGTGTGGCAATTTCAAATTCCACTGATTTATACTCCGGCAGCCTGCTTTTCAGGTAGACTGCGATCTGGCGGTTATCCGGAAGTCTGCCTGCCCACACGTACTGACTGGCGGCAATGAAGAGCAGTATCAGTATATATTTACAGCGGTTCAGCATGGTTCAGATGTTATCTCTTAATATTATTGGCCATGGTCATCATATCCTCCACGGTTTTGACCGTCTTGGAATTGATCTCATATGCGCGCTGCGCTGAGATCATGGCGACCATTTCTTCGACTATATCCACATTTGAAGATTCTAGGTAACCCTGATTGAGTTCACCGTAACCGCTTGAGGCGGGATTGCCGAGAATAGGCACGCCCGAGGCCTCGGTTTCAACGTAAAGGTTTTCACCGATCGGCTGAAGTCCGCCAGGGTTAATGAACTTTGCGAGTTCCAGCGTACCCAGCACTGAACTGCCCCCGCCGACCTCAACGGCTTCTATAGTTCCGTCCTTCGTAATATTCAGGCTTTTCGTATCCTCATTCAGTGTAATTCCGGGTTCGAGCACGTATCCGTTTGCGGTCACCAGCCTTCCGTCTGCTGATATCTTAAAGGATCCGTCGCGTGTATAGGCGATAGTGCCGTCGGTCCTTCTGACCTGGAAGAATCCTTCACCCTGTATGGCGACGTCGAGAGTACTGTTGGTGGCCTGCAGGTCGCCCTGTGTGAAAAGTTTCTGAGTACTGGCCGGCTGAACACCGTTTCCGACCTGTACTTTTGTGCTGGTCTTTTCATTGATCAGGTTATTACTGGCAAACTGTGGATTAATAGCCACTTCCTGGTACATCATATCCTTGAATTCAGCCTTGTTTTTCTTGAAGGCCGTGGTATTTATGTTTGCGATGTTGTTGGATACAACCTCGATGTTGAGCTGCTGCGCGTACATTCCTGAAGCGGCGGTCCTTAGAGCTCTGGTTGACATATCAACTCCGTTTTATATTGATTTTCTGTTTTGTACGGTTTAATAATTACTTAACCTGGCAGTCATCACACCTTACCGATTGAATTGGCCTGTTCCAGCGAATGATCCAGTACGTTGATGACTTTCTGAGAAGATTCAAACTCCTTGCTGATATCTATCATGGACTGCAGTT
Organism: Bacteroidota bacterium; assembly: GCA_050258935.1. Lineage (GTDB taxonomy): Bacteria > Bacteroidota > Ignavibacteria > Ignavibacteriales > SURF-24 > JBLMZS01. The sequence goes on from JBLMZS010000013.1 coordinate 275,026, forward strand.
CTAGTACCGGATTGACATTTGAGTCTTCGAGATATCCCTGCAGTACGCTGTATTCCTCAGGATCCGCGGCCCTGTATGACGAATCGGTACTGATGAAATTAGCGCCTTCCTTTCTTTCCAGCACAGAGGGATTATCGACCTTCACAATCTGCAGTTCCCCCACATACGTTTCACCGAGCCTGATTTCACCGCTTTTCGATATGTTTACCGACTGTTCCTGATCTACTCCGGCTTCGTGAAAATTGATATCGCCCTTGCGTCCCATTACATGGTATCCCTGTTCATTGACCAGAAATCCGTCTTCGGAAATGCGGAACCTGCCGTTCTTTGAAACCTGCTGGCCTTCAGGCGTATTGACCAGAAAATATGAATTGCCCGACACTGTCAGATCCAGAGGATTTGATGTCTGCGTATAGTTTCCCTGCTGTGTATCGGTAATCTGCTTTACCGGCGTATTCTGGTAGCGCGACATAATCTCAGAAAACGGCAGCTCCCGCTTAAACCCGCTCGTATTTACGTTCGACACGTTATTGGCCACAATCTCAAGGTTATTCTCCTTGGCATACATATTCTGAGCAGTCTTGTAGATAGATTTGATCATAGGATACCTCTTTTTTTCTTTTCGCTGACGTTATATACAAATGCCAGTACTTCGGCAACCGCCTTGTAAAGCCTTACCGGGATCTCTTCGCCGGCTTCCAGCCTTGAAAGTGAATCAAATAACGTACCATCCTCATAGATGGCAATACCATGCTCCCTGGCGATGTCAATTATCTGACCGGCCAGCTCGCCTTTTGCCGTAGCCAGCACTTTTGGCACACCTGCCTTTACGTTCATGTAGCCCAGTGCCACAGCGCCTTTTGGCCTCTCGGGTTTTATTTCGTCTTCCAATTTTCCTTCGCTCCTGACTGTGTGCTATATGTTTTATGCCCTGAAATTTATTCTGCCCGGTTTTGCGCCGGTTGTGCCTGTAGTCTGAATACCCCTGTTGAAAGAGATATTGACGCGTCCGTTTGCAGTCTTCCCGAGCAGCTCCATCAGTTTCCCGCTTTCCCGTTCCAGGCATACCAGGGATTCCTCTGGAGCAGTAAAACTGCAGTTCATCGAAGTATTTCCGTAAATTGCTTCAAACCTTACAGGTCCCAGATTCTGCGGCTCCATGTCTATGCGTATCAGTTTTACTCCTTGTGTGTCGTCATTTTCAAATTCGTACCTGCACAAAGAAAGCCCATCCAAATTTCTTATGATTATAAACTCCGGACAGCGTCCTGTCGAGTAGTAATGCGATCTGAGCACTGAGTATTTAATCAGCAGTTCCCTCAGTATAAACAGCGTATTGTTCCTATCGGAGATACCTGACTTGAGAAGCAGAATTGTTCTGAGTATACGCGTAAAATTTTCCTTCAGTGCCAGGACGTACTCAATCGACTCCATATCCGGGCTGAGGCACAGGTTCTCTATCACCTGCTCCTCAAGCGGAATCCTGTCCTTCTTTGCGGTCAGTTCCTGCACCCGTTCGAAAATGCTGAGTGACAGATCACCTGGCAGGTACTGGAAAATGCCCGCAGCACCGCCTTCAAGATATCTTTCATCTGTCCTGTCGCTCGTAATGAACGCAGCCAGGAATCCCAGTGCAGCATCACCGAACTGCAGGTCCTGTCGTTCCATCAGTTCCAGCAGCTTTTCCATTTTTGACCTTACTACAGGTCTGTCTGTCTCCAGTAATATCTGGAGTATTTTTTTCGATCCGTGTGTATTTCTGATGCCCAGCCTGTTCAGCAGCATATCGAGGACCTGTGGTGTGAGTGCTCCCCTGCCTGTCAGGCCGTTTAATGCAAGGACAAAAGGCACCTGTGAGATCACGCGGGCAAGCATCAGCTCGCCGGTTTTTACATCAATTGGAATTGCGGCCTGAAACACAGAGCCATTGATCAGGAGTCTGTATATATCGCCGGATTTATCGAGAACTGAAACAGATGGTACCGAACCTACTGCGGGCAGTTTGGCAGCAGCAGACAGTGTGCTGTCGGTGGTTTCGGTTTTAATTATGGCAGGTGTAACCAGACCAATGTTGAAAGACGGCTGCATAGATCAACTCGTCCGGTCTTGTCAGCCGGTATTTTTCAGATTATTGAGTTCCTTGATTTTGGCGGCAAGCTCCAGCTCGCCGGTAGATATTGACATCTTTTTTGCCTCTTTTACCTTAGCCTTGCTGTTGAGGCGGCCTATATTGGAACTTGTCTGCAGTTTGCTCCGGAGCAGTCCCATGCTTTTATCCCTTCGGACGAGCACTTTTTCTTCGCGGAGTTTTGATATGTTATTTTTCAGGAATTTCTTCTCGGCTTTCCTGATATTCCGTTTTCTCCTTTTCCACATTACCACCAGCAGTGCCAGTATTGAAATATCCGCAATCACGAAGAGTTTTATCAACAGGCTTCGAGAGAGCACCGGCACAGCGAATTCCGCATGCCCGTAATACATACCTGCGAACACAGCTCCTGGTATTATGATAGCCGCTGCTGCAATGACTGCCAGTAGTGTTCGTTTCATTGACGGATCTTTCTCCTGAGGGGAAATCTTAATATTATTATTGAACTGCTCTTCTGGAAATTCTCTATTGCAAATTCGCCTTCATGCAGCTTCATTATATTTTCAATAATCCTGAAATTCAGGTTGGCCGGCGAGGATATCTGGCTGTTCATACCGGCTTTATACGGGCTCAGCTGAGCCGTATTGATGATCTTGATAATAATATTCTCTGCAGAATACCTGGTCTGTATAATAATGCCGCCGCCCGATGTGCCGCTCTTGCTCTTAATGATATTCATCAGATTGCTCAGCAGCTGGAAAATATAATTCGGGTGGCTGAGTACTGAAGGAATCTCGCGTTCAAAATCCAGGAGGCATTCAATCCCGGCGTTGTCGAGCGATGATTTGATGAGGTTATGATATTCTGCCACTATCTGATTGATATCGCAGGGGAATATCTTCATCTTATCTTCGTTTATATTGGAGAATTTCACCAGTCTGTTAATGACAAAATTTATTTTCTTAACCTGTTCCTTGACCACACCGGCAGCTCTGTTGTCCTGATCGTCTCCGGAAATAATATCGGCATAGCTCAGTATTACCTGCAGCGGTGACTTGATATCCTCAACGATACCCTCTGTCAGTTCACCAATGGCTGAAAGTCTGTAATCGTTCGAAAGCTTTGCCTGATATGTCTGCAGTTCGTTGTAGGTGCGGTTTAGTTTTTCCCTGAGGATATTCTTTTCGATTTTGGCAAGACTCAGGTTAAGCAGCACCTGTATGCTCTGCAGTTCAAGCTCGTGTATGTCGGCCTTGGAATAAGGTGTAAGAACAGCCAGTATGCCTTTTCTGCTGCCGCCTTCTATAATAGGGATCAGTATAAAGTTCAGTTTTGACCCCGAAACCGTATAGTTGTTCATGTCGGGGAATATGCTGGGCCTGGCATTTTCAAATATCCAGTCGATTATGCTCTCCTTGTATATGTTGTTGACCATCTGCACAAAACCTTTATCTGTACGAGGGTCGACCGGAATCATATGAGATTTGGATTCATCGAGCAGGAATATGCCGGCTTCCTTTGCCGGGATGATTCTTCTTACTGAAAGCCTGAAGTGGTCAAGAATAACATCGCTGCTGTTTTCAGCAGAAGTGAGTTTTTCAAAAGAAACGAGGTTCTGAATAAAGTGAGAATACTTTTCGAGCAGATTAGCTCCGGTCGCTTCCTGCTGAGCCGGCAGACTGTAGCTGTCTGCAGCGCGCTTTTCAACATTACTCAGCTGGAACTGCAGCGAGCTGTGAAACGGTTCTATTTCGTAATTTGTATTCTTCAGGAGTCGCAAGATGCTACCTTTATTCAAATTTTATTTAGTCGTTAAAACTTAAGTGAAGCAGTTTCCTGTATAAACAATTCCTTGTAGCCGCCAAGGAATTTTTCCAGCCTTGCCATGTTATCGAAGCCGCATGTTTCGAGTACCGATTCATCCAGCTTGTAGTTTTTGTCCCAATAAAAATCACCGGCGTCGAGCACCTGAGTTGCATAATCAGCGATATGTACCACTGAAGTAAGCAGCTTATTTTCAGTAGCCTGTGAGGGCATATGATGGTTCAGTATGGTGTCGCAATGAGCAGGAGGCAGGTTCCATTTTATGCCCAGGTATTTTCCAATATCCTGGTGAGTGAGTCCGAGTGCTTCGATTTCAGCGTCCTGGAACGAATACTTTTCATTTTCCACGCTGTGACAAATAACCTGAAAAACCGAATGCAGGTATTTATGAATTATCGAAATACCCAGATCGTGCAGGAGTCCCGAAACAAACGCCTCGCTGCCGCTCCTGTATCCAAGATCCTCGGCAATTTTCTTTGCTGCCAGACCGGTAATAATAGAGTGCATCCAGAAGTCCTTGTAGTCGAGTACCCGGTCGGTTTTGTTTTTGAACGCCTCCACCATAGATAGTGCGGTAACTATATTCCGGATGTCCTGGAGTCCGATGATGATTATTGCAAAATCGATGGTCGATACCTTTCTCGGCAGTCCGTAGAAGGGAGAATTTGCTATTGAGAGTACCTTGGAGGCAATTCCCTGGTCTTTGCCGATAATATTAGCCAGTTCAGTATTAGTTGTCTGGGGTTTCTCCAGCAGCTTGTTTATTTCCAGCATCAGTGAAGGAATGGTAGGAAGATTGAATACGTTGCTAAGTACAAGCTCTGTTTTTTCCCTTTTTTCCTGGTTGCTAAATATTCCTGTATCCATATTGACCAAATTAAATTATATAAATTGTGCTTTATGCTAAGATTAAATTTTTATACTGTTCATCTGTACCGAGAACAGTTCCCTATAGCTCAGTATGAATTTTTCGAGATAAGCCTCGTCTCCCAGTCTGAGTGTATCAATAACAAATGGGTCCAGCTGTATTCCGTTATCCCATTCAAATGCCCCGACCGAAAGTCGTTGAGTCATATAATCGGCCAGATGCACCAGACAGGCCAGTGCCTTATTTTCAGTTGATTCGGAAGGTTCGTGATGATGCAGTATTGCATCATTGAGAGTAAGCGGCAGGTTCCATTTCTGAGACAGAATGCTCGCGATTTCTTCGTGTTTCAATCCCAGTACTTCAGCCTGAGCAGACGAATAATCCATCTCGCCGCTGTTAACCAGCTCACAGATCCTTTCAAAATCATGGTTGAAATATTTATGTATAACGGGTATACCCAGATCGTGCAGCAGTCCTGCTGTAAAAGCCTCACCCGTAAAATGGTATCCCAGGTCATCTGCTATTCTTTTGGCCGCGGTTGCCGTGACTATCGAATGCATCCAGTAACTTTTCTGGTCGAGGTTCCTGCCGCTTCTGTGCTTAAATGCCTCGATCATAGACAGTGCGATTACTATATTCTTTATGTGCTCAAATCCCAGTATTACTATTGCAAAATCTATAGTAGATACCCTGCGGGGCAGTCCGTACAGCGGAGAATTTGCAACAGTAAGCACTTTCGTAACGAGTCCCTGATCTCTCCCAATAACGCGGCCGAGCTCGGCAGCGCTGGTCATCGGATTATCCAGAAGCCGTGTTACTTCCAGCATCACCAGAGGAATTGACGGCAGATTGTATACATTCGAAAGGATGTATCTGTTTTTTTCCTTTTTTTTCTGGATTTCTGTTTCAGCTTCTGTCATAAATGATTTTTCGATTCTGACTAATGATCAATTTTTTCACAAAAACAGGCAGTAAAAGTAATTAAAAAATTCCATAATTGTATATTCCGTAGGTCGGGATTCACACATTATACTGTTTGACCAGCTTCAGCTTCAGGTCACGTATTATCTTTGAATGGATCTGAGAGACCCTGGAGACAGTAATGTTCAGCACTTCGGCAATCTCTTTATAGTTCAGATTCTCATAATAGTACAGTGTGAGTACCAGCCTGTCCCGTTCTTCCAGGCCTTTTATTGCATTAACCAACAGCTCTTTGGCTTCATTTTTATCCAGTGTTTCATCGGGCATTTCGCTCTCGCTCGGTATGACTTCGTAGAGCATATAGCCGTCTTCTTCGTCATAGGAGTTGTTCAGCGATACATTCGTGTAAACTATTTCTCCCTCCCCGCTGGAGTTACGCGGCTTTATCTGTATTTTTCTGAGTTCGTCGATGATCTTGCCCCTGATTCTCTGTATGGCATAGGTTTCAAATTTCGTTCCATACTCGGGATCAAATCTGTCAATAGCTTCACTGAGGCCTTCTATACCGAACTGAAAATAGTCTCTGTCGTCGACAATATTCAGACTGATAAATTTCGAATTATGGATGACATAATGAACAAGATTGGTATAATTCATAATTATCTGTTTCTTAGTGTCGGCACTCGGAGACTGTTTGAACTGAGACCATAAAGCTGCGTTATTCATGGTTATTGCTCCTTACCTAAATTTTCTGTTATACTGTTTTTTCTTTTACTCACTGCTGTCTTATTTATGGCCTTCAGAAAAACCAGCATTATTATGCTGAGAAGTATAGAAAACGACACAAAAATAATCAGCGACCTTACCAAAATGTCCTGGACTGCCATTCCCCTCTGACTGAAAAAAATAATCGAGATAAAAAATATCAGCATGCCCGATTGTATTATTATTTTATTCATTACTTTGTTAGCCTTTTTTGGGTTCTTAGGTAAATAAGTGCAAAGAATATACCAGAATTTTCCCGGGCCGGATTCCGGCATATATTACATAAGAAACGGCGCTTTGAGGTATAATTGTCAGTAAGAGGCGGTGTGCGATTGGTGATTATTAGCCATTTGCAGAATTTTGAGTAAATTCTGGGTCACCCTGAGTATCTGCAACGCTGCTTTTGACCTGGGATTGATCTTCAGCAGCAGTTCCTGTGACATAATTGCGCGCGTGACCGCGGCATCATGTTCTATAATGCCCAAAAGTGAGACACGTTCTTTCAGAAAGTGAGTTGCTGCCTTTGAAAGGTTATTGAATGAGGTTATGCCGTCGTCGCTGGAAAGGCATTTATTCACTACGACATGTTTGTCACCCGTATATCCGGCATTGTGAAGGGACTTAATAATGACGTAAGCATCCATTATTGCCGTAGGTTCCGGATTTATTATTACTATATTTCTGTCGGCATTTTTCAGTATCTGGATGATGTCTTCACCGGCACCGGCACCAATATCCAGTACGACATAGTCGTATGCCATGGAGAGTTCGCGCAGTTCATGTATGAACAGGTCCAGCTCGTTTTTCCCGGGGACGGGATAATCGGCACGCCCTGAATCCCCGAATATAAAGTGCAGATTAGTGCTGTACTGCGAGACAAGCGAGTTCAGCGGAGCCCGCTTCAGGAAAAAATTTATGATCGTTTTTTCAGACTTTATATTCAGCATTATATTCACGTTCGACAGATTGGCATCCAGATCCACGAGCAGTACTTTCCTGTTGAGCTTGCTGAGTGCATAGGCTGTATTCAGTGAAACAAATGTCTTGCCCGTACCGCCTTTTCCGGAGCTGAACGCTATTATATTCTTTTTTGACGGTTTTGACTGCTGCTGTGACTGGGCCTTCAGTCTGTTGAGTTCGAGTAATCTTTCAGCCTGTCCGATCATTTGCTTATTTTCCCCGTATAAATCATATTGGCAATAAATTCGCTGTCGGCAGCAATAATATCGTCAGGTATAACCTGTCCGTTAGTCAGATATTTCACCGGCACATTAAAGCCTGCGGCTACGTTGAGTATATTTCCGAATGATACAGCCTCATCGAGCTTCGTAAAAACTATACCGTTGTAGTTCAGTACCTTGAACTTTTCGGCAACGTCCATCATATTCCTCGTAGTGCTTGTAGTACTGAGTACGAGGTATATATCGTCGACGTTCAGGGGATCCAGAAATTTCCTGGTATCTTTCAGCAGCTCGGTATTATTCTGGCTTCTGCCTGCTGTGTCTATAAAGATCATATCCTTTTTTCTGAACTCATTTACCAGACGCGGCAGGTCTGCCGTTTCATATGCTACTCTGAGGTCGATGTGGCTTATCTCTGCAAATATCTTCAGCTGATCAATTGCACCCAGCCTGAACGTATCCATGGAAATCAGGCCTATGTTCAGGTTGTGCAGTATCTTTGAAATGACCGACAGCTTTGCTATGCACGTGGTCTTCCCGACGCCGGTAGGTCCAACAAGCGCAATGATCTTGGGTTTGTTTTTCTTCTGCACCTCGAACCCGGAAACCGGAATCATGGAGCTGATAGTCGAGATCACATAGTTGTCGATATTTGAGGGCTGCAGGAAATCGGAATACTTATCCAGCTGGTTCATGATCATATCGACCGTTCTTGTCTGAATTTCCCTCTGCAGTAATATCTCGCGCACCTCTTTCAGTTCGTACTGAAGATTTTCATTTCCTGATGGTGCGGGATTTTCCCTGTTTTTTCTGATCTTGCCGAAATCAGTATTCAGCAGTTCGCGCAATGCCTCATGCTGCTGGTCATCCGGGCTTTTAGCCGGTTTTTCCTGTCTTTTCTGGTATATCTTTCCAGTCAGTCCAGCCAGTTCGTCTGCAAAAGATTTGGGTTTTGGCTGCTGAAATCCGGGGTGGTCGGGTCTGCGTGCAGTCAGGTTTTCCGGCATCCCGGCATCCGGAGTGTCTCCGTTTGCCGTTTCGCGGTAATCAGGCGTTATATCATCCAGACCGGCGGTGAGTTCAAAAACTTTTTTCCCGCCGAAACGCGGGTCATCTTCGATTATTCTTGTACCCAGGACAATGGCATCAGGTCCCAGTTCATTCTTCATTTTCTGAGAGGCTTCTTTCAGAGTAAGAGCTATATATTTTTTAATTTGCATTGTCCACCTCTATTTTTCCGATAAATTCAACTTCCACATCCGAGGGGAGTTCGGTATAAGAAAGAACTGCAACTTCCGGGAAACTGCTGTTTATCAGCCGGTAGAAGTAGGGCCTTATGGTTGCCGACGTAATTATGACCGGCATATAACCCAGCATCCTGAAATTCTGCAGATTGTTTTTCAGTGATATATTCAGTTCATTCAGCATCTTGGGTGTAAGTCCAAGCGTCTGTACAGCTTCTTTCTGGTTCTGGAGCGCCCGTGTAACAAAATTCTCGAGCGTACCACCTAAAGCCATAGCATGTATTATGCCATTCGGGTCGCGGTAGATCGCGGCTATTGTATCGCCGATAGAATGCCTTACGTATTCAACCAGTACATCGATATTCTTTGTAACCTTTGAATAATCTATGAGCGCCTCGAGTATCTGCACCAGATCCTTTATAGGCACAAATTCCTTCAGCAGGCTCTGCAGTACCTTCTGTATGGTACCCATCGGCAATGCATCCGGATTTATATCATCGATAACAGCCGGATATTCTTTCTTCAGGTTCTCGAGCAGCTGTTTGACAGCCTGACGCGAGAGTATCTTATCAAAGTGCTTCTTCAGTGTTTCCTGCAGGTGCGTCGACAGCACTGATATGGCATCTACCACAGTGTAGCCCAGCAGTTCCGCCCTGTCTTTTTCCTGCTGTGATATCCAGAACCCGCTCATTCCAAATGCCGGGTCGTTGGTCGGTATTCCGTTCAGTGCTTCGGTAATACTGCCGGGATTCATGGCCAGGAAGCGGTCGGTGTAAATTTCGTATGCACTTACAATTATGCCCTTTATCTTTATCAGATATTCATTTGGATTCAGCTGCAGATTGTCCCGTACGCGCACCGGCGGTATGAGCACACCGTATTCGAGAGCAATGTATTTTCTGGTAGAAGATATTTTCTGGAACAGGTTTCCGCCCTGGTTTTCATCTACAAGTGAGATCAGACCATAACCAATTTCAACTTCTATAGGATCCACCTGCAGATACTGTTCAACTTTTTCCTCCTTGGGTTCGGAGACTATCTCTTCAGGAGTTTCAATGACCTGCGGCTCATTCTTCTTTTTGTTTATCATGTATGTAGAGACACCGAGTATGACAGAGATCAGAGAAAAGGGTATCATCGGCATACCTGGTACCAGCCCGAACAGGAATACCGCACCCGAGACGGTACCGAGCACGCGGGGATTTGAGAACAGCTGAGTCTTCATCTGAATATCCATGGCGACACCCGAGGCACTCTTCGTCACCACCAGACCTGCAGCAGTTGAAATCATGAGAGCCGGCACCTGAGATACCAGACCGTCACCAATGGTAAGTATTGTATAGTTCTGAAGAGCATCTGTAAACGACATGCCGCGCTGCGCCACACCGATGATAAACCCGCCCAGAATGTTGATACCGTTTATCATAAGTCCTGCAACAGCATCACCTTTTACGAATTTGCTGGCACCATCCATAGCCCCGTAGAATTCGGCCTCACGGCTAATGGCCTCTCTGCGCGAACGGGCTTCGGCTTCTGTTATAAGGCCTGTATTCAGATCAGCATCAATAGCCATCTGCTTACCCGGCATTGCATCGAGTGTAAAACGCGCGGCCACCTCGGAAATACGGCCGGAACCTTTTACTATAACTACAAACTGAATTATTACCAGTATGAAAAATACTATAAAGCCGACCACATAGTTACCGCCTACCACGAAATTACCAAATGCGTCTATAACATGGCCCGCATACCCTTCAAGAAGTATAAGGCGTGTAGAACTGATATTCAGTGCGAGCCTGAAAAGAGTAAGGACGAGCAGCATACCCGGGAAAATTGAGATCTCGAGGGGCGACTGCACATAGAGCGATACAATCAGGATCAATATTGCAAAAGTAATGCTGACGGTCAGCAGGAGATCGAGTATCATTGCAGGCAGAGGAATAAGCATCAGCGCCAGTATGAGTATCAGTCCTCCTGCAAGCAGAATATCAGTATTTTTTCCCAGTATCTTCATTCAATTCCTGATCAGACTATAGTTTTCTTTTTTGAATTTTTCAGTTTGTAGATGTAGGCCAGTATCTGGGCTACGGACTTAAACAAACTGGACGGTATATCGTCTCCTACTTCGCAAGCAGCGTACAATGCGCGTGCCAAAGGTCTGTCCTCGTGCAGCGGGACACCATGTTCTGTGGCAATTTTCTTAATTCTCTGGGCCAGTTCGTCGACACCCTTGGCAACGACCTTGGGAGCAGACTGCTGATTCATATCATACTTCAGCGCAACAGCGTAGTGTGTAGGGTTTGTAATGACTACATCTGCAGTAGGTATGTCCTTCATCATTCTCTTGCGTGCGGCGGCCCTCTGCATGCTCCTTATCTTACCCTTTACCTGAGGATCACCCTCATCACTCTTCATCTCCTCTTTAACTTCCTGCTTGGTCATCATAAGATTCTTCTTATGCGTATACTTCTGATAGCCGAAATCAGCAGCGGCTATAATGATATATACCAGTGAAATTTTCCAGAGGAGCGTGTATGCAGAGTCGACCATAAAGGTTACGATCTCCTCTATTGAGTATTCAAGTATGCCGACTGCCCGGGCAACCATATCCTCGAGCACCCAGTAGGTGAACATTCCGATCACCACAAGTTTAAAGACTGACTTGAACAGTTCCAGGAAGGAGCGGCTGGAGAAGAAAATGTTCTTCAGATTTGCCACAGGGTTAAACCGGCTGAACTGCGGAGCGAGGGCTTTGGGTGTAAAGTGAAATCCTATCTGAGCATAACTGGCCACCAGTGCAATAACAACCAGTCCGCCAAGTATCGGGGCAAGCAGCGAAAAGAAGAATGCAGCCCCCTGATATGCATAATATGGTATGAGATCCATGGAAATATCCAGCTTATCGAGTCCGCCGAATATCTTGCGGCTCATCTCGGCCAGGTTTCCGCCCAGGTGCTTCTGTGTCATTACGATCAGCAGCAGTCCGGAAGTAAATATGGCAACCGAATTGATCTCGATACTTTTGGCGACCTGACCCTTGGATCTGCTTTCTGATATCCGCTTCCCCGAGGGTTGTTCGGTTTTCTCCTGTCCGTCCGATTCAGCCATGTATCCCTTATCCGTTTATTGTTTTATGTGATCACGAGTCCAATATCATCCGCCCATAGCACGTATAAGTCCGAAGAGCAGATCCTCGTAACTTTTGAGCAGATATTTTATAAAATAGACGTAAACAGGCAGAAGGGATATAATAAACAACAATCCGGCACCGATCATAAGGGGCTGAGTAACAAAAAACACCTGAATCTGAGGGATAACCCTTGCAACAATACCCTCGGCCAGATGTACCAGGAAAAACGATACCATAATGGGTGAAGCTATCTTGACGGCAATTACAAAGACCGCCGCTGTATACTTTATAAACAGGTCAAACACCGCACTGTTAAGCGTATAACTGCCCAGCGGTACCACCTTCAGCGATGAAACAACACCCCTGATAATATAGTGATGGCCGTCAATGAGAAAAAAGAGCAAAATCGCCAGTATGTTGAATACTTCACCAATCACATTCGCATCAGTCCCTTCTGTCGGATTGAATACATTCGCCATGCTCAATCCCATATCCTGTCCTATGAACATACCTGCAAATGCAATGCCATGAAATACAAGATTTACACAGAAGCCCATCAGCAGTCCGGTAATCAGTTCCTTTATAGCCAGCAGCGCCAGTGCGAGGAACCGGGTATCTACCTGAATATGGGTTTTATCGAGAGAAAGGAATGCAATATACGCAATAAAGACGGATAGAAGTACCTTTATGATCATGGGGATGGAAGCGGAATTAAATACAGGAGCGGCCAGAAATGCTGCAAATATACGCATAAAGATCAGAAACCAGATCACAAAATCCGCTATCATTATTTCTGTCATTTTCCCGTCACCTGTCTCTGATACTGTCTATATTTTCGCAACTGTTGATTTTTATACACTTACATGATTTATTTTTGCCCTGTTTTTTCTCCGCGCCTGTCACTTTATCACAGTATTCATCATGCCGAATAGTCTGTGGGTGATTGCAACCATTTTTTCAATCATCCAGGGCAGCGTGAGTATGAGTACGGCTGCCATTGACAGTATCTTGGGTACAAATGTCAGAGTCATTTCCTGTATTGATGTGACCGCCTGGAAAAGAGATATAAGTATTCCAACGACCAGAGATACGCTGAGTACCGGCAGCAGAATCAGAAATGATGTATAAAACACATCAGTTAAAATTTCAACTATAAGTTCTTCTGTCATAATAATTCCGCTTTTTATTCAAAATTTATAATTCATAATTCATAATTTCCCAGACTTTATCCGAAGCTCCTGACCACACTGCCAATAATAAGGTTCCATCCGTCCACCAGTATGAACAGCAGTATCTTAAATGGCAGCGAAACCTGCATCGGAGGAAGCATCATCATACCCATGGACATGAGTATACTGGATACTATCATGTCGATCATGAGGAAAGGTATGAACAGGAAAAATCCGATTATGAAACCCGCCCTGAATTCACTTATAGCAAATGCCGGTACGAGTATGTATGTGGGAAGGTCCTGGCGGTTCTTTGGGCGTTCCATCTTGGAGAGTCCCAGAAACAGTTCCAGATCCTCGTCGCGCACGTTTCTGAACATAAACTGTCTGACGGGTTCGACACCCTTATCGTATGCCTGTTCCATGGTGATCTGGCCGTCCATATAGGGTTTCAGCGCCTGCTGATGGACCTGGCTCCATGTAGGGGCCATTATAAAAAACGTAATGAACAGCGCAACTCCGGCCAGCATCTGAGACGGCGGCATCTGCTGCGTGCCCAGCGCAGTTTTCACGAAATGAAAAACAATAATCAGTCTGACGTACGAGGTGGTCATTATCATTATTGACGGCGCGAGCGAAAGTACCGTCATCAGCAGCAGTATCTGTATTGTAACCGAAACATCACCCGGAGAATCCGAAGTACCTACGTTGACACCTATTTTCGGCAGCACAATAGGGGTAGTCTTCTGCTGTGCAAAAATCCCGTCACTCAGAACCGTAAGCTGAAGCATAATCATGGCTGCCAGTAAAAATCTTCTCATTTCATTCCCAGATTTTTCTTTAGTACATTCAACAAATTATCTTTTGCAAAATTATTCCTGAACTCTTCGAGTCCCTTCAGTTCAGTATCGCTGCTGCTTTCACCGGGCAGCTTTTCAGCCAGATCGTCAAAACGTTCTATCAGATTGATGGCATGGTCGCTCACACCAAGGACAAACACCTTGTCGCGGATCTGCACTACCTGAATGAATTTCTTAGGCATCAGCATCTGAGTACTCAATACCTTGATAGGAACTATCTTGGATTTGTTCCTGTCGAAGGCAAACACATACTTCCTGAGCAGATAGAGAGTACCGTAGACCATTGCGGTAATGAGTATCAGGACAAAAACCACTTTTAAGATCGCCCAGAACATATATTAACCCAGCCCTTTTATTCTGTCGGTTGCATCGATCAGGTTTGTGATTCTGATGCCGAAATGCTTGTCGATAACCACGACCTCGCCCTCGGCTATTTTTTTATTGTTCACAAAAATGTCCACTGGTTCACTTGCAAGCTTGTCAAGTTCAATTACATAACCTCTTTCGAGTTCCAGTATGTCCTTTATCTGCATCTGCGTCCTGCCGAGCTCGATGTAGACATTGAGCTGAAGGTCCTTCAGAAATTCCAGTTTGTCGTTGGACATAGCAGAATGTATAGTGGACTCGTCGAATTCGGGGAAATCTGCTACCCCGCCCATTATCTGGTCTTCGGCTGACTGTTCAGAAGGTGCCTGATTCAGATTAAAACTGTTTATCAGGTCATCGGCTGATAATTGATCTTCCATGTATTATTTCTCCTTGGATTCGGCTTTTCTGGATATCTTTATGGCCTTGTGCTTATTCACCACACCCGGCTGGCCATAAAATAATACTCTGTTGTTTACTTTTACGGCTAGTTCTTCACCAATTCTCTTATCTATTCTGATGATATCTCCCTTTTCCATGTTTATCAGTTCCCGTATGGATACCGAAGATGTACCGAACTCAACCGTGAGGTTCAGCAGTGTCTTATGCAGATGGCTGGTCAGTATGCTCTTTGCAGTAGTGCCGTTATATTTTACGGGACGGATGGAGGACATTTTCTGGTTTGAAAGCTTGGACAGTATCGCATCGAATGCAAAAGTGGCAAAGCAGATATTCATCATGTACGACTGCTCACCGATGAACAGTTCGAAGGAAATCAGCAGCACGCTTTCAGACTGCGAAGTTATCTGGGCAAAATCGATATCCGGTTCAAACCGTTCTATCAGAAACTCGTACTCGCCGATTATCTGCCATGCCTTTTTCAGGTCCACCATTATTTTATCGACTACCACATACAGAACTTTCTGCTCAATGGGAGTTATTATTTTTGACTGCTTTGTACCCGATCCGTTGCCGCCCAGCAGGCGGTCCACAAGTGCTAGCGCCAGCTCCGGGCTAAGCTCCAGTATTCCCTTGATATCCGTATTTTTTATGTCAAAAGTAAATAGACAGGCAGGATTGGATACCGACAGCACATACTCTGAATAATAGATCTGGTCAACCGATATGACGTTGATATTTACAATGGCCTGCAGCTTGGACAGCAAAAAGGAGCTGAGACTCTCGGCGAAATTCTCATGAATATTCCTGAGTGTCCTGAGCTGGTTTTTTGAAATTCTGTTGGGAAGCCGGAAATCAAATGGTACCGCTTCCTTGTCAGGCGTAGCAGATCCTCCGGTCTGTTCACCGCCACTCTTCATTTTATTGAGTAGCTGGTCAATCTCTTGCTGCGATAATACTTCTGCCATATTGGACTACTTCCGGTTGTTGACTGTTAACTAAATTGCAGTGTTCTGTTTCTAAAATTCTACTGAATTATGTACTTGCTGAAGTAAACACTGTTTATCTTCAGCTGGGGGATATGACTCGTAATACCATTTTTTATCTCTGCTTTCAGCGAGTCGCGGTACTGTGAATTGCCCAGCTGCGCAAGGTTCTTCGCCGAAAGTGTGGAAATAATGACATCTTTGACCAGTACTTCCTTGCTTTTGAATTTTTCGAGCTGTTCGGCACTGGGCAGGTCAAATCCGATGGATGTAAGCATAAGGCGCTGACCGTTCGTCCCGGCCGGGTTGACTATAATATCTTCGATATTGTAGATGTTTTTGCCTACTTCAGCTTTTCCTTTTCCCCCCTCAGAGCCGCCCTCTCCGGACTTGCTCTCTTCGGCTGCGGATTCCTTGCCCGATACAGTCTGCTGCGGCATTTTGCTCAGCAATATGTTTGCAGTCACAAAATAGACTACCACGAGCTGCACAATAAACAAAGGAAGTCCAATCAGGAAAACCTTTGGGTTAATCAGTCCTTTTTTACTTTCAGGTAACGCTGAGGGAGATTCAAGATCACTCATTATTTTCTCTGTCTCTGTTATTGTTTAAACATTTTTAACAATAGATATGCCAACAGCGGAAAATGCGATTAAGTGCTTATTTAATTGATGATTATGGGATTGAGTATACAGAAACAGGTCAGTTTTCTGGTTACTATTGGACAGTTGGTTAGAAATTTGCCGGGGCCAGAACCCCGGCAAATTCAGCAGAAGACAGACTTATTTTAAGATTATCTTACCAGGTTGGTGATTTCCTGCAGAAGTGTATCGGCAGTAGTAATTACCCTTGCGTTAGCCTGGAAACCTCTCTGAGAAATTATCATCTTTGTGAACTCTTCTGAAAGATCCACATTCGACTGTTCAAGTGCACCGGACTGTATTGTAGTACCGGACTCGTCACCCAGATTGAGTACAAGCGGATTACCCGAGTTTGCAGATACCGTATACATACTGTTACCTACTCCTTCAAGTCCTGCGCGGTTTGTAAATGTAGCGGTCATTATCTGAGCGAGGGTTCTGGAAAAACCGTTCGAGAAAACGCCCACTATATTACCGTACTGGTCGATATTTATATTCGACAGTGTTGCCGAAGCAGAACCGTTCTGGTTGAGTGCGGACACATTCGAAGTAGCCGAAGTCTGCGATATACCTGTCAGACCTTCTCCGAAATCCAGTTCGATAGTCTGGGGATTTGCACCGCCCTCAGGAGTGAATGCCAGAGTAGGTGTAGCCGGGTTCATGCTCTGTATAGAACCGTCAGGGTTGAATATAATGTTTCCTGAATTGCCGCTCAGACCTGTTACTGTTCCGTCAGGGAAAGATGCAGTCCAGTTCCAGTTATTGTTTGATGTTTTAGTGAACTTTATAGACAGTGTGTTAGAATTACCGAGTGAATCGAATACGGAAACCGTACCGGTAACGATGGTAGGTTCACGCTGACCGTCTGCTGATGAACTGAGTGTAGTTGTAGCAGCATTCTGTGTAACCGCACCAACGCTCAGGTCGAAGTTCATGTCTATGCCGTTTATAGTCTCATTTATAGCTGTTGTTGCCGGATGAGTAGCATCTATGGCAACGCCGTTATACGTTGTCATTGCGCCTGTAGTTCCGTCAAATACAACCGGGATAGCTGCCGGCGCTGCAGAAAGAAGTGAAACACCCGTTGTAGAATCGAGTATATCATATGTAAGGTTGTAGTTATTTGCTGCTGTACGTGTATATGTCGTCCTGAGTTTGTAAGAATTGCCATTGACGTCATAGATAGTAGTATCAGCAGGCGAGAACGGAGAAGTACCACCCGAGTTGATATTTCCGGACTGACGTACTACTTCGCTCTGTGTTACAGGAGCCGAGCTCGAAAGGTTGCCACCCCAGCTTGCATTAGTCGTTGCAATTGCAGCCAGTCTGAGGTTATTGTCAATCTGAATATCCTGCAGAGTATTGCCGGCAGGAATTTCGCCATTACCGTTGGCAACTTTTCCCTGGACAACAGCACCGTTCTGCGGATTAACCAGCTTTCCGTCAGCATCAAATGAGAATGCACCGGCTCTTGAGTAGAAGTTCTGTCCGCCGCTCTTGAGTATGAACATACCGTCACCCTGCAGTGCAATATCAGTGGTAATACCGGTACGGTCAAATGTACCCTGAGTCCAGTTACGGTCAATTGAATTGATCTTCATACCGAGACCTATCTGGAATGTGTTTGTTCCGCCGGAGGTTTCTGTAGGATTTGAACCTGCTTTGATGAACTGATTGAATGTATCTGAGAAAGTAACGCGTGAGCCTTTGAAACCGATGGTGTTGACGTTTGCTATGTTGTTACCGATAACGTCCATCATTGACTGGTGATTGCGCAGACCGGACACACCGGCGAAAAGGGAATTAATAAGTGACATATTGCCTCCTAAGGTTTTGTTTGGCAAGGCGTCAGTCGGTCGGCCCTGCCTAAGAGCGCCCTCAAAAGGTCCCGCTCTTTTTGTTTGATTTGTTTAGTTAATTTTTCCTGGGACTATCTGCATCTTCGGTGCAGCTTCATCCGTTAAATACCATTTTTCAGAACGTAAATACCACGCTGTCGATGTTTGTAAATACGTTTTCCTGAGTTTCATCGACCTGCATCGCAGTTATCACTGTCTTGTTCGGAACATTGACTATAAATGCTGTATTATCCATGACAACCAGCGAATCCTTTGCTCCTTTTGCTTCAGCTTTTTCCACCGCGTTCTGCAGTTTGCCCAGCTCCGTCTCCGAAAGCTGTATGTTGCGTGATTCGAGCCTCTTCTGGGCGTGGCTTGAAAATTTGACCTTCTCCAGTTCTTCGCGGAATATGGCATCGAAACTTTCCTTGCCTCCGCCCCTGATCCTTGATTTGAGAAGATCATCGTTCTGAACTAGCGGTATAAATGGTACCTTTACACCGTTAATTTCAGCCATTTTGTTTTAACCTCCTGTTATTTCCGATATATCCGAAAGCAGGTACTCTGAGCTTCCTATCACCAGCTTTGTGCCCTCATCGGTAAACTTGACCGCCGATACCTTGCCGTACAGGCTTGCTGTTATCGTCAGATCCTTACCTGAAGTAGACTTAGAAGCGATAGTATATGAATATGTACCCTGTTTTACTTTCTTACCATTATTATCGGTAAAATCCCAGGAAAGTTTATGGTCACCCTGTGATAATTCTGAACTTTCTATAGTTTTTACTATTGCACCATTGCTATCCTTGATGGTAATGGTCATGCTCTTTGCATCTGCAGGAAGCTTGTAGCCAATGCTGATCGAGTCTTCACCCGAGTACTTGATGGTTTTACCCGATATTTTCACTTCCTTGCCTATGAGAGTAGCACTCATGGTATTGTTCACCGACTGTGCAAGCAGATAGTTTGTATCTATGCTCTGCTCGAGTGTGTCGTTCATATTCGTCATCTGTTCCAGCGAAGAAAACTGTGCAAGCTGAGCCGCATATTCAGTTCCATCCATAGGATCCAGCGGATTCTGGTATTTCAGCTGCGCCATCATCAGATTAAGAAAATCATTTTTGCCGAGCGATGCCTTGCCTTTAGCATTTGCAGGCTGAGAATTAGTTGTCTGGGAAGTACTTGTTACACCATCCATTGTGGTCTCTCTGTATTATAGTTTTTATGAATCCGTCAGGCCAGAAATTCATATGTATTATAGCCCATCTGTTTTTCAGCAGGCTGTGTATTATCTTCTTCATTTATGGTTTCGTTGAACAGCTGCTGTCTTCTTTGCTGACTGCCCTTCTGCTGGGCCTCGTTTTTCTGACCGTAATCTGCCAGCGAAATATTCAGTGAATTCAGATGTACTCCGCTCTGGCTCAGCGAGGCATGCAGCTGCGGCAGATTTGTTTCCACCAGCTTCTTAGCCGCTTCATTTTCCACTTCTATTCTGGCGTTCAGCACAGAATCGACTGTTTCGAGTGCTATCTTTACCAGTCCAAGGTTTTCAGGATCTATCTTCAGTACCATCTGGCTGCGGTCGCCATGCTGCATGAATTTAGTTATTTCTTTAATAACCTCTATTGCCTTGACCGTCTTGTCCGGCACACTGCCATGAAGAACTGACTGCTTTTCTTTTATGTGGACTTCGCCGTTCTTTGTACTTGTTTCCTGAATATTCTGAACGGTTGTGCCTTCGGCGGTTCTGTTTTCACGGACCTGGGCCTTCTCTGCAGATGAATTCTCAGCCGTGTGATTTTCAGATGGCTGCTTCCCGGAAGAATATTTTTCGCCGGAATTATCACTACTGCTTTTTTCCTGTACAGCCGTCTGCCTGTCTTCAGTTCCGGGAATATGCCTGCCGGCACTCTCCTGCTTTACTTCTTCAGTGCCCGCCTTGCGGTTACTTTTCTGCGCCGGAATAGTCCCTTCTGTCTGTATGTTCCCACTGTCTCTTAGCTTTACTGAATTCTCTTGAAATTCCCTGATCTTTCCGGAAATCGACCTGAAATCTTCAAATTGCTGTTTTTGCTGAGCACTGCCCCCGATGGGGTTTTCTGCTGTCTGCTTTTCTGCACGTTCTGCAGTTCTGTTTCGGTTTCCCGGAATATTCTCTTTATCAGCCGGGATAACTTTATCAGTATCCGGCTTTCCGCTGTCGGGCTTATCCTTCAGCTTCAAATCACCTTCTGCCGGCTTGTTTATTCCCTTCTGTACGGCAGTTTCTTCCTGCACAGATTTTTCTTCAGTGACATTGTGATCCTGTAACACATTACCATCCTGAACCACATCTGTCTCCCGGACAGCTGAATTGTCTTTCAACTGCATCGCTCCATCAGGCTGCATATACTTTGCCGAAGGTAAATCCTGCTCACTCCCGACTTCTGAGTTTTTAATGCTTTCTGCAGCAGCTCCGGATGCGGGTCCAGGTTCTGTATTTGTCTGAACCGGTTCAGTTCCGGTACCGCTCATATTCACGGGACTGGCTGCCGCAGCAGTCTTTATAATTTCCGGATTTGTTTTTGCCGTGCCCGTCTGCTGTGATGCTGAATTTACTGTCTGTGCTCCGGGAAATACCTCCGCGGACTGAATACCTGCAGCTTTTGTATTTAGTGCTGTTGATAAATGATCCGCATCCGGTTTACTTTTTCCGGCTATGTCAGTATTTTCATTTATCTGCATGGTCCCTGCTGCAGATGCAAACACCGGCTGATTAGATACGCGGAAATCGCCTATAGTTTTTTCTAAACCTTTGTGAGTTCCTGCCTGAGGCTGCACAGCTGACTTCATATCAGTTTGTACACGTATCTGTACTGTATCACCTTTGCTGTTCTTTATCTGAATCGTTCCGCCCTGCATTGCTGATTCAGCAGCTTTCTGCAGCATTTCTTTTACGGCGGACAATTGTTGTCCATTGTCTGATGTTTTTCCAGCTGCATACTTTGTATTGTCCTGAACCGGGACATTTCCGTCCGTTGATTTCTCTGCTGTCTGCGCACCCACAACCGGTTCAGATGAATCAGGCTGCAATATGTTTTTCAATCCCTGATTTTCATTCTTTGCGACCGTGGCAGTTTTCACAGAAACCGCTTCAGCCGTCTGTTCTGCCTTTACCGCTGGCAGACCAGCAGGACCGGATGATAAGGGTTTGTCATTTTCAGAACTGATTGCCGGAATAGCAGCTGTAGTCACATTCACATATTTTCCTGATTCAGCGATCTGTCCTGCTTCCGCTGCCTGTCCGAGTACACCATTATCCGCCGCAGAAGCAACCGAGGCATTGATGGGAGCAGTGCCGGTATTACCGTCTGAAGATAAATTTTCAGTGAGATTAACCTTGCCGTTCCAGACAGTCTGACCGGCAGCCAGTTGGTTCAGCATGTTTCCGGTCAATTCTTCCAGTCCAATGGTTTTGCCATCAGTAGTTATTACTTCAATTTGTATTTTAGAGCTGAGATCTTTATCTGAGACGATCTGATTCAGCAGTTCGCGCAGATCGTTTATTTTCAGTTCAGCAGTTACATAGTTTCCGGCCTGAGATGTCTGAATCGATTCCAGACCAGGTATTAGCGGGTTATATGCACCTGCAATTATAGACTCCAGTCCATTTGCTTTAGAATTATCAAGTAATTCTGTTCCCGTACTGTTTTCAGATTTAGTTTTTGCCTGCTTTGCCGATACTGTTCTGGTGCCCTGGCCGGCGGCCGGCAGTGTTTCATTCGAAGCAAGCCTGATTCCTGTCAGACCAGAAGCACCAAGCTTAAAAAGAGCGATGTCGCCTGTATTTGAGTCACCGGCATCTGCCGCTGTTCCAGCATTCAGTCCGTCAGCACTTACAGTGCCGGAGGTATTTCCGGAAATTTTACTCCCTGACAGGAATTCCACTATTTCCTTTATACTCAGTCCGGATGTCATGTTCTGCAGAGCAATTGCAGCTCCGCCGGTCTCTGTTGTCTCCTGTCCCGGGATCTGCAAAGATGCAGAGGAATTTTTGACAGACTCTTTATTTATGCAGACTTTGATAATATCCGAAAACAAATACTGAGTTCCACCCGGTTTCATGTTCTTTGCAACCGAAGCTGTCTCACCTGTATTTATTGCCTGTAGAAATAGCGGATTAAAAAACATTATCTTATCCTTGTTAATCTGTTAGCTTGTTCCGGGCTGAGAAGACTGATGATCTGCGCAGCTTTCTTTTTCTTCATCTGAAATATCATATCTCTGGCGACATTATCGGGTAATTTCTGTATAATTTTAGCTACAGCACGGGAATCCATTGATTCATAGATCTTGACCATTTCTTTCTTCCATTTCGTATAAGCGCTGTCCTGTTTAACCTGGACAGTACTCTGCAGCCGGCTGATCTGCTGGTCCTTTTTTGCAATTTCATTCCTAACCTGTTTCAGCTGAGCATTTTCCTCTTTCAGTCTGGAAAGCTCATTGGTCAGTTTCTTATATTTTTCTTCTTCTCCATTAACAGCAGCACCGTGTGTATCGTGTTCACCGGCAGAAGGTTTTCCGGACTGTCCTTCATTTTCTTTTCCGGACTGTCCTTCATTTTCTTTTCCGGGCACCTCCGAACTATTTATCTCTGCCGTATCTGCTGGGGCGCTCTGTTTATTGTTCTGCGGGGGCTTAGTATTCAGAACCCTGACTTTAGGTGCTGAAAAATCAAAGGCAAAAATGTTCTCATAGCGTGTATTCAGGAAATACACCGCCCCGGTAGTCGCAACGAAAGCGAGAACGAATACAATGATATATACTAATTTTGAGCCCAATTATGATTCTCTCCCGAACTGTGTTGAAGCGATCTCGTCGATCAGTTTCTGTTCATTCTGGTTTTCGTTAATTACATATTCTTCAAAATGCTTTTCTTTCAGCGTTTCGAAAATTTTGTTTTCCTTGGATTTCTGTGCAAGCTCTGCCAGTTTTTTTTCCTTTTCGCCTTCCATCCTGAATATCTCTTCGCGTATCTTTTCTATCTGCAGGTCCATAAGTTCTTCCAGGTGTTCCTGAAACTGGAGCTCCGAGATCCTGAAAGTAGATCTGGTAAAACAGTTTCTTCTGGCCTCATCCTTCTTCGTTCTTATATCAGTAAGTACAGTGTTCAGTTTTTCTATCTCCAGTTCTATGACAGAGACTTCCTTCTGCACCTTCTTTTCGAGGTTCTCCTTGATCTTTTTTATAGATTCAAATTTGTAATGAAATTTTGCCATAGTGTCTTGCCGTTAAAATAATTTATTATCTAAGATACGCTGCCATTTTGAACCGGTGGGTTTACCACCTTGAACCGGTGAAATTACCGTCGCCGTCAGTTGACTATCGTACTCAGTTTACTTACCGCATCATCGAGCGTCGACTTTTCGAACATGTCCTGTTTGAGATATGCGCGCAGTTGGTCAATTTTAGACATTGCATGGTCGATACCTGCATTGCTGCCCTTTACATATGCTCCGATATTTATAAGGTCTTCAGCCTCTTTATACGTGGCCAGCAGCTCATTGAAAGCAATCGAGTTCTTTCTGTGCTCACGCGAAACCACATCAGACATCACGCGGCTTACGCTCTGTAGCGGATCGACTGCTGGAAACTGGCCTTTGTTGGCAAGCTTCCTTGAGAGTACTATATGCCCGTCAAGTATCGATCTGACCGCATCAGCAATGGGTTCGGTCATATCATCGCCATCCACAAGCACCGTATAAAATCCTGTTATCGTACCTTCTTCAGCCGTGCCGGTCCTTTCCAGCAGTTTCGGCAGCATGGCAAATACAGAAGGCGTATATCCTTTTGTAGCAGG
This sequence comes from Bacteroidota bacterium, assembly GCA_050258935.1. GTDB lineage: Bacteria > Bacteroidota > Ignavibacteria > Ignavibacteriales > SURF-24 > JBLMZS01. The sequence continues at coordinate 299,146 of JBLMZS010000013.1, forward strand.
TGGTTCGCCAATTGTCAGTCCGATTTCCCTCTGTGCCTGGGCGAAGCGTGTAACTGAGTCCATCATCATGACCACATCCTTGCCAAGGTCACGAAAATATTCAGCAATTGTCGTGCCTATAAATGCGCCCTTCATTCTGATAAGTGCAGGTTTGTCACTCGTAGCCACCACGACTACTGAGCGGCGGAGTCCTTCCTCGCCCAGTTCCTTTTCGAGGAACTCGCGGACTTCCCTGCCGCGCTCTCCGATGAGCACTATCACGTTTATATCTGCATTTGTATTTCTTGCTATCATGCCAAGTGTAACGCTTTTTCCGACACCGCTGCCTGCAAAGATACCGATACGCTGTCCTTTCCCGCACGTCAGCAGGCCGTCTATCGAACGCACACCTGTCTGCAGCGGATTACCGATTCTTTTACGTGTTAGCGGGTTTGGCGGTTCCCGGTGTATCGAACGGTAAGAAGTACATATTATCTCGCCCTTTCCATCGATCGGATTACCCAGGCCGTCTATAACCCTTCCGAGCAGTGCTTCTCCAACTCCTATCATCAGGCTTCTGCCCGATGCCATTATTTCGCACGAGGGCGATATTTTCTCAACTTCACCAAGTGCGATTGAAAGGACTTTCCCGTCCTTAAATCCGACTACTTCAGTCATGCAGACCTCAGCACCGCTTCTGTCGGTCACGGTACATATTTCACCCAGAGAAACACTCGGTCCGATAGAAACAATGATAAGTCCGATCACATCGGTAACTTTTCCGTTGATCTTTATAGTATCTGCTCTTTCGAGAATTCTTCTGTACTTATCTATGTATATATCGGTTATCGCCATATTTATTTGTCATTTATAAACTTTTGTGTAGTGTCAGCAATATTCCGTCCGGCGCTTCTCCGCCTCATACAGTGGTACTGATTTCCAGTTGTTTTTTCAGTTCGGCCAACTGTGCGGAAATCCTGCTGTCCACATTCCCGATCTCTGTTTCGACCAGACATCCGCCCTGTTCAATTCTCTCATCGGTTTCAAACTTTATTTTTGAGAATGATTCCTCCAGCAGTACACTCTGTTCCTGCCTGGTAATCTCCTCATAGTCTGCCGGATGAAGTCTTATCAGTATCTCATTTGCACCAAGGACTTTTCGTATCGATTCCTTCAGAGTACCTGTAATTATCGGTTCGCGTGCAATTTCTCTGCGCACAATTTTCTCCGAAAGCATCATTGCAACTTCAATAATAATGGTATCGAGTGAAGATTCATACTCCGAGAGATTCCGCTCGATACTCTGCAGTATCCCGCTGAATTCTTCTGTCTTTTCTGCCAGACGAGCTGCGTATTCCTTCTCCAGTTCAGCAACTGCGTCTCTCTGTCCTTCTTCATATCCCTTTTCATAATATGACTGGAGCTGCCTGCGCTGGGCATTCTCCTGTTCCTTTATCTGGTGATTTTCCTCGGCATAGTCGTCCTCTTCGGTTTTTATTTTTATCCTGAGGCCGCCTTTTTTCATATTCAGTTTGACAACGTCAGACATATACTTCCTCTGCTCCGCCTCTGAGGTTAAGTGATATTTCCTCATTTTCCTCGAGTGTCTTTACGACATCAACTATCTTTGCCTGAGCAGCTTCAACTTCCTTGAGGCGTACCGGGCCCATATACTGCAGTTCTTCTTTGAGCAGGTCAGCTGCGCGTTCTGACATATTGCCGAAAATTTTCTGTTTAAGCCTTTCATCTGTAACCTTCAGCGCCAGGGCAAGGTCCCGTCTGTCGACCTCTCTTAGTATCCTCTGTATATCCTTGTCCTGTATATTGATTATATCATCGAACAGGAACATAAGGCGTTTGATCTCGTGAGCAACTTCCTCGTCTTTTTCCTGAATACTGTTGAGTATCTCCTTGCTGATGCTTACGCTTGTACGGTTGAGTATCTTTGCGAGGCTTTTCGGTCCGCCGGTTTTGCTGAGCGACTGGTTCATGGTAAAGCCTGCGAGTTCATCGACTACTTTCTCTATCTGCTTAAGTGTCTGCGGAGAAATTTTTCCGAGTGTGGCGATTCTGTAAGCCACGTCTGCTTTAAGTGCATCTGGCAGTTCCTTCAGTGCATTTGCCGTCTGATCAGGATTCAGATGCGAAAGTATAAGTGCTATTGTCTGGGGGTGTTCCTTATTGAGGAAGTTGACCAGCTGAGATGAATCAGCCTTTTTCAGTACATCAAATCCCTTCAGTGTAGTCAGGTTTTTGACCTTCTCGATTATTTCCACTGCCTTGGCAAGTCCGAATGATTTTTCGAGTACCGCCTGTGCAAATTCTAGTCCGCCTTCCAGCACGTATTCCCGTGCCGTAACCATATTATAATATTCCTCCATTACGTTGTCTACTACGTTGGAGGGAATATTCCTTACTTTCGAAATTTCCGCTGATATCTGTTCAACTTCAGCCGGGTCAAGATATTTGAACACCTGGGCCGCCGTTTCGACATTGAGGGCAATCATAAGCAATGCGGCTTTCTGTGCGCCTGAAATCTCTGAGGCCTTTATATCCCTGTTTGAAACTTTATTTTTGCTCATACTCAAATGACCCGTTTATTCTCTCTTAAATATTCTGATGCTGTAATTAGTATTCCTCTTCATGCAGCCAGGCATTTATCAGCTTGGCGGCATCAGCCGGGTTTTTAGCAACATAGTTTGTAATCTTTTCGTGCTGTACAAGTTTCTCTGCTGCTTCTTCAGTAATTTCATCTTCTATATCGCCGATCTGAAGCGGTTTTTTCTTTTTAGGTACTACCTGCACCGGTTTTGTCGACTGAGGTATCAGCGGTTCTTCCGGGGCACCGAGCATTGCGATTTCTCCGCCTGCAGAAGCTGCTCCGACGTGTCCGATAATTATTTTCTCGTTCTTCAGCCTGTTGAGCAGTCCCTTCAGTATGAACATCGCTGCACCGACAGCCACTATTACCAGCAGTATATTGGACCACTGATCAATATTGTCAAAAGGAGAAGCTTCCACTTCCTTTTCGTTATTCTTTGTTTCGAACGGTATGCACTGTATCGAGAACTGGTCTTTTCTTGTTTCATCTATACCGATGGTATTCTTGATTACATCTTCAAGCTGCTTCAGCTGTTCGGGCGAGCGCATTTCATACCGGATCTCCGTCACGTCACCCTTTTTTATTTCTTTCGGAACGCCGTTAATTACTGCGGCAAAGCTCAGGCGCTTTACGTTTCCGACGCCTTCAATTACTCTCTGAATGGTCTTGCTGATCTCATAATTTGTGGTACTGTTCTCATTGGACTGTGAAGTCGAATCACCCGATGTGGAACCGTTATTCTCGGTCTTGACCGACTGTTCGCTTACGGCTATCTGACTTTCGGGATCGTAGAGTTCCATTGTTTTTTCGACCTGGTTGAAATCCAGATCTGCATTGACCTGTACTATAGAGTTGCCGTAACCCAGCACATTATCCAGGACCTGCTGCGCTTTCTGTGCGAGGTATTTTTCTATGGATTGTTTAATTTCATATTGTTTTGTGCTGACGGCAGACAGCGGGTTATCGTCGACTTCCTTCGAAAGAAGTGTGCCCTGAGTGTCCAGTATTGTGACTTTCAGCGGCTTCAGGCCCTCGACACTGCTCGCAATAAGATTTTGTATTGCAGTAATATTTGATTTTGACAGTGATGCATTTCCCCTCAGCTTCAGAACTACGGAAGCCGTAGGCTCCTTTTCCTCGTCCTTGAATACAGATTTCTGAGGTACTACTATGTGCACACGAACACCCTCAATGCCTTCGCCCTGCATGATGGTGCGCGAAAGCTCTCCTTCGAGTGCGCGTTTATAATTAAGCTTCTGCATGAATTCTGACATGCCCATTGTGGTTTTGTCGAATATCTCATAGCCTATTATTCCGCTGCTTGGAATTCCCTTTCCCGCCAGCGACAGTCTGAGTTCGTATACCTTATCTTTTGGGACGCGTATGGTCTGGCCGTTGTCTTCAAGTTTATACGGTATTTTCTGGCTGGTAAGCTGTTCAACAACTTTCGATGCGTCTTCGGGGGCAAGATTCGTAAACAGCGCTCCGTAGCTTGGTTCGTTGAATGCAAAAAGAATAAAACTCATAAGCACCAAAGCGATAACAATGACTGCCCCGATCATTATTCTCTGCTGAAAAGAGAGTTTGTTAAATATGCCCAGCAAGGCGCCAAAAGAATTCTTTTTTGCTTCCACTAGACGGGTATCCTTGTTAATTCTTTATACATATCGATTGCTTTGTTTCTAATTTCCATCAGCAGGTCAAGGCTTGTTTTCGCCCTTTCACCTGCGATCATTACCTCATGAAGTTCGACTTCCTTGCCATCAGCAAAATCCTGCACCATTTTATTTGAAGTCAGCTGGTCGCCGTTTACGTCCTTTATAAAGGAAACCATCATATCTCCGAAAGATGAGTCATCTTTCTTTTCCGTTCCCTTCAGCTCCGGCATCTCCGGCATATATCCCTGAAGCGATCCTATTTTCATTTTCAGCCTCTTCTGTCAAATAGTGAACCAACCGTTACTCCCGACATGCGTCCGTTTTTCTGGTAAAAATGATAGTCGGTTATTTCATTTTTATTGTCAGGATACATATTGATAAAGAAATTTTTCTCCTCACTGGTAATGCTGCTGCTCTGAGCTTCGGTAAGTTCAGCATTCTGCATTCTTGCAGCAGCTTCAGTCCTATGTGTGCCGGCTGAACTTCTGGCCGGAAGATTCTGCTGTATCTCTCTCGAATATCCTGGTCCGTAATTTCCGATTTGGTTAGATGTAATTCTCATAGTTTCAGTTCTCCGTCTATATTTCCAGTGAATCTTTTGCCATCTGTTTTGAAGAATTAAGCGCCGTCAGGTTAGCCTCATAACTTCTGCTGGCTGCAATCATGTCCGTCATTTCCGTAATTATATTTACATTGGGCATTTTCACGTATCCTTTTTCATCTGCATCCGGATGGTCCGGCATATAGATGACATCACCCTGCGAAGGGTCATTAAGTTCCTTGCTGGTAACGCCCGTTCCGCTTGATTCGTCGGTAAGGCTGCCGGGAGTATTCAGGAAGTGGGCATTGTTTGTAGTCTGCATCCTGAGTGTGCCCTCCTGCATATCCAGGGCCTGGGAGAAAGGATTTTTCTCGGCCTTCACACTCAGTACTTTTCTTTTATAAGGGCCGCCTTCGCTGGTCTTGGTCGTACTGGAGTTGGCAATGTTCTCGGCGATGAGGTTCATTTTTTTTCTTTCCACACTCAGGCCGGTTGCGCTGATTTTAAGTCCGAAGAAATTATTTCCTATCTTCATATTTTTCAGGCTCCTTTTATAACACCCTGCAGATTTTTATAATATGCAGCGATTTTTTTTGAAGCGAATTTGAACTTAAGCGTATTCTCCGCCATTTCAGCCATTTCCGTATCGATGTTCACATTATTGACTCCGGAATACATTTCCTTGTCGGGATCGTCAATAATTTCCATCCCTGCGGCAGACTCCCCGTCAGACGGCGGGAGGTGCTTCTCATTGGTTTTCTTCAACCCGGCAGAAAGTGATTCTGATAGAACATCGTTGAACTTCACGTCCTGACGGTTATAACCTTCAGTACCTATGTTGGCTATGTTCTTATTCAGAACTTTCTGCTTCATGGCAGAGAAGTCAAGCATACGTTCAAGAGATTTTTCGACTGGTGTCGGCATTTTAACCCTGTTGATTATTTTTAGCAAACAGGTCAAAAAAAATGCCAATGATATTTAGTTGTTATTCAGGATTATTTGGGGGGAAAATGCAGAACCAATATGGTTATATTTGAACAGATGCAAACTATTATTCAGACAAGGGGAGTTCTGAGTTCTGAGTTACGAGTTATGAGTTATGAGTTATGAGTTATGAGTTAAAGATCTAAGTTCAAAAATGCCTGATATAATGAACAACTATTTTTAACAGAACTGTTACTATTATTTATAATCCTCAACTCAGAACTCTAAACTCAGAACTCATAACTCATTCAGAGTAGTCGAGCACGATTGATTTAGTCTGTCCGCATGTACATACGAACTTGATTTCCTTAATGTTTTCCTGCAGGTCCTTTTTGAGGACAATCTTTATTCCATCCTCGCTGTCCTCTTCCACGGTGATCTTGACATTTCCGGCTATATTCAGCTGATCGGATTTTATCAGATTGCCCTTAGCCGGTACTCCATGCGGAAAGATCTCCCTGAAGACGTATTCATGAAAAGCTTCTTCCATAACACTCCTTACTGTAGTTTATGCATTCAACTACTTCAAATACCGTGCTAATCTATGCCACACTTCTGTTGATGACTTCAGCAATTCTGTCGAGTGGTGCAATAACGTCGGCCAGACCGGCATCGACTATTGCCTTCGGCATGCCGTAGACCACGCAGGAGGCTTCATCCTGGGCAATTGTCTTGCCGCCCAGATTTTTCAGTTCCCTGATCGCCTCATAGCCGTCCTTGCCCATACCTGTCATTATTATGCCAAGTGTGCTGGCGCCGTAGTACTTAACCACCGAGCCCAGCATTACATCCACCGAAGGCCGGTGCAGTGTGTCAGCGGGAGTCTCGGAGATTTCGATCTGTGCGACTCCGGCCGGACCCCTGCGGACTGTCATATGAAAGCCGCCGGGAGCGATATAGATGACGCCGTTTCTGACTATTTCATGGTGTTCGGCCTCCTTGACTTCCAGGTGACTCATGCTGTTGAGACGGTCTGCAAGCGATTTGGTAAACTTGGGAGGCATGTGCTGCACTATAAATATAGGGCAATTTATATTTTTGGAAAGCTGTGGAATCACCTTCTGGAGAGACATAGGTCCGCCGGTCGATATTCCGAGTCCGATTGCGCGGTATGAAATCCTGGGCAGCGGTTTTAGCATCGAAGGCGGGACAGTTGTCTTTTTATCGCCTCCCTGCTGCAGACGTCTGAGTCTCATCTGTACAGAACGCTGCTTTACAATTTCCTTTACCTTCTTGACCAGTTCTTCTTTTATTTTAATTATGTTGATACTGACATATGAAAGCTCTTTTGGTATGAAGTCAACGGCACCCAGTTCAAGAGCCTTAAGAGTGGCATCCGCACCCTCAGTGGTAAGCGAACTGACCATTATAACCGAAGTCGGGCATTCATTCATTATTTTTCCGAGCGCAGTCAGTCCGTCCATGCGCGGCATTTCAATATCGAGTGTAACCACATCTGGTTTGAGAGTTTTAACCAGATTAAAACCTTCAAGCCCGTCGCGTGCCGAAGAAATCACTTCGATATCACCATCGGATTCGAGCATCATGGAAATGGATTTTCTCATGAATGCCGAATCATCTATTACTATTGCTCTGATCTTGTTCAAGTCGTCTCTTCCGATAGATTGTTTATGAGTTCTCCTATATCAGCGATCATAACTACTTTACCATCGCCCATGATCGTAGATCCTGCAATACCCTGAATATTACCCAGATAAGTACCGAGTGATTTTATAACAATTTCCTTCTGGCCCACCAGTTCATCTACCCGGACTCCGAACCGTTTTTCAGCGATTCCGACTATTACTACGTACTGCCATTTGTTGTCTGTCTGGTCGAGCTGATTTTCATACAGCAGCTTGTCTATCCTGATCAGAGGCAGTACGCTGTCGCGTATTCTTATGACTTCATTCTGATTGATAGAGTATATCTCTTCATTTGAAACGCGCACCACTTCGACCACTGAGTTCAGGGGAATAACGACCGTTTCACTCTTGACCCGGACGAGCAGTCCCTGTATGATCGCCAGAGTAAGCGGGAGTTTTATTATAAACTTAGTCCCCTGTCCCACTGCTGATTCCACATTTATCAGGCCTCTGAGCTTGGTGACATTGGTTTTTACCACGTCCATACCCACACCGCGGCCTGAAACGTTTGTAACCACCTCGGTAGTGGAGAATCCCGGCAGGAAAATCAGGTTGTAGGCATCCTGTCTGGACAGTTCCTGTGCCTTCTCGCGGCTGATCATCCCCTTGGAGACCGCCTTTTCCTTAATGACATCGGTGTTTATACCCTTACCGTCATCCTCTATAGTAATTATAATATTATTGCCCTCGTGTTCAGCAGACAAAGTCACTTTACCCTGCGGGTTTTTTCCGGCTTTCCTGCGCACTTCAGGCAATTCAATACCGTGATCGACGGCATTTCTAATCAGATGCACCAGCGGATCGTAGATCTCTTCGATGAGCGTTTTGTCCAGCTCGGTTTCCTCTCCGTTGATAATCAGCTGAATATCTTTTTTAGTTTCTCTCGACAGATCCCTGACTACCCTGGGAAAGCGGTTGAATACTTTTCCGATCTTGACCATTCTGGTTTTCATCACGGCCAGCTGAAGTTCTGTAGTCATCAGGTCAATCTGCTTTGACGCCTCTGAAAGGTCGCGCGACAATTTGGAGCCTTCGTGCTCAAGCGCCATTTCTGAATTCACCTGTGCAAGCCGGTTCCTTCCGAGCACCAGTTCAGAGACAATATTCAGCAGTTCATCGAGGCGCTCGACGTCTACACGAATAGTGTTATCTTTTTGTGATGCAGCAGCAGCCTTGGGTGCTGCATCGGTCTTGGGTGCTGCATCGGTCTTTGCCTGGGCCATCACCGCTTTGGGAGCGGCAGCAACAGCAGTCTGCTGAAGCTGAATCTCTTCTTCTTCGGTATCCTCACCCTGACTACCTGATTCTTCTGTTTCCTCTGGGGCAGCTGCAGTATCTGAGGCAGCTGCATCAGCAACAGCCGCAGCAGCGGGGGATTTCTTTGAATCAGGCTTTTTCTGACCGCCCTCCAGGCTTTGATATACATCTTCCAGTACATCCAGTGTATTCTGTATGTCTATATTTTCATTTTTATCGGTTTCAATAGTGACCAGCAGACTCTTCATTTTATCGAAGGCATTCAGAATGCCGTCCATAATATCGGTATTGAGTTGTGCTTCTCCTTTTCTGAGCTTATTCAGTATATCTTCGCATCGGTGCGTTACCTTGGTGAGTTTTTCCAGACCCAGGAATCCTGATGTTCCCTTTACTGTGTGAAAGGAACGGAAAATAGAATTCAGGAGTTCCATATCGTCGGGCTTCTGTTCAATCTCTACCAGTTCGAGATCAAGGCGCTCAAATATTTCCTTTGTCTCAACAATGAACCCTTCAAATATCTCCTTCATTTCCGGGTCATTCAGCATCGAATTTAGTAATTCTGCATCCATTTATATACCTTTTTGATTTTTGCGCCCTGAACCTGAGCCCGAATTGTGAATTATTGCCAGTTTTTCCGCCCGCTGCTTGCATAAGAGCAATGGTGCAAAATTTAATCCCAATGAACAATAAATCAGAACTCAGAACTCAAAACTCAGAACTAAATAACTATCCAAATAACTTATCTATTTCATCCTGCGAAGTTTTCTGGCTTTCCTTGCTTATGATAGCATCGATCATATCCTGCCGGCTCTCACTCTTGTCATATGAGGCGTTGGGATCATAGGTGGCACCCTGAGGCGGAGTAATGCTCATATCGCCGTCGTCCAGACCTGTCTCATCTATATCCAGTATGAGCGACGCCAGTCTGCTCTGTACCGATTCAATCAGGTGATTGACGGCAGCAAGCTGCTGTGTAGTGATATCCTGAACCTGAAGTGAGAGTGTAATGTTGTAAGCGTCGTTTTTCAGTTTCGGGAATACCTGGAGTGTATTTTCTATAACACTAAGTCCGTTACCATACTGCTGGTATTCTTCCAGGAGCGCAAGATTTTCGGTCTGACCGTTCAGCTGTTCTTTCAGTTTCTCCATGATCCGGGATTTCTTCCCTTCATTTTCCTTCAGTACACTCAATTCCTTCTCAACCCCATCTATACTGTTGGAAATTGCGTCGACCAGATCGAGTATTTCTGTGGTAGCCAGTTCAGTAGCGCTGGTAACATTATTTATCTGGTTGGATGCCTTAGGAATCTTAGCAGTGCTGTCAGCAATGGAATTGTTTATGTTCTCCAGAAGCGGAACCGTTTCCTGCATAAAGTCTATAAGACTCTGCAGTATCGGAACAATTTTCTGCCCGTAGAGGAATAGTGATTTCAAATCGTTAAGCTTATCAAAAAGCTGTGACATATTCAGGTTTTTCATTTCATAGTTCCGCTTTATTGTATATTTGCAAGTATTTGGTCAATTTTCTCTTTAAGTACCTGTGGGGTAAATGGCTTTATTATATAGTTCGATACTTTTGCCTGGAGGGCTTCGATAATATCCTCTTTAACCCCGCGCGTAGTAACCATAAGTATTGGCATTTTGGCGTACAGATCATCTGCTCTCATGGCCTTAGTAAGTTCCAGGCCTGTAAATACGGGCATATTCCAGTCGGTGATAACGAAGTTGATCGTTGTATCAGCAGCCAGTTTGGCAAGTGCATCCTTGCCGTCCACAGCCTCAACGATATTTTCGTATCCCAGGTTTTTCAACGAATTTGCCACTATTCTTCTCATTGTAACCGAGTCATCTACGACAAGAAACTTTAGCGTCATATCAGGTTCCTTTTTAAATTATATATTTTATCCGGATTTTTGTTTTTGTTATGTAACTAATTCAGGTATTTAGCCACTTCGTACTGTATGCGTTTGGGATCAAACGGTTTTACAAGATACGAATTGGCTCCATAGCCCATGCCTTTTTCTATATCCTCGCTTGCAGACAGAGAGGAAAGAATGATAATGGGAATGTCCTTATATTCATCATTTCCGCGTATAGTTTTTATAAGCTCAAAGCCATCCATATTCGGCATATTCAGGTCAGTAATCACCAGGTCTACCTTATAGGCAGGCAGTTTTTCCATGGCTTCCATACCATCACACGCGGGTATCACTTCAAACCCGTGCATCGTCAGCGAAAAGGCGACAAATTTTCTTATAGTAGGAGAATCATCAGCGATTAAAATAACTTTCTTCATTAGTTTTATTCTACTCCTTTTTATAGCCAATAGTTTTGGGATAACTGACCAGTTTAAAAGCTTTGGATATACCGTGCAGTGTTTCCGAGTAACCGATAAACAGATATCCGCCCTTGTACAGCGAATTGTACAGGTGCGAAACGACTTTGATTTTGGATTTGACATCAAAGTATATCAGGACATTTGCACAATATATAATATCGAAATTCAGCATACCTTTCATGCCGATATCATCGTAGAGGTTCAGCACCTTGAATGAAACCATATTGCGTATGGCCGGATCTACTTCGTATGTGCTGCCTGAAATCTTAAAATATTTCTTCAGATAGTATGGAGGAGTATTGCGCACGGAATATTCGCGATACACCCCTTTTTTTGCCGTATCCACCATTGCCTGGTTTATATCCGTTCCGACAATTTCAAAGTCCAGCTGAGGGAACCGGGGTTTTATAAGGTCTGTCAGTGTCATGGCAACCGAGTATGCCTCCTCACCCGATGAAGACGCAGCACTCCATATTCTGATCTTATTCTTGTTGAATTTACTCGTAGATTTCAAGAGTTCAGGTATCACCGAGCTTACCAGGGCATCGAGCTGAGGCTGATTCCTGAAAAAAAACGTTTCATTTATGGTAATAGCTTCGTACAGATATCTGAGCTCGGTACTCCTTGCCGGATTGTATTTCACATAATCCAGATAGGCATCGAAGGAATCGAGTCCGAGAAATGAAATCCGCTTCTGCAGCCTGCTCTCGAGAAGATATTTTTTATTATCCTGGAAATATATCCCGCAGATTTCGTATATATATTTCCGCCACAAGTCAAAAGTCTTATCGGACAGCGTTACTGCATTTCTCGAAGCCATCGAAAAACTGTCACCAGGCTGAAAATTCTGTGTGCCAAAATTTGGGAAATTAGTCATGTTTATTATTCAGGTTTATTTTCAAAATTCGTTAAACCCCTCTGCGACAAAATCCATTCGGCACGGTCGCGGATCATTTCTTCGGGATCCGATGCCAGTTTGCGCAGTACATCCTCGGCCTTAGGTTCACGCAGGTTCTCCACCAGCTCGAGTATCTTCAGCCTGTTCCAGATATTATCGTCCTCTATCATAGTATCTGCAAACAGCAATGCCGTTTCAGGGCAGGTATAGAACAGCAGCTCCGCTGAGGATTTCCTCACCTCTTCATCAGGACTGTCGAGTGTCATGGAGAATGAATCGCACAGGTTGCGTTTTTCAAGCTGCGAGAGTCTGTTAATACTCTCCATATTGTCAAATTCCATCATATCTTTCAGCAGCCAAAGCAGAAATTTCAGATTAACGGGTTTCTGTCTGATAATTCCCGACAGTTTCGAATATATCACATCCGAGAAGCGGAAAAATGAAGGTTTAATGTTATCGTCTATCTCCGCGTCCTGGCCGTATATACGGAGCAATGCGTCCATTATGTCCTTATCGTCAAACAGGGAAACGAGGCTTGCTGCTGCACGCTTATATTTAGGCTCACTCTCAAGCAGTGTATAAAGAATTGCGTTTTTGATGTTCTCATCGAAAGGAATATCCAGTCCGTGTTTTTCCTTCAGCATCTGCAGCGACCCGATAATCGGTCCGACAAACGGCCCCTTTATTTTATTCAGTTCTGCCAGCAGGAAGAAAAAGGTCCGTTCATCTCCTACTACACCCAGGCTTTCTATGATAGAGAATTTCGTAAGGTCATCCTCACATTCATACTTACCCAGCATGAATTCCAGTGATTCCAGACTGTTCAGTTTACCGAGGGCTTCAACAATTGTAGGCTTGTACAGCTCATTAGTCTCATAGAATTCGATCAGTACAGGCAGCGATCCGGGTTCGGCTATATTTCCGATAGCTTCCAGGCACGCCAGTATTACGTTCTCGTTTGAATTGGTTTTCAGGACCTGAATAATCGTATCGAGAGGCTTGCTGCTGCCTATGAGCCCGAGTATGTCTATCACGAATTTTTTCGCGTCGTCATCTCCAAGTTCAATATATGCAGTCATATCATCCACCGCAGGATCACCTATTCTCAGCAGCACTTCACCTGCAAGATTTCTGACCGATATATCCGGTGATGATACAAACGGCACCAGGTATTTAGGAATAACCGGATTGCCGTTAAATATAAGCGTAGTCGAGACCGCATCCCGCACACCTTTGTCGTCGTCTCCCAGCATGTTACAGAGCTGTTTTACGACCTCTTCGCTTATTTCTATCGACATGCATTCCTCTACAGATTCCCTTCTTTCTGACGGATCCGACGAGGATAACATTTGGATATAATTTGTCATACCGGACTGACTCATAATTCTGCCTTTTGCCTTTTACTGATTAGATTCAGAAATTGTTTGTATTATCGAAAGGAAACTTCCGATATTTAGCACTCAAGAGTGCAATAATTTGTCTTATACGTATTGATGCAATGAAAATTAAATATTTTTTGGAAATAAAGCTAAAAGATTTTGTCTGTGCATATATAAAATAAGCCGTCCGGGATCCGGACGGCTTCTGATAAGCTTTATTCCATGGAGTGTGGAATCAGCAGGTATTAACTTTTCAGGAATATGACGGTGAATTGAGCAGTGAATAATCACTTTTTACACCTGAATTGAGCCTGTTATAAAAAGCCTCTGTCTGCTGTGCAAGGTGGAATTTGCCGACAAGCTGCTGCAGGTTTACAGTAAGCCTGCTGAGGTCTTCTGCGGCATGTGCAATCTGCTGAATACCAGCGGCCGATTGCTGTGTCACACTGCTGATACCTTCAATATTACGGCTGATCTGCTCGGCTGCATTCGACTGCTGTTCGCTGGCAGCGGCGACCTGTGCTACGATATCGCTTACCTTGTCTGCTCCTGAGAGAATCTGTCTCAGGGCATCTGCGACTTCTTCAGTAAGTCTGATACCGTCCTGTACTGCCATATTCGATTCTTCCATTGATCTGTCGGCATCCTTAGCTTCATTCTGTATTGTCTTGATGGTATCGGCGATTTCCTTTGTAGCCTTGGTGGTGCGTTCTGCCAGTTTGCGCACCTCGTCTGCTACCACGGCAAAGCCTCTTCCCTGTTCACCGGCTCTTGCTGCCTCAATTGCAGCGTTTAGTGCCAGCAGGTTTGTCTGGTCTGCTATGTCGTCGATTACCTGAGTGATCTCGCCGATCTGATCTGTCTGTTTTGCCAGCGATGTAATTATACGCGCTGTCTTTGCCGAGGATTCGGCGATCTTGTCTATACCTTTTTTCGTCTCTTCGACCTTGAGCACACCATTTTTTGCATTCTCGCTGGATTCCTTGGAAGTCTTTGCAGCAAGTTCCGCATTCTTGTTGCTCTCGAGTATGGTCTTGGTCATCTCCTCGACCGAACTGGCAACTTCTGCAGCCTGGTTGGTCTGTTCCTGTGCACCGGCGGCCATTTCCTCAGAACTTGAAGATATCTGTGTAGAAGAGCTGGCAACAGCGGCGGCACTGTTAGCAACTTCTATAAGTGCGGAATTCAGAGAATCCACCACCATGTTCACATTCTCTTTAATTTCTTTGTAGTCTCCCTTATAATCGCTTTCAACTTTCCGTGTAAAGTCACCCTGTGCAAGCGTAGCGAGTATGTTATTGCTTTCCTGGACAGGTGCTGTTATGGAATCGACTATAGCATTGATGCCTTCAATAAGCTTAGCAAACTCACCGGTAAAGCGTGATGCATCGCAGCGAATTTTAAGGTCTCCTTCCTGATTGGCCTTTATCAGTACTTCAGCCTCGCGCAGAATTGATTCTATAGTTTCGACTTCCTTATTGAACGCAATAGCGAGCGAATCCTTTTCGCTGGCAACGCGCACCTTTGACATGTTGCCTGCAGCTATCTGAATAGCCGCCTCTACTTTTTCCTTCTGTGCCTCGCGGTGTTCTATAAGCATGTCGGTAAGCTCACCGATTTCATCCTTTGAGGTTTTCTGTATCTCTACGTTATAATTTCCAAGAGTAAACTCCCTGACGACCTCTTTGAGGCGGTTGATCGGTTTTACTATGGCAGGAGCCATATATATGACGCAGAACGCCAGAACAGCGACGCTGAATATACTGCCTATGAGTACCACCATTATGGCTCTTGAACCGGTAGACTCAGCATCGGCCGCGATTGTTTCAGCCGATTTTTCCATATCGATTCCTATCTTGTCGAACTTCGCATTGAGCTTCTGTCCTACCTCTTCGCCCGAAGTAGTGGCTATGTCAGCTGCCATTTCGAAATTCTGAGTGACTGCTGCGCTGAGAATTGCATCGGCAACCATCATTTTATAATCGCCCCAGATCGCCTTGATCTCCTTCATGTCGCGTCCGAAACTACCCTCCAGCTCTGCTTTCTGGAGCGAATCGACGAGCATGTCGACCGTTTTTTTTGCTTTGTTGTAATCGGCCACATTCTGACCGAATTTCCCTGAGAAGGAAGGCATAGAACACTGAAGCATTATGAACTGAATTTTCTGGAAGTTGTGATTGATCTGATTCATCTGCTGTTTGGGGATGACATATTTGTTAAAAATATCATCCTTGGCACCGACAAGGCTCTTCAGCTGAAAAGATACTACCAGAATTACCAGGAAGGCTATAGCCGCAAGTGTCAGAAATCCGCCCTGAATTTTCCTGACGAACTTGAGATCATTTAAACGTTGTAAATTAAGCATAGGATTGGGACTCCGAAACCATGAATTATTTTGTGAATCGTATATTAAGACAAAAGCTCTGACAGAAGGACATCCATCCGTCAAAGCCTTGTGACTATTTCATCTTAAAAGTAATTGCCATTGAAAGTTTAACTTTTACCGGGGACCCGCCGCTTTTCCCGGGAGAATATTTGGTTGCTTTCAGCGCCTTTACAGCTGCATCGCCGCAGCCGCCGCCGATATCCTTAATCACTTTTGCGTTATCAACACCGCCGTGTTCATTTACAAACACGAGCACATATACTTTTCCTTCAAGTCCGGCCTTTCTTGCGATATCAGGATATACAATTTTCTTGTATATGCCTTCCAGCCCTCCCACAGGTTCTGGCATCACCTCTGCAAACGGGAGGTAACCATCGTCCTGCTGACCTATCATATTATGGACAGGGGGCGGAGTTTCCGCATAGATATTAAAATTCCCGAAAGAAAAAATGACAAATAAAAGGGAAATAAAGCCTGAGTTTTTGAAGCTGAATATCTTATTCATAGTATGTTATCCGAAAAAAATTTATAAAACAATAAGACTATTTCCAGTTGAAGAGGTACACAAATATTTGCACAACAGTATTCTTGTGCCAAACAATCCGCGTGCGATACAATCTGCGGCAAAAATATAAAATTGCTCACATTATTATCGAATGGAATTCAGGAAACTTTAGCATTATTTTAAAAGAAAGGATATTCTTTGGGCATGCATCGGATTCTCCTCATTTGGCAGCAGTAATTCAGACCCGGGAAAAGTGCGGAATTCAATTCATTCGAACCGGCACAATGCAGGGATAATAATGACCGGAGCGCGAAAACAATTCGCGCTATTCGATTTTTTTAGTAACCTCTATACCCAGCTGCTCCATTCTGTATCTTAATTTCGAACGCGACAGTCCCAGTATTTTTGCGGCTTTTACCTGGTTTCCCTTCGTTATATCCAGCGTTTTAAGTATGAGTGTCCTCAGAACCAGGTCAATAGAAACACCTTTAGAGGGGACCTTGAGCAAAAACTTTTCTTCCTCGGGGGCGGAAGCCTTTACTGGAGGCAGGAAATTCAGATGCTGCTCCTTTATTTCGTCCCCGTCGAGCATCAGGACAGCCCGCTCTATGGTATTGCGCAATTCACGTACATTGCCCTTCCAGTACTGCTTTTCCATGAATGCCATCGCATCCGGATCAATTCCTCTTACCTGCTTGTTGAATTTGACCATAAACTCCTTCAGGAACGAATAGGCCAGAACAGGTATATCCTCTTTGCGTTCACGCAGCGGCGGGATAGTAATCTTTGCAACATTAAGTCTGTAGTAGAGATCTTCCCTGAAATTTCCCTTTTTTATCTCCTCCTCCAGATTCCTGTTCGTCGCGGCAATCACACGCACGTTTACAGAAACCTCTTTCTCACCGCCCAAACGGTAGAATGTTCTTTCCTGCAACACCCTCAGCAGCTTAACCTGCAGATCGAGTGTAAGTTCACCGATTTCATCCAGCAGTATCGATCCGCCATCGGCCAGTTCAAACTTCCCGAGTTTTGTTTTGAGCGCCGCACCCGTAAATGCACCCTTTTCGTGTCCGAACAATTCGCTCTCTGCCAGTTCCTTCGGAATGGCAGCGCAGTTGATCGTAATAAAAGCAGAATTCTTGCGCATACTCTGCTGGTGAATATACTTGGCAAATACTTCCTTTCCTGTACCGCTTTCGCCTTCGAGGAGTATGGTGGTGTCAGTAGCGGCAAGTTTGTCAACCGAATTGAGCAGACGTGAAATGGTTTTGCTCTTTCCAAAATACTCGCGGCTGATCTCATCTTCCTTCATCATTGAATGGAATTTTTCCACTTCATTGCGCAGCCTCAGGTGCTCGATACCCCTGTTAAGTATTATCTGGAGCTGTTCGATATCGATAGGTTTCAGCAGAAAGTCAAAGGCGCCCAGCTTCATAGCCGTAACTGCTATTTTGACGTCCGAGTAGCCGGTGATCATAATGACCGGAATGTGGAAATATTGTTTCTGCAGGTCTCTGAGTATATCCAGGCCGTTATGAGTGGTAAGATAAATATCTAACAGTATTACATCCGGCTGGAATTCCTCTACCTTGTCCAGGACTTTATCGCCTTCCATGCAGGTATCGACTGTATACCCCATTTTCTGCAGAATTTTCTTCAGCGAAATACAGATAAGATTATCGTCGTCAACGATCAGTACATTTAGGGTCATTATCTTCCACCATTATAGTTTGGATTAAATTTCACAAAAAACCGGGTACCTTTTGAAGGCACCGATTCAAAACTTATATTTGAGCCGTATTCATCGAGTATCATTTTGCAAACGCTGAGCCCCAGACCGGTACCGCTCTCCTTGCTGGTATAAAAGTCGTTGAAGATTTTTTCACTGCTCTCGCTG
The DNA here is from genome assembly GCA_050258935.1 of Bacteroidota bacterium. Classification (GTDB taxonomy): domain Bacteria; phylum Bacteroidota; class Ignavibacteria; order Ignavibacteriales; family SURF-24; genus JBLMZS01. Next base: position 317,216 of record JBLMZS010000013.1, read on the forward strand.
CTGATCCCTCTTCCGTTGTCCTCAATTTCTAGTGTAAGATAATCATTTCCTTCTGATCTTTCGATATACGTTCTGAGTATAACCGTTCCTTTCTGGTCTATTGCCTCAAATGCATTTGTAAGGAGATTGAGCAGAACCTGTAATACCTTATTTTTATTTACATATATTGGAGGAAGGTCATTTCCCGGTATGAATTCAAGATGAATGTTTGCGACCTTTGCTTTTCCCGTCATGATTTCTACTGCCAGAGAGACTATGCTGTTCAGCTGCTGAAAGCAGCAGTCGTTTATAGAGGTGCGCGAAAAATCGAGTGTGCTCTCTATGAGGCTTTGTATTCTCAGAGCCGCATCCAGCGATGTTTCTATGGATTCCTTTATCTCATCGGAAGCTTCCATCATTTTAATATATTCAAGGTTAAGCCTGATTGCAGAGAGGGGATTTCTGATCTCGTGCGCCAGGCTTGCAGCAAGTTTACCCAGTATCTGCAGCTTGTTATTTTGAACTTCACTATCCAACATTCATCTACCAGATTTAATAAACAAAATTAATCATAAATTTCAGACTTTTCAAATACTGGCTGTAAGTTTACTCAAATAATTTAACTTAATCAAGGAAAGAGAAAGGGGAGGGATATGGAGTTATGAGTTATGAGTTATGAGTTATGAGTTATGAGTTATGAGTTATGAGTTATGAGTTATGAGTTATGAGTTATGAGTTATGAGTTAAAAGAAAAAGGCGGACAATGTATATTGCCGCCTTTAAGGGTTACTATCTGTTTAAGCCATCTGGTTCACTGTGGAACTCAGAATTCTAAACTCAGAACTCTAAACTCAGAACTATTACTGCACGTTCATAAGTTTTAATATTGCGCTGGCTGTCTTATTTATAACTTCGTCGCTGTTGTAGAAGTTATTCTGGATTTTTTCCTGAATAGCTGCCAGGTCTTTCTGTGATTCGTTAGACTGCAAGATTCTTGCCTCATTAGATATTTCAAGTTTGTCAGATTTTTTAGAGCTTTCTATATTCTCCTTCGGTATTTCCTGCACGTTTTTCGTTTCGTGCGCCGGAATATAGTTGCTGTTGGATATCCCCTGAATTTCCACTTTAATCACCTTATATAATTTGCTAATTTTTTTCTGTTCTGTATATTGCTCAGCTCCAGGCCGATCGAATCCCTTTCGGTTTTCATCTCACTAACGATATTATCGAATTTAATATCGATAAGTTTAGATATCTCATCATATTCAGTATCTCCGGTTAATTCTCCGGCCAGGCGCTTAAGTGATTTTACCTCAGAGACCGTCTGGTTTATTTTCCCGATAAGTCCGTCGAAATCCGGTTCTTCCGGAAGCTGGTCGAGCATCCCGCTCAGTTCCAGCATTTTATGCTTCAGTGATACAATGTAATTATCCATGCAAACCTTTTTAATTACAATAAATGCAAGATTAACGATACAATCAATACTAAATAAGCATCAGTCTCATGTCGGCAGTCGGACCGAATATTGAATCATAATTCATCCGCCGTCAAATTTTTTTAAGCTAACTGGATGTCGAACTGCTGCTGCTGCTGTCGTCGCTATAGTAAGAGCCCATCGTGGTCATTAGTGTTGCAAGCTGAAGCTGAAGCTTTTCATATTTGCTCCTGAGTATGCTGGCATTTTTATCGATGCTCTCCTGCTTCGACGTAATTTTCTTCGCCAGGTACGATATATTATTGTTGTAGCTTTCATTCGCCTTGGCAAGATAACCATCCGTACCTGTATACTTGCTTACCTGGTTATAGAGCTTAGCCGCAATCCCATTATCTGAATTGAACAGTTTTTCAACATCACCCAGATTATTGCTTATTGCCTTCTCGAGTTTTGAGCTGTCCGAAATTGTAAGACCGCTGCTCGATGAAAATGATATTCCAATATCACCCAGCCGGTTTATGGTGCTGTCAGTCAGTCCGTCCACTTTTGCATATGCTGCCGATGACAAACCGCTCACCAGTGAATTAGTAGTAGCATCGCCCGTAAACACACCCCTCGAGCTGCTTGTGCCCGATGAAGTAGTTGAAACCGAAGTAGTACTGTATGTTTTTATAAAACTATAGATGCTGTTGAACTGGGATACAAAGTTTTCGATCTTCGACTTGACCGATGAGGAACTTTCAGATATTGAAACGTTTACCGCGTCATCTGTATCCTTCATAGCCGCAGTAAGATTAAACGTCAGTCCGTCCACGAGATCCGTAACTGTGTTTGTATTTCGCTCTATATCTATACCGTTAAATTTCATCTTTGCGTTCAGCTCTGTATCGGCATATATATAGCCGGCACTTCCGTCACTTATCAGTGTGTCTCTGTCGACACTGCGCGGTGATGAGGAATTAAGAGAATAACCCAGGTAGTTCAGTATCGATTCTCCTGAAGTATCACCGTCTTTCTGCTGAAGAACGATCTGGTTGCTGTTACCGGAATTCTTTGCAGTAATTGATAACTGGCTTTTTGAACCGTCGGGAGAAAATGCCGAGGCATTGACAATGTCAGTTGCCTGTGAGTTGACGGCATCGCGTATGGTTTTCAGTGTAGAGCTGTAGTCAGTTACAGTGTCGTCAATTGTCACGCTTACATCTTTTGTCGTGGAGCCTGATTTTATCTGAAATGTATAGGTGCCGTTGGCAAGCTTTGCAGCAGTCGAGGCATCCTGCTTAGAAACAGTTACATCTGCTTTTGCGAGCTGGCTGACCCTGAGAGAATATGCTCCGGCTGCAGCTGCAGAACCGGCAGTAACCGAAAAGAATGAACTGTTTGAAAGCGTTGCTGATTTGGTCTTGGCAAATACCGAGCTGCTTCCGGTGGTTTTGAGTTCCTTCAGAGAAGTCTTGAATGTATCTAACCGCGAGCTGAGAGCGGAGTATGCAGAAACCATATTCTGATACTTGGTCTTTCTCGTATTCAGAGGGGTGATCAGCTTGCTCTGCTCAGAAGTAGTATAGCTGCTGACCAGTGAATTTATACCCGATGTAGTAAGATAAGTAGTTGCCATCGCTGTATCTTTTGTTGATTATGAATTTTGAATTATGAATTTTGAATCCGGACTTAATTGCGGATTCAGAATCATAATTATTTAATTTTCCCGGCCTTCTGGAATGCATCCATCCAGGTTTCTCTCAGTTCTGTAAGAATTTTATATACAATGTCATAATTCTGTGCGCGCATCTGTTCCTGACAGAATTTGTACAGTCTAAGCAAACCAGTCGAAACGTTCCTGACTGCTTCTCCCTCGAAGCTCAGGGAATTGATGAGTTCCTGCAGTGCATTGTTTGTTCTGACCATATCATGTTTCTGACAGTTAGTAATGGCAAAATCATAGATCTTGATCAGCAGCTGCTGCGGGGTGGCTTCCAGGATTTCCTTTACAAGGTACTGGTTCACTTTATTACCATAGCCCATACGGGAGTATGAAGGATTACTATACATATTATTTCCACGGTTTTAATTATTTAGGAAAGGTCCTCCCCCGTACGGGAGAGGACCAGCAATCTGTGAGAATTAAATCGTGATACTAACGATCACCGGGATTTAATTACTGGAACAGTGAAAGAACGTTCTGAGGAGCTGAATTCAGCTGTGAAAGCATCGAAGTGGCAACCTGCCCACCGATCGAAGCCTTTGTGGCATTCAGCTGCTCCATAGCCATGTCTGCGTCAAACAGACGGCTTACGCTTGACTGTGCATTGGAGATAGCTTCTGTCAGATACTCGTCTTTAACGTCGAGTCTCTGCTGGAAATTACCGATATAACCAAGTGCATCAACCACAGCAGTTTCGAATAAGCCAATTTTTGAATTATCAGTTGTTCCGACAAAGCTTGCCAGATTTGCAATTGCTTCAGCAGCAGCAGCATCCGTTGATGTATCGAGACTTGCGAAGCTGTTAAGAGCATTTGCTACAGTTGTGGAAACACTTAAATTGCTTCCTATAACAGTTGAGGCACCACCACTGGCGAGAGCTTTTGCGAAGTCCAGGTTGATTCTGTCAGTAGAGTCAGCACCAGTCTGGAATGTAAATGAGCTAGCCAGTGAACCCAGATTAGCAGTAGAACCAACGCCGCCGGAACCTACGCTCGAAAGAGCTGTTGCGCCAGAAAGCAGCTGTGTGTTGTTAAATTTCGTTGCCTCAAAAATGTTTTTGATTTCAGAAGCAAGAGATTTAATGTTTTCAGCCAGAGCTTTTCTGTCTTTCGTAGGATCAGTAGCATCAGCAACATAAGTTCTGATCTGAGTGATCTTGTCCTTTACCTGCTGCAAAGCACTTTCACCAGTCGACAACATGTTTTTTGCTGCACCGATATTACCCTGTGCAGATTTCATCAGCTGTACTTTTGAATCAAGTGACTTACCAACGTTGTAACCTGATACGTCGTCAGCAACTGAGTTAATTCTTTTTCTTGTAGCCAAACGAAGCTGTGCTGTTGTTGAATCGTTGTTGGCTTTTGCCAATGCATTGTAAGCTTTTAATGCATCTACGTTTGTGTTAATTCTGAAAGCCATAAAATACCTCCATGTATTTTGTTGTGTTTTCGTTTACGGGCGTCCGTGCCCGCATTATTAAATTGTTTCACTGAGATTTAATCCTCAATTATATTATCGGCATTCGAAAGTAAAAGTTTAATTCTGTAACAGAATATTTTGAATTTAAATCTTGATAAACTATGTAGTTATGAAATTAAAAGGCTGCGCTCCTGAAACCGGGAGGCAGCCCTATCTTTGCTAAATGTCAGGTATTACTGGAATAACTGCATAATATTCTGAGGAGCTGTATTCAGCTGCGAAAGCATCGAAGTGGCAACCTGCCCACCGATCGAAGCCTTTGTGGCATTCAGCTGCTCCATAGCCATGTCTGCGTCAAACAGACGGCTTACGCTCGACTGTGCATTGGAGATAGCTTCTGTCAGATACTCGTCTTTAACGTCGAGCCTCTGCTGGTAGTTACCGATATAGCCGAGCGAATCTACGACAAGCTGTTCAAAGGCACCTATCTTTGAATCCGCGTCGGTCTGAGCGCCTGTAAAGCTGGCCAGGTTTGCAATTGCCTGAGCTGCCGAGGCATCATCAGCTGTTGAGAGAGATGAAAAGCTGTTCAATGCATTTGCAATTGCCGCACTTACTTTCATCGATACGCCGTCCACAGTAGTAGCACCGCTGCTGGCGAGACCTTTTGCAAAGTCGAGGTTAATTCTGTCCGTAGAATCTGCACCGGTCTGGAATGTAAAGGAGTTTGCCAGTGATGCCAGATTGGCCGTTGAGCCTACACCACCACTGCCGACGCTTGAAAGCGCAGTATCGCCGACAAGAAGCTGAGTGTTGTTGAACTTTGTTGAAATCATGATATTTTTGATTTCAGCACCCAGAGATTTGATGTTCTCGGCGAGAGCTTTTCTGTCTTTCGTAGGATCGGTTGCATCTGCGACATAGGTCCTGATCTGTGTCAGTTTGTCCTTAATCTGCTGCAATGCACTTTCTGCTGTAGACAACATGTTTTTTGCTGCACCGATATTGCCCTGCGCCGCCTTCATAAGCTGCGCTTTTGAATCGAGTGCTTTACCGACGTTATAACCGGAAACGTCATCGGCAACAGAATTGATTCTTTTTCTGGTTGCCAGGCGAAGCTGTGCCAATTCGCCATCCTTGTTGGTTTTTGCCAATGCATTGTAGGCCTGCAGAGCGCCCAGGTTTGTGTTGATCTTAAACGTTGACATTAAAATTTACCTCCATGTTTTTTCTATTTATTTCCTGATGATAATTAGTTTCCTGGTTATTGTCCTGTATTTTGATTTATACCAAATATGCCTTTAAGTTTTCTTTCAGCTGGAATATCCGTACCAGTATCTCCGGTTCTCTTTCATACTTTTTTTCGGATATTGTTATCAGGTCCTGAACCTTGTCAAAGTAACCGAGTGCCACATAGATTGATATCAGATAAAATACAGTGGAAGCGTCTTCCTGCCTGCGCTGTATGAGGGTTTCAAATATATCCATTGCATCCTGCAGCTTGTCAGCATCATATAAAGCCAGCGCATATGAGTTCATATAATCCGGTCGGTTTTTAATACTTCCGGGAAAATTTTCCAGTATCAGTACTTTGTCTTCCTTCCTTTCGTAATTGCCGATCAACGCTAAAAGAAGTTCATAGTTTGTCTCATCCACGGATTTCATAAAATCGGGCATCTGTTCATATGGAAGTGCTGCATTATTGAATAGTATCCATACAAAACTGAGCAACGCATTGTTTACCGCCTCGTCTTCGTTTTCCAGCTTCAGATTCGAATAGAAATAATTGAAGTAGTCTGCATCCCTGCAAAGCACGGCAGTCTTCAGACCCAGATAAATAATGGCTTTGCTGGAAATAAATATTTCAAACTGACTTGGTTTTGCGGCCTTGTTGTTCTCCAGGGCTATCCTGCAATGCTTCAGCGAATTGACGTAGTCTGAGAATTTCAAATAAATTTTTGAAGTAATATAGTTCAGCAACGGCTGATCTGGAGCAAACTTCAGTCCATCAAGAGCATACCTGTATGCTTCTTTGGTCTCTCCCTTTGCCAGCATATTGGCAGCAATGAACCTGTTTGCATGTGCCTTATAAAAATTCTCACATTTGTCTGTTTCAAGTACTTTTCTGAAATATTTTATGGCTTCATCCATGTTTTCCAGTACTGCATAAGTCTGCGCCAGCTGGAATGTATTATATACACTCTGCACTTTCCTGTAATCATTAAGAAGGTATTCCAGGTTCCTCCTGGCTTTAACCTTCAGATCTTCCTTGGAAACATTGTATCCGATATGGATTATTTCTATCCCGGAGTTGAACAGCTTATAGTTTTCCTTTTTCAGCGATTCGATTATCTGTTCATGTATGCTCCCCTGAAACCTCAATTTGCTGCTATTTAAAAACAGCCGCTGATACTGCATTACATTCGGAGTATTGTTTGTTTCATCAATACTTTTCACATAACAGTTAAACGCATACTTGTAGTTGGTGCGGATTATCTGTCTGAGTTCGGGCACCGATTCTGCAGAGAGTCTTTCGTCGGCATCCAGATAGAGTATCCACCTGCCGGTCGATTTTGAAAGTGCAAAATTCCTCGCCGCAGAAAAATCATTCACCCATTCGAAGTGATATATCTTTGCACCAAACTCACCGGCGATTTCCATTGTGCGGTCTGACGAACCTGTATCGACTATTACAATTTCATCTGCAATACCATCAACAGACTGCAGGCATTCCCGCAGATACTTTTCTTCATTTTTAACTATCATGCACAAAGTCAGAACCGGCACTGTATTACTCCGCTATTTTCGTTTCTAATTTATTATAACAATTGATATGCCAATTATATGTCAATACTTTTACCCCTTTTTTAGCCTGTTTTCGCCTTTCCGAAAATAATTGTGGCTAATATTGTGCAGATGCAAATACTCATCACTTTTCACTCCGTGACCCCCTTAAATATTTCTATTAAACGGGCAGCAGTATTCTGCCATGTAAAGTTTTTCATATACAGTCCGGCAGCCGTCCCCTTCTGCCTTAGCTCTGACCTGTTGAAATATGCATATTCTATTGCTGCAATTACCTCGTCTATGTCCGGCTCATACCATTCGGCCCAGAGATTATTATTGGTGTCATAAATTTTCTGTTCGTGCATATTTCTCAGCAGAAACGCGTGTTCACCGGAAAGGACATCTTTATGACCGGTATTGTATGATGCTATCACCGGTCTGCCGCACGCCATGTATTCCATAAGCACAAGGTTGGTACCTCCCTCGCACCGGTTAGGGAACAATCCTATATCGCTCTTCAGATAGATTTCGCGGAGCTTTTGGTTTTCGACCAGCGGCAATGTGATCATCCTGGACGCGTCAATTCCGTTGAGCACCGCGTTCTTGTTGACAAACGAAGTCCAGGTATCCCGGTCAGGCAATTCAAACTGAATGTGTTTCGAAAGAGACATGGTATTCATCGTTACGGGCCAGAAATTGTACCAGGCATTTATGAGTATCATATCCGGATATTTCCGGTGAAGTATGCTGAAAGCCCTCAGAACGATATCCTGTCCTTTCCTCAGTTCAAACTTTCCGCCGGAAAATATCACAAACAGATCGCGGTTGAGGCTGCTTGTTTCTTCCGGATAGAACATGGAAGGATCAATACCCTGAACCAGATATCCTGAATTCATGATTCCCCTGTCCTGCAGTTTCTGCATGTTCCAGGCAGAACCGCCCAGCACCAGATCAAATTTTTCCGAATTCTCCACAGCTCTGCCCGTCAGCTCCTGTTCGAAGAACGTATATCCGATATTCCTGCTCCCCTTTATCTGAAACAGTGGATCAAGGTCAATATTCATGAGTGCCTGAAACACCAGTCCTTTCGATAGCTCCGGATCCTCAGGCGCGACTTGCTGAATATCCTTTACAGCCCTAAACTTTGATAATTCGCTTCTTAAATATTTGCTGCATACCCCCCAGCCGAAGTTGTCACCATTTGCCAGACCCAGGAATATGGTGTCAGAATATCCGGGCTGCAATTCGTTATTATTCCTGCGCGGCAAAGCTGCATCTGTTTTACAGGTTAAAGTATTTCCGTCGCGAAAGTCCTGAAGATCTTTGCGGAGACGATTGAAAACGCTTTTCCAGTCTCCGGCGACGGGCTGCCTGTAAAGCCTGACAGTAGGGTACCAGACCGATGAGTTTGTGTTAAGCATCCAGCGCCAGTCCGGCACAAAAGCCAGTAATATCCATACTGGTTTTCCCATCGCTGCAGCGAGGTGAGCGACAGCCGTATCGACAGTTATCACCAGGTCCAGATTGTCTATAACCGCAGCTGTATCGGCAAACGTGTTCATCTGCAGCTCATCAAGATTAACAAAATTTTTCCCCTGTCCTCCGATCTCCAGCAAGCCAGGCCCCTTCTGCAGACTGAAATATTTTATCCCCGGGATATCAAATATTGCCTCAAAGTTTTCCAGACCGCACGAACGGTTCAGATCATTTACATGCATGGGGCTTCCGGCCCATACAATTCCTGCTTTCAGATATGAATCATCGTCATTTATCAGGTCACTCCATTTCCGGCTCAATTCCTTATCGGCAAAAACATACGGTATTTCTGCCGGGACCGAAGCCAGATCAGTATTAAAAATTCCGGGCAGGCTGAGCAGTCCGATATCATAATCATAATCTATATCCGGACACTCAGAGATATTTCTTTCAATCAGTCTATCTATACAGGCAAGGTTTTCAAACAGCGGGATCAAGGCCCTTTCGCATTCAAATATAACAGTACATCCCAGTTTTTTCAGAATCGGAAGGTACCTGACAAACTGGATGGTGTCTCCATATCCCTGTTCACCGTAAACCAGTATCTTTCTTCCGCTGATATACCTGTCATCTGGCAATGGATTTTTTAATTTCCTCTTTCCCCAGTCACTCTTCTCCATGCGCCATTCATATTCCTTCCATCCTTCGGTGAATTTCCCTAATAGCAAAAGGACAGATGCTTTGTTTGTATGAGCAGAAACACTATCCGGATCCGTCTTCAGGGCCTCATCATATAACTCAATGGCCTGCCGGAAATCTCCCTGCTTAAATTTTACCACCCCCAGATTATTGAGCATTGATGCCCTGAACCGGTAATCACTGCGCGGCATTATAGAAATGGCCCTTTCAAATAATGACCAGGCTTCTTCCAGTTTGTTCTGCTTTAACTTAACATGTCCCATATTATTGATGCCGTTCAGATATTCCGGATTACACGACATTGCTTCAGCCAAATATTTCTCGGCCATGACATAATCTTTTTGCTCGGAGTACAACAGCCCGACATTGCTCAGACTTGCGGCGTGCGAGGGCTGCATCGATATGACTTTCAGATAATTGACAATTGCATTATTGTTATCTTCCAGGTGCTGATAACAGACTCCGATGTTATAATACGCGTTATAGTCATCCGGCGCATATGCAGTATATTTTTCCAGATATTGAAGTGCCTCTGCATATTTACCCGTCCCTACCAGCAGCACTCCGATATTCAGAAGAGCGCCCTGGTTTTCTGGGTTTACGCTAACAGCTCTCCTGTAATATTTTTCAGCCCCGGCCAAATCTCCCTGCAGCTGAAGACACAAACCCGCATTAAACAATGCACTGTCATTATCCTGCTCGATTTCAAGTATCCTGTCGAACATTGATTTTGCCTGTGTGTAGTTCCCGGAATTTGCTGATTCAAGTGCGATCCCGCGCAGAATGGATACTGTATCTTTCTGAAAGATACCTGCCGGATGCGTAATCCTACGGATTTGCTGAGCAAGTTCTTGTTCCAGCACTTCAAATACGCTGCGCCACTGAACATGTAAATATTGCTGTCTGAAAATTTTTATTGACGGATACCATGGTGAGTCTTCCCTGTGCAGAAGCCACCGCCAGTCCGGTGCGTATGGCAACAGCAGCCATACAGGTTTACCCATTGCGGCTGCAAGGTGCGCCACAGAGGTATCGACCGATATTACCATATCCAGATTCTCTATTGCTGCTGCAGTTTCGGCAAACGAATCCAGTCCATAGTGATCTAGTATGGTCAAAGGGAAATCGATATCGGTGATCTGAGATGCAGCAGGACCTTTCTGCAGGCTGTACAATTCAACATCCGGCAGCCTGGAAATACCTGCAAATTCACTGAGACTGCAGGATCGGTTTCTGTCATTACTGTGCTTCTGACTTCCGGCCCAGACAATTCCAATTTTGATTTTTCTGCCAGCGGCAAAAACAGAACTCCATTTCCGAACCATATCAGGCTGAGCTGAGATGTATCTGACTGATGAAGGTACCGACTGAATTGTGGTGCTGAAGAAATAAGGCAGGCTTAAAAGATATATGCAATATTCAATTCCCAGTCCGGCAAAAGACTGTTCATCTTTTCTTATGATCAGATCTGCTAATTTGTTATACTCAAACAACCCATATAATTCGCTGCTGCATTCCAGTATCACGAATGCGCCCATAGATTTCAGCCTTGAGAGATATCGTACAAATTGAATTGAATCACCGAATCCCTGCTCAGCAAGTACAAGTATTCTCTTTCCTCGGACGTCTGTGCCCGGGGTCAAAGGTTTTCCCGGAAGATTTCTTTCAATCCAGTCGTCTTTTTTCATGCGCCATTCGTATTCAGCAAACCCTTCCTGAAGGTTGCCGTCAAGCAGGAGGGCTTCAGCCCTGTTATAATGCGCCTGCGCGAGTTCCGGATTAAGGCGCAGAGCCTCATTAAAGTGCTCCAGCGACTTCGCAATATCATTTTTCTTCAGCGATACAAATCCCATATTACCATAAGTAACTGCGTTTGCAGGATGGTCTTTATTGCCTGTCAGTTCAAATACTCTGATAAAACATTTTTCGGCTTCTTCAAAAGAGCCTTCAGTCAGTTTAAGATATCCAAGGTTGTCATAGGCACGTATATTCCCGGGATCGGCAGCAATAATTTCGGAAAATGCTTTTTCGGCATCTTCAAACCGGTTAAACCGGACATACAGCAGTCCCAGATTATTCAGTGCGTCTTTATATCCTGAACGCAGGGACACCGCTTTCTCATAATGAATAATGGCCTGATGGAAATCGTTTAATGACTGCAGACAAAATGCGGTATTGTAATGAATGCCGGCATCTTGGGGTAAGAAAGATAAAACACTTTTGTATAATTCCAGTGCTTTGGAATATTCAGACCTCCGGGCAAAGTGATCTGCAAGTGTTCTTTGGAGATGCAGTAATCCAGTCTGAAAAGCCGGATCAGAATTTTCAGGCATTCGCTGCGCCGGCCCGGTCAGTATATTCAGAGCTTCGGCATACCTGTTTTCTTGTATATACTTCAGTACTTCCTGGTAGAGATCCTTCATAGAATAAGAGGTTTTGAAAGTATTGCAGCACTCCCGCGAATTTATTTCCGGAAATGCTGCTGAAAAAAGGCATTAGATCAGGCTGTTGTGTTCTTCCGGATAACCAAGATGGATATTGACCTTAGCGAGGCCATTTACCGCAAAAGCATTGACATTGTTATTTTTTACAGCCCATTCAAACATTGCTTTTGACTCTTCTTCTTTGCCCTGCAGGAAAAATACTTCACCCAATCCTGCACATGCCTGCGAGGAACTGGAATTCATCTGCAAAGCGTTTTCAAATGCATCCTTTGCATTATCAATGTCCTGAAGCGCCAGGTAATTAAACCCTTTGAAGTTTTCGAGACTTGAAACCTTGCGCGCAGCTTCATTATTGGGTGCATTTCTGCTGAAGAACAGCTCGGCCTGCAAGATTTTTTCGAGTGAAGTTTTATATTCTTTCTGCGAGAAAGCTTTATATGCTTCACCGACAAGGCTGTAGAAGCTATCCTTTTTAGAAACAGAAGTATCGAGATTCAGCGTATTGTGGTTTTCCGGAAGACCCAGGTTCTTATTGGCCTTGGTCAGACCTTTCTGGGCAAACTGGTTTGAAGGATTGTAATCCAATGCCCACTCATACATCGCCTTAGCTTCGATATCGTATTCGCACAGATAGAAAATTTCTCCTAATCCTGCGCATGCCTGCGACGAACATGGATTGATGTTGATTGACTGCTCAAAGCATTCGCGGGCACTCTCAAGATCATTCATACCGAGGTAATTGAATCCCTTGAAATTCAGTACACTTACGGTATTTTCCGTATCATCAGAGGCAACAAGTTTTCCGGCATTATTGAGCTTGTCGATAGCGGCATTGAATTCCTTGCGTTCGAAGTCCTCGTATGCCTGACTGAACAATGTTTCCAGCTGGTTCATAGATTAACCTTTAAAGTTTAAAGTTATTATTATACCGCCGATATGATCAATCACTGTGCCAGCGCAAATTTGGCCCAATTATATTATATATGGGAAATGTTCTGTGTTAATGGTTGGCTAATATTGAACAGCTGGGGAATGTTGGAAGACTTTAGTTTTTAGTTCTCAGTTTTTAGTTCTCAGTTAACTAAGAACTGTTAACTGAGAACTGTTAACTGTTTTAATATTTACTGAAGTTTGTTCTGCAGAAAAGTCAGGTTATCGAGGGCCGTCTGATTCCGCGGATCTTTTTTTATTACACGTTCGATAAGGTTAACCGCTTCAGTAAGATTCTCTTCCATAATTTCTACAACAGACAAATCGTTCATAGCATCGATATTTTCCGGCTCCATCATCAGTATTGTCTCCAGCATTTTTCGTGCGGAAGGCAGATCACCTGAGTCTATCATTTCCTCGGCCTTCTGTATAATCGACAGATATGGATTATCTTCCTGAACCGCCTCTTCGGTGTGCGGCAGTGATTCCATGCCCTGCTGTTTGCTTTCTTCGTTCAGATGCATATTGATCTGTTCTTCGAGATAGGCTAAATTTCCCAGAGCAACTTCGTCCTGCGGATTCAGTTTCAGTACCTGTTCAATGAATTCCGAGGCAGCTTCGTAGTCCCTTACCATTATTGACACCACTGCCAGGTCATTGAGTACATCAGCGTTATCAGGCTGATTGCGCAAAAGTTCTCCGAGTATATCCAGTGCCTCGTCAATCTTGCCGGACTCAATGAGACTTTCTGCCAGGCTGAGCTGATCGTTATTGTTAGGTATGTCCAAAGTTTTCTCCTCTTCAAGCAGGCTGTTATGTTTTTCCTGCAGGTTAAGTTTTGTATTTACACATGCCAGACCTTCCGCAGCAGATTTCGATTCAGGATCATATTTTACTGCCCACTCGAACATATTCTTGGATTCGTTATATAGTTCGGCAGCAAGAAACGTCTGTCCCAGTCCAATACATGCAGAAGGAGAATCAGGCCTTACTGTAAGTTCGCGTTCAAAATAACCGTGTGCATTTTCAAAATCCTCAGCCATAAGGAATAAATTGCCGTACAGGTTAAGTACTCTTGCATATTCTTCCACTTTGTCGCTGCGCCCGGATTCCTCATATGTCTGCAGGGCACTTTTCAGATTATCTTCTGCGAGTTCAAACTCATAGTCCTGAAACGAAATGACCGCACGTTGATAATAGCGAATAAATTCGTCTTTTTCAACAGAATACAGCAGGTTACGCTCCTTGGCGGGTTTTCCCTCCAGCCAAATTTCCTCAATTGTCGCGCCCCATTTATCCACGAATTTCTGTTCGTTGATTTTCAGACGCTCGGCATATTTCTGTTCACCCTCAGCCTTGAAAGATTTCGAACCGTAATGATGTATAAAAACATCTTTGGCAATGACTGCCTTGTAACCGGCTTTCTGGGCACGCAGGCAGAAATCGTCATCCTCGTAGTTGCCGGGACTGAATCGTTCATCGAGCCCGCCGATTTTATCGAGAACCTCTTTCTTAATGAGTGTGCACAGGAATGCCACACGCGGGAATTCGTAATAACTGCCGGCATTCTGTTTGCGCAATTTTTTTGCATACTTGTGCATCTCCGGCATATTTTTGTACTTTGCATCTTTATCCAGCTGAACACCGCTGACTGAATTGCTGAGAGGTCCCACAATGCCGATCAGTGAGCTGCTTTCAGCTGCATTAATCATCCTTTCCAGCCAGCCTTCTGTAACGACGATGTCATTATTTGCTATCAGTATATAATCCCCCTTGGAGGCATTTATTCCCTGATTGACTGCTTTGGGAAATCCAAGGTTAGTATCGTTCAGTATGAGATTCACTTTCGAATTCTTCCTGGCGAGATTTTTCAGATAGTTCACCGTACCGTCTGTGCTTGCATTATCCACGATTATCAGTTCGTAAGGAGATTTTGTAAAAGCCGTCACCGACTCGATGAATTCCCTGTTGTACTTCAGTCCGTTGTACGTCAGCACGATTATCGACGTTACTTTTGGAGATGCTTGTTTTCCGACTGCAGGAGATACGTATTCCTTTATAAGACAATTCGGAACTGCAACAGCAACTTTGTCCTCTCCGACTGTAAAGTCAGGAGTGCCTTTTGTAAGCCATCTGGAAAGCAGCAGTTCGACGTTCTTGTCATTCTTCGAGAACCGTTCGGGACCGCTCTGTGATTCATGATGTATCGCCACGCTTTCAGGCTGATACACCAGCTTCCATCCGGCAGCTGAAAGGTTCAGACACAGATCCACATCTTCATACCCGTTCCAGTATCCTGTAAAGAATCCTCCCGCCTGCTCAAAAGCGGTCTTTCTGATCAGCAGTGATGCAGCAGTCAGTACCTGATAGGTTTTCTTCACATTTACTTCGGGCAGAGCCGGATCGGCGCCATAGTACATATGGGTAGCTATGAATTTATCATTTTCATTTTCCGGGAAAAGTTTTTTTACAATAACTACTCCGGCATGCTGAACGGTGCCATCGGGAAATAAAAGCTTGCTGCCTACAGCACCCACCTTATCGTCATGCTCCGCTATACTGATGAGAGACTCCAGCCAGCCCGGCTGCACTTCTGTGTCGTTATTCAGGCATACCAGGTATTTACCAGCTGCGTTCTCAGCACCAATATTGTTGGCCTTTGCAAAGCCTAGATTTTCGCTGTTGCTAATAACAATAAGGTTTTGGTATATCTCCTTTGCATAGCGTAGGAACTCTCTTGTTCCGTCATCAGAACCGTTATCAACAATGATAGTTTCAAAAGCCAGTTCACGCGGTGTATTTCTGTAGAGTGCAGCAAGGCACTGGCGTGTAAATTTCAGCTGGTTGAACACCGGAATGATAACCGATGCGATAATACCGGTTCTGTCACCCGGTTTTCCGAAACAATCCGCAGCATACTTCTTAAGGTTTCCCAGTATCCGCAGCTGGGCATTAGCAATAATATCGTTCTGCCCAAGTTCGTCATAATATTTGGCTATAATATCGCGGTATGACGAATAAAAACCGTATTGCCGGGTAGTAGACATATTTGTGCTGTCATTTCTTTGTCTGAATTCAGAAGTGACAGTGGGAATATGCTTGAATTCATAGAGCCTGGACAGCCTGATCCAGTATTCCCAGTCTTCATGTGCTGTCAGATATTCCTCGAATAGCCCGAGCTTGTCGGAGCAAGCCTTTTCGTGCAGGAAACACTGGACCGGTGCGATATTAATTATCAGAAGTGTATCGCGCGAAAATTCATTCGAATGGGGTATATCCCTGCTGGTAATTTCATATTTCCCGTCTTTTAATTCCTGCACAGCGCGGTAGGCATCTGAATAGACTACCTTATATTCTCCTTTTGATATCTCACTGACAAGCGTACTGAGGTGTTCCGGATAATAAATATCGTCATCGTCAAGATAGGCGATATATTTTCCGCGGGCGTTTTTAATTCCGGTATTGCGGGCCGCACCGAGTCCTTTATTGTTTTCGTGGCATATATACCGAATACGGTTATCCTTAAATCTGTCTGTCACGTGCCTGACATCCTTGCCGGCATCGTTTACCACGATTATTTCAAAATTACTGTATGTCTGATCCAGAATACTTTTTACTGCCTCTTCCAGAAATTCAGGTCTGTTGTATGTCGGTACAATAACTGAGACCAGAGGTGAATGCCTGGTTTCTGCCTTCAGTGTTTCCGGGACGGGTTTTCCAGATCTATCGTCATGATTTTCCGTAACACTTCGCTTTGCATGAACGCCCTGCTTTTCAGCAGCGCTCTGCTTTTCCGGAGTGCTCTGGTTTTCCGGAATACTCTGTTTTTCCGGAATACTCTGGTTTTCCGGTTCTTCATTTTCAAAACCTTCCCAGGTCATAATATGGGATTCATATTTATTGGGAGACATAAGATTTGCACAGTTCCGGCATTCCGGTATCAGGTATTCCCCGTTCTGTTTTGAGGAAATTCTGAGTGCGCAGTAATGGCTGCCGTTCCAGAATTCCGGCAGCTGCTGCTCCAGAACATTGCCGAATTTATATATACCGCCTTCAACTTTTTTCTTGAAGTGGATCTCGCCGCCTCCGCACGGATATACTTCTCCGTCGAAGCCGACCATGAGCTGAGTTTCAGGCCATACACATTTGTTTGCCCCTGAATTCTCTCTGAATAATGGCTCATGTGTAAAGCGGATTCCATTCTCTCTGGCAAGTTTTTCAGTCTCCATTATTCTCATATCCGAAAGCTCCTGCGCAAAGAATAATGAATCTTCATCTTTCAGCGCAGCTTCCGGTGTCTCAATATTCAGGTCTCTTATATGGCGGGGATAGAACCTGCAGTACATTATGTTTATGCTCTGCACCCCGAGCTGACGGCTCAGAGGCACAAGCTGCGGTAGTTCGTCAATGTTAATCCTGTTAACGGCCGATGAGAACTGGAGTATTGTATTTACACTGAACCGCATTTTCTGTTCTGCATAATACTTCACATTTTTGCAGACCTTTTCGAAAGCATTCACTTGCATGATTCTCATGTATGTTTCTGCAGTCGAAGAATTTATCGAAACATTGATAGAGTCCACTTTCAGTTTTATCAGTTCGTCAGTAATCCGCTCAGACAAAGCGATTCCGTTCGTGGTTATATTGATGAGCACTTTCGGATATTTTGCATTTACAAATTTAATTATTCTCACCAGGTCGCGGTTCAGCAGCGGGTCGCCTGCACCGGCCAGTACGATGCTGGAGAAATTTTCCAGGTGCAGGTTTTCACACATTCTTACAAACTTGTCGTATGATATGCTTTTCCTGCTCGTACTTCTTGCATAGTCACCTCCGCACATTACACACTTGGCATTGCACTTATCATTCATCAGGAAATGAACTGCGGACGGATAGTATTTTACCAGTCCTTTTGACAGGTCTTTTTCTTTAAGGTTGACCGGCTTCAATACATCCGGCATATCTGTCACGAAGGTCTGAGGTGCCTGTCCACCTGCTGATTTGTCATCGGGATATTCAGCTGTCTGTGATTTTCTGTCGGGAGCTTTTTCCGCAGATTTGGCATTTGCGCGTTTGTCTGCATTTTCAAGTTCTGCAGACTTCTGCAGAAGTGTATCGGCAAGTTTATCCTGTCCGTTTTTCCTGAGCAGATCCGCAAGTTTTTGAGTTGTTTGGAGATCCCCGGGATGGTTTCTTATTATTTCCAGCAGAAGAGTTATGGTTTTTTCGGTTTTGCCTTCTGTTTCAAACACTGCTGCCAGCTTTTTCTGTTCATCGATATTGTTGAATGTAAAAGCTGTTCTGAACAGATCGCGGTAATCTTCTATCTTAATTCTCCAGTCAAATTTTTCCACTACAGCTTTTCTGGCTTCTTTACCCAGTATTGTCCTGTAGCCCGGATTATCGCGCAGTTTTTCTACTGCGGAAACAAAATCCTGCAGTTCCCTTTTCACGATCAGTGCACTTCTGCCATCAATCAGATATTCGCTCACAGTTCCGTTATCCGTGGTAATTATGGCCTTTTCCATAGCCGCGGCTTCCATCAGCGAATTATTGTTGCCTTCAGTGGCCGAAGCACAGATGTATACATCTATCGAGTTGTAGAAGTTCAGCATATCATCCTTTCTGAGGTGAGTGTCGCGGAAGCCCACAAACACCAGCTCAACCCCGGGGATATGCTCCAGCGGTTCTATATATTCCTTAAACCCTTTGACGGCTGTTTCGCGGTTGCCGGCCCATCCTATACGCAGTTTTCCGTTTACAGAAGGCTGACGCGATGAGGGGACGAACAGCGAAGTATCCACGCCGTGAGTAACGTAGGATATGTGTTTTACATGGGGTCTGAATATGTCGAACAGTTTCCTTGAAACAGTATGTATCCGCTGGAACCTGTTGTTCATCGCCAGACAGAACTGTCCGAAATCCATACTCTGCCAGGCCCAGTGCGATCTGATACCTGTTATATATTTTGCAGGGTTTTTTATGCTCTGCATGTTTATCACCTGAAATTCCATGGGGTATATCAGATCATAGTCATCTTCGTTATATGGTTCGTTCATATAACATATATCAAAATCGAATTCATCCGACAGTGAGTTTTTAATCGTCATGCAGTGTCTTTCAAATATCCAGCCGCGTACATCTGCGATAAGAAGGATTTTCTTTTTTCCTGATGTCTGTGACATCCCGGCCGCCGCGGCGGTATCTGCCGGCAGTCCCGGCACCTGGGCGGCATGGCTGGCGCCTGGTGCGGATTTTTTGAGCGAATAATCCTCACCTATGGAAGTGAGTATCTTATCCCACCATTTTCTTATTGTATATTCCTCAACTGTCTTCTTCCAGCCGTTATACGCTATTTCTCTTCTTTCGCTGTCATGGGCCAGATAATATCTTGTTTTCTCAGCGCATTCTCCGATAGTGTCAAAACCAACTGCTTCTACGTCTAGTCTGAATATCTTTCCAAGGTTCGATTTATTATCACAGATCTGCATTAGTCCAAGTGCCGGCAGCTCAAATGTGCGCCTGTTTGTCGGCCCGGTTGAATGGTGGAAGTTCCAGCCGATCTTTGTCTGCAGATAGTGCAGCTTAAGATTCTCCAGGTATCCGCCCGTCCATCCGTTTCCTCTTACTATAGCCTGAGGGAAGCTTTGCATCAGCTGAGTTATTCTCTGATCGCGGTCACTGAGCGTGGAACGTTCAGAAAGAAAAATTATATCGTTGTTTCTGCTGCCGTACAGTATGGTTTCGCCTTTAAGGCTGTTGTCCATAAAATCGTCGTGTATTGGATGAAATATCCATTCAGCATTTCTGCAGCCCCACTGCCTGTAATCTTCCACAGACGCAATATTTGTCACGAAGCAATAATCATACGAAGGTGCTATCGGTTTTGACAGTATCTCGCTGCTTTCCGGATCATCTCCGCAAATAAACACGTTGTATGTTGGCAGCTGCTTTACAATTTCCGGATGCAGCATCGATCCCCCGGCATTGATGAGCACATCGGTTTCAGAAGCTTTCTGCATAAGCTCTTCGTATGACTTCATCAGTACAGGATTTTTTTCCTTCCAGTATTTATCCAGCAGTGGGAACGGAAGCCAGGTACCATTGCACGGAATATGAAACGCGGAAATATTCAGTCCTGTTGACTTTCTCAGCCCCGCAACATACTCCTCATTGCTGCGTATGCTCTTTTCCGAAAAGCCCGGGTATACGATCATATATTTCAGGCTTCTCATATCCTTCGGTGCAGAATTTACTGCTGCCGGTCTGACCACCGCGCGCAGCGAGGATAGTGTTATATCGCTTATATCCATGCCGGTTCTCTGCCGTGTATCTTTCTTCTCTGGCTCCATCTTTCCTGATTCTTTCTTTAGTATACCGATCCATGAGTCCTTCAGATATACTATTTCACTGGTTATATTAAATTCTTTCAGAAACCTTTCTATACCGCTCATCACCTCGTTTATCCAGGGATGCACGTGTCTGAGCATAGGATTAAAGTCATGCCATAATACATATCCGCCTTCCCTGATGCGGTCGTATATATTCTTTGTATCCGAGTAGACGGTAAATGCATCATGACCGCCGTCAACGAATACCATATCAAGATCATTCAGTTCATCGGGCACCTGCCATGTAAGCGTGTTTGCATAGAGCTGGACTACGTTTTTCACACCGCGTTCGCGGTAGAATGATCCTATCTGCTCCTTGGTAATCATATGTGTAATGAGTTCACCCGTATCCTGGGTAAACTGGTCAGGGAGAATATTGACCGTATAGACTATACCTCCATCAGGCACATTCGTAGCAAGTTTATATGCGCTTCCGCCGAAGGAAGTGCCAATATCAAAACACTTGCCCTGGACATTGGCGGCAACTGTAGTGAGGACTTCGGCATCATGGCGCTTGCGCGCAAACAGGTCGCATTCATGATCCATTACGTCAATGTTCTCTTCCAGTATCCGGCCTTCTCTCTTAAATCCGAGATATTGCCCGAGAGCCGAAATATTTTCAAATGTTCTGATTTTTATATTCCCTTTTTCAAAACCCGACAGTGCGCCCCTGAATTTCGCGGTTACTGCTCCCGCTATGTCACTTCCGGGATAACGCCGTTCAAGACTCTCTATATATTTCAGGAACTCAGGGTACCTGTTTGCTTTTATATACAGCTCAGCAAGTGCCAGATAATCAGAGTTATCTCCTCCGGCCGGATCAATGCCGTTATTGCGCAGCTCGATTGCAGCGCTGCAGAAATGTATGCTGTTTTGCATATCCTCAGATTTCCAGAAATATCTGTACAGGCTTACATATATCTCATAGAGAATATCCCTGAGATTTCTTTCATAAGGCATCAGTTCGATTCCATATTTAAGAGCTTCTATTGCAAAGAGGGCTTTGCCGTCTTTTATCATAAGCCTGATAAGTGCAATTATAAGTCCGGAATCATCCGGCGCTTTATCGAGAAATCCGATAAGCGTATCATACGCAAGTTTGTATTTATTTTCTGCTGTCAGACGTTCGACTGTCCTGAGATATCCTTCTGTATTCTGTTTCTCCGATTCGGGAATGAGACGGTATACTGACTGAGCCGATGGTTTAAGATCACCTGAGAGTATTCTTTCATATAATTCAATAAATCCTTTGGCCGTAGATTCACCAGAAATTGTTTTTTCCACCCAGTTTCTTCCGGATTGTCCAAGCTTCTGCAGTTCATCTCCGTGCGAGGAATAATACCTCAGTGCTTCATATGCTTCATCCACGGTATATACATTGATTAGAGGAGGATTGGCAGCAAAAGCCAGGCTGGATGGCCATGAAACCGTGTCATCGCTTTCCGGCCTGAAATATGCCATAACCCTTCCTCTGCACGCCATTGCCTCAATGACCAGTGATCCTATCGCCCCGCTGGCAAATTCATCGGCCGTAATATCCGCGGCCGAATACCACCTGGCTAACTGATGGCGCTCCATTTTTGGGATCCATACTGTACGGTCTTCTATATTGAGATTTTTTATTATTTCTTTTGCAGGCTGTTCATCCGGATTTCCTTTCTCAACTATTATCAGAGTAAATGGTATACCGTTTTCCTTAAGCTTTCCTGCTGCATAGAGCAGGACATCGCTGCGCTTTGTATAATATGTGTCCTCTGAGAACATGAGCCTCGACGGGAAAAATATTGTCAGTCCCTCAACAGGTATATCTCTGCCTGCTTCGCGCAGTAATTCTTCAATGGTGACGTCATCCTGAGGAGCAAACCTTGCGGTATCGATCAGAAGTGTATTATTGTGTACAAATCGGTTCTTTTCAACCAGATCGTGTATTATCTGAAAGCCGTGCCTGAGGTTCTGGTCATACAATCCCCATGAAACCGCGGATGCACCGGCAATCGCTCTGCGGTAGAGCAGAGGGGCAAAAAGATACTCGGGGCAGTCATCTGAAAAATAGTTTTTCCAGTAGGAGTAGAAAGAGTAGAAATTAAGATCCCATCCATAAGGCACCCATATATAGGGCTTGCCCGTCTGCATCGCCCATATAATCCCCACATCCTCCGCCTGAATGAGGTCGCAGTCGGAAATTTTTTCCAGGAATTCTTTCTTTACTGTTCTGAAGGGATGCGGACCGGTATCTTCATCGGAATACGGGTGCAGCCAGCACGGAAAATCATCTAACAGTTCAGGGTCCTCGCTGTATGGCATTGTCTGGATATCCAGAGTTTTATTGTAAAAAAGGTGGGCATCAACGCCGGCTTTTCTGAGAAATTTTGCAATAGCATAGGCATTATTGCAAGTGTTTCCAATAATATTCACTTTCATATGTGATACCTGAATTCTGTTAGTTTTATGTAAAATTCTTTATTGTTCCTTCCGGGGCATGTACAAAAACATGCATATGGTCATACTTGACCATTTATATTATATAATTCCGTCGAAATTGCTTCTGTCCGGAAAATTGATCAGCACACCCATCTCCTGCGCCTGGTAGACAACCATACTCCCCAGAGCGACAGCCGAAGCATCTCCCAGCTTAACTGCGTCAATAATATCACCGGGTTTTCCGGCTCCGCCGTGGGCTATGACCGGGATAGAAACAGAAGATGTGACCTTTTTAATCAGTTCTGTATCAAAGCCTTTCCAGCTTCCTTCGCGGTCAATTGAGGTAAGCAGTATCTCGCCTGCTCCCAGTTCCTGCGCCTGTTTTGCCCAATCCACGGGATTTTTCTTCTGATTTTTCGTACCCGATGTGCTGAACACTTCATATTTGCCCAGCAGACTTTTTTTTACATCTATTGAAACTATTACACTCTGAGAGCCAAAGCGGGCCGCAATATCGCTGACAAGACCGGGATTGCTGAACAGAGAAGTATTCAGAACTACCTTTTCAAAACCAGTACTCAATACCCTTGCGACCTGTTCCAGTGCAGTGATACCTCCTCCGTATGAAAGCGGCATAAAACACTCATTTGCAATTTCCTGCAGTATTCTGAAGTTAGGGCCTCTGTTTTCCCTGCTGGCAGTGATATCCAGGAATGTAAGTTCGTCTACTTCAAGCTCATTGAATATCCTGCAGGTATTTACAGGATCGCCTATATACCCGGGGTTCCGGAATTTAGCAGTCTTGACCAGCGCCTCATCTCGCAGAAGCAGACAGGGTATTATTCTTGTATAAATCATTTTTTATAATTTCTCAGAGCAGGGCAAAATTTCTCAATAACGTCATTCCATATTTATGGCTTTTTTCGGGATGAAACTGCACTCCGAAAATATTGTCTTTCTGGATTGCAGAGTCAAATTCTATGCCATAGCTGGTTTTCAGTATTGAATTATTTTCGTCTGTTACATGTACACAATATGAATGGACAAAATAGAAGCGGAATTCTTCTGTGAAGTTTTCGGTAAGCGGGCTGTGGTGAACTATATGCGTGAAGTTCCAGCCCATATGAGGTATTTTTAGTTTTTCATTTTTAGGGAATCTAAGTGTTTTTGCATTTATCCAGTTCAGGCCGGGCAAAACACCTTCTTCACTGCTTTCTGTAAGCAGCTGCATACCCAGACAGATACCCAGTACAGGGATTTTTTCACCGAGCGCCTTTTTATTCAGCACGTCCAGCAATCCCCCTGAATTTATCAGCTGCATGGCTGCATCAAAGGCTCCGACACCAGGCAGTATTATTTTTTCGGCCTGCTCTATCTTTTCCGGATCACCTGTTATTTCACTCTGCGCCCCTATTCTTTTCAGCATATTCCTGATAGATCCGAGGTTCCCCATGCCATAATCAACGATAGTAATCATAGTCTACCTGACCGGGAAACAATATTTCATATAAAAACTCTTGGGAACGAGGTTCGACTTGTACAGCAGATAGAACATGGGTCTCAGCAATTCGAACCTCTTCTTGTACGTTTTGTAATCTGTCCAGTATCTGGGGGGCTGCTTCATCACGCTTTCAAACTGCTCATCGCTAAGATCCAGCCGCTTCTTGAAATACCCGAGCAGTTCCTCCTCCATATAAGGCTTTTGGAAATAGTACTGCTCTATTGCCTCCTGTCTTGTAATCTTGCCGATTCGTACCGAAGCAGACAGTGAATTATTGCGGTAATCGATATTGAACTTGCATGGGAAATAATAGCTGTGATTAAAAGCGGTCATTCTGTTTTCAAGGTGATGCCCGCCATAATACTCCCATCCGAATTCCTTTTCGAGGAATTCGCGCGCATCTTCTTTTGAATATTTTATGTACCAGAAAGGTCTGATCTTTTTTATTCTTTTGAACACAATCCACTTTATAAAGGTAAAGAACGGCATATTCGGAAATGTCTTCATCGGCATCTTTCCGAACTGCTTGTGTATAGATGAAATATACTTCCCGTCAAAATAATTTTTTCCAAGCGGTGTGATTCCTTCAGAGATAAATGAATGTCCTTCAAAGACATATTTCACCCCGAATTTTGCTGCAGCCCTGTAGAGAATTTCTGCCAGGGCAAGATCAGTAGCAGCATCAATTTCAGGCACACCTGCAAGGAAGAAGGACTTGAATATATCGTCCATTTCCTTGTTGTCGACGACATACGTAAACAGGTCGACATTAAGCTTCTTAAGGACTTTGGTTATATTGCTCGTGGCTGTTCCGGTGTTCCAAGTATTGTCATAATGAACCGCCAGCGGTCTCAGCCCCATTTTAACCGCGAGATAGATCATATATGAGGAATCCGTTCCCCCGCTTACTCCCACTACGCAATCGTATTTTTTCCCCTTCCCGTTGCGTTTGATTTCTTCGACTATCTCACTGAATTTTTCTTCCCCCTTTGCTTTTCCCGTCTGGTATTCTTCGGTCAGCTGATCGATCATCTTGCAGTAATTGCATACACCGTCTTCATCAAACTCGATGCCCGGGACTGTTTCGTCATATATGCACCTTGAGCATATTTTAACGTCACCCGGATTTACATTACGCTCTTCGTTATTCCGGATATCCGCATGTATATTCTGATCTTCTGATTCTTTTACATACATAGTAATTCTCTTTTATTTTTTTGAAAACCTGCCGGTATAGCACGCATTTTCTTCATAGAAATATTCTATCGACAATCCGTTATTTCTGATCAATTCCAGAAATTCTTCTTTGGAAAATCTCCTGGCATTGCTTGGAGCATACCAGTCATAATTTGTACTTTTGCAGACATCAAATCCCCAGTCTTCTCTCCAGAAGCATTTAAGAAAATTCCAGTATACGAACCTTTGAATGTCATACTTCCCGCCCTTTATTCCCAGCAGCGGTATGTCAGGAACATCGACATTTATTTTCAGCTCCGAAAGATTCCGTCCGAGTTGCGTAAGCTGTTCTGAAAACTCCCACATCTCTTCCTGCGGGATATTATGAGTAGCCTTTCTGAAATAATCATCCAGCAGCTCTCTGGGCAAAGCCTTTTTTGAATAGACATAACACAGGAATTCCCCCGAATCAGAAGTAATCTCCGCAAGATGCCGGAATGTTTTTTCCGGACTCTCAGTATGCATTATTACCTGATCACAAACACAGAAATCCACCGTCCCGGTCTTCAGACGCGTATCGGCAATATCGGCACGCAGGAAATAGAGATTTGGCATAGAAGCATAATTCCGTGCAGCCTGTTCGACTGAATCAGAAATATCAATCCCTATTACTACTGCATGTGGAGCCAGTCCGGCAAGCCAGGCAGCTTTATACCCAAGACCGCATCCTGTATCTACAATTACATCCTTTGCTGCGAGCGAAGCGGCCAGTTCTTTTTCATCAGAAAAGCCGTAAAGGGTCAGGAACCATTCCCTCTGTGAACGGTAAAAATTTTCCACACCTTCGAATTTTTCGACTTCATTCCATTTGTCACTGAATACTTCCTTTGTCTGCGACTGGTTGTCTTCAAGTATTACTTTCCCGTCCGTAAATTCGATCATGTTACCCGTCAGTCTGACCGGTACAGTAAACAGCCCTTTAATATTGTCTGATGCCATCGTTATGTATTTTATTTTTTGTTTTCGTTATTTTACTGTATCAATTTAGCGGGGGAACCGGCGATTTTGGAACCATCGGGGAATGACCGGTTTACAAAACTGTTTGCGCCTACAATGCACCCGTCGCCTAAAGTTACACCTTTTGAAATAATTGTATTTGGACCGATATAACAGTTGCTGCCGATAGAAGTCTGTGCATACTCATAAGGTTCTGTCCCTCCGCTTACCGCCCATCGTACAGAATCATGAGAATATATCTGGACTCCGGCGGAGATAGAGCAATTCGAACCTATAGTCAGTTTTCCGCCCCCGTCGAGTACCACATTAGGACCTATCCACGTATTTCCTCCTACCTCAACATCTCCAATAACGACAACATTGTCATATACAGATGTTCCTTCTCCGAAGCCCAGCAGTCTGGCCTTTTCCCACCTGTCAATAAAGTAATCGCCAAAAGGCAGCATTCTGTTGAATGACTTTCTTTTCTTTTCGATAAGCGAAAAAACGAGTTTTGTTATTTCATCAAATAACTGCAAAGTATTTATCCGTATATTTTCTGCGTTTATATTTTCTGCGTTTATGGGTAACCAGGCACTATGGAACTATTTCATGAACATTTTCAGCCACCATTCAAAATTCAGCAATGACCAGATTAACAATCGCCTGTTCTGTGTTCCGCTGAAATGTTCTCCCAGATACCTTCTTACGAGTTCGGGCTGCAGATATTCATAAATATGAGCCCGGTTATCGAGCAGTATCGTCTTGATATATTCAATACTTTCGCCCTTGAACCAGCTGGCATCAGGCGCTGAAAATCCCTGTTTCTTTCCTATAGTATACGTCTCGGGTATATAATTTGCCAGGGCCTTTCTCAATATCAGTTTTCCCTCATCATACTGCATCTGGAATTTCCGGTTATCATCTTCATCGATCTGGACAGTACTGCCGATATTCTTCAGCTTGTACTTTACCGGTATACGCATTGCAAAATCAACCAGATCATTATCCAGGAACGGCACTCGTGTCTCAAGGCTGTGCGCCATGCTGAGCTTATCTTCGACCAGAAGAAGTCCGTGCAGGAACGTCTTTATTTCGAAATACAGTGAACGGTTTACATATTCAGCCGGCGAATTCACCACATACTTCTTGCCGTTTATAAGGTGCTTGAAAACACTCTTAGTCTGATAATTTAATATCTGCGGATATATACCTGCCTGAAAAAATCCGGATTTTTCGCTGTCGGGTATAAGCCTCTGCCAGAAACGGTAATATTTGTCTATGTACTGGTCCGAATCGTCGCTGTATGCACACTGATAATACCGCCATGGATAACCGGCAAATAACTCATCGCCGCCCGCACCGGAAAGGACAACTTTTACAAACTTGCTTGCAAGACGGGATACATAGTAATTAGGGTACGACTGTCCGACGCGGGGGTCCTCAAGGTGCCATATCAGCTGCGGCATTACCCTCTCCATATCTCCTGCTTTCATGACCACTTCATAGTGTTCGGTCTTGTAGATATTCGACAGGTATTCAGCCTTCTGCCTTTCATCAAATGCCAGTTCCAGTCCTGAAGCCGACGACAGGTCAAATCCGCCCGTGAATGTTTTCAGATTGCTGAAATTTTTGGCAGCGATTGACGTAATAGAACCAGAATCAATTCCGCCGCTCAAATATGAGCCCACTTCCACGTCGCTGATCAGTTGTCTGTTTACAGCCTGCTCGAACAGACGCTGCAGTTCTTCTATATATTCGGCTTCACCGAGTGACTCGTCATCATAGAACCGGTAATCCCAGTATTTTGTGCGCCGGAGAGAATCAGTATCGCCAAGCGATAAAGTAAGGAAAGAACCTGCCGGCAGCAGACATATACCTTCAAAAAGTGTAAGATCCGAAAAGATATTCTGAAATGAAAAGTATTCATTCAGTGCATTGATGGAAACGCTGACAGACACATCGGGGTGCTGGAGTATTGCCTTTATTTCAGAGGCAAATATGAATGTGCCGCCTTTGTAGTAATAATACAGCGGTTTTATACCGTATCTGTCCCTTGCAACAAAAAGTGTATTGCGGCGTGAATCCCACACCGCAAATGAAAACATGCCGTTGAATTTTTCCACACACGCTGAGCCCCATTCCTGATATGATTTCAGTACCACCTCGGTATCTGATTTTGAGCGGAACGAATATCCTTTTGACTCCAGCTCGAGTCTAAGGTTTTGATAGTTGTATATCTCACCGTTATAGGTAATTACAAGAGCCCCGTCATCACTCAGCATAGGCTGGTGTGCCAGTGCAGAAAGGTCAATTATTGCTAGGCGCCTGTGCCCGAATCCGACGAATGATTCCGTCCAGAAACCTTCGCCGTCGGGGCCACGGTGTTTCATAATATCGGTCATCTTTTTCAGAGTATTTATGGAGACGGGTTTGCCGTCAACATTAAAGATACCTGCTATTCCGCACATGTTTTTTTACTTGTAATTTGTGATTGAAGATATTACATATTCAAACTCACTCTCACTCATAGCCGGGAATAATGGAAATGCTATGCTGCACTGGTCGGCTGTATACGCATTTGGAAAATCTTCCGGTATGATACAGTATTTATCGGCATAATACTTCAGCATATGCACCGCATGCGTTCCGGGCCGCGTTGAAACACCCAGCTTCTGCAGATAGTCCATAAACTCATTGCGCTGTCTGTTGATTTCGCCCACATTCCTTACTTCCGGTTCATACTGTCCGAACATGCAGACATATGCCTGATGGCCATGCTGATTGTCAGCATATCTGACGGGAGTTTTAATCCATGACACGCTGGAAAGGGCTTCATCATAGCGCCGGGCCCAGTAATCTCTTTTTTCAAATGTTTCCTGGGCACGATCCATCTGTGTAGAACCAATGGAACCCTGAAGGTCGGTCATCCTGTAGTTATATCCTAAATAGGGAAATTCGGGTAGAAGATAAGGTCTTGAGCCTGTGTGGCGCTGCAGATCCGACATAGTTGCTCCGTGGTCGCGCATTGCGCGCAGCAGAGCCGCAAGTTTGTCATCGTTTGTAGTGATCATACCGCCTTCACCTGTAGTAATGGCCTTCCTGGGATGAAAACTGAAGCAGCCGGTATTGCCAAAATTCCCTACGTGCGTGCCTTGAAATTTGGACGCAAAACCGCATGCCGCATCTTCAACGACAAACAGATTATGGTCCCGGGCAATTTTGCGTATTGCCTCCACATCGGCCGGATACCCGAAAAGGTGTACTGGAATTATTGCCCTGGTCGCCGGAGTAATCAGATCATTTATTTTAGTAGTGTCAATATTGAATGTATCCGGATCAATATCGCAGAAAACCGGTTTTGCACCCAGATATTCGATCACATTGGCTGTGGCAATCCAGGTAAACGCGGGAAGTATAACCTCATCTCCCGGCTTAATGCCGAGTGCTGCGAGCGACAGGTGCAGCGCTGTTGTACAGTTTGATACTGCAATAGAATGCCTGGCACCGGTAAAGGCAGACCACTTTTCCTCGAACTCTTTTACAAAGGGACCCTGTACAACCCAGCCGTTCTCCAGAGGTCTTAGTATATTCTTTTTATCTTCCTCTGAAAAAAAAGTTTTGGCAATTGGAATATTCATTTTACCGCTCCTAAATTAGCTGTTTTCACTGCGCCATTTAATAAGCCGCTGCAGTCCCTGCGTAAGATTATATTTCGGAAGAAATCCCAGCTCTTCTTCGGCTTTTTTATTCGATCCGATGCGGTTCTTCACCAGTCTTCTGGCATCATCTTCCGAATACGGCTTATACTGCACCTTTATGTCTGACTGCTTCAGTTCAAGTATCAGACTGCACAGTTGCCCTATGGAAGTCTGTATCTCTGTTCCGACATTATAGAATCTGTCGGTATGGGTAGATTTCAGAGCGAGCACATTGAACCGTGCCACATCCTCCACATAAATAAAATCATACGCCTGCGAGCCGTCGCCGTTAATTACCGGCTGTTCGTTTCTGTCTATTTTATTCAGCATTATCGGAATAACTCCTGTATAAGCTGCTGTCTGATCCTGTCCGGGACCGTAAACGTTCATATACCGTAGACCGATATAATCCAGCCCGTATCTGTCATAAAATGCACGGCACATTGCCTCGCAGCTGATCTTTGTAGCGCCGTAGAAATTGCGGTTATTGAAAGGATGGTCTTCCGTCATCGGAATTTCAACTGCATCACCGTAGACAGAGGCCGACGAAGAGTAGATGAGTTTTTTGACATTGTTCTTTACGCATGCCTCCAGAACATTGAATGTTCCCTCAACATTTACCTTGAATGCAGTGCGGGGATAATCCTTGCAGTGAAGCAGCCACATAGCAGCCAGATGGAATACATAATCAACACCCTTCATGGCGTCATTAAGTATGTCTACGTCCCTTATATCACCCCCGTTGGGATACAGATGGCATCTGCTGTCCTGCAGCGATTTCTCTATGTTTTCCATTTTCCCGCGCGCAAAATTGTCATATATTATGACTTCCGCCACTTCTTCTTTGAGCAGCTCCTGTACCACAAAGCTTCCTATGAATCCCGCTCCGCCGGTAACCAGAATTCTTTTACCCTTTAGTTCATTCATTTTTATGATTGCGTCCGATTAGAATTAAAAACTTTTATATTGTATCAGTTAAATCCTTCATGTAAGAGTCGACAGTAATTTTCAGACCTTCCGGAAAATCGACCAGAGGTTTGTAACCCAGATATTTGCCGATCTTTTCAATTGAAGCACACGATATTTTTATATCCCCTTTTCTGAAATCCCGGTACACTGGTTTTATATCTTTGCCGAGGTATTTGTTTATTTCACTCACCAGTGTATTGAGTGAGATCATCTGGTTGCAGGCGCAGTTCATGACACTGCATTCCACTTTTTCCGATTCAGCCGCAAGTATATTGGCTTCCACCACATTCCGTACAAATGTAAAGTCGCGGCTGGTTTCCCCGTCGCCGTAAATTACCGGCGGAACATCCCGCATAATTGAGTTTATGAATTTTGGTATAACAGCTGAATACTGCGATTCCGGATCCTGCCGCGGTCCGAATACATTAAAATACCTGAGAGCGATAGTCTCGAGCCCATATACACGGTTAAATACACTGCAGTACTTTTCGCCGCTCAGCTTCGACACAGCATACGGTGAGATTGGATTCGGGGTCATATCTTCCTGCTTTGGCAGCTGCGGGTTGTCTCCGTATACCGAAGAGGAAGAAGCGAATACAAGTCTTCTTACACCCGATTCCTTTGCTGACTCCAGGACATTCAGGGTACCGGTCACATTTACTTCGTTAGTTGTAATAGGGTCGTAAATTGAACGCGGGACAGATGGAAGCGCAGCCTGGTGCAGAATTATTTCCACCCCTTTTACCGCTTTCTGCACCAAATGATAGCTTCTTATGTCCCCCTCAATCAATTCGATATCGTTCTGAAAAGACGCAAGGTTCTCCCGTTTTCCGGTGGAAAAATTGTCCAGAACCCTGACAGTATTCCCGCGCTTAAGAAGAACCTCAACAATATTCGAACCGATGAATCCAGCACCGCCGGTAACCAGGAATTTCATTTTTTATACCTTATGTAGTATATGATTTTCGGACCAAGTAGTGCAATTATTATGCCACAGCAAATGAATCCTTTTAATGCATTTATTTGCAGTATTTCCTGAATAAAAATAGAACTGTGGTCATAAATAACCATTTATTTGTACAGAATAAGCGATAATTCCCGGTTTTATGCAACCTTATTTTATATGCCTCATTTCAGCAGACAAGTGCAAAATTGTCTTGATCAAGTTCCCCCGTTATTGTAACTTATAGCTCAGTAAAATACCATTTGTAAGTAATATACGCGGCAGTAATATGATATTCAGGTACGAACAATACAGAAAACTCATGCAGGAAATGTGCAAACTCGGCCGTTTCGAACTATTCAGGAACTGGAAGGGTGATAAGGTTTATCTGCTGAGACATGATGTAGACTTTGATATAAAACTCGCACACAACCTTGCAGTCATCGAAAATGAAATGGGTATAACTTCGACATATTTCATTTTAACGACGTGTGAAACCTATAATATATTCAGCCCTAATAACAAAAAATACCTCCGGGATATTGCAGGAATGGGACACGAAGTAGGCTTGCATTTTGACCCTACCCAGTATAGCGAAGAACTGGAGAAATATGTCAAAAAGGAAATTGAATTTCTGTCGGATGCTTCTCAGTATGAAGTGAAAAGCATTAGCCTGCACAATCCGAGCGTTCATGGTTTCTATCCGATATTCGAAGGATACGTCAATGCCTACGATCCTCATGTATTTTCCGACAGCAACTATATATCCGACTCCAGATTTTTGTTCAGAGGCAAGGATATTTTTGAGTTTATCAGGAACATTGACAAGAGCATGCTGCAGATACTCCTGCACCCGATGCATTATTCAGAAACCGGAGATGGTTATGATAAAATCGTTGTAGATCACATTGTCCGTTACATGAAAGAGATTCATAATACATTTGGGGTAAACTCAACATATATTGAGCAGGTCGGAGATGATATAATCACCAAATTCAGAAATATGATGCAATGAATATATATATATTAAATACACTCGGAATCGGATATGATCTGATCAGCCTTCTGACAGGCAAGATTCCTATTGCCGGTATTATCGGACTGTCCGACAGGGAAAGTACAGATACTATATCTGACTTTGTCTATCAGTATGATTTCTGCAAAGCGAATAATCTGTCTTTTATTCAGATGGAAACATATAACCTTTCGTGTGAAAATGATAGGAAAATTTTGCTCGGTCTGGAAATTGACATTCTCATTGTATCAGGATGGCAGCGCCTGGTTCCCGACTGGCTTATCCGGCACTGCAATATCTGTGCTATCGGTTCTCACGGAAGCCCTCTGGGTATCACAAAAGGCAGGGGACGTTCACCACAGAACTGGGCTCTCCTGCTCGGAATGGATACTTTTCAGATCTCAATTTTCAAAATCGATCCGGGTGTGGATTCCGGTCCGGTAATAGATACAAGATCTTTCAAATACTCGGTATTTGACAATATTAAAACATCTTATTATAAAACCTGCCTTCTTACCGCCGAAATGATTGTAAAAAATCTGCAGGACCCGGAATTCATACACCGGGGTTTTGAAGAACAGAATTCCGGGGATGCGGAATATTTTCCACAGAGACTGCCATCGGATGGAAAAATTGACTGGACAAGATCAAGCGCTGAAATCTATAATTTTGTCAGGGCTCTTACCAAACCATATCCCGGCGCTGAATCGTCCATAAACGGACATACAGTGAAAATATGGTCTGTATTACCTTTCCATCTGGAAATCGAGAATAATTTTCCGCCGGGAAGAATAGCAAAAATATTCAGCAAAAATGACATACTGGTCAAAACAAAGGATGGTTTTATACTTATTGATGATTATCAATCTGATGACTTAAATATTAAATTAGCCGAAGGGATGGACTTTGAAAGTGAACCGTTCGGCCGGCAGATTGACAGAATAGTAAAACGTCACGAAGCAAAATATCCGGAGCTGCCCGTTTCGAAACTCATTCTCTCTAATAGGAATGAGCTTTGACGGACGCAGGTTATGCATGATATACTTCAAGTCATTGTTCAGAAATATATCACTTGTGAAACGGAGAGAAATATCCATGAACCGATCTGTGCGGATGAAAGATCTTTATCGGAATTCAGCAGAATATCCCGCCAGCCTTCCCGGTCCAGAGTTTTTAAGCACCCTGATCTGAACCGGAGAAGAGTGTTTTCCCAAAGTTTATCCTTTCAACTTTGTCCGTTCTCATTTATATTTGTCGTAAAAAATTATGAATACTGAAAAAATAAATTCGCTCCAATACCCCGACTGTAAACGATTTAACGGCTATAAGCCGTGCTTTCCTGACCATAACTGCCTGACTGAAGGATGCAGGGAGAGAATTTCAATCGGGAAAAAGATACTTATTATTCACCTCGAAGCACTCGGGGCGGTTCTTTCAACCACCGCTCAGCTGCCTGCGCTGAAAAGGAAATATCCTGAATCAACCATATACTGGCTTACTCTTAAAAACGCTACTTCACTGCTGGATAATAATCCTTATATCGATAAGGTTTTCACCTATGACTTCCAGACATTATCTGTGATCGCTCAGATGGAGTTTGATGTAGTACTCAATGCTGATAAATCACAGCACACCGGGGCTCTTGCCATGTCGCTGAACGCAAAGGAAAGGCTGGGATTTGGTATAAACTCAGTCGGACAGATCATCCCGCTTAATGACGGAGCTGTGTACAACTACATGCTTGGCCTGGATGATAAGCTGAAGTTCCGCGAAAACCAGAAAACCATACAGGAATTCTTTGCAGAAACATTCGAACTTGAATACTCCAGGGATGAATACCAGTTTTTCTTTACAGACGAGGAAAAAGATTTTATCTGCGAATATAAAAAGTCAATCGGACTAACCGGCCAGGACCGCGTGATAGGCTTTAATACCGGCTGCTCTCTTTTATTTCCCAATAAGAAAATGACCATCGAACAGCACGTATATCTGATAGAAAAGCTGCTCTCAAAAGGCGGCTATAAGATACTGCTTTTGGGAGGACCCGAAGACAAGGAAAGGAATGACGAAATATTCAGCCGGTTCAATGACAAAAACCTGATAAATACCCCCACAAATATGGGAATACGCCGCGGTGCCTGTTTTATTGATATGGCGGATATTATAGTTACCGGTGACTCTTTCGGGATGCACATGTCGATCGCACTGAAAAAATTCATAATTGCATGGTTCGGACTGAGCTGCTGGAGCGAGATAGACCTGTATGACCGGGGTGTAAAAATGATTCCCGAAGGGCTGGAATGCGCTCCGTGCTGGAAACGCCAGTGCCCGTACAATCTCGAGTGCAGGCAGATGATAGATCTGGACGGGATGCTGAATGTAATTTTGAATTATGAATTCTGAATTTTGAATTGAGGAATGTAGATTATGGTAATTACAGATATAATCATTTTGACCCACCCATAAATTGACGAATACTGATTTGCGGATGCGTTTTAATTCAGAATTCAAAATTCAGAATTAGTTAAACAAGGTATCAATCTTGTCCGTATGGACTTTGATTTTTTTGTCGGTGATCTCCTTGAGTGCGACATATCTGGCGTCTTTTTCATGCTGCAGGTTATCCGCACTTTTCTGATGCTCTTCGATCCTTTCCTTATAGTTCTCGAGCACCGACTGTTCTTTCTTTTCGATATCGCGCCTGATCAGTTCGCTTTCGCGCTCCTTCTGTGATTTAAGCGCACTGATCTTTTTCAGCAGATTCTGTTTTTCGTTAATTCTTTCCGTAAACGCAGAGACAGCCGAAAAAGCCGACACAACTATACCGACCAGAAATGTAATGGCAGCCCACTTGCCTCCGTATAATATAACCCCGCTCATTACGTCCTTGTAATCATACATATTACCTACCCGGTCGCCATAGCATCCGGAAAATCCGCCGATTATAAATACTATAAATGTAACGATGAAATTATATACCATAGTATTATTGAAAGCATTCTGGGGATCATATTCTTTTTCGGTCTGTATGCTCTCAATTTTTTTCTCAACTGCCGCTACCGCTTCACCTGCCCGGTTATCAAGATCGTGCAAAGCATCTTCCAGCTTTTTCTTATAAGTAACCTTTACTTCCTCAGATTCCTTTGTCAGATATTTGATCGCTTCGCGGTTTTCATCTATCCCCAGATCAAACATCGTCAGTTCATCACCTATCTCCTTCATATACTTCTGTGTGATGGTGCTGATGATGAGCCCGGTGATCTTCAGGAATTTGGACTGCAGGAAGGGTTTCGAGAACCGGATAAGAATATTGTTGTTGCCCATAAAAGTCCTGTAAGCCTTATCCAGAAACTCAAGGTGGGAAACAACTTCCTCCGAGTAGAATTCCTTTAGATGCAGGTCCTCCAGTTTATAAATGAGCGAACCGGTCTGTTCAAAAGTAAATCCATCGGTTTCAGCCCAGTGCCGCAAATTTCCGTCTATGGCATCCAGCATATCCGCAAATTCATTTTCCCTGAAAACGTGGTATGTAACTGCATTGAAAAGGATATACGACATAATCCCGATTTTATTGGATTCAATTCCGTATTCCAGCATTGATTTGTCATATTCAATCAGTTCTGACAGCAGCATTTCGGCTGAATCCGGGTGTCCGTTTTTTTTATCAGAATATGCAAGATAGAATTTTGCAGTAATTCCGGAAGCTTTTACGCGTATCGCTTCTGCAAAGCTCATGGATGCATCTGAATACGAACCCAGTTTCAGATATGCAAAACCGCTGAAGAGAAATATCAGATAATAGACCTCATCCTTGAGAGAATTTTCTGCTTTGGTAGTTTCAACCAGCTCACCGGTATTGTTCAGTATTTCAATGGCCTTGGCCGGATCGGCCATTTTCCTGTCGTATATATAAATCGAAGCCTGCAGAAGGTACTTCAGGAAATTATTCCTGTTCAGGTCAGTATCAATTCCGCGGAACAGAGACAGCGCGTAGTATTTCTTTTCCTGTTCATTTTTCAGTACCGCCCACTTGCTGTAATATTCTTTCATGGAGCGGTAACCGTCCAGAACTGCAGCCTTGCCCCGCGCCTCAATCTTCAGCCATTCCTCGTATCTTACCAGAAAAGCCGAGTCGCACAGCCAGAAATACTGTGCCATGGCAGACGATATAAACAGTTCGTTTTTGTCCTCGGGAAGGCGCAGATTTAGCAGTAAAGCACTATTTTTGATATACTGCAGGTAGTCATCATCCCTTAGCATGTAAGTCTGGAAATGTTCTTTTGCATAGGTCTTGAATCTTGCATAGAGCAGTTCCTTAGATAACGACTCGTCAGGTATGTTAGGAAGAATTGCGGAAGAATCCATATCGGCGTCTTATCTATTCCTGTGTTTTTATGATCCCGATTCGTTTAAGAAACAGTTTAAATATACCACTCCCAATTCTGATAATCGGATATTTTTTACATATGTTTAAAGACCATATATAAAAACTTATTTATTTTCAACTTGATAAATAAAGGTTTTTGGAATTAACTTTTATCCGGTTTTTTGAAACAGTAATTTTAGTAATAAAAGGTTTTTTATGATCAATATTCCGGCACAAATTGCAGCAGAACTTAAAATCAGACTCGAACAGGTAAAAGAGGTAGTAAACCTCTTTGCGGATGGAGCAACCATACCTTTCATTGCCCGCTACCGTAAGGAACGCACAGGCGGGCTCGATGAGGAACAGTTGAGGGATATAGAAGACAGACTCAGCTACCTGACAATTCTTGAGGAAAGAAAGCAGACAGTACTTAAAAGCATAGAGGAACAGGGTAAACTCACAGACGAACTCAGGGATAAAATTTCAGGCGCCACAAAACTTCAGGAAGTCGAAGACCTCTACCTGCCGTATAAACCCAAGAGAAAAACGCGCGGCACTATCGCCAAAGCAAAGGGTCTCGAACCGCTGGCTATGTTCATTATGGATAACCCCGAATTCAGCGGCGATTTCGACACCATACTCGCAGGCTATATCAACGAAGAACTCGGGGTGCTTACGATAGAAGATGCCCTGCAGGGTGCCAAGGATATAATTGCTGAAATGATCAGTGAAAACGCGGAGGTCAGGAAAGTAGTGCGCGAAACAGTACTGACCGAAGCCTCAATGAAAAGCGAGAAGGTCAAGGAAAAAGAAACAGACAAGGTAGATACAAAGAAGGATGTATACGAAATCTACTACAATTTTGAAATCGAACTGAACAAAATAAAGCCCTACCAGCTCCTGGCAATCAACCGCGGAGAACGCGAAAAAGTACTGAAGGTAAATCTGAACCTGGAGGAAGGACCGGTAATAAAGGATATACTTACCAAGTTTCTGCCTTACTGCGAAACTACATTCAGAGAGCTGCTGCACGAAACTGCAGAGGATTCGTATTTCAGGCTGATATTCCCCTCGATAGAGAGAGAAGTAAGAAACCATCTTACGGAAATCTCCGACCTGCATGCAATTGAAATTTTTGCGGCTAACCTGCGCCAGCTGCTTCTGCAGCCGCCTATTGCCAACAGGATGATAATGGGAATAGACCCTGGCTTCGTTTCAGGCTGCAAGGTGGCAATTATCGACCAGACCGGCAAATACCTCGAGGGCGCCACTATCTATCCCCACGCGCCCCTGAATAAAACGAACGATGCAAAAAGACTGGTGGTATCACTCATTGAAAAACATAAAGTCAATGTAGTTGCAATCGGAAACGGTACCGCGAGCCGCGAAACAGAATTCTTTATTGCAGATATAATAAAGGAAAACAACTTCAGCTGTAATTATATTATAGTCAGTGAAGCCGGCGCTTCGGTATATTCTGCCTCACCTCTGGCGAAACAGGAGTTCCCGGATCTCGAAGCCAGCCAGCGCGGAAATATCTCTATTGCACGGCGTCTGCTGGATCCGCTGGCCGAATTGGTCAAGATCGATCCGAAATCCATCGGCGTGGGCCTCTACCAGCACGATGTTGACCAGAAACTGCTCGGCAAAAAACTAGACGATGTGGTCGTAAGCTGCGTTAACTATGTGGGAGTTGACCTCAACACCGCATCGGCTTCGCTGCTGACTTATGTGTCAGGACTTAATAAAAGAATTGCGACCAACATAGTAAAACACCGCGAATCCAAAGGCCGTTTCAGAAGCAGAAACGAACTGCTGGAAGTCTCGGGATTCGGCGAAAAAGTGTTCGAACAGGCCGCGGGCTTCCTGAAGATACCGGACGGAGATAACCTTCTGGACAATACATTCATACACCCGGAGTCTTATCAGGCTACTGAAAAACTGCTGAAGCTCTGCAATATCCCAATAAATTCGATCAAGGATTCGGGTGCAATGTTCAGTTTCTACGTAAACAATAAGGGTCTGAACAGGATTGCAGGCGAGATGCAGGTAGGTGAACCTACACTCATAGACATTCTTGACAACTTAAAAAAACCAGGCCGCGATCCGCGCGAGGAAATGCCCAAGCCGATACTCAGGAGCGATGTGCTGAAAATTGAGGACCTGAGGGTAGACATGCGCCTGAAGGGTACTGTCAGGAATATCGTTGACTTCGGTGCTTTTGTCGATATAGGCGTCAAGCAGGATGGTCTGCTGCATATTTCACAGATAGCAAACAAATACGTCAAAAACCCGCTCGAAGTGCTGAACGTCGGGGATATCATAGACGTCACTATTATCGGAATAGATCTGGTAAAAGGGAGGATTTCGCTTAGCATGAAAACTGCCGCAGTAACTGCATAGAATAATGCAGTTACTGCATGGAATAATACTATAGCGATTCATGCGCAGCCTATAGTGCAAATAAAATGCTTTGTTATCTTGGTTAAAAATATTATATTTTGAAAAATACTTTGCGGGAAATGGGTTTTAAGTTTTATTTATGATATTTTAATTTATGATTATTAAAATATGATTTATTTTAACTTTTACCCTTCTTTATTCCTTAAACCTTAATCTGCATCTAGTGTTTATGAAGATATACGATAATCTGCTAAATAAGATTTCCGAAAGAGGAGCAGTATTCCTGCTCCTTATAGATCCCGACAAAACTTCGGGAGAAGATCTTGTCGCTCTCGTTCAGGAATGCGAACGTTCCGGTGTGGATGCACTTCTCATCGGAGGCAGTCTGATGATGAACGGCGACCTTAATGCTGTTATCAGAACCATCAAACAGAACTGCAGTTTACCCGCAATCGTTTTCCCCGGCAGTGTCAGCCAGGTCTCCCCATACGCAGACGGCATTTTCTACCTTTCACTGATCAGCGGCAGAAATGCAGAACAGCTCATCGGGAAACATGTGCTTGCTGCACCTCTAATAAGACAGTATAAAGTGGAACCAATTTCTGTCGGTTACATATTAGTCGAGTCGGGCAGCGTCACTACCGCCCAGTATATGAGCGACAGTAATCCGATACCGAGGAACAAGCCCGAAATAGCTGCTGCAACCGCACTGGCGGCCCAGTATCTCGGGATGAAAATGGTCTATCTCGAAGGCGGATCGGGTGCAAAATACTCCGTGCCCAATGAAATGGTAAGGACTGTTTCGCAGTATTGCGACATTCCGGTAATTGTAGGCGGAGGAATAAAAGATCCCGAAACAGCTTACGAAAAGGTCAGGAATGGCGCAAAAGCTATTGTATGCGGTAACTTCTTCGAAGATAAGAATAACTGGCCTCTTATCAGATCGTTCGCCGAAGCAATTCATTCATTTGAACTAAAAGAAAAAACCAGCTAGATTCCCCTTGCACCAGAAAGACAGACTAAATTAAATGGACAACAGAAAATTTATAGCCGAATCGCTTACTGAAAGTTCCGAAGTGAAACTTGCAATACTCTCTGAATGTTCGGACGATATACTCGAAGCAGCCACTATGGTGTCCTCCTCAATTGGTCAGGGAAATAAAATTCTCCTCTGCGGCAACGGAGGCAGTGCCGCTGACTGCCAGCATATAGCCGCTGAATTCATGATAAGACTTAGTCATAAACTGCAGAGACCTGCAATACCTGCAATTGCTCTTACAACTGACACATCAAACCTTACTGCAGGCGGAAACGACATCGGTTTCGAAAACGTGTTTTCCAGACTGGTCGAAGGTCTAGGCCGCGAAGGCGACATACTGCTTGCAATTTCCACCAGCGGAAATTCACCCAATATCATCAGAGCTGCTGAAACAGCACGGACAAGGAATATGCGGGTTATAGCTTTCCTCGGTGGTAACGGCGGCAAACTGAAGGATATCTCTGACCTCCCGCTGGTCATCCCCTCAAACAACACACAGCGCATACAGGAAGGCCACATAACTGTTGCACACATTATCTGCGAAATAGTCGAAGAAGAACTCTACGGGAAATAAGGAGTTCTCAGTTCTTAGTTCTTAGTTATCAGTTTACTCGCTGACATCATTCATGTGCTAACCGGACATCCATCAGAATTTACCATAATACCTTTACTTGGGAATTTGCCTTTTTCTGTCTTACTTGTTACCTTGTCTAATATACCATTATTTTTCAGACCGTTCACTGAATTAAAGCTGAGGTTATCAATATGACAGCAGATATAGACAAAATTAAAACTGTATATAAAAACCTGGCCGGTCTCGTGGAAGCTGCACGCGAAACAACCGGAAGGCAGCTTACGCTGACCGAAAAAATACTGTACTCACATCTGGCGAGACCAGCAGATAAATGGTTTACCAGAGGCAAGGATTATGTGGAACTCATGCCAGACAGAGTTGCAATGCAGGATGCCACCGCACAGATGGCGCTGCTGCAGTTCATACACGCAGAACGCAGAAGCACTGCTGTACCTTCTACAGTGCACTGCGATCATCTTGTGCTTGCAAAATCCGGAGCAAAAGAAGACCTGGACTTCTCGATAAATGAGAATTCAGAGGTGTACGATTTCCTCGAGAGCATATCGAATAAGTATGGGATCGGCTTCTGGAAGCCTGGAGCCGGAATAATTCATCAGGTGGTCCTGGAAAACTATGCATTTCCGGGCGGTTTGATGATTGGCACCGATTCGCACACACCTAATGCCGGGGGTCTGGCAATGATAGCTGTAGGTGTCGGCGGAGCAGATGCCGTCGATGTTATGGCAGGAATGCCGTGGGAAATCAAATGGCCTAAGATCATCGGTGTCCGCCTTACCGGAAAACTGAACGGGTGGACGGGGGCGAAGGACATTATACTCAAACTCTCAGGAATACTTTCTGTAAAAGGCGGAACCGGAGCGGTTATTGAATACTTCGGACCCGGGACCGAATCTATTTCTTGCACCGGCAAAGCAACTATTTGCAATATGGGCGCTGAAGTCGGAGCAACCGCATCATTGTTCCCGTTCGACAACCGGATGTACAACTATTTAAAAATGACGCTCAGGGAGGATGTAGCAGAACTGGCCAAGGAAAATGCCGAGCACCTGAAGGCAGATAAGGATGTGCTGACTAACCCGGAGATGTATTTCGACTCCATCATCGAAATAGATCTCAACACTCTCGAACCGCACCTTAACGGACCATTTACCCCTGATCACGCTATACCGGTTTCAAAGATGAAGGAAATACTCCGCGAAAAAGGCTACCCGGATGAGATAAGCGTTGCGCTCATCGGCAGCTGCACTAATTCCAGCTACGAGGATATCGACCGCTCTGCAAGCATTGCCGCTCAGGCACTCCAAAAAGGACTGAAAGCAAAAACTATGTTTACCATCTCCCCCGGCAGCGAGCAGGTCCGAAAGACAGTTGAGCGTGACGGACAGCTGGATGTGCTCAGCCGTTTCGGAGGAATCGTTCTGGCCAATGCCTGCGGCCCGTGTATAGGCATGTGGAAACGCACCGATATAGATGACAACCAGGTCAACACTATAGTAACATCATTCAACAGGAATTTTGCCAAGCGCAATGACGGTAATCCTCATACCATGGCATTTGTCTGTTCTCCGGAACTGGTTACAGCACTCGCAATTGCAGGCAGACTGTCTTTCAACCCCATTACCGATGAACTTGAAAATGACAGAGGAGAACGTCTGAAACTCGATCCGCCGGAAGGCCGTGAGTTACCTGAAAAAGGATTCCTGTCGGATAAAACCGGCTTTGTGCCGCCGGCTGATAACG
This sequence comes from Bacteroidota bacterium, assembly GCA_050258935.1. Classification (GTDB taxonomy): domain Bacteria; phylum Bacteroidota; class Ignavibacteria; order Ignavibacteriales; family SURF-24; genus JBLMZS01. The sequence continues at coordinate 360,346 of JBLMZS010000013.1, forward strand.
GAGAGAATGTGGAAATCAGGATATCACCTGAAAGTAACAGGCTTCAGCTGTTTAAACCCTTTCCGGCGTGGAACGGCGAAGACTATACGAACATTCCGCTGCTGCTGAAGGCAAAGGGTAAATGCACAACAGACCACATCTCAATGGCCGGCCCGTGGCTCAGGTTCAGGGGACACCTTGACAATATATCCAACAACCTGTTCCTCGGAGCAGTCAATGCATTTACTGACAGGACGGGCGAAGTAAAGAATATATTTACCGGCGAATATAAATCCACTCCCGATGTAGCACGCGAATACAATAACCGCAAAACAGGATGGATAGTGGTAGGTGATGAAAACTATGGAGAAGGCTCCAGCCGCGAACATGCTGCAATGGAGCCGAGATATCTGGGCGGCAGGGCAATAGTGGCCAAAAGCTTTGCCAGAATTCACGAAACTAACCTTAAAAAACAGGGAATGCTGCCGCTTACGTTTTCCGATCCGGCCGACTATGACAGGATCAGGGAGGATGACATGCTGAGTATTACCGGACTGAAAACACTCTCCCCTGGCAAGCCTCTGGAACTGATAGTCAAACACCGTGATAATTCAACAGAACAGATAAAAGTCAATCATACATTTAACGCGGCACAGATAGAATGGTTTAAGGCGGGCAGCGCTCTGAATCTGATAGCAGCGAGGGAGTTATGAGTTATGAGTTATGAGTTATGAGTTTTGAGTTTTGAGTGAAGGGAGACATAGTTGAAGTGGTATATGTTTTAGTATTGTTACAAATACCTGTGAACAATGGGCGTAGCAACTGCATTCATTTTCATTCTATTTTTTTATTTTTGAGGAGTATTCAATTAATGAACACTCCTCAATTTGGAATTCTGACGCTATAACTCAAAACTCAGAACTCAAAACTCAGAACTCATAACTCAGAACTATTTAACGAACTGCTGTGCGTAGTATTTGGCAGTAAGTTTTTCACCGGTGGCTTTCTCAATCATATCATTCCACAGATATCTTCTGCCCGGAGCAAATATGTTTTTCTTCAGATACTCACCAACCTCTTTTTTGCCCTTATAGCTCTGATTGGCTGTGTCATCAGTCTTCAGTACATTCTTTGCTATGTAGTAGTGAAGCTGGCTTGCAAGCAGTTCACCGAGCATATAATTATGATAATAGCACGGATAGCTGGCAATGTGTATCTTACTTGCCCAGTCAGGTTCGTTTCTGTCTGCAGGACGCTTAACCATCTGATATTTTTCAACCAGATCCCACCACAGTTTGTTCAGATCCTGATCAGGATTTTCATACATGCTTTTTTCAAACCTGTATACAACCTGTACCCAGCGGCTGAAAACAAGCTGCTCCAGGCGCAGTGAATTAAAGCTTTCTTCTGATATTTTAGCCTTTTCCTGTTCACTTATTCCGATCACATCCCTAAGCCACTGCGGGTTTGATGCAAACCTTCCGAACAGCATTGCAATTGCTTCGGTTGTAAACGTGTGAGCGGGTTCTCTCAGCTGCCACGGTAATTTCTGGTCAATATTGTAGTCATATATTCCATGCCCGAATTCGTGCAGCGATGTGCCCATCCAGTTATAGTTCGGCTTAATGTTCATCACCACACGCACATCCCTGTTGCGCTCTATTGTCGTGCAGTAAGCATGCTGATATTTGCCTTCCTTTTCGTACAGATCGCTCTTTGCCATGATTGCATCTACCGGAAGTCCGATACCCTTATAATACTCCTTCGTTACAGCTGCAATATCCTTGCCCTTGTAATAGCTGTCGAGGTCCACCGAATAGATTCTGGGTGCTTCCTGGAAGTAGCGGTTCTGATAGTGCCAGGGCATGAGTTCCGCCTTTGATATACCGTCCTGCTTTGCCAGATATTCATCCATCTGCGATTTCAGCGCGCTGAATGTTTCTCTGGTAAGGTTATCCAGTTCGTCAAATATCCTGCTGATCTCTTCCGGATCCTGTTCGCTGAGCTGAAGACTCATCTGATGATAATTTTTGAATCCCAGGCTGTGAGCCAGTTCGTTGCGCATTTTCACCAGTCTCAGTATATCCGCTGAAACTACATTGCCTATTTTCTTGCTGGCTTTCCAGGCTTCTTCCAGTTCCTTTGAATTCTTGGAAGTTTTCAGTATTTCCTCTATCTGATTATCGGTAAGCTTGCGGCCGCCTACTTCAGCACGGAATGTCGAGAACTTGTTTTCTATTGCAGTCCCAAGACTGATAATCTGCTCCAGCAGTTTTTCATCCGCCTGGTTTCCCAGATAAGCGAGGTATATGGTTTCAAGCTGACGGCTGAGAAGCTCATCCTTTATTTTTCCAGATTCCCTGAACTTCTTCAGTTTGGCAAAATCTTCCTTGTTCGAATATACCTTGCTGAGCTTAACGGAAAGCGCCGCGGATTTATCGTAGTCCTCTGTCTTTCCTGAAATAGTAGCATTGAAGTATGCAGCAGCAGCGTCTCGTGATAGCGGCTCTACAACTGATTCATAGTGTTTCAGGAATTGTCTGAATTCTTTTACTGTTTTATCTTCTTTCATTGACCTCTGACCTGCAAAACATGTTGTAATTAAAATAATAAATAAAATGGCTGTGTTTGTAAAGTGTTTTATATTCATATGCTTATTCCATATTGTTAATATTTGTATATAATCAAAACTAAATAATTTTTTCAGAATTTGCCCGAATTCGGGCACCCCGCCGAAGGCGGTGGCAAAATTCATAATTACTTCAGGTAAACCATTTTTCTGGTCTGTACGAAACTGCGAGCACCGGCTGTGCTTTTTGCCATAAGCCGGTAAAAATATACTCCGCTCGATATGGCAGTGCTCCTGCCGGTTATTTCCTTTTTATACGAGCCGGCTTTCTGTACTTCATTTACAAGTGTCATCACTTCCTTGCCCAGTATGTCATATACTTTAAGCTCTACAAAACTGTCTGCTGGAATTTTATAGCTTATGAATGTCGCAGGGTTGAAAGGGTTGGGATAGTTCTGATAGAGACAGAAGTCCTTGTTTACAACATCATTGTTTTCTACATCCACCACCAGATCACCGCCTGTGGCCTTAAATGAAAACCTGTCGAGTGATGTCAGTGGTCTTGAAGTAAAAATATAGTTAGTATCCCCCTGTGACGGCAGTATTACACTTCCTGACGGGATCTGGGGATATATCTGGACGTGTGTGTTTGATGAAATACTGCGGTACCCTTCCGGAGTAATAATAATTATGTTTTCGTTGGGATCCCACTTCTTATTCTTAGTTGCCGCGGGTTCCGGAATGAGACAGTCGATTTTCTGGTTGTCCGTGATATTCCATACCTTGAATGGTATTACTATATCCTTCTTCATCGAAGTATTGAAGGCTGTGTCTGCCGGAAACAGATATTTCCCGCCGGCTGTATCGGTCTTGTTCCAGATAACCGCCACATCTATTGGCGCAAGCAGTGGTTTACCGCTGGCAGGTTTGTCTATCCTGAAGTTCAGATTTGATCCCGTTGTATTCCTGAAGTATGACTTTGCAGTATTGAGCGTAAGACTGAATACCGGTTTGACGTTTACTATAATACCGTCAATAGCGGGAGTGGCATAGAATACATTGTCACTTTTATTCAGCAGCAGTCCGCTGTATGAAGTCCTGCCCTCAGTCATATTCTTTACTGTCATGGATAACACCTTCTGTGCAGTGGAGTCAAAGGAGACTTCGTATTCAGAACCATTCAGCTTTAATGAATCAGTCACAAACACTGTAATGTCAGAAGTAGTGCGTCCCTGCGGATGTTCGTATTTATTTTCATTCAGGAAACCCTTTATAAAAGCAGGCTTGAACACCTTTGACATAACCTCGTAATCCTTGCCGATCAGGCCCCAGCTGGAATATGTACTTATTACTTCACCGCTGCTGTTTATGAAGAAATCAGGTTCCCACTGATAACCTTCTGTAACGTCATTGATCCTTTCCTCGAGTGAGGCGGCATTTAACTCACTGTCAAGTGCGCGGAAATAAACCCCTTCGCGACTGTCGTCCTGTTTCCAGCTGGACCACATTACACCAATCCTGTCATCATTGAAATATTTTACCTTAGGCAGCCACTGATAAAACCTGGTAGTACTGTTGACGCAGATTTCTCCGCCGGTTTTTGCTGCTGTCGGGTAGGCAAATTTTTGCAGGAATATTCCGCCGTCGTCACCATCCTGTTCCCAGCTGCACCAAACTATTGAGAACGAATTATCCCTGTTTACAGCGATATCCGGCATCCACTGGTAATCGGCAGTAGCAGTGTTTACCCGCACTTCGCCGGTCAGAGGCTGGCCAGCAGAATTGAACAGCCTTGCCATGACGTCATAACCCGCAACGTTATTCGTCCATGACTCCCAGGCTATTACGAAACTGCCGTCAGAGAAATACTCCACCGCGGGTCTGGCCTGGCTGTTTGCGGTGGTAACATTTATCTGAATTTCCTGTCCCTTTTTATTTCCGGCGGCGTCAAACATCTGCGCATATACTCCCCTGTCCGACCCGTCCTGATCCCACGATTCCCATGTTATCACAAAGCTGCCGTCATCGTATATAGCGGCGGCCGGTGAGGTCTGTGTTCTGGCTAGTACAGTATTCACAGTGAACTCAGGAGTCACCGGCATAAAATTTTTATACAATCTGGCCTTTATATCCCCGCCGTTTATCAGATCGCCGTTATTGCTTGTCCAGGCAACTATCATATTGCCGCCTCTATTCATGGCAGCTGCCGGATATGACTGCAATCCTCCGGTATCCTCATTTACTCTCAGTTCAGTCCCCGATTTCACCGAAGACTTATTGAACGGCTGCATATATATATCCGACGCATCAGAGGCGGAAGCTGACTGCCATACTATGGCATAATTACCCGAAGCGTCTTCTCCAGCGGCTACCGGGGCACGCTGTGTGGAATCCGTAATGGTATTGACAATGAACTCCTGCTGTGCAGTCAACTCTGCTGCTATCAGCAGCATAAACATTAGCGTATATTTTATTACTTTCATCAGATACTCCTCTTTGATTATTTCATCTGGAAATCCAGCAGCGGATAAGACGAGGCACCGGGAATCGTATAATGCCACCATTCAGACTGATACATTGAAAATCCGCCTACAGTGGTCATCATTCTGAGCAGAAATTCCCGGTTTGCCTTCACTTCCGGTGCAAGATAGTTGTAGCCATGTGCCGCAGCTTCTGTAAAGTCGTCAAATGGAGTAGGCATGTGCAGTTCCTTCCCAGTGTTCAAATCAACCAGTGTAAGGTCAACAGCGCTGCCTCGGTTATGCATTGATCCCGTATTAGGATCTGCCACAAACGTCGGGTCCGGGAATATTTCAAACATCAGGTACTGAATTGCACGCGGCCTGTATCCGTCCCAGATTTTAATTCCCAATCCTTTTGGATAAGCAACTCCGTTTAATGACCTGATATTTCTCAGCGAATCCTGTACAGTCTTCAGTCTTTTAACTGCCTCAAGTATCAGGAAGCATTCGTTTGTGGTATAGAGTTTCTGGTGAGTAAAATTGTCAGTAGTACTGTACTTCAGATCGAGTACAATATCCGGAATAACATCCCTGACTTTTACCAATTCATATGACTGGGCATGAACAGATGAGCAGAAGATCAGTACCGTCACCAACAGTAGATTTTTTAGTTTCATTTTTACTCCGGTTAGTTGGGTAATAGAGGGTAAAACGACATCTAAATATACAAACATTTTCTATGAATACTATGGACGGGCGTGATCAGAGCAAAAAAAAAGCGGAGCCCTTTTGAAAGGACTCCGCTTAAGATATCTTAGCTGTGTCAGACTATCAGAATGTAATACCGAGATCGAAGTACTGTATATCTTTCAGTCTGCCATAGTCTGCATAACCGTAGTTCACCTGGACTCTGAAGCCAGGGCTGAGTTCATACTTCAGACCGGCGCCGAGTGTAAGTCCCTGTTCGCTGTCCTGCAGGAAGAGTGACTTGTAGCCGCCGCGTACGAAGAACATTTCGTCGTATGCAACTTCAACACCTGCATTTACATATTCCGTATTGTCATTCGGGTGACTTGCGTCGAGAGCTGTTTTAACGCGTATAAAGCGTGTCTTCAGCACGTCCATAGCAAGACCGATCCTGAATGTAAGGGGAATATCGTAGCTGTCTGTTTCAAGAAGAGCAGGAACGTTATTTGGTCCAGAAGTAGCATCGCCGTTCGGATCCATATTGAACTGAATGTCGCGTCCGTCGAGTTTCATTTTGCTGCCGAAGTTTGAGATACTGGCACCAATAACGAGATCGTTGAACGGTGTAACATAGTATGTACCTACATCAAGTCCGAAACCGCTAGCCTTGCTGTCCCATATGGATTCCTGGATATATTTGAAGTGGAAGCCAATAGAGAATCTGTCAGTAAGGGCGCGTGAATAGCCGGCACCGATTGCGAGTGCTGAGGCATCCCAGTACCTTCCGTCGCCTTCAGGATTCTCAAAGGTTCTGACCTTCTCCTCAGGAGAAGAGTAAGAAGTAAGAGTGAAGAACAGCACACCCATATCTTCAATATTGACAGAAGCAGCAGCGAAGTCATACTTCATATCTGCAAGCCACTCTGAATGGTTGAATGCGGCTGCGCCGCCTGATGTTCTGGCAATACCGGCAGGATTATAGTATACCGAATAAATGTCATCGCTGACAGCGGTATATGCTCCGCCCATACCCAAAGCTCTGGCTCCCGGACCGATCTTCAGGAACTGCGCAGCGGTAGTACCTACCTTTGTAATATCCCTGCCGATCTGTGCCCTGGTTGTCCCCGCAGAAAACAACATTAGCGCCGAGATCGTAACAAGTAAAAAGAGTCTTTTCATTTTTTTCTCCAAAAATTTCATTTATCTACGGACATTCATTTAAGAATGCCCGTATAAATAATTTTCTTCATATTTTCTGATTACTGTAACTATTTAATTACGGCAAATCTGCCTATCTTCTCACCGACGCCGGGTATATCCACGTGGTAGATATAAACACCGTAAGCTATCCTCATACCCTCTGAGCTCAGGAGGTTCCAGGTTGCTATGCTGCTCATATCATCCTTATGAATTACATCTACCAGTTCACCGACAGAAGTATAGATCCTTATTGTACACTGCGGAGGAAGATTCCTGAACTGGATTTCCCTGTCGCCGCGTTTTGTAAGAGTTCTTCCCGGATTCTCTGAAAGACTGTATCCGACATACGGATTCGGCACTACGTAAATGTTGTCTGCGTTTTCTTTTGCCTTTTCTGCCTTAAAGGTTGCTTCCTTTGTCTCAAACAAATAGGTATCACCAGTAGCAAAAGGCTTTGAAGTCTGAAGCAGGTATACATCGCCTGCCTTAGGCATTACGATGGTCTTTGATGAATCGAGATCAAATTTCAGTTCGAAAAGCGGAGTAGCAAGATTTTCCTTTTCGAACAGTACGATGCTCTCGCCCCAATCCCATCTCTTATTATTTTTCTTTGAAGGAATATTTTCGATCATATAGAGCTTTGCAGTATCGTTCTTTGTGACATTGACAACAACAAACGGGAATACTATCTGTTTCTTGTCAGCTGTCGAAACGGTATAACCATTTTTCCATGAACCGTCTGCATTGGTTTCCGTGCTTCCCCACCTGATTTCCCAGTCGTAGGGAACCATCTTCGCCTTCGAAGGATTGAAGTTCGGCGGGAACATTACTGTATCCTTGATGCCTGATGGTGAACCGGAAATAAATCTTGAACCTTCGTTATCAGTACCGAGCTGGACGTTCTTTGCATAAACCCTGAGACCGTCAAACGAAGGGTTGCCGTCTTCATAGCTGACCAGAGAGCTCTTGAATACAGGATAGTACCTGTAATAGATCTTCATCTGTTCACCCATCGGGAAATCACCTGCCTTGCGGCCTGCAATCTGTCCGCTTGCTGCATTGACAAAATACTTGGAAGCAGCAAGAGTGTTGTTCTTTGAATCCTTGACTACAATACTTGATTCGCTCAGGTTCTTGTGTTTCAGAGAAACGAGTACTGTATCCTTCGAAGTAAATGTATATTCAACACCGGTTGAATCGAGAACATTATAGCTGTTTGCAGCTGTGAATTCTATTTTATAGTTCTTGTTGCCGACCTGCAGACCTTCAAGAGTCTTGACGAATACCTTACCGGTTGCATTACCCTTGATGTGGTTAGGTACGCCGCCGACACCAACTTCAGGATCGATCATACCTCTCGATACCGGTCCGGGTGTAACTTCAAGAGTATTAACATCATAAATAAGTTTACCCGTCAGAGGATCCTGCTGAATTACAGCCTGAGTCTCTGTTGGAGCCAGTTCACTGGTTCCGCGGTCATATGCAACAACTGCATAGTAATATTTTATACCGTTCTGTACAGTTGAATCCACGTACTCGTGAACAAGACCTGTATTGTTGCCGAGATTAAATTTGACACCGCGGCCTTCATATTCACGTTCAGCAAGTCCTGCATATTTGTTATTCAGATCGAACTGAGCTCTCTTTCCTGTATTGTCGTCCAGAAGAGCCTGGCCAAGGAAAGGAACGCCGTTTGCATCTGTAACTGTATAGACGTCTGCGAAATTGTAATCTCTGGAGCGGTAGATCTTGTAACCTTCAAAGTCCTTCAGCTGTGTCAAAGGATCGATGGATTCTTCGCTCTTTGCATCCCAGTAGAGTGTAACTCTGCCGTCACCAGGCACTGCACGTACGATTGGTTTTGCAGGCGGCTGGGCAAATCTGTAGTCAGCTTCGAGAATTTTTACAGAAGTGGCTGCATTCAGAATAAGGTCATCCTTGTTTTCGCCCATGATAATAGCCATGGAGAAACGCTGAGATTCACCTTTACCGAGTTTCATCGGACCTGTGGAGAAGCAGAATACGTTATCGCCTTCCTGCTTGAGAAGTTCCTGTTCAGGATCAATTTCAGGTTTTGTGAACCATTCCCAAACCAGATCATCATTCTTCGGGTAGTTAGGTGTACCGAAGCTGGCTGCAGTAAATCCAGTAAGACCGACCATATCAGATTCAGAGATATCCCTGTAACCGAAGTTAGGTTCGCTGCCGGCCCATTTGTATCCTGGGAGCTGTTCGTCTGACAGAGTTCCGACTTCTTCCGGGTCGTATTTACCGTTACCGTTCAGGTCGTTGTAGAATGCCTGTGAAGGAACACCGTCACCTTCGCCGTAATCCGGACCAGGATAATTCTGTGATTCAGGACCGATACCGTCTATACCGACGTCGTGTTTATCGACATCCCAGTCACCGTCTTCGTCACCTGACCAGCGGGCTTTGGGAGCGCCGTATACACCTATATACTTTTCAAGGTTATCGATACCTTCGGTCAGCTGATGCTGAAGTCCGTCAATATAGATACCTTTCGAATTGAACGGGCTTTCATTTTTCAGACCGTCATCATCGTCATCGTTAATATCTGTAGGAAGATCCTTCGAAGGTGATTCGAGGAATTTCCATCCGAAGTATCCTGGAACTGCTCCGCCTACACCCTTGAAGTCCGCATCCCATGCATAAACCATGGAACGGGCTCTCTGCTGGAACATATTAGCCAGATCGCCTTTCGGAGGAATGAAGAAAGCGCGGTCATCTGTATAATCGCTTGATCCGCCCAGGTGGGGATCACCGAACATACCGAAATAAACCGTATCAAGATCTTTTTCGCTGGCATTTGTGATCTGATAGATCATGAAGATAATATCTTCGGCCATCGGGTTGTTGAACTGAAGAATTCTCACTGTAGCATCGAGTCCGAGGCCGCCTTTCGTGATGTCGCTCTCGAACGGGAGGTATCTGCCGAGAAATTCATAGTTCGTATAATCATCAATTCCGTAGAAAACTTCTTCATCAGGAGCTGTAGCCATATCGCCTAAGAATGCAGGCCAGAGATATTTTCCGGCACCGGCAGAATACCAGTTTTCAGGCCAGCTGTCCGGTTTTCCGTCACCGTTTGCATCGTTTGCATTCAGCGAAGCGATATGATCCTGAGTAGGATCGGAATAGCCCGATTTCGGGAGCCATCCGTATTTCAGGTTTCCGGAAGGATCGTAGTCACCTTCAGTAGCACGAACGTGAGAATCGCTGATGATATGTATATAGTTTCCATCAACGTCCTTTACTTGTGCACCTGCCAGTGTACCGAACTCATAACCATAACCCAGCCCGTTCCAGACCAGATCTTCCACGTTGGCCATTACTGAAGGCGCGCAGACTGAACCGTAGTTGTACAGGATTGTGGTTATTTTATTTCCTTTTATGGTAATATCTTTTATTTCTTTCTTATCGCCAGTAACTTTATTTATCCGGGTTCCCTTGATAGGGCCGAATATTCTCTGCGCATCTTCATATGACATTTTTTTATAGTCATAATTTCCCGATGGGTCCTTCTGCTGAGCAAAAGTCATTGCCGAGGAGAGCATACAGAGAGAAAAAGCGGCAATTAAATATTGTTTAATTCTCATTATAACAATTCCTCACTATAATTTATCAGTTAAATAAAATCGAAAATCCAAGTCTGACTTCGCGCGGACGGTTAACCCTCTCTGGGCGCCATGAATAATAGTTGTCCAGATAACCTGAACCTATCATGCCGGCATCACCTCTGGCAATACGGCTTCTCAGATCATTGAACTGGTTAGCCTGAAGAGTCTGTTCGACGTTCGAAAGTGCCCTGCCGCTCGATGCCCATACGGATGTTTCATTTTCCGTATCGAACAGGTTTTCTATCTGCAGGAATACTGAATAGCTGATAGAACCGAGCTTAAAGAACTTCTCTGCCTTAAAGTCCACATTCCACTGCATGGATTTAGCAGCACTTCTCTGCTCGTATGTAATAGTAGAGAGTGATGGCGGAAGAGCAGGAGTATACGGTGTACCTGTCTGTACGTTGTATACAAAACCAATTGACCAGTCTTCAGGTTCAGACAGGGTAACGGTACCGTTGATCAGGTGAGCACGGTCAAAGCTGAGCGGTACAAGATAAGTTTCAGTCTGTTTTCCTGAAGCCTCTGAGAAGAACAGGTCTTCTTCCGGTTCAGTTCTGTTTCCTTCTGCAATCTGGAATGTATAATCGAGTGTTGCAGAGAAAATGCTTCCGGGTGAACGTCTTTTCATGAATGAAAGTGTAATACCCTTAACATTTGAGTATGCAAGATTTGTAAGTACATCGTACTGTCTTGCTTTCTGTGTGTACACCGTCTGAGTAAATATGTAATCTCTTACGTCTTTGTAATAACCCGTAAGGTCAAACTTGAAATCATCAGTCAGCTGCTGCTGAAGACCGATTTCATACTGAACAGATTTCTGCGGTTTTACATCTGCATTTCCGAATGTCGGAACTGAAGAGATGTTTGCAACCCACATCTGATAATTATTATAGAGTTCTGAAAGTGATCCGATCTGATAGAAGTGACCGTATGAGAACCTGATGACACCACGGTCGGTAATAGGATACGACACGCTGAAACGAGGTGAAATCATGTGCTTAGGATCTGCTTTCTTCATATAGTGTACTATATAGCCGGACTGTGATTCGGTTATATCTCTTGAAAGTTCGGCATTGTAATCCGATTTCGGATCGAAATATTCGTAGCGCAGACCAACGTTCAGAATAAGTGTCTTTGCAAGCTCTATCTTGTCCTGTACATATCCGGAGATCTGGAGAGGCTCTCTTTCATATGTAGACGGATCAGAGGTATAACCCCTTACGACCTGGAGTGAATCGTTGTAGAGAAGATCGCTTACGCTGAGGGCGACAGGCATATATGCCTGGCCAATTTTTGAAAGTTTGAAGAATTCCAATGTTCTGCCGTATCTTCTAACTTTGTGCTGGCGGTATTCAAAGCCGGCCTTAACTTCGTGAGTGCCCCAGAGCTGGCTGACCAAATCGCCTTTGAAACTTATAGTAGAAGTGCTTCTCTTTGAGCGGTAGTTGTCTGTGCCGCCTGCATAGAAGCTGGTATTGCCGATAGTCCTTCTGAAGAACGACGGCATGTAGCGCGGATCGTTATCATCGGCATACAAATAGTGTTCAGCCTGGTTGTACGAATATGAAGCTTTCAGTGTATAGAATGTATTGTCGCTTACTGTGTGAGTAAGGTCGAGAGAATGTACATTACCGGTAGAATAATCGGTACCGTAACCATCAGGGTTGAACATATATGACCTGAAGTAATCCATATCCTTGCTCTGGCCCTTGTCGAATACGAACTCATATTTCAGTTTTATCAGTGATCCGATTTTCTGGCTGATATTTGCCTGAATGTTCATGGATTCAGAAGGGTTCATTGCAACTGCTGCAGAGTCACCGGTATTAAGTCCGCTGCTGTTTTTCGAGAACGGATTGAAGAAGTAAGCGCCGGTAGCCTTTCCGTAGCGCTTGTCGGAACTTCTGAAGTTGTCAGGTGTCAGATAAGAATCTGTCGGATTGTAATAGCGTTTTCCGTAATATGTACCCTTGAAATTTTCATAGATACCGGAAACGAAGAATTTTGTGCCTGAGCTGAGCGGAACAGGACCGCCTGCAGTAGCTTCGATTCTTGAACGGTTCAGTACATCGATATCATCTATATTATAGAATAGTGTTTTCCTGTTTGTTGCGTAGTCACCGGCGTATGCTCTTATGCTTCCGGTATATTTATCGCCGCCTTCTTTTGTGACATAGTTAACGACACCGCTGAGTGCGTTACCAAATTCAGCACTGAATGTACCGGTAGAAACCGAAACTTCCTGTACTGCATTTGTAGCAACACCTACGGAGCGTGAGTTTCCATAGGGATCATTCATAGATAATCCGTTCAATGAGTATGCAACCTCATTTCCATAACCACCGCGCACGTGCAGTGATCCGTCGTCACCAGTAACAACACCGGCCTGCAGTTTGATTACGTCGGAAATATTATCGACCGGCAGAATGTCCATCGATTCGGCGGTAATCGCAACTGTAGGATTTGTAAGATCCTGTCTGATAAGCGGGTTGCGTTCACCCTGGACAACTATTGTACCCATGGTAACTTCACCCGAAGTAAGCTCATAGTTCAGGTTGGTTGTAAAGCCAACGTTAACGCGCACATCTTTCACCGTAACTTTCTGGTAGCCCAGGTAGGTAGCGGTAACGTTATACACTCCCGGAGGAATGTTCAAAATCACGTAGTCCCCCTCGAAATCAGATGCCGCACCGAGCGAGGTCCCTTCAACTATTATGTTTGCAGAAGGAATCGGTTCACCCGTAGCAATATCGGTTACTTTACCCATAATTTTACCCGTAGACTGTGCGTATAAATTGGCCGCACAAACCAGCAGGGTCATCAGAAACAAGTATATTTTTCTCATTTATTGCCTCAATAAAACGATGTATTTATTTATAAATCCAATTTTAGGCGTTTTTAAGCACACGAATATCAATATCTTTTTTTTATTTCCGGAAAAAACGCACGTATGCGAAATGTCTGACTGGCAAAACTCTTCAAAAATATTGTTAACTACACTGGAAGCAGGTAAGTTTTTGATGCAGTAATATAGAAGTCTGCAGCCCATCGGGGAGACGGACTGCAGACTAATGCCGAATCAGCTAATTTCAAAAATTACTTAAGCAGCGTCATCTTTATAGATTTAGCATATGTTCCGTAAGTAAGTCTTGCAATATAGTGGCCGCTGACTACTTTTCTTCCAAAGTTGTCAGTACCATTCCAATTCTGTTCGTAGTTACCTTTCTTAAATACCTGGTCATTTATCAGCGTCGCCACCTCGCGGCCGAGCATATCGTATATTTTCAGCGATATTTTCTTGTCAAGAGGCAGTGTAAACTTGATCCTTGTTTCAGGGTTGAACGGATTAGGATAGTTCTGCTCCAAAACGTAATCCTCAGGTCTTACAACTTCGTAATCCCTCTGTGAGAAACCGCTGGTACCATCATACTCAAGAACCCTGACGGTCTTGCGGTAATTGTTGTAGATCTTCTTGCTCTTCTGCAGATCGCGTTCAAATGATCTTGTTGAGTCAACCCAGTTGTAATAAACTACTGTTGTTGAATCATAAACGCTCTGTTCAGAAAGTACGATTTCATATTTTCCGTCTTTATCGAGATCCACGCTGTCAGCATATACGAAAGATGTAAACGGAGTTTCTTCCTTTACTGTATCGATCTTTGTAGGATCGAGTACATAAGAAGTATCTGTACCGGTTACAACAGTATCAATTCTTCCGTTGTATATTCTGAGAGTTGCAAATACGTCGCCGCCTTCGCCGTTATATACTATATTAGAAGTATAGCTGGCTGGATCGAGCAGGCTTCCTGTACCTTTATACTGCACTGCGATGAGGTTGAGTCCTCTTCCGCCGCCGGTATAGATTTCTTCTTTACCGTCACGGTTCAGGTCACCTTTTACGGTTGGCCAGAATTCAGCTGCAGTTTTGTGTGCCAGAGCTGCCAGATCTTTCTTCAGAGCGATCTTTGCAAATCTTGCTGTCTTTGAAGCATCGTCATTTTTCCAGATATAAACGCCTGTATCAGTCTTTGCAAATGAAAGAAGACCAAGGTCAAAATTGTCTGAGTACATGGTACCGGCAATTTCATCCTGTCCGTCACCGTTTACGTCAACTGCACAAACACCGAAGTAGTTAACGGCATCCTGTGATGAATAATGAGCATAGATGTTTTTACCCTTTGAAGTATCAGGATAGGTATAGCTGTCAGGACCGTTTACGTCGATTGACCAGAAACCAAATGTATCCCAGTGGTGGTTTATGAGTTCAATTTTTCCGTCACCATCGATGTCGGCAGGAACTGAGTTCCAGTAAGAACCACCAGCCCATGAATCGCCGTTCGTGTGAACAGTACTGGGATGTCCGCCTTCGAGAACTACACTGGCAAATCCAGGGAATTCACCGTCGATACCCAGAATATAAACGCCCTTTGCTGCCGGAGTATTTCCGTGAGGAACGATTTCACTCTTTCCGTCACCGTCGATATCGCTTACCAGCAGAGTCTCGCGTGTAAGTCTGAGAGGACCGGGAGCTCCGGCTGCCTTGAAAATGTCACTTGTGATTTCAAATGCAGGTTCTGTTCCCCACATCTGTGTATCATCTATCCATTCGTAGAACACAATGCGACCACTTGAGTTCTGTTCGAATATGACTTCAGGATTTCCATCACCGTCGCAATCGCCTACCTGCGGATACCTTGGAGTAGAACCGCTGGAGCCGGTGCCTACAGGTGAGGACCAGATGATTTCAATTTTAGAAGGATCACTTTTAGAAGGTCTCATTACATGAACTCTTCCACCGTTTGTATAATCGGTAGCGATGATTTCCTGAAGACCATCATTATTCGCATCGGCTACAATTACCCTGCGAACACCCAGATCAGTAGAATATGGGAGCTTTTTGATAATTGTATCCGGTAAAGAAGGATCAAATGCTGCATTAAAAGTAGCAACACTCTTCATTTCTATAGGATTAGGCTGTTGCGCAAAAAGAGATGTACAACAGAGGGCACAAGCGGCCAGAAACGTGAAAGTTTTCTTCATACTGACTCCTTAGTTTTTTGGTAAGCAAAAAAATAAACTCAGGCAATTGTTATATTGTCGCGGTTAAAAAATTACGACAAAATTTTTGATTTTACAATATAAATTATCAGATATTTTGCTCCGTTTTGGGAACATTTTTCGTTTTATTGCACTTAAATTTTGTGACGGCCGTCAATGCCCGGCATCTCCCGGCTCAAAACCGCCAGCAAAAGTTCGCTCATTTGAAAAAATTCATTTACAAAGGCGCTAAAATGTATTAAATTATTCTATACTATTATGATCTCCCGCCTGAATGTTATCAATACTGTATCTGATATGCAATAATAGTATACTAACTCTTACATATAAGAGGTGCATATATGAGAGATGAAGAACAATTGATAACCATATTGTCTGCCGCGGGTAACAACCCGCTGAATCCCTTGAATTTTTTTTCGGTTCTGCCGGTAGGTATAAATATACAGGATACCTACCATAAGATTATATACCAGAACGAAACGGACATTCAGCTTTACGGCAACCATAAGGGCGAATACTGCTTCGATGCTTTCAGGAATTTCCCCGAATTTCAGGACAGCTGCCCTCTGGATACAGTGTTCAGATCAGGTGGCGTGCATAAAACTGAACTGACCATCAGTTCGCAGAATCTTGTGCGCTATATCGATGTTTCTGTTTCCCCTCTGAAAAATGATGCAGGCGTCATTATTGGCGCAATAATGCTCTCGACCGACGTGTCGAAGCGTGCCGGCATTTCAAATCTCCTCAATGAAAGCCTGAAAATGATCTACGATAATATCTCTGACATTATATATTGTGTGGACAGCGACTTCAGGATGCTGAGCATTTCTCCTTCTGTTGAGAAAGAACTCGGATACAGGCCGGAGGAACTTATCGGAAAGACCATATTCGACATGAAATTACTCACCGACGCTTCGCTCGAGCGCGCTCTTAAGAATACCCGATCGCTTATCGAGACGCGTACAAGCCAGATCAGCAACTACGAGATGATCACAAAAAACGGCGATATACTGATAATGGAAATCACCGGAACCGTGACCGAATCGGAAGGCAGACAGATGGTAATCTGCCTGGCCAGAAATGTAACCGAAAGATACCGGCTGGAAGAAGAACTTGAGGGATACTACAGCGAAGTGCTTGAACTGAACGACAAACTGAACGCTTCACAGGAGAAGCTCCAGGAAATCCTCAGCCAGAAGGATAAATTCTTTTCTATTATCTCTCACGACCTGAGAAGCCCGTTCAATTCAATTCTCGGATACTCAGATTATCTTATGAGCGATCTGGATACTCTCAGCTCAGAAGAGATCAGACAATTCGCCGAATCGATTAACATTTCATCCAAACGCCTGCTTAAACTGGTTGACAACCTGCTGCAGTGGTCACTGATTGAAACCGGACAGATGGAATACTACCCTGTACGCACTGACCTGTATGAACTGATCGAAAGTAATTTTTTCCTGCTTCAAGGAAACGCACTGAAAAAGGAAGTTGAGTTCAGCAACCAGGTGGTGCCAGGCACTTTTGTCATAGCCGATCAGAATACAATTAATTCTGTCATACAGAATCTGCTTACAAATGCAATAAAATTTTCGCACCAGAAAGGCATAATAGAAATTTCAGCACGGAAACATTCGGATAAAATAGAAATTGCAGTTCGCGATTACGGCCGGGGGATGGATGAATCGGAAATCTCAAAACTCTTCAGGATAGACGTCAGACATTCTTCACCAGGTACATCAAAGGAATCCGGAACGGGACTCGGACTGATACTCTGCAAGGAGCTGGTAGAAAAAAACAACGGAGAAATATGGGTGGAAAGCCAGCCGGGCGAAGGAAGCTGTTTTTACTTTACCCTGCCCGGTCCTGAAATTTAATATCAGAAGAAAAAGATATGGCTCTGATATGCTTTCAGATCAACATATAATCCCTGATAGCATACCTCTTCGCACGGCCTTATGTATTCAGTTCCGGTCAGCATATCTGTCAGCACAAAACGGTCCTCGTACCCGCTTATGTCGAATTTCAGCCTGCACTGTGCCGGACTGTCTGAATAGTTTACAACAACAATACAGTTCTTATCCTTGTAGCGCCACATCCACGAGAGCATGTTGGAGAATGTAGCGTTATCTTCCCAGGAAGGCAGCGGGTCCAGCAGCTTCCATTCACCTTTTCTGAATACCTCGCACCGGGTTATGCTGAAGAGCTTGTTATAAAAGCTGCTCATGCAGCTGTTGACCGGTTCTTCAGGCGCACGGCCCAGCTGTACCGGGAGTTTTATCTTCTTTCCGTCTACCTGACCGTTGTGGAAAAACCTCATTCCCTGTATTGTACTTATGACTACAGCTGCAGCCATAGATTTATTCTTGCCCATCAGTGTAACAGCACGTTCCTCGTCGTGGTTTTCGATAAACCGGACCGATTTGCTCTGATACTGAGGATCAGCGAGCAGGTGCAGTTTTATATCGCGCGCACTGCCGGCAATAAGCCTGTCGGTAAGCTTTTTATCGTATGTATAATCAAATCCCAGCTGCTGAAGCTCCCACTCCAGATCCCAGTATGCCTCTGCTATAAAGGTGAATTCAGGATGCTGTTCCTTGACTTTTCTGATTGCCTGCCGCCAGAAGTTTTCTTTCGGATGAGAAAAGCCATACCTGTTCAGCGGACCGCTCCACGTATTATAAAACACATTATCAAGCGCAAGCATAGCCATATCGCACCTGACGCCATCGCAGCAGCGCGCAATATTCACCAGCGTATCCGTCATGTATTTTATGCCGGCCTCAGAAAAATAGTTTACCTGTACGGTGTCTTCCCATGCAGGGAAAAACGGATCACGTCCGTGCGCAAAATAAAGAGAGCTGCCCTTCGGGTTGAAGTATGTGTGTGAATCCCTTCTGTACGTCTCTTCGTCTGCCTGCAGAAATATTTCGGGCGATGAATATATCAGCGAAGTCTCTGCACTGAAATGGTTCGATACAAAGTCCAGGAATAGCATAATGCCCATACTGTTCAGCATTTCTTTAAGACGCAGGAGTGAATCAAAATCACCCAGTTCGGGGTTTACCACATACTGGTCAATAGCATACGGTGAACCGATCACATCTTCATCACGCCAGTCCTTCAACGCTTTATCATAGCTGCGCATAAGGAAATCAGTAAAGCAGTATTTTTTCACCGCGCTGTCCGCGGTTTTCCATACTCCCATCAGCCATATAGCATTTATGCCCTTCGAGGCATAGCCTTCCCATACTTCGCGCGGTATTTCATCTAATTTCAGGTACCTGTTGTTCGCCGTTTTTCCAAATTTTCTTATCCAGACACGGGTGTTGATTTCATACAACGTTGGGTTCTTAAACACTTAAATATTACCTCTTTAAGCAATCATAAACTGTTTTGAATTATTTTCTTTTCGGCGAAAAGTGCATTATTGTACTTCATAAGCTCCAGAATTTCGCCTTCGTTTTCAGCACTTTCAATTCTCTGACTATTGTATAGTATTTCTTTATCTATCCTGTATAATCGTAAACTTCTTACTGCATCTTTAGCATACTTCATAAGACTCAGCGGTTCAGGCAGTCCGGGATTGTATTGTTCCCAGGTTTTACTGATAGAATATCTGTCAACTGCATTATTCAATATATAAGTCCTGAGTGCTTCATCTTTAATCTTTTCTATCAGTGCTCCGGGTATCGTATCGCCGCCGTTTACATAGACATCATAGACCATCTCGGCCAGATACTGAAAAGACTGGGTGGTAAAATCCTCCGGCGTAAGATTGTCAAAAATATAACCGATCACCTTATTATCCCCCTGAAACAGAAGCCTGACGATTTCTTTTTCCGCAATCGATACTTCTGTCTTTTTAGCAGCCGATTGTGTCACCTGCTGTTCGGCGGCCCTGACATTCCTGGCGGCAGCTTTGGCAGTCTGTTCCTGCCTGCGTATTGAACGCGGCAGAGAATTTTTCTCTTTGAGCTGCGACTGCAGTTCATCTTCCAGCAGTTTTTCTCTCAGACCGTATTTCCTTGCAATGGTTTTCAGCAACATAGTCCGTTTCAGTTCATCTCCCACAAACGACGCTGATTCTACCAGTCCCCTGATAGCCTGCGTCTGCAGTGACGGGTCCGAAAACATCCCCTGTTTTTCGTACTGCTGGCTCTGATACTCCAGGAAGCTCTGCGCCTTTTTAATAGCCTCCTCAATGCCTTCCCGTCCGTTCCGGTTCACGAATGAATCCGGATCCTCGCCTGCCGGGAGTTCGGCAATCTTCACATCGAAGTCCTGCTTGAGGAATATCTCTATACTGCGCAGAGAAGCCTTAATACCCGCATTATCACTGTCATAAAAAACCACTATGTTTCTTGTATAGCGCGACAGCAGCTGTGCCTGCTCCTCTGTCAGCGCTGTACCGCAAGAGGCCACCACATTTTTTATGCCTGCCTGGTACAGCGAAATCAGATCCAGGTATCCCTCTACAAGTATCGCTTTATCCAGTCTCCTGATCTCATCTTTCGAATGGAACAATCCGTACAGCGTTTTCCTCTTTACATATATAGCGGACTCAGGTGAATTCAGGTACTTGGCAGCATTCTGCGTGTTTTCCATAATTCTGCCGCCAAAGGCAATAACACGTCCGTTGGAAGAAAATATGGGGAATATTATGCGGCTTCTGAATTTGTCATAATACCCGCCGCTGTCCTTCTTTTCTATCAGCCCCAGTATCCTGGCTTTTTCCATATCCACATTATTTGATGAGGCATAATTTACAAAGCCATCCCACGACTGCATTGCATAACCCAGCCCGAATATCCTCTGCGTCTGCACTTTCACATTCCGGCCCGCAAAATACTCGCGTGCAGTCTCTCCCTGCCTGCTTTCCAGCAGGTTCTGCGAAAAATACCTCGCTGCCACAGTATTTATTTCGTAAAAATTTTCGTTTTCACTGTCGTATATTTTTGTGACATTGGAAGTTGTTTCAATTACTATCCCGACTCTGGCAGCAATCTGCTGAACTGCCTCCGGAAACGAAAGGTTCTCGTAATCCATAAGAAAACGGAATACATTTCCCCCGGCATTGCAGCCGAAACAATGAAACATCTGCTTTTCTGAACTGACGGTAAAAGAAGGGGTTTTCTCTTTGTGGAAGGGACACAAACCGATATAGTTCCTGCCTCTTTTCTTGAGCTGTATATATTCGGAAATTACATCTACAATATTAGCTGCCGATCTTATCTCTTCTATTTTATTTTCAGGAATTACCATTTTCGCCGAAACAAACCTATAATCAAAAATTGTATTATTATAAATAAATAAAATTTGGATAATAGTGAAGTCATTTTTTTTTGTTATATTTTGGAAATTCAATACATATGCGGCATCTGTGATCAGAAACAACAACAATATCCTATTTATAATTGCAGCACGGAATTTTAATGAGACTGAATACTCCGTAACACGGGATTCACTCTTAAAAAAAGGCTTTAATATATTTATTGCATCCGATGCGCATGGAATTTCTGTCGGGAAAGATGGAATGAAAGTAAAGGCGGATGTGAGTTTTTTCAACATACATACTGAAAATTTTGCCGCTGTTGTTGTCATTGGAGGAAGCGGAATAAAGCAATACTGGAACAATGAAGCACTGCACAGAGTTGCCCGCAAATTCTTCACTCAGGGAAAGATAGTTGCAGCCATCTGCTCGGCTCCCGTGCTGCTTTCTGAAGCAGGCTTGCTGAAAGATACCGCGGCGGTGTGCTATCCTGAAGACCGCGCGCACCTTGAAACTTCAGGGGCGAGGTATACGGACAAATCCGTTGTTGTCAGCGGCAGCATTATTACCGCCCGCGACCGGTTTTCTTCAGCAGACTTTGCAGATGCAATCGCCTCATCAGTCCGTTCAGCAAACAATAAATAGTTCCAATTTCAGTCATTCAAAACTCAGAACTGAGAACTTCCCGCCTCCGGCGGGATCCCGCCAAAGGCGGGACATAACTCAGAACTCATAACTTGCCCCCGCGGCGACACTCACCATCCCAGTCTTAACTGCAAATAATAAGTATTGTCAGCCACATAGTTGTCGTACGCATAAGCAGCATCTATCTGCAGTACGCGAAACAGGTTGAGTCCCAATCCCAGAGTCAGGTGTTCATCGGCCATTCCGACCCTGGTAGCTATGCCGAGGTTATTCATGGCATTCCATCTGTATTCAGTACCGGCTCTGAAGCGTTCAAAATACTTTTCATACAGTGTGTTCTGCTCTGCCATGTCGGCAATATCCAGCGATACGTCCCAGTTGCTCGTTATTGGGTGTGTTATGCCGAAGTTCATGATAAATGGTATACGCAGGTCAAAAGGAAACTTTACATTGACGTCGCGCGAGACAAATACCAGCGCCGTATCCTGCCCGTTAACTATCTTATTACCAAACTCGTCTCTGTCGTACTCTTCATACGTTGCTACTACAGGAAATTCAAGTGTAGACGTTATTTTCCTGAAAGGTATGATATTCTCCATGGATAATCCCACCTGAGTACCGAAAGGGAACCTGTACATAGCCCCCAGATCAAATGTAAATCCTGTTATATAATACTGCATATCCTTAAGCGCCTCTCTCAGTATTGTATCAAAGCTGTTGGCAATTATGCGTTTGACAGACAGGCGCCGGTGCACAATTTTCAGATTCATCCCGACATTAAGACCTCTGGCAACCTCCATGCCATATCCCACCGCACCGACAATGTCCATATAAGAATATGAATATGCCACCGGCAGCGCCGCATCATCCACATTGTTTCCGTTCATCACACTCTGCAGCGTAAGCCACAGCGAATTTACTGCTGCGGCCACCTGGTTGGGGTCATTCAGGTCTTCGGGAATGTAGACATCCAGCAGTGCATCTACAGTAGGACTCTGGTGCATTTCGAAACCGCTTTGTGCGACGCCGTAGAGTGAAACTCCCAGATTACCCGCCTGCATCGTAATTGCCGGCAGCAGCTTCAGTCCGTGTGTAGTAGGATTTGCAGATGTGCCGACTACCTTATCGAGCAGCTCGTGCGGAAACTTCAGTCCCTTTTGAATTTTCCTTATGGCATTCAGCTGATCCTCCAAAGTGGCGGCATTCTGGAATTCGTTGACCCCCGCCCACACGTCCTTAAGCGATGTAGCCTCCGTAAATTCCTTCATATTATCCTTCAGAAATGACGCTGCCTTGTATGTCTGCGGCGGAAGGCTGGCCATAAAGCTGAAAGCTTCCATAGAGTATTTTTTCTTTGCCAGCAGCGCCGGATTATACATCATGGCATTAAAAGTTCTGCCGTTTGCGACCTGTGTTTTGCCCATTCCAATCGCCTTCACATCCTCGCGGTTTACCGGTATGAAGCCCTGCATGGAAGGTGCAACCACTGTAGTTTCAGGATAAGTTGCGGTTCTGGAATAGTAATAACCCTGTGCATAGGAAGCATATGCAGACAAAATAACGAATAAGATTACTGACACAGTAACATTTATTCTCATAATAACTCCAAATGACTTGTTCAAGGGAAATCAGGAAAGAGAGGTATGTATATAAACTAAAAGAATTTTTAATTTATACAAACGGGAAGGGAATTTGAGTTATGAGTTATGAGTTCTGAGTTCTGAGTTATGAGTTATGAGTTATGAGTTATGAGTTGAGGGGAATGTAGTTTTGTGAATTATCTAATTCATTCAACTTATAAATCAGAAAATCCAGAATTACCCAATGGGGTATGTTCATATTGTTATATCAGCAAAGATATAACAATATGAACCTGCATTAACTCATAACTCAGAACTCAAAACTCAGAACTACTTCAGTCCTCTTCTTTTGAGGAGCGGTTCTATGCCGGGTTCTGCACCGCGGAAACGCTTGTACATTACCATGGGCTCTTCTGTGCCGCCTCTTGAGAGGATATTGTCCCTGAGCGATTTTGCAGTCTTCTGATCGAACAGTCCTGCCTGCCTGAATGCATCAAACGCATCGGCATCCAGTACTTCAGCCCATATGTAGCTGTAGTATCCAGCCGAGTACCCGTTTGAAAAAATGTGCTGGAAGTATGTGGGACGGTATCTGGAAACTATCTCAGGAATTATTCCCATCTTTTTCATTGCTTCCTTTTCAAACGAAGCAGCATCTATCTGTGTGGTGTCAGTCAGTGTGTGATAATCCAGATCCAGAAGAGACGCAGCAAGGTATTCAACTGTGGCAAACCCCTGATTGAAATGTCCCGACTTTACTATCTTTTCTATAAGACTATCCGGAATGGCTTCACCGGTTTTATAATGCTTTGCGAAACTCTTCAGCACTTCCGGTTCAGAAGCCCAGTTTTCCATTATCTGCGACGGCAGTTCCACAAAGTCGCGCGGAACAGATGTGCCCGAGAGTTTAGGATATTTGGTATCGGCAAACAGTCCGTGCAGTCCGTGCCCGAATTCATGGAACAGTGTCTGAACCTCGTCAAACGTCAGAAGTGAAGGTTCATCGCCGGCAGGCTTGGTGAAATTAAATACGTTCATTATGACCGGAGTCACTTTTTTGCCGTACAGTTTTTCCTCATCTCTCAGCCCGTTCATCCAGGCTCCGCCCCGTTTACTTTCGCGCGGGAAATAATCGGTATAGAGAATTCCCGCATGACTTCCGTCGGCTTCAGTAACCTCGAATACGCGCGCATCCTTGTGGTACTTGGGTATATCGAAGCGTTCTGTAAACTTCAGTCCGTAGAGTTTGTTTGCAACATCGAATGCACCGGTAATTACATTGTCCAGTTTGAAATACGGTCTGAGCACTTCATCATCGAGTGCATATTTTTCCTTTCTGAGCTTTTCCGCATAATAGCGCCAGTCCCATGCTTCGAGCTTAAAGTTTCCGCCCTCTTTATCTATCATCTGCTGAAGTTCAGTTGCTTCCTGCTTTGCTCTCTGCAAAGCGGGGCTCCAGAGCTGATTCAGCAGCTTATATACATTCTGTGAGTTCTGCGCCATATTATCTTCGAGCACATAATCTGCGTGTGATTTATAACCCAGAAGGTTGGACCTCTTAACCCGCAGTGATGCTATCCTGGAAAGGATTTTGTTGTTGTCATATTCATTGCCATTATTGGCGCGGTTGGTATATGCCCTGAATATTTTCTCCCTCAGTTCTCTTTTTGAGGAATACTGGAGAAACGGCATTACACTGGGATTATGCAGTGTGAAAACCCATGTGCCGGTTTTATATCCGCGCTCGGCCGCAGCAGCTGCAGCGCCAGCAATCACGCTTTCAGGCAGTCCTGCCAGATCATCCTTATCATCAATGATGAGGGCATAACCGTTTGTCTCTTTCAGCAGATTTTCAGAAAACTGCAGTTCAAGAAGCGACAGCTCGCTGTTGATTTTGCGCATCTGCTCTTTCTGTCCCTCATTAAGGTTGGCGCCGCCTTTTACAAAATCGCGGTATGTTTCTTCCAGCAGACGTTTCTGCTCGGTATCAAGTCTCAATCTGTCTTTTTTGTCATAGACGCTCTTTATACGCTTGAACAATTTTTCATTCAGCAGTATGTCATCTTCATTTTTTGACAGAAGCGGACTGACCTCTTTTGCTATAGTACGTATCCTGTCATTGGTATTGGTAGAAAGCATGTTGAAGAATACAGCGCTTACTTTCTTCAGCAGTTCGCCGCTTTTTTCCATTGCAGCGAGTGTATTTTCAAAGGTAGGTTCGGTCCTGCTTTCGGCAATTTTTTTAATTTCCTTCTGCTGCTGTTCAATGCCTTTATGGAAGGCAGGCATGTAATGATCTTCCTTTATCTGGTCAAACGGCGGAACACCGAATGGCGTATTGTACTTCCTGAAGAACGGATTATCTTCAGCCCTTAATACCACCGACAGCAGCGGTATAAGTAAGAATTGTGCGGTAAACACCGCTGCGGGAAATAGCCTCATTTTACTCCCTGATTATTACTGTTTATTATTGATTTGATACTTTATACTGTTCTCTGAAAAATGGTATGAATTTCCTGATACCTTCAAAAAAGAAATATACTTCACCTTCTACACCGCGTTTTCTGTTCTCTTCTATTACCCTTCTGAGATATTCCTCACTTGGATAGTAATTGCCAAGTTTGAGCAGTATACCCGGGAAGAACAGTTTTTTTTCATCTTCTTTGAGCTGGCTGCTGACAGCTTCATCAAGCATTTTAACATATGCTTCAATATCATACCTGTATAACTGTGGACACAGCATCTCTACCGTCCTGTCATTCAGCCACGCCGGCCAGTCCTGGAGGTATTCTTCCTTACCCCACGGATACGGGCTGGGTGCCATTGATACGATGAGCTGCGGGTTATTGCTTTTGACGCTGTCATAAATGGTCTTCATAAAACTGTTGAGTTTGGAACATCTCCAGGTGACCCATGCAGTATCGCGGAAATCCTGGGGCGGCACGCTGCCGCTGTGTTCTTTTTTATACAGACTTACTGTATAATCGTCATATCCGCCCTCGACGGGCATTGCGGGCAGTCTGTCGTCTCCCTGAATACCATCCACGTCATAGTTCCTTACCACCTCCATGATCAGAGAGAGCATAAATGACTGTACTTCGGGATGAAGTCCGTTCATCCATTCGAACCCGTTCTTCTGCAGCAGCTTTCCTTCCCTGTCCCTTCCTGCCCAGTGCGGTTTAAGTTTCAGCAGTCTGCCGCCCTCGAGTTTATAAGAACTCGAGAGGCCGAACTCGAACCAGGGAATTACTTTTATGCCGTATCGGTGGGCTTCCTCGACAACCTCCTGCAGCGGGTCCCTGCCTGCCAGTGACGGATCTATTTCTTCACCGAACATATTGTTCATCACCCGGCTTTTATACAGTGTCATACCCTTATTCCACACCACCACAAAAATTGTATTTATACCGGCACTGTCACACAGCTTCACGCCTTCGCGTATCTTTTCTCTCGAATGCAGAAAATCACTGTCGACATTGGTCACCCATACACCGCGCACCGCAGCATAACCGGAGCCCTTAGCAGAGGTTTGTTCTTCAGCAAACAGGATTTGCACATTGGAAGATAAAACCAGGCAGAAGATAAAGGTAAGGAACAGTATTTTTTTCATAAGATCATTAACCGGAAATATTAGTGTTATTGTTGTAATGTCAGTTTCGGATCTGTCCGCTGAGTCTCAGCAGTTCAACCTCAGCTACCTTGGCAGAATACTGTGCCGCCACCAGACGGCTGAGGGCTGTGATATAAGATCTTTGTGCCTCCCTGAATTCAAGCGGTGAGTATTCACCGTATTTCATTTTTTCATAAGCAACTTCCATAGTCTGGCGTGCTACAGAAAGATTCTCGGTTTCCAGTTTCAGCAGATCCAGGCCGCTTGCATAATTAGCCCATGAAGTTTCAAAATCAGTAAGCACCCTGCTCCTTTCCAGATCATATTCAATCCGGCTGTTCTCAAGTTCGATGCCCGCGTTTTCAATGCGCCTGCCCGTATTGAATCCCTCGAAAATATTCAGACGCAGTGTAAGTCCGTAACTGAATCCGTGGAGTCTGTTTACCTTGAACGAAGCATAGTCAGAGTTGGTATTCGAATAGTCGTATCCCATTGAAAAATCCAGACGGGGCAGCCAGAGCGCTTTCATCGATGAAAGGTTCAGGTTTGCCAGCGAGATATTTGAAGAGGACTGAAGGAGTGAGTAATTATTATCCAGCACATTCTGTTTCATCGGCTGGTACTCCAGCTCACCGCTGACAATTATCGTATCCTGCACTATCATTTCCGTTTCAGGTTTTCTGCCTATCAGCTGGTTCAGCTGTGATTTGGCATTGACAAGACTGATCTGCTGTTTGAGCAGTGCTGCCCTGTCGGCATTCAGGTCCACGCGTGCCTGCAGCAGTTCCAGCTTTGATGCAGAGCCCAGATTGTACTTGTCCTCCGTAAGTTTCAGCCTCTCCTGTGACACTGCCAGAGTATACTTAAGAGCATCTATGTTCTGCTGATTGCTTACTATGTTGTAGTAAGCATCTATAATGCCTGCAAGGTTTTCCTCTATTGCCTGCTTTGCCCTCAGTTCACCCATCTGCCGCAGTTCTTTCAGCCGGTTATATTCAATGAACATCTCAGTTCCGTCAAAGATCGTCCAGTTAAGCGATATCCCTGCCGAAGCGTTATCCGATTTCGCATTTGTTCTTTCTGTAACACTGCCGTCGCGCGCTTCCTGGTGTGTATTATTTATCGAATATTCTTTTGAAGCACTCATGTCAGCTTCAGGCAGAAACCCCGCATTTCCTATAGTAGCATTGTTGCCGGCAATTCTTCTGCTGCCCTCGGCGATCCTTATAGAGAAGTTATTCTGAAGACCGGTTTTTATTGCGTCATTCAGTGTCATTCTGGGCTGGGCCTGCGCTGCAGTGAAAATAATGCTGCAGAGCAGCAGGGAACTCTTGAAAATTTTTCTCATCTTTTTGTTTTATTTTTGTTCAATATAACGGGCACTTCTCACGCCCTGAATAAAATTCTGCAAGTTTGACTTTCAACTCCACAGTTCATTTTTATATCTCCACCAGCTCTTTTTGATCTGTCTGTATTTCAGAGGTTTCGCTGTGTTTGTCTTTCTTGCTGGTCAGGAATGTATAAATAACCGGTACTACATAAAGCGTAAGGAATGTCGCAAACGAAAGTCCGAACACCACAACTATACCCATCGATACCCTGCTGGAAGAGCCCGAACCAAGTGCCAGTGCAATAGGCAGTGTACCCAGTACAGCGGTGAGGCTGGTCATCAGTATCGGACGGAATCTCTGAGCTGAGGCTTCCTTGACTGCATCAATAACAGATAACCCCTGCTCGCGCTTCTGATTTGCAAATTCTACTATCAGAATACCATTCTTTGTCACCAGTCCTATCAGCATGATCATGCCGATCTCGCTGAAGATATTCAGTGTCTCTCTGAAATACCACAGTGAAAGCACAGCTCCTGCAAGCGCCAGCGGTACTGTAAACATTATAGTAAACGGATCGCGGAAGCTTTCAAACTGCGCCGCAAGTATCAGGTAGACCAGCACAAGTGCCAGTATAAATATGAACAGCAGGCTGGATGAACTTTCCCTGAAATCTTTTGACGGTCCGCTGAGTGCTGTTGAGAACGATTCATCGAGCAGGCCTGCAGAAATACGGTCCATTGCATCTATACCATCACCAATAGTTTTCCCGGGCGCAAGATTGGCCGAAACGGTAGCGGATATATATCTGTTATACCTGAACAGCTGCGGCGGATTAACTTTCTCTTCTACAGTGATAAGGTTGTCGAGCTGTATTAGGTCACCGGCTGCAGTTCTGACATACAGTGATTTCAGGTCCTGGGTCTTATTCCTGTTCTGTCTTTCGACCTGTCCGATTATCTGATACTGTTTTCCGTTCATTATAAAATAGCCGTAGCGCTGGCCGCTGAGTGCAAGCTGTATCGTCTGGGATATGTCAGAGGCTGTAATACCCAGTTCGCGGGCCTTGCTGCGGTTGACGCTTACCACCAGTTCGGGTTTATTGAACTTCAGGTTCACATCGACCACCCCAAACGTAGGGTCCTGCTGAGCCCTCTCCAGGAACACCGGCAGCACATTCTTAAGCTTTTCAAAGTTCGGCGCCTGTATGACATACTGAACAGGAAGCCCGCCGCGGCTGGTACCGATGGTCTGCTCCTGAGAGACAATTGTACGCACGTCTGTATATTTTCTCAGGCCGCGCGACAGATCGTCAAATATCTGCTGCTGCGTGCGTGTGCGTTCGTTCGGATCTGTCAGCACAATCCTAAGCATTCCTGTATTTGCCGATGAAGCCGCTCCGAATCCCGGAGATGTAAACGACAGTATAGATTTCTTTTCCGGTACCATGCGCGTTGTAAAGCCTACCAGCTCGTCAATATATCCGTTCATAAAATCGTATGTGGCTCCTTCAGGACCGGTTACGTTCACGCGAAGTATGCTTCTGTCCTCCACCGGTGCAAGTTCACTCTGCAGTACACTGCCGCACAGGTATATAACAGCTATACACAACCCGATAATGACAAATGCCAGATACCGTTTCGCCATTATAATATTGAGCGAACTCCTGTACATGTCAATCATCTTTATGAAGAATGGTTCTGTTTTGGTGTATAGCCAGCTGTGGTGAGCATTCCGCTTCAGGAGCTTTGCACTCAGCATTGGTGTAAGTGTAAGAGCTACAAAAGCGGAGATAATTACCGAGCCTGCAATTACAATTCCGAATTCGCGGAACAGCTGTCCGGTGATACCCTGCAGAAAAACAATAGGCAGGAATACCGAAGCCAGCGTAACAGTGGTTGAAATTATCGCAAAGAAAATTTCTGATGATCCGTCAATCGCTGCACGCAATGGCGTCATTCCGCGTTCAACCTTCGAATATATATTTTCAAGCACGACTATAGCGTCATCGACCACCAGTCCGATGGCCAGTACTATACCGAGCAGCGTGAGCACGTTTATCGAAAATCCGGCGATGTACATAATAAAGAATGCACCGATGAGTGAAACCGGAATGGCGAGTATCGGTATAAGAGTAGTGCGCCAGTCACGCAGGAATCCGAATATGACGAGTATTACCAGTCCGAATGCTATAAAAATGGTCTGCTCGACCTCACTGATGGATTCAGATATAAACCTGGTAGTGTCAAAACCGTCTTCAATAGCAATATCGGCCGGCAGCTCTTTTTTCAGCTGTTCCATTACCTTGCGGAATTCCCTCACGATCTCTATATGATTTGAGCCTGGCTGAGGCACCACACCTACGCCAATCATATCCTGGCCGTTGCGTTTTGCATTGGTGCGTTCGTTTTCAGGTCCAAGCTCTGCATGGCCAATATCCTGAAACTTCACCGGAACGCCGCCGGTTTCGCGTATGATAAGATTATTAAATTCCGGTACTGTCGAAAGCCTGCTCTGGGTTCTTACAGTAAGCTCGGTAGACAATCCTTCTATGCGTCCCGAAGGCAGTTCTATGTTTTCACGGCTGAGCGCATTGCGGATATCGATGGGAGTAACCCCGTATGCGGCCATTTTTCCGGGATCGAGCTGCAGGCGCATCGAATACTTTTTCTCACCCCATATCTGTACGGCGCTGACACCCTGTATTGTCTGCACCCTCTCCTTAATGACATTATTTGCTATATCACTGAGCTCAAGCAGGTCACGCTTAACACTGGTCATAGTGATCTGTACAATGGCAGATGCATCTGCATCGGCCTTTGCAACTACCGGCGGATCCACATCCTGGGGCAGGTTTCTGTTTGCACGCGAAACACGGTCGCGTACGTCATTGGCTGCATTATCCAGATCAACACCTATCTCAAACTCGACTGTAATTGTGCTGCGGCCTTCGCGGCTCGCAGAAGTAAGCGAACGTATGCCTGCGATACCGTTGATTGATTCCTCAAGGGGCTCTGTTATCTGCGATTCAATCACGTCTGCATTCGCCCCGGGATATGAAGTCGTAACCGTAATAATAGGCGGTTCGACACTGGGGTACTCGCGTATTCCCAGATATGTATAACCGATGATCCCGAAGAGCACTATCAGAATAGACATTACTATCGAAAGCACCGGCCTCTGTATGCTCAAAGAAGATAAACTCATATACTGGCCTTTCTGTCCTGACTGTTGTTTCGCGGCTTTCCGCCCTGACCTTCATTACCCTTCAGCTTCACACGCATATTGGGTTTAAGCTGCATTATACCCGAAGTTATCAGAGTATCTCCGGCTTTCAGACCTCCGGTTATCTGAACATTTTTTTCCTGACGAATACCTGTGGTAACCTGTACCGGCTTTGCCTTACCGCCGCTGTACACAAATACCTTCTGCCCCTTAAAGTCAGGTACAATAGTTTCGCTGGGTACTACGATTGCATTGTTCACTTCGTTGAGTGTAAGACTGATCTCGGCAAATGCACCGGGGCGTATTTTATTTCCCTGATTGCCGGATCTGGCTCTGATTATGAGCGTACGCGTAGCCTCAGAGATCTTCGGCTCAATGGCATATACGGTAGCGTTATATTTTTCCGTGGAATTCTGCAGCACAAATGAAACCTTCCTTCCGGTATTCACTATTGAGGAATATTTTTCCGGTATGGAAAATTCAAGCTTTACAGGATTGAGTTTCTGCAGTGTCGCTATTTTTGTAGCAGGGCTCAGGTAACTTCCTACGCTGACCGCTTTAAGACCGACTACACCATCAAACGGAGCACGGAGCTCTGTCTTGTCTATCTGTACTTTTATCAGCTGAATTTCGGCATCCTGCATATTCAGTTCATTGAGTGCTGTATCATATTCCTGCTGACTTATCCCCTCTTTTTTCAGCATCATCCTCTGCCTGTATTCCCTGTCCTGAAGCAGCTTCTTTTTATATTGCGCCTTCAGCAGCTGTGCCTGCAAATCCTCATCATTTATTTTTACAAGAAGCTGACCTTTCCTGACCGGGGCTCCTTCGTTAAAAAGAATCTTTGTGATTTTTCCTGATATTTCGCTACGCAGTTCCACTTCCTCGTCCGCAAGTATAGTTCCTGTCGATACGATCTGATCGCTGATGTGTTCAGTCCCTATTACCATAGTCTCAACACTTACCGGAGCATTTCTTCTGCCTTCAGCACCTCCTTTTGGTGCCGCAGCCTTGCCGGGAGAAGAGATTCTGATGATTACAAGAAGTGCAAATGCTGCGAGTATAAGTGATACGGTTACCAGTTTGCGATATCTTTTCAACATTGTATATCCAGTAAATTTATTGTTTGTCAGTATAGTACATTCAATTCCATAATTAACTAAAGAAACAGTGCTACAGTTCCCCGTTTTTGATCTTCTCCAGCTCATCCCAGCGCTCGTACAATTTCTGCACTGTTTCCTTAACCTTTTCAAGTTCATCGTTCAGTTCATTTGTCTGTCTTCCGTACTTCTCATAAAAGTCAGGCTGAACGAACAGCTCTTCAATACGCTGTACCTCCGCTTCGGCTTCCAGTATGTTTTCTTCTATTGTCTCGAGTTCCTTGTTTTCCTTCCACGTAAGTTTTCTTACTTTAGGCTTCACGCGTGTATCTTCTTTTTTTACCTTTACTTCCGGTATCTTCTCAAGCCGGTCGCGCTGCTGTTTTTTCTCAATATAATAATCATAGTTGCCTTCACTGTAGTAGAGTTTTCCATCACCCTCGAAGGCAAGTATGCCGTTGCACACCCGGTTAAGGAAGTAACGGTCGTGGCTGACCACTATAACGCAGCCTTCGAAAGCTGCCAGTGCTTCTTCCAGAATTCTCAGCGTAGGCAGATCCAGATCATTTGTTGGTTCATCCAGCATCAGGAAATTGCCGCCATTCTTCAGTATTTTCGCCAGAGTCAGCCTGCTTTTTTCACCGCCCGACAGTCTGCCGACCAGAGTATTTATTCTGTCGTCTGTGAACAGGAAGCGGCGCAGGTATGTCCAGACCGAAAGCTGCTGCTTCCCGAATCTTATTGTTTCATTACCCTCGCTTATTGCCGCGAAGACCGTATCCTCGTCATTCAGCAGCAGCCTTGACTGATCAATATAATTAAATTCAGTTTTTTCGCCAACTTCTACAATGCCAGAATCAGGATAGATTTCACCCAGTATGATTTTCAGCAGCGTGGTTTTTCCCACACCGTTCTTGCCGACTATGCCGAGCCTTCTGCCCGAAATAAATTCCATACTGTAGTCTCTGAAGAGTGTTTTACCGCCGAGACTGTGTTCGATATTTATCAGTTCCAGAATTTTGTTGCCGAGCCTGTTGGCGGGCGGAATGATCAGTTCAACATCCATCTCCTGTTCATTAGTCTCCTGCGAAAGCACCTCATAATAGTTATCCAGACGGCTCCTGGACTTTGTCCTTCTGGCCTTAGGGCCCCTCAGCACCCACTGAAGCTCACGCCTCAGAAAATTCTGACGCTTCTTTTCTTCTGCTTCCTTTAATGCCTGGCGCTCGGATTTGTTTATCAGGTAATCTGTATAATTGCCTTCGTGTGAGTAAAAAACACCGTTCGACAGTTCCACTATCCTGTTTGCGATGCGGTCGAGGAAATACCTGTCATGAGTTACAAATATGCACGATCCTTTGTAAGACGCCAGAAAATCCTCAATCCATTCGATAGATGATGTATCGAGATGGTTAGTCGGTTCATCTAATACCAATAAATCCGGCTGTGATATAAGTGCGCGGCACAGGGCAACGCGTCTTCTTTCCCCGCCAGAGAGTATTGAAACATCTCTTGATGCTTCTGGTACATTCAGAGAATTCATCAGTATGTCGATTCTCTTATCCAGATTCCATCCGTCGGCCTGTGCTATTTTGACCTCCAGTTTTTCCCTGAGCGGTGAATCATACGGCAGGTGTTCGTATTCATGGATCATATTCAGTACTGCAGATGCTCCGGCAGTGATATTTTCATAGACGCTCCTGCCTTCCAGAAGAGTAAACTCCTGTGAAAGAAATCCTACCACCAGGTCCTTCCTCCTGGCAACTTCACCCGAATCAGGCGGCATTACATCCGAAATGATTTTTAAAAACGTGGATTTGCCCGCTCCGTTGCGGCCTACCAGACCAATTCTGTCGCCTTCGTGTATGCTGAGAGATGCTTTATCGAGAATTATCTGCTCGCCGTAATGGACTTCAAGTTCTTTTGCGGTCAGAATAACCGGATTTATATTATTATCCATAGATGGGAAATTTTCAAATAATTAAAAAGAAAAGTTAAACAGGATAAGGCAAAATTGAAAGGTAAATCTGTGATGGACCGGGAATTTATTGAAAACAGAACAACCGTGTCAACCCCAAAACCATATCCGGTTTACGGCATTAACACGGCTGTATTTCGAAAATTATCCGTTGATAACTGAGAACTGAGAACTACTTGAGTATTGTGAGTTTTTTCGTACTTGTGAATTTTCCTGCCTTCAGCTGATAGAAGTAAATTCCGCTCGGAAGTCCTGCGGCATTAAAGTTTGCATGGTAATTACCTGCCGGTCTGACTTCGTTTACGAGCGTGCTGATCTCATTGCCAAGCAGGTCATAGACTTTCAGTGTAACGTAACCTTCAGATGCAAGTGAGTAACTGATAGTAGTAGACGGATTGAACGGGTTGGGATAGTTCTGTTCCAGTCCGAATTTCAGCGGCCGGGAATTATCACGTTCCACATCCACCGTCTCGAGTTCAAACTCCAGATAGTTCAGGTTGAATCCTTCTGTCGGGCACTGGATTTTCAGCGTATGAATCCCGGCCGGAAGTGCAGTTTTCGGCAGTGCTATGGTTTTCCAGCTCTGCCATCCTCCTGTAGCCGGAACATCCACGGTATATCCCTGCACAACGCCGTCGAGTCTGAGTATGATTTTCCCGCCCGCGCTGCCGCCTGCAACTCTGGCACGGACTATATATGTACCGGGAATTTTTATATTCACTGTGTACGACATCCAGTCACCAGCTTCTATCCAGCCCACATTATAACCGTTGCTGACAGCATCACTGCATGCTTCTATATCCACGCCGTCATTTCTGTACACATATCCGTTGTTCGTTGCACCGCCCCCGGCTCCTCCGACATTTTTATAGCTCTTGTCAGAATATGCGAATCCGTTCTTACCCATATCGTAATTTACTGCATATATGATTCCCGGAATATTGTTCTCGGTGTACGGCGCAGTTGCAATATTATTGACCTGTCTGAACATGGCATCCAGGACATCCTTTCTTATCTGACACTTATCGATATGAGTGTTCTGCGCCATTGTCAGCAGTGCGCTCTTCGCATAGTCTACGGAAGGTTTGGGTGAATTGCCTTTCCAGTAATCCAGCAGTCTCTGATATTCCGGTGTCATTTTTACAGATACCGGACCCGAAACCGAGTCGAATTTTTTGTGCGGCCAGAAGCAGTACCCGATATTATTGGCCTTCATCAGTTCTATACACTCCACGAACCACTGATTTGAATTCTCGCCTGTTTCACCCAGCCATAACGGGACATTGTACTGGTTGCGTATATTCAGAAGATAGTTAATAGTACCGACATCAGTCTGGTTCCAGTATTTATGGAAACTATATACCATATTATTGTCCCAAGCAGGGGTAAGGCTGTTGAAATCGGTTGCGTACCAGTTGCCTTCGATATATACAATATGGTTCTTATCATACTTTCTGATTTCAGTGGTTATATTGACCATAAGATCGCGCAGTGGTTTATTGTTGCCTGTAGGGAAATTATAGGCGGTTTCATTTATAAGGTCGTATCCTCCTATCCATTCCTTGTTTACATATCGCTGTGCAATTTTCCCCCAGAGCTCCACGGTCCTGGTCTGATTTGCCGGTTCAGTCCACAGCCGTGCTTCACCGTCGCTGTCACTGATATTACCTGTATTCTGTGCCCCTGGAGCAGCATGAAGGTCAAGTATGAGATAAACCTTGTACTGTTCGCACCAGCTCAGAACGCTGTCTATCGTCTTAAATCCCTCTTCCAAATAGACACCGGGCTGGTCCTTTGGTGTAAGATGCTTGTAGTGCAGCGGCAGCCTTATGGAGTTAAATCCCCATTCTGCGATCAGCTGTATATCTTTTTTTGTGACATAGTTGGCGTAATACTGTCTGTAAAACTCGTCAGCATTGGCGGCACCGACGAGGTTTTCGATGGCAGCCCTGATCTCTGTAGCCGAATTGGCAAAAGACGATGTCTGCATCAGATATCCTTCCTGAACGAGCCACCCGCCAAGGTTGATGCCCTGCAGGAATACTTCGTTTCCGGAGGCATTTACAATTTTCTTTCCGCTGGTCTTCAGAAATCCGTCACCAAATACGCTGCCGCTCTGCAGAACAACGCACATACATAGTATTAAAAGTAATTTTTTTATCATTTCAGGTATCCTCTGTCCCGTATTATTCAGAAATAGTATGAATAGCAACTGAACGGGTTCAATAGTTATGCCATAACACTAAATGCCGTCTGCAGCGCGTATACTCAGATTTTCTGAATGGCTGTTTATTAAAATAATAAAAGTATTTTATCATTCCGGACAGGAAATGGACTGCATTGTATAAAAAGGGAAATCGGAAGCGGACAATTTCTGAAGACAGGCTTTGGAAGACAAGTGTGATATCCCGCCCATTATGAACAGGCGGGATATCCTAAATAACTATCTGAGAAGCATCATTTTTTTAACTGAAGCATAACGGCCGGATTCCAGTCTGTAGAAATACACACCCGAATTCAGATGGGATGCATCGACCGCAAGCTGGTATTGCCCGGCATTTCTGAAACCGTCGGCAAGTGTCATAACTTCGCGTCCGAGAACATCATAGATACTGAGTTTCACCAATCCTGACTCAGGGATATTGAATGCTATTGTGGTAGTTGGGTTAAAAGGATTAGGATAATTCTGTTCGAGTGAAAATTCCGCAGGCAGTGTTTTCTGATCTCCGACAGATACGGCCGGTTCAACGAGTGAAAGTTTAATTGCGTCAGCGCAAATATAGCTGCCGGTTGCAGCCTTATTTGAAATGACCACGGTTTCTGTAGTATCTCCCTTAAAGTTATATTCCCCAATCAGCGCCCAGGCAGAACCATTCTGGCTCTGATTTTTTTTCACCGTTGCCGTACCGCCGTCGTAGCTGATTATGTACGGAGTATCCTGAGCTCGGTTTGAAGATGCAACCCACCAGCCATATACCCTGTATTTACCTGCCTGGGGAAGGTTCAGCCTGTATCTGGCATAGCCGCTGCCGTCGCCTATCGCATTCAGCATTGCCTTTGATGTGCCGTAAAACCCGGTATTGGCAGTGGCGAACCAACCTGTTCCTTCCAGTGATACCTGCGGATCTTCAGTATCGATTACTTTTTCATACAGCGGTTCAACCGGCATGTGCAGTGAATCGGGATTTATTATTGCGAGTATGGATGTTACAGCACGGTTTTCACTGGGAGTGTTTATAAAACTGCCGCCCAGTGACATTTGTGTAGATCCGCCGCCATCCAGGTTAAGGGCTTCAACGCAGCCAAGATTCACAAAGATATCTGCCAGTTCTGTCAGCGATACACCCGAAGATGCGGCCGAACGTCCGTCTGCAACAAAAATAAGCACGTGCTTGCCTGCAGTATATCCCACAGCAGTGCGAGGATCTCCGTTGGCAAGTCCGACTCCGGAGCCCCACATAATTTCTTCATTGTATGTG
Organism: Bacteroidota bacterium; assembly: GCA_050258935.1. Classification (GTDB taxonomy): domain Bacteria; phylum Bacteroidota; class Ignavibacteria; order Ignavibacteriales; family SURF-24; genus JBLMZS01. Next base: position 398,159 of record JBLMZS010000013.1, read on the forward strand.
ACGTTTGCTTTTCCTGCTTTCACCAGTACGGGTGCGCCGCCGATACCCGTGATAAGGTCCTTGTACTGAGTTCCGACTGTCTTTGCAGGAATGGTTTTGGGAGAAGGATCATTGTATGTGTATGCAATTGGTGCGGCAAAAGTATATATGTCATTTATAGTCGATCCGTAATGGTATATCCAGTCTACGGAAAGCGACCGGTCCTTCTTAACACCGAAGAAGCTTCTGATCACAGGATATGCCATGGAATTTCTTGTAAGTGAGGCCACATTCTGGGCTTTCACTTCGCCCGGATATACCACCGTTGACAATGTTGTGCTGCCGCTGAAAAATCCGCCGTTAACTGCGGCATAAGCTCCGAATTTCTTTGTCAGCTGAGGAACTGTGGCATTCGAAGCGGTCACATACGCATGTAACGCAATTTTAGGATTATTCATATCAACATCATAGTACCAGCATTTCAGCGCAGGTGAAGTTCGCTCACCCTTGATAAGCTTAACACCTTCAGGAAGTGAAAACTGCGAGGAAACGTCGGTCCATGTGATCGTCTGGGCAGCGGCCTGAGCTGCAGTGAAAAGTAATATGAGCAGACAGATTTTTCTGATAGAATAAAGCATTTTGTCCCTGTATAAAATTAAATGAATACAATTTTACCTCATTGAGCCAAAATAATCAAGCAATGATTGTGTTTTCTTCTATACTTTTGCGGAATTCTTTTATTCATTGTTTTGTTATAAAAGGTAAAGATGGAATAATAATGAGAAGTGCAACATAATGAGAACTGCCACAATAATAACCATTAACATAATCCTTCTGCTCGCAGCTTCCGGCTGCAGGGCAGGACAAACGGATACAGGAGAGGGAATAAAAATGCATAATACTGAAGAGCAGAATATTTCAGATGGAAAATATCAGACTGCAACTTTCGGAGCCGGATGTTTCTGGTGTACCGAAGCGGTGTTTCAGCGCCTGAAGGGTGTAGTAAAAGTGGAAAGCGGATACTCCGGCGGAAATGTGCCGAATCCGTCTTATGAGGCCGTCTGCACCGGGAAAACCGGACACGCCGAAGTGTGCCGCATCACATTCGATCCTTCAGTAATATCATACAGGGAAATGCTCGAGGTGTTCTGGAAAACGCACGATCCTACAACACTCAACCGACAGGGCGCCGATACGGGTACTCAGTACAGATCCGTTATATTCTATCATAACGACGAACAAAGATCGGTTGCCGAGGAATATAAAAAGAAACTGAACGAGGCCGGAATATGGGATAACCCGATAGTAACCGAGATATCTCCCTTCACAAAATTCTATAAGGCTGAAGATTATCATCAGAATTATTACAACAATAACCAGTCGCAGCCGTACTGCAGTTTTGTAATTACACCCAAGCTGGAAAAATTCGAAAAGGTATTCAGCGAAAAGATGAAGTAATCTCCGGAATCCGGTATTATTTATCACTCAAAATACCGGACTCCGAATATGCTAATAGGTTTAATTCCGGAAGCCGCTCAGTATTTTTTTCATTGCATCAATACCCGTCAGTACTGCTTCATCAGAAGGAAGGAATTTCGAATTATGAAGACCATGCTTCTCACCGGCTGATGTACCGAGCCAGAACATAAAAGATGGATAACGCGCGGAGAACAGCCCGAAATCCTCTCCGGTCATCCTGTAGCCGCAGTCAATAAATTCATAATCGTCCTGGAGTATTTTCCGGCACCGGCCGAACAGCACCGTATCCACATTTACTTCGTTGTAGAATGGTCCGCGTTCCAACCGGTATTCAATACCCATTTCCGACTTCAGTGCTTCCAGCACCCCTGTAATTTCTTTTACAAATTTTTCAGTAACATCCCTTGCCAGTGTTCTTATTGTTCCTTCGACACGAGTTAAAGCCGGGATTATATTTCTTGCAGTACCGGATTCAACTCTGCCATATCCCAGTATTATTTTTTCCTGATGAGTTTTTAATATACCGTCCGTTCTGTCCAGAAATTTCCTCAGTGCATCAAACGAATGAATACCGTCCGACGGGAATGCAACGTGAGCGCCTCTTCCGTATATCTCCAGGTCAATTTCATGTGCAGATGCAAAGAGTATACCGTCAGTTGAAGCAATAGTACCGAGCGGAAACTCGTCGGTTACATGCAGTGCAAAACACGCAGCTATTCTGTAGTTATCCAATATGCCGCTATTGATTACTTTCTCCGCACCGCCTCCGCCCTCCTCTCCCGGCTGAAATACAAACAGAATGTTCTGAGCCGGTCTGGTTTCAGCGACGTGCTGCAGCAGTCCGTAGAGTATCGAGCTATGAACGTCGTGTCCGCAGGCGTGCATATTGTCATTCAGTGATGAATAGCTGCAGCCGGTTTCTTCCTTTACCGGCAGCGCATCTATATCTGCACGGAACAGCAGGTAATCAGCATCGGCAGCACCCGTGTACTCCGCCACCAGTCCGGTTTCCAGCGGCCTGAAAATTTTTATGTTATCAAAGACAGAAACGGCCTCTGCAATGGTTTCGGTGGTTTTGAACTCCCTGAACATCAGTTCCGGCGTCTGATGAAGTTTGTGCCTGAGTTCAACGGGATCAGTCATATTCATAGCCTGAACTCCTTTGCCAGTGCTTCAACGGCTTCAGTCTTGTACTTTTCCTCTATCAGGCATGAGATTGCTATTTCCGATGTTGTAACAAGCCGTATGGGAATTTTCTTCAGAGCCTTGAACAGATCAGCAGCAACACCTATTCCCGAACGCATTCCGATACCGACAGCGGACAGTTTGACAAATCCTGAATCGTAGACAATTTCCCACTTGCTGCCTAAATTTTCAAAAACTTTCTTCAGTGCGGCATCGAGATGCTTCTTTTTTTCCCGGACAATAGTAAAAGATATTTCGAGTGCATCGCCGGTATTTATGATAGAAATCATGTCTACATTCAGACCCTCAAGTGCTACTTTTTCAAAAAGTTTTTTAACTAGCTTATAATCGGCAGGCAGTTTTTTAATGCTGACCTGCGTCTGGTTTTCCATTATACTCAGTCCTGTAACAACCGGTTGTTCAATCATTTTATTTTCTCCTGTAACATAGCTGCCCTGTTCGTTCAGAAATGAAGAGGCGCAGTAAATAGTAATTCCGAATTTTTTCGCTATCTCTACCGAACGCGAATGCAGCACCTTCGATCCCAGGCCTGCCATTTCCAGCATTTCGTCGTACGTAATGGTGTTAATTTTCCGGGCTTTGGGATACACGCGCGGATCGACTGTATATATACCTGCAACGTCGCTGTATATTTCACAGTTATAACCCAGATACGCTGCCAGTGCAACGGCCGATGTATCCGATCCGCCGCGTCCCAGCGTAGTCAGTTCATCGCTGTCGGTTATACCCTGAAATCCGGTAATTGCCAGCACATCGTATTCACTCAGCAGGTCGGTCAGTTTATTCCGGTTAATGCTCTTGATCCTCGCCTCGTTGAAGCTTGAAGTGGTTTTTATTCCTGCCTGATATGCATTCAGCGACTTGCTTCTGATACCCATGTCTATCAGTGCCATGGATAGCAGTGAGACCGATACCTGTTCACCGGTAGTAAGCAGCATATCCAGTTCCCTCGGATCAGGATCAGCCGATATCTCTCTGGAAAGTTTTATAAGTCCGTCAGTTGTTTTTCCCATTGCCGAGAGTACTGCAATTATCTTTGTCCCTTCACTTACCCTTTTGCGTATCCTTTCTGCTATGTTTTTTATTCTTTCGGCAGACGCAACCGAACTTCCACCGTATTTCTGGACAGTAACGTTCATATTTATAATTTCCGTAGTTCTTCGATCAGTATTGTTTTAGATCTGGTTTTTTCGTCAACTTTTTTAATCAGTCTTGCCGGAGCGCCGGCCATTACACTGTCGGCTTCCACGTCGCTGACCACCACTGCACCGGCGGCAATTACCGCTCCGTCGCCTATACGCACGCCTTCCAGTACAACCGAGTTAGCACCCATCAGTACGTTGTTTCCTATAGTCACGGGATTTGCATTCGGCGGTTCAATCACGCCGGCTACAACAGCACCTGCCCCAATATGGCATCCGTTTCCTATAACCGCCCGGCCGCCGATTACCGCGTTCATATCAATCATTGTTCTTTCACCAATTACCGCACCGATGTTTATTACTGCACCCATCATAATAACACAGTTATCGCCTATCTCAACCAGTTCCCTGATCACCGACCCAGGTTCAATCCTTGCATTATATTTAGTCAGGTCTGCCAGAGGCAGTGCCGAATTGCGGCGGTCATTTTCTATGCGGTAGTTATGAATGTTGTTTTCATGCGCAGATAATATTCTTCCGAATTCATCCAGACTGCAGAACAATACTCCTGCCTTGTCAGATCCGTAATATTCAAACTCACCGGCATTCAGGAATCCAAGATCCCCTTTGATATAAACCTTAAGCGGCGTCTTTTTCTCTGAGTCCGAGATATATTTAATTAGCTCGAATGAATCCATTTACTGCTCCGTGTAAATTATGTATGATGGCTGGTGCGTAAAACACATCAGCGCTTTTCTCCGAACACCACATCCTGAAAAGTGTAAAGTCCGGATTTCCTACCGGTTATAAACTCTGCTGACCTCAATACTCCCTCAGCAAATGTTCTGCGGGATGTTGCACTGTGTGTAATGCTTAAGACCTCACCGGAACCCCCGAAATAGACGGTGTGATCTCCTGCTATGTTGCCCAATCTGAGTGAGCTGACAGGAATGTTTCCACCGAGCACATCCGATATCATTATTGCCGTTCCGGAAGGCTTGTCTTTTTTGTAGCGGTGATGTGTCTCCAGAATTTCCATATCCCAGTCGTTCAGGTGATCCTTCAGCATTGCAGCACATTTCAGCAGCATCTGAATGCCTGTGGAGAAATTGTACGACTGCACCACGGGTATTGCCGATGATAATTCTTTTAGTACTGACAACTGTTCTTCATTCAGCCCTGTAGTCCCTATTATCAGTGGCACTCCGAACTGCCTGACTTTTTCTGCAGTCAGCTGAAACACCGCGGGCAAAGAAAAATCTATAATGAGCTGAGGATTTTCCCGGAATGTCTCTTCCTTAGACGACAGAGAGTAGACCATACTGTGGCCCTTTTCTGCCATTACATCCCGGATTTCACCGCCCATTCTACCCGAAACACCTATAAGTCCGTATTTTATCATTATTATATAAGGTTTAGTTTTTTCATGTCTTCTTCGAGAATTTTTTCTGCTGATGCACTTACGCCGGACAGCGGCAGTCTGAGCACATTTCTGCACAAGCCGAGCCTGCTCAGTACATATTTAAGCGGCATAGGGTTGGATTCGATAAACAGGTGATTCATAAAGGCCAGGTACCTTTTACTGATATCTGCTGCTTCTTCGTAATTCTTCGTGGTCATTGCATTAACAATAGCCGTCATAACGGCGGGTAATACATTCGAAAATGTTGATATCACTCCGCATCCTCCGAGAGCCATAATTGGAATGACATGGTCGTCGTTGCCCGATATCACGTCAAAATTATCCGGCTTTCCCGCACAAAGTCTTGCAATCTGAGATATATCACCACCTGCCTCCTTAATACCTTTCACATTTGTACATTGTGCAGCTATCTCAAATACGGTCTCGGGCAGCATATTCATACCGGTCCGCGATGGTACGTTATACAGCAGAATATCAAGAGGAGTTCTTTCCGATATGTATTTGTAGTGTTCAATGATGCTTTTCTGTGTACCCTTGTTGTAATAAGGATTGACTATCAGCACACCGTCTGCTTTATATTTTTCCGCCATGGTATTGAACTTCACTACATGCATAGTATCATTTGTTCCGGTTCCGACTACTATTTTTGCGCGTCCGGCGTTCTCATTGGTTACAAAGTCCAGAATGGCCTCGCGCTCGTCATCATTTATGGTCGCCGCTTCGCCCGTAGTACCCAGAACAATGATAGTATCAACTCCGGCATCTTTCTGAAATTTTATAAGTTTTTTGAGTGACTTATAATCAATACTTTTGTCATCGTCAAAAGGAGTGATCAGCGCCGTAGCGGTTTTAAGTATCATTATTTCTCCTGCAGAAAAATTCTAAAAACACTATGCAAAAAATATTTTTAATCTTCAACGGGGTTTCGCTGTTTTTAAAGATAATTGTTTACCGCATCGGCAGCATCTCGTCCTTCTCGTATTGCCCATACTATCAGTGACTGGCCTCGCCTGAGATCTCCTGCAGCAAATACACCGGGCACATTAGTCATTTTATCCACGCCGGTTTTCACGTTACCGCGTTCGTCAAATTCAACATCCAGCTGTTGAAATATGCCGGCCTTTTCTGTACCGGTAAATCCAAGTGCAAGTATTACCATGTTAGTCTCTACCGAAAATTCCGATCCGGCAGCTTCTGCCATTTTACCGTCCTCAAATTCCAGGCGCACTGCATTCAGCTTATTGATACAATTATCCGATCCTTCAAATCCTTTTGTCATCACCGAATATTCGCGGCTGCAGCCTTCAATGTGCGAAGTTGAAATTCTCTCGACTTTAGCCCACTGCGGCCAGGGATTACTGCTGCTGCGCGAGTGCGGCGGAGCGGGCAGAAGTTCGAAATTTTTCACCGATCTGGCACCCTGCCTGATGGCTGTGCCTATACAGTCTGAACCGGTATCCCCGCCTCCCAATACTATAACGTGCTTACCCTGGGCACTGATTCTTTCAGCTTCTCCTATATTGCCGCCTGAGTTAATGATATTCTGCTGTGTAAGAAAATCCAGTGCAAAATGTATTCCCCTCAGATGTCTGCCCGGCACATTTATGTCCCTTGCTCTGGAAGCTCCGGTGCACAGCACGACCGCATGAAATTCATCCCTCAGCTGTTCTGCACTGATATCAACTCCTGCGGTGCAGCCGGTTCTGAATACAACTCCTTCTGCCTGCATTAGTTTTATTCTTCTTGCCACTATGCGTTTTTCCATCTTGAAATCGGGAATGCCCAGTGAAAGCAGTCCGCCCGGCCGGTCACTTTTTTCAAATACCGTTACTGTATGGCCCGACTTGTTAAGCTGATCGGCACACGCCAGGCCTGCAGGCCCTGATCCTATAACGGCAACATTCTTTCCGCTCCGCGTTTTAGGCGGTGAAGGCTTTATCCATTTCTTTGCAAATGCTTTTTCAATTATAGCAAGCTCAATATTCTTTATCGCCACCGCATCATCGTTGATTGCCAGCACGCAGGAATTCTCGCAGAGTGCCGGACAAACCCGTCCTGTGAATTCCGGGAAATTGTTCGTCATCAGCAGTCGTGCCGCAGCTTCCTTCCACTTTCCTCTGTATACAAGATCATTCCAGTCGGGGATAAGGTTATAGACCGGACATGAAGAATGGCAGAACGGGGTTCCGCAATCCATGCACCTCGCGCCCTGCAAACTCAGGGTTTCATCATTCTGCCTGATTACAAATTCATTATAATTTTTTATTCTCTTCTCAACCGGCTGCAGTCTTGTGTTCTGCCTGCTGTATTTCAGAAATCCTTTAGTCTCACCCATATTAAACCTCAATTCAACATTCAATTATTTTGGAATGACTTTGACAAACATATCACGCACTGATGCAGCATTATCCAGTATAGCTCCGGCTCTTTTGCTGCAGGTATATTTATAGTGATTCGATATAAGAGCGATCAGTTTTTCTGCATCTTCGTCATTAGCTAATCTCTCCAGCAGTACGCTTGCTGAGTTATATCTGGATTCCAGTGTTCCGTCAGTATCAAGCACGTATGCCGTTCCGCCGCTCATTCCAGCGGCAAAGTTGCGCCCTGTACTGCCAAGCACTACCACTGTACCGCCTGTCATATATTCACATCCATGATCTCCAACCCCCTCGACCACAGCAGCAGCTCCGCTGTTGCGCACCGCAAATCTTACACCTGCCCGTCCGCTCAAATATGCCTCACCTTTTATAGCTCCGTACAATACGGCATTTCCCGCAATTATATTTTCTGATGCTTCGCCCCTGAATTTTTTCGGAGGGAATATGATTATCCTGCCGCCCGACAATCCTTTACCTACATAGTCATTTGCATCACCTTCCAGTCTGGCGGTTACACCTTTAGACAAAAAAGCGCAGAAACTCTGTCCTGCAGATCCCTTGAAGCTCAGACTGATAGTGTCCTCCGGCAATCCCTCAAGGCCATACCTGCGTGCGATTTCCGAACTCAGCATCGTGCCCACTGTAAGGTCTGTATTCTGTATCAGTGCACTGAAGGCAACGGGATTTTTTTTATCTATTGCTGAGCTGCAAGCACTGATGATCTTTTTGTCTATATGGTTTTCCAGGTCGTGTTTCTGTTTTCCGGCATGGTGTATTGGTGTTCCTTTCGGCACATCAATTTTGTACAATATATTCATCAGATCGATTTTTCTTTTCTTTACTATCTCCGCACTGTCATCAACCTCCAGAAGGTCAGAACGCCCGATCAGTTCATCAAATTTTCTGATACCGAGAGCGGCCATTATTTCCCGGACTTCCTCAGCTATGAAACTGAAGAAATTCACAACGTGCTCCGGTCTGCCTGCAAATCTTTTTCTCAGTTCGGCATCCTGAGTCGCCACACCCATTGAGCAGCTGTTCTGATGACACTTCCTCTGCATGACGCACCCCATAGTGATAAGTGCAGACGTGGCAAATCCGAATTCATCTGCACCCAGCATTCCGGCAATGACTACGTCCCTGCCGGTCTTCAGCTGACCGTCTGCCTGCAGCCTCACTCTTCCGCGCAGGTCATTCAGCAGAAGCACCTGCTGAGTCTCGGCAATTCCAAGTTCCAGCGGCAAACCGGTATGCTTTATTGAAGTCAGCGGTGAAGCGCCTGTACCGCCCTCATATCCGCTGATAAGGATATGATCAGCTTTAGCCTTAGCTACACCGGCAGCAATTGTGCCCACACCCGCTTCAGACACCAGTTTAACGCTTATATCTGCATCCTTATTGGCGCACTTCAGATCCCTTATCAGCTGCGAGAGATCCTCAATGGAATATATATCATGATGCGGAGGAGGCGATATCAGAGTAACACCCGGTATGGTATGGCGCGTTGCTGCTATTTCAGGACTTACCTTGTGTCCCGGAAGCTGACCACCCTCTCCCGGTTTGGCGCCCTGTGCCATCTTGATCTGTATCTGATCAGCATTGACAAGATACTCAATCGAAACGCCGAAGCGGCCGGGAGCAACCTGCTTGATCCTGCTGCGCAGTGAAACACCCGACGCACTTGCTTTATACCTTTCAGGATTTTCGCCGCCCTCACCCGTATTTGAATAGCCTCCTATACTGTTCATCGCGGCAGCGAGTGTTTCGTGCGCTTCTTTTGACAGCGATCCGTAGCTCATCGCACCTGTGGCAAACCGTTTCATTATGTTCTCAGCCGGTTCTACTTCATCAATGGAAATGCTTTCGCGTTTTTTAAATCTCATGAGATTTCTTATTGCCGCATTATTGTTGGCCGTACTATTTATCAATGCCGAATATTTTTTAAATATACCGTAATCTTTCTCCCGCACTGATTGCTGAAGCAGTGAAATGGTTTCAGGATTCCACTGATGATGTTCTCCATCAACGCGCCACTGATAGGCTCCGGCAGCTTTAAGTCTGTAGTCACGTTTTCCCGTGAACTCAAATGCCGAACGATGCCTGTCCAGTACGTCATCTGCAATTTCCTCTGTCCCGATACCGCCGATACGCGATACCGTTGAAGTAAAATATTTCTCAATGATTTTTTCGCTCAGACCCACAGCCTCAAATATCTGTGCTCCGCAATAAGACTGCAGTGTGGATATTCCCATCTTTGAAATTATTTTATATAATCCCTTCTTTACTGCTTTGATATAATTATGCTCCGTTTCCGTTCTGTCATTGGAAGCATCCTGCTGGACCTCTGCCCTTATAATATCAAAGACCATGTACGGGTTGACCGCTTCAGCACCGAATCCTATAAGCAATGCATAATGGTGCATTTCTCTTGCCTCGGCTGTTTCAACAACTATACCTGCTTTGGTCCGCGTCGCTTCGCGCAGCAGATGATTGCTCAGGCCGGAACACGCCAGAAGTGACGGAATGGGCGCCCTGTCGCGGTTAGTATTCTTATCTGAAATTACAAGTATTGAATAACCGTCGTCCAATGCAATGTCGGCCTCCTTGAATAACCGTATCAGCGCCTTCTCCATACCTTTTCTTCCATCTGATTTTCGGAAAGTCGCATCCAGTGTTTTTACCCGGAATCCGGGCTCACTGAGACTCCTGATCTTTTCCATATCCATATTGCTTATGACCGGATTGGGAAGTCTCAGGCGGCGGCAGTTTTCGGGCTCTTCCGTAAGCAGATTTCCTTCAGGACCCAGATACAGATCTGACGACATTACCATTTCCTCGCGTATCGGATCGATTGGAGGATTTGTTACCTGTGCAAACAACTGGTGGAAATAATTGAACAGTATCTGCGGTTTGCTGCTCAGGACTGCAGGCGGAGCATCATTTCCCATAGAGCCTACCTCTTCAGATGCGTTCAGCGCCATGGGCATTATGTGATATTTTATATCCTCTTCTGTATAGCCGAAAATGCGTTTCCTTTCTTCCAGCAGATTTTTTCTGACCTGAATATCCTTTGCACGCACCGATATATCATCCAGTTCTATGAGATTCTCCTTCAGCCACTGAGCATATGGTTTACGTCCAGCGTACTTTTCTTTCAGTTCGTCATCATCGACAATTCTTTTTTCCTCAAGATCGATCAGCAGCATTCTGCCTGGCGAAAGCAAACCCTTCGAGACAATCTTCTCAGTATCAATATCCAGCACACCGGTTTCTGAGGCAACGATAACATCGTTATCACTTGTAATCCAGTAGCGCGAGGGCCTGAGTCCGTTTCTGTCGAGCATGGCTCCTATATAACGGCCGTCTGTAAACACCATGGACGCAGGACCGTCCCACGGCTCCATCATGCATGCATGGTATTTATAAAATGCTTTCTTAGTTTCACTCATGCCGCTGTTATTGTTCCAGGCCTCGGGAATCATCATCATCATCGCATGCGGCAGCGACCGTCCGCTCATTACCAGCATCTCAAGCACATTGTCAAACGTGGCCGAATCACTTTTGTTCGGTGCAATGACTTCCAGTACTTTCTCAAATTCATCCCCATAGAGACTGCTCTTCATGCCGGCTTCCCGGGCACGCATCCAGTTGATATTTCCGCGCAGTGCGTTTATCTCGCCGTTATGAGCCAGCATTCTGTACGGATGTGCAAGCGCCCAGGTAGGAAACGTATTCGTACTGTAGCGCGAATGCACCATTGCCAGCGCAGACTCCATGTCGGTATCCGAAAGGTCCGGGAAATATCTGTCCAGCTGCTCTGAAAGCAGCTGCCCTTTATAGACAAGCGTACGCGTTGAAAGTCCGCAGATATAAAAATAATTTTTCTGATACAGGTCTGAGGAGTTGATCTTTTTCCATATCTGCTTTCTGATGATATACAGACGCCGCTCAAATTCCTCCGGAGTTGTATTGCTTCCCCGGCCGATAAACAGCTGCTTTATCTCGGGTTCCACCGACCTGGCAATTTTACCGATCTGGCTGCTGTCGACAGGCACATGCCGCCACCCCAGAAACTTCTGACCCTCTTCCAGTATTACTTTCTCAAACCAGCGTTCTATCAGGTTTCGTTCGAGGGATATGGTCGGCAGAAATACAAGTCCCACACCGTAATTCCCCTTTTCCGGCAGATCAATCTGCAGACGCTCGCATTTTTTCCTTAAGAACCGGTCCGGCACCTGAATCATTATTCCTGCTCCATCACCGGTTTCAGGATCGCATCCTGCGGCACCACGGTGAGTGAGGTTCTTCAGTATATTCAAACCATCGGCAATTATTCTGTGCGACCGATTAGCACCGGTATTGGCAATAAAACCAACACCGCAGCTGTCATGTTCGAAACGCGGATCATACAATCCCTGCTTTTCCGGTAAAAAAGTTTTGCTATTCATAATATATCCAGAATTTATAATTTCAATTCGCACCGCCTTAATTATTAACACAATAATGGCATTTTTCTTTACTATTTAAGGCGATTGGCTTTAAAGGTATAATTTTTTCGGATAATTTTCAACTTTCACTTACTTTTTTAGTTTAGTGCACTTATTTTTCTCTTTCTGCCGCGTGCATTACCTCCTTTCATGTACTTTATTTTATTATTCGCTTATTATTTATAATTTGTATTCGTAATATTTTCATTTTGATCACCAGGAGCTTTTGATGAATTTTTCAGATGCCAGAAATTACTTTCCTTATCTAAGGACATCTAAAATATACTTTAACCATGCGGCTATGAGCCCGCTTTCTACACCGGTAGTCGAGTCGGTACAGCGCTACCTCTACGAAAGAAGCGAATCGGAAGTGGAAAACTTCCCTTCATTCCAGAGAGTATTTGTAGATACGCGCAGCAGACTCGCAACACTTATAAATGCACCGGCTGACAGAATCGCCTTTTCAGACAATACATCCAACGCGCTTAATATACTCGCTCAGGGACTTACCTGGAAAGCCGGCGACAGGATACTTTTGAACGATATCGAGTTCCCTACGAACGTATATCCGTTTATGAACCTGAAGCAGCAGGGAGTGGAAATAGATTTTGTAAAGTCTGTCGACGGTACAATACCTTTCGAATCAATTGAATCTGCGATAACCGAAAAAACAAGGCTGCTGTCTATAAGCCACGTCCAGTTTCTGTCGGGTTACCGTTCTGATCTTAAGAAGATCGGCGAACTGTGCAAAAGCAGGGACGTTATATTCTGCGTAGACGATATACAGGCTTCCGGAGCACTGCTTACCGACGTGAAGGAGTGCAGCATCGACTACCTCGCCTGCGGCTGCCATAAATGGATGATGGGATTGGAGGGACTTTCATTTTTCTACTTAACCGAAGAACTCCAGGATATGATACACCCCCGCTATGCCGGATGGCTGTCGGTTGATGACGACTGGAACCTGCTGGACTATAAACTGGTATTCAAGAAAGGAGCAGCCCGCTTTCAGAACGGAACAATGCCTGTTGCAGGAGTTTTCGGACTGAATGCCTCACTGAAATTCTTTGCTGAATTTGATAACATAGAAAAAGAAAAAATAATACTCGACAACACTGAATATTTCATTTCACTGCTTTCCGAAAAAGGTCTGAATCCGATTATGCAGGGCGTGCCGAGGGAACACCTTTCCGGCATAGTAAGCTGCCGGCCAAATGATGCAGAACAGATATTTGAACGCCTGATGAAAAACAATATAGTAGCCGCACTGCGCGAGGGTGTACTCCGGTTTTCACCCCATTTTTATAACACAAAAGATGAAATAAATGCTGTAGTTGAAATGTTGTAATTCAAAGACCGGCATATATTGCCTTTCGCAGCATTTTTATATATTTAATGTTATACAGCAACAAACACAGCAGATATATGGAAAACACAGGTTTCTATGACAAGGCAGCAAAGTTCTACGATGAGATGGTCAGCTTCGAAAATCTTCTCCGGAACCGTATCACATCACTTAAGCCGTTTACCGAAGGCCGGAGTGAAGCAGCCGACCTGGGCTGCGGTACCGGCGTCGACTCGGTTGCACTCACACAGCTGGGTCTTGCAGTTACCGCATTTGATGCGTCGGAACATATGCTCCAGACAGCATCAGCCAATGCCTCGAAATATGCCTCGGAAATAGTTTTTCATAACTACTCGCTGGATAAAATTCCGGACAGATTTTCGGATTCGGCAGATTTGTGCATTTCACTCGGCAATACACTCGCTAATCTTTCAGAGCAGCAGCTCAGAGCGGCACTTTCGAACATATACAAAATGCTGCACTCCGAAGGAATATTCCTGCTGCAGATACTGAACTACGAAAGGATTATATCGGGCGGCGAAAGGATAATAAACATAAAGGAAACTCAGGACTCGTGGACTGTACGGTTCTATGATTTTAATGCTGAGGAAGTGATGTTCAATATACTGCGGTTCTCTAAGGATAATCCCGCACAGCGGGAACTGATCTCTACACCGGTTTATGCACACAGACTGGATACACTGAAGGTTATGCTTAAAGATGCAGGCTTTGCAAATACCGAAGCATTCGGCAGTTTTGACCGTACGCCTTATGACGCACAGTCATCGGCCGATCTTATCATTTTATGTACTAAATAACAAATACCGAAACTAAAGTATCCGATCGCATCAGAAAGCTCATGAATGGCGTACCCGATTGAAATGTTAATTTGTGCAGCCGGTATTGTCTCATACCGGCTGCCCGAAAAATTATTTGGCAAGTTCGTATCTTACGCGCAGCGTCTTTTCTATCATTACCTTTCCTGAAAACGCCGGGTCGGGCGATTCGGCACGCGACTGTACATTCGCGGTAAATGAATACTGCGGAAATGCCGGCATGCTTTCGTCGATCTCCAAAACCTGTCCCAGCTCAACACCCATTGCCTTTGCCATATACTCAGCCTTTTCGCGGGCAGCGGCCAGTGCTTTTTCATATACGGTGCGGTTATGTACAGCTATATTCGACAGTGAATAATTTGCAGATACAATCTCCAGCGGCTGTATCACAGAAAGCTGGTTCATAAGGTCATAATAGCGCGCAAGGTCCTTCAGCAGCACATTTACAGTAACCATCGAATAGAAACCGGTCTGCTGTCTTCCCTTTTCATTGTATTCATAGTTCTTGCCGAACAGAACAGGACTGACGGAGATATATTTGTCCTCGATCCCGTTCTTCTTTAGGATATCCACCGCCTGTTTAAGTGCTGCATCCATCTGTTTCTTGCTTGCAGCAGAAGACTGTTCGATAGTTTTCACCTGCAGTGAAATATCTGCCTGATCTGCCTGAATGGAATTCTGGGCTGTGCCCAGTACATTTATGAAACGTTTACTATCCTGTGCCTGCACCTGAATTGCGAGCAGTATTAGCGCTGCGAAAAGCAGTTTTTTCATTTTTACCCCATTGATTTATTTTGAAGCCAGTGATCCCGCACCTTCGGGGACCGGTATTTTTACAAATTCTTCCTCTCCGTTTTCATCCACAACAGCCTGATAGACCTTTCCGCCCGGCCTGAGCCGGTCCAGGAACAATATTCCTTCCAGGTGGTCGATCTCATGATGCACCAGACGGCTGTCGATACCGGAGACTGTCATCTCAAGCTCATGGCCGTCCTGCCCGAGAGCTCTGAATGTGAGAGTCTGCGGTCTGAGTGTATCCCACGTCAGTATGCCGGGATTGCTGAGGCAGCCGTCGAATCCTTTAACATACGGTCCTTCGGAAACGATGACCGGATTTATCAGTGCCAGAGGCGGCTGCATATTTTTCTCATCCTGTCCGAATCTTACTATTACAATCCGCTTATGGACTCCTATCTGAGGCGCCGCGATTCCGGCTCCGCCGCCGTTATCTTTCAGAGTATCGTTCAGATCCCGTATGATCTTTTGTGTTTCTTTATCTATATTTTCCACAGCAGAAGATTTTTCACGCAATAATTTTTCCTCTGCAGGACATTCGAGTATTTTTCTTACAGACATATTCTACTATTTGTTCCTTCAGTTCTTAATGATTCTGATTATAAATTGATTTAAAATGTTAATTTAAAATATTATCTTCATTTCTACAAATACAGCTGGCCGGTGTTCCCCCCGGTAAACTTATTTCAGCCTTTATTTGTTTAATTAACGCACCTTGCACAATTTTAAGAACAAAGGTGCGGTGGTTATCTTGTCATAGAGCTGACACCCTATGCTGACATGTGTCAGTCCGTATCCGGACTGAAGATACGGACATCAGAAATCGTGTCATATCTTTTATGAGTCTATTGGTTTATAATATATCTTTTTAGTGTTGATCTAACAGATTTTAATTATATGTGATTTTTATTGCAGCTTTGCCCCGAAGGGGCAAATATATATCAGCGCAGGGCTTCAGCCCTGCGTCACAGGATCACCCACCCGCAAACGCACGCTGAAAGTGTGCAGGGACAGGTTTTAAGCAATAAGATCGGTATTTGTTAATTCAGACAAAATATTTCACAAAGGAATTCCAGATGCACGAACATTCTCACGCGGGTCATTCCCACGGCGAAAGTTCCAGTGATTACAGCAAGATTTTCGTCTTTGGAATACTGCTCAACACATTATTTATAGTTCTGGAAGCAGTATACGGAATAATTATCAATTCACTGGCGCTCATTGCCGATGCCGGACACAATCTTAGCGATGTATTCGGACTGCTTATTGCCTGGGGTGCCAGTTATCTCGTCAAAAAGACACCCACGCTGAACAGGACCTACGGGTTCAGGAAGTCATCCATACTTGCGGCGCTGTTTAACGCAATAATTCTGCTGATTGCAGTCGGAGCGATAGGAATTGAAGCCATAAAAAGACTGGGAAGTCCTGCCCCGACAGAAGGGACAGTGATAGTGTGGGTTGCTTCGGCAGGTATAGTAATCAACGCGCTCACCGCATGGCTTTTCCACCGCGACAGCAAGAAGGATATGAACATACGCGGAGCATTTCTGCATATGGCGGCCGATGCTGCTGTGTCGGCCGGAGTGGTAATAGGCGCGGTAGTGATTATGCAGACCGGGTGGTACTGGATCGATCCGGTTCTGAGCATACTGATATCTGTAGTGATAATTGCCGGTACGTGGGAGCTGCTGAAAGATTCGCTTAATCTGGCGCTCGATGCCGTGCCGGAGGGTATTGATGTGGCACAGGTAAAGGAATACCTGACGGCACTGCCGGGAGTAAAGGAAGTGCACGATCTGCATGTCTGGGCGATGAGTACGACAGAGACCGCTTTGACGGTGCACATAGTCAATTCAGATGCAAAGGTAGATGATAATGTAACTTCCATGATCTGCAGGGATCTGCATAATAAGTTCGGTATAGGGCACAGCACAATACAGATAGAGAATGGTTCGACCGCCAGGAACTGCTCAAATAAGGCTATATAGATCAACAGAAAATTTTCTAGCCTGATGAAGATTTTCCGCAAAGATTTTTCTATTTGTTCTTGCGCAAAAAACAAAAATC